>NZ_CP179922.1:0-10000 GCF_052055895.1 Bacillus sp. D7-8
ATGGAGAATATATTGGATCTTTGGAATCAAGCTCTAGCTCAAATTGAGAAAAAGCTAAGCAAACCGAGTTTCGAAACTTGGATGAAGTCGACGAAAGCCCATTCGCTGCAAGGGGATACCTTAACCATCACCGCTCCCAATGAATTTGCCAGAGACTGGCTGGAGTCCAGGTACTTACATCTCATTGCAGATACCATATACGAATTAACCGGGGAAGAATTGAGCGTCAAATTTGTCATTCCTCAAAATCAGGACGAAGAAAACTTTTTACCGAAACCGCAAGTGAAAAAAGCGGCAAAAGAGGAACCGTCTGATTTTCCCCAAAGCATGCTCAACCCGAAATATACATTCGACACATTCGTCATCGGATCGGGAAACCGATTCGCCCATGCAGCATCACTGGCTGTGGCGGAAGCACCCGCTAAAGCGTACAACCCTTTATTTATATACGGGGGAGTCGGCTTAGGAAAAACCCACTTAATGCACGCGATCGGCCATTATGTCATTGATCATAATCCTTCAGCCAAAGTGGTGTACCTGTCTTCTGAAAAATTCACAAATGAATTCATCAACTCAATCCGCGATAATAAAGCCGTTGATTTCCGCAACCGCTACCGGAACGTTGATGTACTTTTGATAGATGATATTCAATTTTTAGCCGGAAAAGAACAAACACAGGAAGAGTTTTTCCATACATTCAACACGCTTCATGAAGAAAGCAAACAAATCGTGATTTCCAGCGACAGACCGCCGAAAGAGATCCCGACCCTTGAAGACCGCCTGCGTTCGCGGTTCGAATGGGGATTGATTACGGATATCACACCGCCGGATCTGGAAACGCGGATTGCCATCCTGAGAAAAAAAGCGAAGGCGGAAGGTCTTGATATTCCGAACGAGGTCATGCTTTACATCGCGAATCAGATTGACAGCAACATCCGCGAACTGGAAGGGGCATTAATCCGGGTTGTCGCCTATTCATCCTTAATCAATAAAGACATTAACGCAGACCTGGCTGCAGAAGCATTGAAAGATATTATTCCGTCTTCTAAGCCGAAGGTCATTACGATAAAAGAGATTCAGCGGATTGTCGGACAGCAGTTCAACATTAAGCTTGAAGATTTCAAAGCGAAAAAGCGCACGAAATCCGTGGCGTTCCCAAGACAAATTGCGATGTATCTTTCAAGAGAAATGACGGATTCTTCTTTGCCTAAAATCGGGGAAGAATTTGGCGGCAGAGACCATACAACCGTCATTCACGCCCATGAAAAGATTTCAAAACTGCTGATTGATGACGAGCAGCTTCAGCAGCAGGTGAAAGAAATAAAAGAACTGCTTAAATAATAGTGCCCTCGGATGAATCGGGGAAAGTGTGAATAACTTTTTCATAGCCATACACAGTCTGTCCACATGTGGGTAGGCTGTGTTTCCTGTCTTTTTCACAACTTATCCACAAATCCACAGGCCCTACTATTACTACTGCTATTTTTAAAATATATTAATTATATTATCCGTTAGGAGGATAAACATGAAATTTACGATTCAAAAAGATCGTTTAGTCGAAAGTGTACAAGACGTTCTAAAAGCCGTTTCATCCAGAACCACAATTCCCATTCTCACCGGTATTAAGATCGTCGCCTCAGATGAAGGAGTATCTTTCACAGGAAGTGACTCTGATATTTCAATCGAGTCATTCATTCCGAAAGAAGATGATGATAAAGAAATCGTGACGATCGATCAGCCGGGAAGTATCGTGCTGCAAGCGCGTTTCTTCAGCGAAATCGTTAAAAAACTGCCGATGGCGACTGTTGAAATCGAAGTTCAAAATCAATATTTAACGATTATCCGTTCCGGAAAAGCCGAATTTAATTTAAACGGCCTTGATGCAGATGAATATCCGCATCTGCCGCAAATCGAAGAGCATCACGCCATTCAGATTCCGACGGATCTTTTGAAAAACCTGATTCGCCAAACCGTGTTCGCTGTGTCCGCCTCAGAAACACGCCCTATCTTGACAGGTGTAAACTGGAAAGTCGAAAACGGTGAATTATTATGCACTGCCACGGATAGCCACCGACTTGCTTTAAGAAAGGCGAAGCTTGATATTCCGGAAGACAGCTCTTATAACGTGGTCATTCCCGGGAAAAGCTTAACCGAGCTGAGCAAAATTCTTGATGACAACCAAGAACTGGTTGATATCGTCATTACAGAAACTCAAGTTCTGTTCAAAGCGAAAAACGTATTGTTCTTCTCAAGATTGCTTGACGGAAACTATCCGGACACGACCAGCTTAATTCCGCAGGAAAGCAAAACGGAAATCGTCGTGAACACGAAGGAGTTTTTACAGGCGATAGACCGTGCTTCTTTATTGGCGAGAGAAGGCCGCAACAACGTTGTAAAGCTTTCTGCCAAACCGGCGGATTCGCTGGAGATTTCATCAAATTCTCCGGAAATCGGGAAAGTGGTCGAAGCTGTGCTGGCTGACCAGATTGACGGCGAGGAATTAAATATTTCATTCAGTCCAAAATATATGATGGACGCACTGAAAGTACTTGAAGGAGCGGACATCCGTATCAGCTTTACGGGAGCGATGAGACCGTTTCTTATCCGTACGCCGAATGATGAAACCATCGTTCAGCTCATCCTTCCGGTCAGAACGTATTAATCAAACAGAATGTGCTGCCGGCTTAGTTCGGCAGCTTTTCTATTCATCAGCCGCTCCCTCAAGTTTTCCCTTTCCTTATTTCAGGATTTTTTAGTACAATTAGATATTAGTGATATTTGAAAGAGGTCGATAATATGGCAAATCCGATTTCGATTGATACAGAAATGATTACGCTTGGCCAGTTTTTAAAATTAGCCGATGTGATTCAGTCCGGCGGCATGGCGAAGTGGTTTCTGAGCGAGCATGAGGTGACTGTCAACAATGAACCTGACAATCGCCGCGGCAGAAAGCTTTACGTTGGAGACGTGGTCGCGATTGAAGGATTTGGTTCATTTCAAGTCGTCAATTAAAGCGGGTGACAGCGGTTGTATATCCAAAATTTAGAATTAACATCCTACCGTAATTATGAGCGCGCTGAGCTTCAATTCGAAAACAAGGTGAATGTGATCATCGGGGAAAATGCCCAAGGCAAAACCAATCTGATGGAAGCCATCTATGTCCTTTCGATGGCAAAATCACACCGCACCTCAAATGACAAAGAACTTATACGGTGGGACGAAGACTATGCTAAAATAGAAGGAAGAGTGATGAAGCGAAACGGGGACATCCCGATGCAGCTTGTCATCTCCAAAAAAGGTAAAAAGGGCAAGGTCAATCATATAGAGCAGCAAAAACTCAGTCAGTATGTCGGAGCGCTGAACACCATTATGTTTGCCCCTGAGGATTTAAATCTCGTCAAAGGAAGCCCTCAGGTGAGGAGGAGATTTCTCGATATGGAGATCGGGCAGGTTTCTGCCGTTTATCTGTATGATTTATCTCTTTATCAAAAAATCCTTTCACAGCGGAATCATTTTCTGAAACAGCTGCAAAGCCGGAAACAGACTGACCGGACCATGCTTGACGTTCTCACTGATCAGCTGATTGAAGCAGCCGCAAAAGTTGTCGCCAAACGTCTGCAGTTTACGGCGCAGCTTGAAAAATGGGCGCAGCCGATCCATTCCGGCATTTCCCGGGGACTTGAAGAACTGACGCTTAAGTATCACACGGCGCTTGATGTATCAGATCCCAAAGATTTGTCGAAAATAGGTAACAGCTACCAGGAGTCTTTTTCGAAATTAAAAGAAAAAGAAATAGAACGAGGCGTCACATTATTCGGACCGCATCGGGATGATGTCCTTTTTTATGTGAACGGACGCGATGTGCAGACGTACGGTTCGCAGGGACAGCAGCGTACGACGGCTTTGTCTTTGAAGCTGGCCGAAATAGATTTGATTCATGAAGAAATCGGAGAATACCCCATTTTACTTTTGGATGATGTACTAAGCGAGCTGGATGATTACCGACAGTCCCATTTGCTTCATACGATCCAAGGCCGTGTGCAGACATTTGTCACCACGACAAGCGTGGATGGCATTGACCACGATACCTTACATCAAGCAGGAATGTTCCGTGTGGAAAACGGTACGTTAGTGAAGTGAAGAAATGAGGTGAGCGATTGTATATTCATTTAGGTGACGACTTTGTCGTTTCAACACGCGATATCGTCGGCATTTTTGACTGCAAGGTCAATGTATCGCCGATTGTTGAAGAATTTCTGGACAGACAGAAAGAAAAAGTAGTGCCGTCCGTAAACGGCACGCCAAAGTCTATCGTAGTCACGACTGAGAATATATATTACTCTCCCTTATCTTCCGGCACACTGAAGAAACGTGCGCAATTTATGTTAGAAATAGATTCTTAGCGGATCTTTACAATGAATATATCGTTTAAGAAAAGTGTAGGTGAATGTGCATGGCTATGGAACAGCAGCAAAATAGTTATGATGAGAATCAGATACAGGTATTAGAAGGTTTGGAAGCTGTTCGAAAGAGACCGGGGATGTACATCGGATCAACTAACAGCAAAGGCCTTCACCACTTGGTGTGGGAAATCGTCGACAACAGTATTGACGAAGCCCTGGCCGGTTATTGTACAGATATTAACATCGAGATTGAAAAAGATAACAGCATTACCGTTAAGGACAACGGGCGCGGAATTCCGGTCGGTATCCAGGAGAAGATGGGCCGCCCTGCGGTTGAAGTTATCATGACCGTTCTCCACGCCGGCGGTAAATTTGACGGAAGCGGATATAAAGTATCCGGCGGTCTTCACGGTGTAGGGGCGTCCGTCGTAAACGCCTTGTCGACCACTCTTGACGTTACGGTTCATCGTGACGGAAAAATCCACTATCAGGCGTACGAGCGCGGTGTACCTGTGGCTGATCTTGAAGTGATCGGTGATACTGATAAGACCGGAACGATTACGCACTTCGTTCCGGATCCGGAAATCTTCAAAGAAACAATCGTATACGACTATGATCTGCTTTCAAACCGTGTCCGGGAATTGGCCTTCCTGACAAAAGGCGTAAACATCACGATTGAAGACAAACGTGAAGGACAAGAACGGAAAAACGAGTACCACTACGAAGGCGGAATCAAAAGCTATGTTGAGTACTTAAACCGTTCCAAAGAAGTCGTTCATGAAGAGCCGATTTATATCGAAGGCGAGAAAGACGGCATAACGGTTGAAGTTGCGTTGCAATACAACGACAGC
Source organism: Bacillus sp. D7-8 (assembly GCF_052055895.1). Lineage (NCBI taxonomy): Bacteria > Bacillati > Bacillota > Bacilli > Caryophanales > Bacillaceae > Bacillus > Bacillus sp. D7-8. The sequence goes on from NZ_CP179922.1 coordinate 5,255, forward strand.
TATACAAGCAACATTTATTCTTTCACAAATAACATCAACACATACGAAGGCGGGACGCACGAAGCCGGATTTAAAACCGGTCTGACCCGTGTCATAAACGACTATGCAAGAAGAAAAGGGATTTTCAAAGAAAATGATCCGAATTTAAGCGGGGATGATGTGAGAGAAGGGCTGACTGCCATTATTTCAATTAAGCACCCTGATCCGCAATTCGAAGGGCAGACGAAAACGAAGCTCGGCAACTCCGAAGCGAGAACGATCACTGATACGCTGTTTTCTTCTGCGCTGGAAACATTCCTTCTTGAAAATCCGGACTCAGCCCGCAAAATCGTTGAAAAAGGTTTAATGGCCGCAAGAGCGCGGATGGCAGCGAAAAAAGCGCGGGAATTGACCCGCCGCAAAAGTGCGCTTGAGATTTCCAATCTGCCGGGCAAACTGGCGGACTGTTCTTCTAAAGATCCGAGCATTTCCGAGCTGTATATCGTAGAGGGTGACTCTGCGGGCGGATCAGCGAAACAGGGACGGGACCGTCATTTCCAAGCCATTCTGCCGCTGCGCGGTAAGATTCTGAACGTTGAGAAAGCCAGACTTGATAAAATTCTCTCAAACAATGAGGTCAGATCAATGATCACGGCCCTCGGAACAGGAATCGGAGAAGATTTTAATCTTGAAAAAGCGCGTTATCATAAAGTGGTCATCATGACGGATGCCGATGTTGACGGCGCCCACATCAGAACGCTTTTATTAACGTTCTTCTACAGATACATGCGGGAAATCATCGAAAACGGCTATGTCTACATTGCCCAGCCGCCGCTTTATAAAGTGCAGCAGGGAAAACGGGTGGAATACGCTTATAACGATAAGCAGCTTGATGAGCTGTTAAAAGAGCTTCCGCAATCACCTAAGCCCGGCCTCCAGCGTTATAAAGGTCTTGGAGAAATGAACGCGACTCAGCTTTGGGAAACGACAATGGACCCTGCGACCAGAACGCTTCTGCAAGTCAATCTTGAAGATGCAATGGACGCTGACGAGACTTTTGAAATGCTGATGGGTGACAAAGTAGAACCGCGGAGAAACTTCATAGAAGCAAACGCCAGATACGTGAAAAATCTTGATATTTAACCAAGAAAGCCTTATTTTCGTTAAGAAATAAGGCTTTTTTCTCAAAGCGGCTTCTAAAGCCTCTGAAAACCCGCAAAACCCGTATATTCTACTAAATTAATGTGTATAAACACAAGTTTATTGATATAATGGAGAATAGTGAAATCGTATTGAAGATCATAATGGACAATCTACTCCCACATTATTTCATGTGATACTTCAGGGAGGTTTTTTTAATGAGTGAACAAAACACACCACAAGTACGTGAAGTCAATATCAGTCAGGAAATGCGGACATCCTTCCTGGACTATGCAATGAGCGTTATCGTATCCCGGGCGCTTCCGGATGTGCGTGACGGTCTGAAGCCGGTTCACAGGCGGATTTTGTACGCAATGAATGATTTAGGCATGACCAGTGACAAACCATATAAAAAATCTGCCCGTATCGTCGGTGAAGTTATCGGTAAGTACCACCCGCACGGTGACTCAGCGGTTTACGAATCAATGGTCAGAATGGCGCAGGATTTTAACTACCGCTACATGCTTGTTGACGGACACGGCAACTTCGGTTCGGTTGACGGCGACTCAGCGGCCGCGATGCGTTACACAGAAGCGAGAATGTCAAAAATCGCAATGGAAATCCTCCGGGATATTACGAAAGATACGATTGATTATCAAGATAACTATGACGGCGCAGAAAGAGAACCTGTCGTCATGCCTTCGAGATTTCCGAATCTGCTCGTAAACGGAGCTGCCGGTATTGCGGTCGGAATGGCGACAAATATTCCTCCGCATCAGCTTGGGGAAGTCATTGAAGGCGTGCTTGCCGTAAGCGAGAATCCTGAGATTACAAACCAGGAGCTGATGGAATACATCCCGGGCCCGGATTTTCCGACTGCAGGTCAGATTTTGGGCCGGAGCGGCATCCGCAAGGCATATGAATCCGGACGGGGATCAATCACAATCCGGGCTAAGGCTGAAATCGAAGAGACATCATCGGGAAAAGAAAGAATTATTGTCACAGAACTTCCTTATCAGGTGAACAAAGCGAGATTAATTGAAAAAATCGCAGATCTTGTCCGGGACAAAAAAATCGAAGGAATTACGGATCTGCGAGACGAATCCGACCGTAACGGAATGAGAATCGTCATTGAGATCCGCCGTGACGCCAATGCTCACGTCATTTTGAATAACCTGTACAAACAAACGGCCCTGCAGACGTCTTTCGGAATCAACCTGCTGGCGCTCGTTGACGGACAGCCGAAGGTACTAAGCCTGAAACAATGTCTGGAGCATTATCTTGATCACCAAAAGGTTGTGATCCGGCGCAGAACGGCTTACGAACTCCGCAAAGCGGAAGCGAGAGCTCACATTCTGGAAGGTTTAAGAATTGCTCTCGATCATTTAGATGCCGTTATTTCTCTTATCCGCAATTCCCAGACGGCTGAAATTGCGAGAACAGGTTTGATCGAACAATTCTCACTGACTGAAAAACAAGCGCAAGCCATTCTGGATATGCGCCTTCAGCGATTAACCGGTCTGGAGCGCGAAAAGATTGAAGAGGAATATCAATCACTTGTTGCGCTTATCGCCGAGCTGAAAGATATTTTAGCCAATGAAGCAAGAGTTCTTGAGATCATTCGTGAAGAGCTCAATGAAATCAAAGAGCGTTTCAATGATGAGAGACGCACTGAAATCGTGACGTCCGGTCTTGAAACAATTGAAGATGAAGATCTTATCGAGAGAGAAAATATCGTCATCACACTGACCCATAACGGCTATGTTAAACGGCTCCCAGCGTCCACATACCGCAGCCAAAAACGGGGCGGAAAAGGCGTACAGGGAATGGGAACGAATGAAGATGACTTTGTGGAACATTTAATTTCCACATCAACGCACGATACGATCCTGTTCTTCTCTAATAAAGGGAAGGTATACCGTTCTAAAGGATATGAAATCCCTGAATACGGCCGTACGGCAAAAGGCATTCCGATTATTAACCTTCTGGAGGTTGAAAAAGGCGAATGGATTAATGCCATTATTCCGGTCAGCACGTTTGATGAGGAGCAATACCTCTTCTTTACGACCAAACAAGGGGTGTCGAAACGTACGGCACTGTCCCAGTTTGCGAATATACGGAATAACGGGCTGATCGCCCTAGGTCTCCGGGAAGACGATGAACTGATGGCCGTCCGCCTGACTGACGGCAAGAAACAAATCATCATCGGAACGAAGAACGGTTTGCTGATCCGTTTCCCTGAAGAAGATGTAAGACAAATGGGACGCACAGCTGCGGGTGTTAAAGGCATCACGCTGACAGACGATGATGTTGTGGTAGGCATGGAGATTCTTGAAGAAGACTCCCACGTCCTCATAGTGACAGAAAACGGCTACGGCAAACGCACACCGGCTTCAGAATACAGAGTTCAAAGCCGGGGCGGAAAAGGCCTTAAAACATGTAAAATCACTGACAGCAACGGTCCGTTAGTAACCGTGAAAGCAACAAAAGGCGAAGAGGACTTAATGATTATTACGGCAAGCGGCGTGTTAATCAGAATGGATATTAATGATATCTCCACTACGGGACGCGTAACACAAGGCGTCCGTCTGATCCGCATGTCTGATCAAGAGCATGTAGCCACTGTGGCGCTTGTGGAAAAGAATGAAGAAGAGCCGGAAGAAACGGAAGAAGTATAAACGCAAAAGCGCAGCTGTAACAGGCTGCGCTTTTACTATATAAAGAAATGAAAAAAAGCTTTGACACATAGTGATGATGCTGATATAATCATTTTTGTTGTCTTTTTAATAGAAAGGCAAGCCTAGCGAAAATATTTTTTAAAAAAGTATTGACCTAGCAAACTGAAAATGTTATGATTAAGAGGTCGCTTCGAGAGAAGCAACAAAGTTCTTTGAAAACTAAACAAGACAAAACGTACCTGTTAATTCAAAGTTTTAAATAAATCGCACAGCGATGTGCGTAGTCAGTCAAACTACTTTATCGGAGAGTTTGATCCTGGCTCAGGACGAACGCTGGCGGCGTGCCTAATACATGCAAGTCGAGCGGACAGATGGGAGCTTGCTCCCTGATGTTAGCGGCGGACGGGTGAGTAACACGTGGGTAACCTGCCTGTAAGACTGGGATAACTCCGGGAAACCGGGGCTAATACCGGATGGTTGTCTGGACCGCATGGTTCAGACATAAAAGGTGGCTTCGGCTACCACTTACAGATGGACCCGCGGCGCATTAGCTAGTTGGTGAGGTAACGGCTCACCAAGGCGACGATGCGTAGCCGACCTGAGAGGGTGATCGGCCACACTGGGACTGAGACACGGCCCAGACTCCTACGGGAGGCAGCAGTAGGGAATCTTCCGCAATGGACGAAAGTCTGACGGAGCAACGCCGCGTGAGTGATGAAGGTTTTCGGATCGTAAAGCTCTGTTGTTAGGGAAGAACAAGTGCCGTTCAAATAGGGCGGCACCTTGACGGTACCTAACCAGAAAGCCACGGCTAACTACGTGCCAGCAGCCGCGGTAATACGTAGGTGGCAAGCGTTGTCCGGAATTATTGGGCGTAAAGGGCTCGCAGGCGGTTTCTTAAGTCTGATGTGAAAGCCCCCGGCTCAACCGGGGAGGGTCATTGGAAACT
>NZ_CP179922.1:12500-162500 GCF_052055895.1 Bacillus sp. D7-8
GAAGCAAGACCGGAAGGACTTGTGGAGCGCTTAGAAGTGAGAATGCCGGTATGAGTAGCGAAAGAGGGGTGAGAATCCCCTCCACCGAATGCCTAAGGTTTCCTGAGGAAGGCTCGTCCGCTCAGGGTTAGTCGGGACCTAAGCCGAGGCCGAAAGGCGTAGGCGATGGACAACAGGTTGATATTCCTGTACCACCTCCTCACCATTTGAGCAATGGGGGGACGCAGGAGGATAGGGTAAGCGCGGTATTGGATATCCGCGTCCAAGCAGTTAGGCTGGGAAATAGGCAAATCCGTTTCCCGTGAAGGCTGAGCTGTGATGGCGAGCGAATTATAGTAGCGAAGTTCCTGATTCCACACTGCCAAGAAAAGCCTCTAGCGAGGTGAGAGGTGCCCGTACCGCAAACCGACACAGGTAGGCGAGGAGAGAATCCTAAGGTGATCGAGAGAACTCTCGTTAAGGAACTCGGCAAAATGACCCCGTAACTTCGGGAGAAGGGGTGCTCTGTTAGGGTGCAAGCCCGAGAGAGCCGCAGTGAATAGGCCCAGGCGACTGTTTAGCAAAAACACAGGTCTCTGCGAAGCCGTAAGGCGAAGTATAGGGGCTGACGCCTGCCCGGTGCTGGAAGGTTAAGAGGAGCGCTTAGCGTAAGCGAAGGTGCGAATTGAAGCCCCAGTAAACGGCGGCCGTAACTATAACGGTCCTAAGGTAGCGAAATTCCTTGTCGGGTAAGTTCCGACCCGCACGAAAGGCGCAACGATCTGGGCACTGTCTCAACGAGAGACTCGGTGAAATTATAGTACCTGTGAAGATGCAGGTTACCCGCGACAGGACGGAAAGACCCCGTGGAGCTTTACTGCAGCCTGATATTGAATGTTGGTACAGCTTGTACAGGATAGGTAGGAGCCTTGGAAACCGGAGCGCCAGCTTCGGTGGAGGCATCGGTGGGATACTACCCTGGCTGTATTGACCTTCTAACCCGCCGCCCTTATCGGGCGGGGAGACAGTGTCAGGTGGGCAGTTTGACTGGGGCGGTCGCCTCCTAAAAGGTAACGGAGGCGCCCAAAGGTTCCCTCAGAATGGTTGGAAATCATTCGCAGAGTGTAAAGGCACAAGGGAGCTTGACTGCGAGACCTACAAGTCGAGCAGGGACGAAAGTCGGGCTTAGTGATCCGGTGGTTCCGCATGGAAGGGCCATCGCTCAACGGATAAAAGCTACCCCGGGGATAACAGGCTTATCTCCCCCAAGAGTCCACATCGACGGGGAGGTTTGGCACCTCGATGTCGGCTCATCGCATCCTGGGGCTGTAGTCGGTCCCAAGGGTTGGGCTGTTCGCCCATTAAAGCGGTACGCGAGCTGGGTTCAGAACGTCGTGAGACAGTTCGGTCCCTATCCGTCGCGGGCGCAGGAAATTTGAGAGGAGCTGTCCTTAGTACGAGAGGACCGGGATGGACGCACCGCTGGTGTACCAGTTGTTCTGCCAAGGGCATCGCTGGGTAGCTATGTGCGGACGGGATAAGTGCTGAAAGCATCTAAGCATGAAGCCCCCCTCAAGATGAGATTTCCCATTCCGCAAGGAAGTAAGATCCCTGAAAGATGATCAGGTTGATAGGTCTGAGGTGGAAGTGTGGCGACACATGGAGCTGACAGATACTAATCGATCGAGGACTTAACCAATTTGAATGTATGCTTACTGTTATCTAGTTTTGAGAGAACACTCTCAATGGTTTGGTGGCGATAGCGAAGAGGTCACACCCGTTCCCATGCCGAACACGGAAGTTAAGCTCTTCAGCGCCGATGGTAGTCGGGGGTTTCCCCCTGTGAGAGTAGGACGCCGCCAAGCTATCATTACGGTAAAGGCAGCTCATCATGAGCTGCCTTTTTTGTTTATAAGTATTGCTTCAGGAAATTAGAAACGTAATACGGAAATTTGCGTTCCGTGACCTCTAAGAACCGGCGGATCATCACATAATCATCACTGACATGCTGTGTCAGCAGTTCATACCACCACTCCGTTTCATATCTCGCAATCATCCCGATATTGTAGAGAACCAAATAATGAATAATCATTTCCGGAAGATGCAGGAAGTGATCACGCTGAGAGGGAATGTAATATTGATTTTTCTCCAAGTGAAACAATAAATTTGGCGAAGACCAAGGTTCTTTGTCTATCGGGTCAGCCTCAAAAACCAAGTGATTATGGTCTTTCCTCAGAAAAGACCACTTCAAATGATGGCTGATATATTCAGCAAAGCGGGAATCAGACATATTGTAATGAATCACCGCATGCTCAGGCACTGAAATAAGGTCATCTTTCAGCTCTACTCGGGTCAGCCAATTCTTTTTCTCTTGGAAGTAAAAGACAGTATGCAATTCAGGTATGGCTGTCATCAATTTCTTCATTGTGTACCGTTCTTCCTCAAGACCAGCTATCCCGAATAAGTGCTTCATTACATGAATACATAAACCATTGCGCTGCACCTTCACTTCATCATCCCTAAAGGAGTAATTTTGCTTTTTGCGTTTCCGGGCAGTCACGCCATGCGCGAGTACTGAGGCGTGGCTTGGATAGCTTGGATCTGTGGTCAGAAGACAGGCTTTCAGCAATTGTGACATCCCGTAAAACAACAGAATAGGCTTAATTTCTAAAGGGGAAAGAGATGCCTGCTTATAGAAGGACTCGGCGTGTTTGATAAAGAATATGAAGCGCTCACTGTTCTTAAACGCATATCGTTTTGGTTCTTCCATGCCGCTTTCTGTATAGACTTTATTTAGAAATTTCTGGGAAGATTCTACGGAATAAAATAATGATAACTCTTTCCACTCATGATCTCTCATATGTATTTTTAAACCCTTTCCTTTATCTAAATATTTCAACTCTTTTTCGCTTCCTTGACATGCTGTTTTCTAGTTGATAATCTACATATAATATTTTGCCGAAAAGAGGGGGATTTACTAATGTGGGAAAGTAAATTTTCAAAAGAAGGCTTAACGTTCGATGATGTACTGCTCGTACCGGCTCAATCAGACGTACTTCCGCGTGATGTGGATTTATCTGTTGAACTGACAAAGACGTTAAAGCTTAACATTCCTGTCATCAGTGCGGGAATGGATACAGTAACAGAATCAGCTATGGCGATTGCGATGGCCAGACAGGGCGGCTTGGGCATTATCCATAAAAACATGTCCATCGAACAGCAGGCTGAACATGTTGACAAAGTCAAACGTTCTGAACGGGGCGTTATTACAAATCCCTTCTTTTTAACACCTGATCATCAAGTATTCGATGCGGAGCATTTGATGGGGAAATACAGAATTTCCGGTGTTCCGATCGTAGATAATAAAGACGATCAAAAGCTTGTCGGTATCATTACAAACCGTGATCTTCGCTTTATCTCTGATTATTCAATGAAAATCAGTGATGTCATGACAAAAGAAGAGCTGGTTACGGCTTCTGTGGGAACCACATTAGACGAAGCAGAAAAAATCTTACAGAAACATAAAATTGAAAAACTTCCGTTAGTGGATGACCAAAACAAATTAAAAGGTCTTATCACGATCAAAGATATTGAAAAGGTTATCGAATTCCCGAATTCATCTAAAGATGAACACGGACGCCTTATTGTCGGCGCTGCGGTAGGCGTGACAGGCGATACAATGACACGCGTCAGCAAGCTTGTTGAAGCGAATGTCGACGTTATCGTGGTTGATACGGCTCACGGACATTCCAGAGGCGTACTGAACACAGTTGCGAAAATCCGTGAAACATATCCTGAACTGAACATTATCGCAGGAAATGTTGCAACGGCTGAAGCGACAAAAGCTCTGATTGAAGCCGGAGCAAATATTGTCAAAGTGGGAATCGGACCTGGTTCTATCTGTACGACACGCGTCGTTGCAGGTGTAGGCGTACCGCAGATCACTGCCATTTATGATTGTGCCACTGAAGCGAGAAAACACGGCGCGACAATTATCGCAGACGGCGGTATTAAATTCTCCGGAGATATTACGAAAGCGTTGGCTTCAGGCGGACATGCCGTAATGCTCGGAAGCCTGCTTGCCGGTACTTCAGAAAGCCCGGGAGAGACTGAAATCTATCAAGGCAGAAGATTTAAAGTGTATCGGGGTATGGGTTCTGTCGCTGCCATGGAAAAAGGCAGTAAAGACCGATATTTCCAAGAAGAAAATAAGAAATTCGTCCCTGAAGGTATCGAAGGACGGACTCCGTACAAAGGTCCTGTAGAAGAAACAGTGTATCAGCTTGTCGGCGGTCTTCGTTCAGGTATGGGATATTGCGGTTCAAAAGACTTGCGCGCTTTAAGAGAAGAGGCTCAATTCATCCGTATGACAGGTGCCGGACTTCGCGAAAGTCATCCGCATGATGTCCAAATTACGAAAGAATCACCAAACTACACAATCTCATAATTGTTACAAATAAAAAACATTTGACAGGGTCGCTGACTCTGTCTATTTTTTTTATATCGAGTGTGATAAAATTTATACTGTTGTGTTTTGAATTTGAATATGTCCTTAACGGCTTAATTATAGATTTAAAATGAATGACGGAGGTCGTAAGATTGAACATCACGAAATGGAAACAGCTGTTGGTGTCATTAGTGGTACTGGCACTGGCCGCAACTTGCTTTGTTCCGATGTCTAAAGCGGAGGCAGCCGGCAATGACCCGATTGATGTCAACGCATCAGCTGCGATAATGATTGAGGCTTCATCGGGAAAAATTTTATACAGTAAAAATGCAGACAAAAGACTGCCGATTGCCAGCATGACAAAAATGATGACTGAATATCTGCTTCTGGAAGCCATTAAAGAAGGAAAAGTGAAATGGGATCAAACGTATACTCCTGATGATTATGTCTATGAAATTTCTCAAGACAACAGTTTATCAAACGTCCCCCTTCGAAAAGACGGCAAATACACGGTTAAAGAACTGTATCAGGCTATGGCGATTTACTCTGCCAACGGAGCCGCGATTGCAGTTGCCGAAATTCTTGCCGGAACTGAAACGAAATTTGTCGCTGAAATGAATGCGAAAGCCAAAGAATTAGGCATGACAAACTATGATTTTAAAAATGCCACAGGGCTTGTGAATGAAGACCTTCACGGCAAGCAGCCGCAAGGAGAAGGCGTTAAAGAAGAGAGTGAAGTTTCTGCTAAAGACATGGCGCTTCTTGCAGACCGCCTGATCACTGATTATCCGGAAGTTCTCAAAACAACAAGCATCGCTAAGACGAAATTCAGAGCCGGCACTGATGATGAAATGGACATGCCGAACTGGAACTTCATGTTAAAAGGTCTTGTTTCTGAATACCCTGGCGTTGACGGCTTAAAAACGGGTTCTACTGATTCTGCGGGATCTTGTTTTACAAGCACAGCACAGCGGAACGGAATGCGGGTCATCACCGTTGTATTAAACGCAAAAGGCAACCTGCATACCGGACGTTTTGATGAAACGAAAAAAATGCTCGATTACGCATTTAACAGCAATTTCTCAATGAAAGATCTTTACCCTGAAGGCTCTCAAGTAAAAGGGCACAAAACGATTGACGTTGAAAAAGGGAAAGACAAGCAAGTCGATATTGTTACTGACAAGGCGCTTTCTATTCCTGTGAAAAGCGGGGATGAAAAGAACTATAAAGCCGAAGTGACTTTAGATAAAAAAGAAATCACGGCTCCTGTGAAAAAGGGAACGAAAGTCGGAACGCTGACAGTTACATACAAAGGCAGTGACAAAGACTATGGCTTCCTCAAATCCAAAGAGTTCAGCGTGAATCTTGTAACGAAAAATGATGTAGATAAAGCAAACTGGTTTGTTCAGATGATGCGCGGCATCGGCGGATTCTTCTCCGGTATCTGGAACAGCGCCGTTGACACGGTAACAGGCTGGTTTTAAGAAATAAGAAAGAGCTCTGATGAAAGTTAGGGCTCTTTTGCTTAATATACTGAAAAAACCAAATTATTAGTAAAAAAATGATATCTATCTTATTCATCTCGCTGTAAAATAAGAATACCCATATGAAATATTGTATTTCTGGGATACAATAAGAGATAGAAATTATCTAACTATACATTGACTAGGGGGACCAAATAATGGCTCAAACAGGTACTGATCGTGTAAAACGCGGCATGGCGGAAATGCAAAAAGGCGGCGTCATCATGGACGTTGTAAATGCTGAACAAGCGAAGATTGCGGAAGAGGCGGGAGCTGTTGCCGTAATGGCGTTAGAACGCGTTCCGGCTGATATTCGCGCTGCCGGCGGTGTTGCCCGCATGGCTGATCCGACAATCGTTGAAGAAGTAATGAATGCTGTATCCATTCCCGTAATGGCAAAAGCGCGTATCGGACATATCGTTGAAGCGCGTGTCCTTGAAGCAATGGGAGTAGATTACATCGATGAAAGTGAAGTTCTGACTCCGGCTGACGAAGAATTTCATTTAAATAAAAACGAATATACAGTCCCGTTCGTATGCGGCTGCCGTGATCTCGGCGAAGCAACGCGCCGTATCGCCGAAGGAGCTTCCATGCTTCGTACAAAAGGCGAACCGGGAACAGGAAACATTGTGGAAGCTGTCCGCCATATGAGAAAAGTAAACGCGCAAGTGCGCAAAGTTGTTGCGATGAGCGATGACGAGCTGATGACTGAAGCTAAAAACCTCGGCGCTCCTTATGAACTGCTTCTTCAAATCAAGCGTGACGGCAAACTGCCTGTAGTGAACTTTGCTGCCGGCGGAGTAGCGACGCCTGCTGACGCGGCATTGATGATGCAGCTTGGCGCTGACGGCGTATTTGTCGGTTCAGGTATTTTCAAATCAGACAACCCTGCTAAATTCGCCAAAGCAATTGTTGAAGCAACGACTCATTACACAGACTACAAACTGATCGCTGAGCTTTCTAAAGAATTAGGCACAGCGATGAAAGGAATCGAAATCTCAAATCTATTGCCGGAACAGCGTATGCAAGAACGCGGCTGGTAAAACCATAGGAGAGCTGGAAGCATGTTAACAATTGGTGTACTTGGACTTCAAGGAGCAGTAAGAGAACATATTCGTTCAATTGAAGCATGTGGTTCAAAAGGTGTCGTCATTAAGCGTCCTGAACAGCTGGATGACATCGACGGCTTAATCCTGCCGGGCGGGGAAAGCACGACGATGCGGCGTTTAATGGATACGTATCATTTTATGGAGCCGCTTCGCGAGTTTGCCGCCCAAGGCAAGCCGATGTTCGGCACATGCGCCGGTCTGATTATTTTAGCCAAAGAGATAGCGGGAACGGATAACGCTCATTTAGGGCTGTTGAACGTTGTCGTCGAGCGTAATTCCTTTGGACGTCAGGTCGACAGCTTTGAAGCTGATCTGACGATTAAAGGCCTTGATGAGCCGTTTACGGGTGTATTTATTCGCGCGCCGCATATTTTAGAAGCCGGAGAAGATGTTGAAGTGCTTTGTGAGCATAACGGACGCATCGTGGCTGCAAAGCAGGGGAATTTCCTCGGCTGCTCGTTCCATCCTGAACTGACGGATGATCACCGGGTGACAGAGCTGTTTGTGAAGATGGCGGAAAAGCATAAGCAGGAAACAGCTGTATAAAACAGTTGAAAACCGCTGATACTTATAGTACATTATAAACACAAATAAAGATCGAAAAGCGTTGACAGGAAGCAGTAGGGGGCCCCTCTTTCAAAGAGAGCCGATGGGTGGTGCGAATCGGTGAAAGATGCTGTCCGAATCCGTCCTTGAGCGAAATGCTGAAACCAAGTAGGCATTTACGGGAAAACCGTTATGTGTTAAAGCGGGAAGCAAGTGTGAGCTTGTTTTCAATCAGGGTGGCAACGCGAGAGCTCTCGTCCCTTTTAGGGGATGAGGGCTCTTTTTTATTTTCGATAAAAACAGATAGGAGTTGTTAGGCATGATTGATACGAAGGTGCTGAGAGCCAATTTTCAAGAGGTGAAAGCGAAGCTCATTCCAAAAGGCGAAGACTTATCTGACTTTGACAAGTTTGAAGAGCTGGACGAAAAGAGAAGAGAGCTTATCGGTAAAGTAGAAGAACTGAAGGGAAAACGCAATGAAGTATCTCAGCAGGTCGCCGTTTTGAAACGGGAGAAAAAAGACGCTGATCATATTATTAAAGAGATGCGCGAAGTGGGCGAAGAAATTAAGAAGCTTGATGAAGAGCTTCGTACTGTCGAAACGACGCTCGAAACCATCCTTCTGTCTATTCCGAACATCCCGCACGATTCAGTGCCCGTTGGGGAAACGGAAGATGATAACATTGAAATCCGCAAGTGGGGAGAGGCGCCGGCATTTTCATATGAGCCGAAACCGCATTGGGATATCGCAGACCATTTAAACATTCTTGATTTCGAACGCGCTTCAAAAGTAACAGGCAGCCGGTTTGTGTTTTATAAAGGATTAGGCGCCCGCCTCGAACGCGCGCTCTACAACTTTATGCTGGATCTTCACGTTGATGAATATGATTACACGGAAGTCATTCCTCCTTATATGGTAAACCGTACGAGCATGACAGGTACGGGACAGCTTCCTAAATTTGAAGAGGATGCTTTTAAAATCAGAGAAGAAGATTATTTCTTAATTCCGACGGCGGAAGTGCCGATTACAAATATGCACCGCGATGAAATCTTATCCGGTGAGAACCTGCCGATCAATTATGCCGCATTCAGCGCTTGCTTCCGTTCAGAAGCGGGATCTGCCGGCCGTGATACACGCGGTTTGATCCGCCAGCATCAGTTCAACAAGGTTGAGCTTGTGAAATTCGTGAAGCCGGAAGATTCTTATGAAGAGCTTGAAAAACTGACGAATCAAGCTGAGCGGGTGCTTCAGCTGCTTGAACTGCCGTATCGTGTCATGAGCATGTGTACCGGTGATCTCGGCTTTACAGCCGCGAAAAAGTACGATATTGAGGTATGGATTCCAAGCCAAGACACATACCGTGAAATTTCTTCTTGCAGTAACTTTGAGGCCTTCCAGGCGAGACGCGCAAACATTCGATTCAGACGCGAAGCGAAAGGCAAGCCGGAGCATGTGCATACATTAAACGGTTCAGGTCTTGCAGTCGGCAGAACAGTAGCTGCCATCTTAGAAAACTATCAGCAGGAAGACGGAAGTGTCATCATTCCGAAAGTGCTTCGTCCTTATATGGGAAATAAAGAAGTCATCAAACCGTAAAAGGTGCGCCCTAGAGGCGCGCCTTTTTTGCTGCCCGGTATAGAGCGGCGGCATTCCGGGCTGTGCTTTCAAGGTTAAAACGGCCGGATGCTAAGGCGTCTTCAAGACTTACAGCACCCGGCACGATAGAAAATACAGCCGTTATTCCTGCGCTGTAAACTTGCTCGAAATTTTTGCCTAAGGAGCCCGCCAATGCGATAACGGGAATTTCTTGAGCAGATGCGCGTGCGGCGATCCCGGCGGGGGTTTTGCCGAATATCGTTTGTCCGTCTATCTGCCCCTCTCCGGTAATGACAAGGTCAGCGCCTCTTATCTGATCTGAGAAGGACAGTGTATCTAATACAACATCAATCCCGCTTTGAAGTTCTGCCTGTAAGAAAGCGATCAGTCCGGCGCCCAGTCCCCCTGCGGCGCCCGCGCCTTTTACGGTATCCGCTTCGATATCGTGCTGACGTCTCAATACGTCAGCGAAATGGCGTAAGTTGCGATCCAATACAACTTTAGTCTTCTCGGATGCCCCTTTTTGCGGGCCGAAGACATATGACGCGCCGTTTTTACCGGTCAGAGGATTTTCGACATCACATGCGGCACGGATACGGGTATGTTTCAGATCAGGAGAGAGACCGCTTATATCAATAGAAGCTAGGGTGTGCAGAGCGCCTCCGCCATCAGGTATCTCCTGACCTTCCTCATTTAAGAAACGCACACCGAGCGCGCTCGCCATTCCTGTTCCGCCGTCATTGGTTGCGCTCCCGCCAAGCCCGATGATGATCTCACCCGCCCCGCGGGAAGCTGCATCTGCTATCAGTTCACCCGTTCCTCTTGTCGTTGTGTTCAACGGATCTCTGAGATGGCGGGGAACGAGATGAAGTCCCGATGCTTCCGCCATTTCAATGACTGCTGTGCGTCCGTCTCCCAGAAGTCCATATGCGGCGTTTACCGGCATTCCCAGCGGACCGGTCACAGTTTTTTTGATGATGCTTCCGCCAGTGGCATCCGTCAAAGCCTGAACGGTTCCTTCTCCGCCGTCGGCCGCGGGTATCTTGATATATTCCGCGTCAGGGAAGACCGCTTTGAATCCTTTTTCTATGCTGTCAGCGGCTTCTTTTGATGTCATGCTTTCTTTGAAAGAATCCGGTGCAATAATGATTTTCATTATGTTCTCCACCTTTATGAGCAGGTTATCTGTTTGAATCTATTCTTGATTTTTACTGTGTTTTCCTGCCCGTATGGCATACTGAGGTTGAATTGGACGCAAGACTTTTGTATGATAGTAAAGCTGACGGACAAGCCGTTTAAGAAATGAAATAAAAAATATGAAAAAGCGCTTGACTGAAATTTAGGTCATGTGTTATATTATTAAATGTCGATACGGAGGAATACCCAAGTCTGGCTGAAGGGATCGGTCTTGAAAACCGACAGGGGTGTCAAAGCCCGCGGGGGTTCGAATCCCTCTTCCTCCGCCATATTGATTTTAAACCTAATGAAACTCGAGCATATATTGGAGATTGTTTTGTCCGCTGCATGTGATGCAGCGGATTTTTTATATGCAAAAAAAGCGATTTTCTCTGTCCGGGGAAAATCGCTTTGCTGTTTTTATTTATTTCTGTTTTCGTTGATCACGTGACTGATTTTTTCGATCAAAGGTTCCAGTGACTGTTCATCAGCTTCAAGGTCATAATCTTCAATGCGCACTTTCAGCACAGGGCAGGCGTTAAAACCGCTGATCCAGTCTTCGTACCGTGTATACATCTCTTCCCAATAAGAGCGGTTTGTCTGCAGCTCCATCTCGCGGCCCCGCTTTTCAATCCGGTTTATAATGTTTTCAAGGTCGCCTTCTAAATAGATCAAAACATCAGGATGCGGGAAGTACGGCGTCATGACCATCGCCTCAAATAGGCTTGTGTATGTTGTGTAATCTGTCAGCGACATGGTTCCTTTATCGGCATGCATTTTTGCGAATATGCCTGTATCTTCATAAATCGAACGGTCCTGCACGAATCCGCCGCCTGATTCAAACATGTTTTTCTGCTCTTTGAACCGCTCAGCCAGAAAATAAATTTGTAAATGGAAGCTCCAACGTTCAAAATCGTGATAAAACTTCTCTAAATAAGGGTTTTCATCCACTTCCTCGAGTGAGGTATGAAACCCGAGCCGTTTTGCTAAAGCTTTGGTCAAAGTCGATTTTCCGACTCCTACCGTTCCCGCTACTGTTATAATGGCGTTGTTTGGAATATGAATGTCTTTCATTTAATAAGCTCCTTTACCTGACGGGCAATTCTTTCATAGTCTGTCTTATTCAAAACAAAGTCTTCAGTATCACCGTCAATGGTCAGTACAGATATATCCGGGTCTTCTTCCTGAAGCTGTCTGATGGCTGTGTCGTAATCTGTAATGAGACGTTCCAGATATTGATGCTCGATATTTTTCTCAAACGGGCGCCCGCGTTTTTCGATGCGTTGAAGCAATGTCGGCAGGCTTGCCTTTATGTATACAATGATATTCGGCTTCGGCAGGTCGTGAGTGAGCAGGTGATAGATCTGCTTATACTTCTCAAGCTTTTGGCCGTGCAATGTACGCTCTGCGAAAATAACATTTTTATAAATATGATAATCGGACAAAACGGGCTGTCCTTGTTTTAAATAATCTCGATCGGTGTCTTCAAGCTGTTTATACCTGTGACATAGAAAAAACATTTCAAGCTGGAAACTCCACTCCTCGATATTGTCATAAAACTTATCGAGATAAGGGTTGTCTTCCACAATCTCATTAATCATAGGAAAACCGAGCTCTTCAGAAAGCATCGTAGCGAGTGTCGTTTTTCCTGCCCCGATAGGACCTTCTACCGCGATAAAAGGGGCTCTGTTCATTGAAAATCCTCCTTAATTCTGCAAACATCCGTCAGCTGCCGGCCTTTATATTGTATCACACTCTCAGAAAAGCCCATGAAAAAAGACGCTTCCAATTAACGAAACGTCTCTTTCACAATATGAAATTGATCGCCGAGCAAAAGCCAGTTTTGCGGGAAAGAAAGGCCGAGTTTCCAATAGCTGATTCCTCTTAAATGAAGTTCTTTAATTAAATTGAATTTCGCTTGAATGGATCGTGCGTCTTCAAACCATACTTCATGCCGTCTCTGATTTTCATCCGTGTATCGGAAGAATGGAGCCTGGGCGGTTTCGTCATATTGAATGTCGACTTTATGGCGTGCTGCCAGAGCGATTGCCTGCTGAGGACTGACGGCTTTGGCTGTCGTTCCCTGTTTAAAAGGCAGTGTCCAATCATAGCCGTACATATTCTGGCCCATGACGATTTTTGAAGAAGGCATTTCCGTCAGCGCGTACTCAATGACATTTCTTACAGGGCCGATAGGTGATACGGCCTGAGCCGGGCCTCCGCTGTACCCCCACTCATATGTCATGATCACGACAAAGTCGACGATTTCTCCATGTGCCCTATAGTCATGTGCTTCGTACCATTTGCCGGCCTGAGTCGCGCTCGTTTTCGGAGCAAGCGCCGTTGAAATCTTCCAGCCTTCCCGATGAAAAATCGTCCTCGCTTCACGTAAAAAACGATTGTAGGCTTCTCTGTCCTGTGGACGTAAATATTCGAAATCAAAGTGAATATCGCGAAAGCCGTACTTTTTAGCCGTGGAGACGATTTCCTGAAAGAGTTTTGTTTTCACTGTATTGTCATTCAAGATGAGCCGCCCGAGTTCATCGCTGAATGCGTCATTTTCAAGGTTGGTGATGATCATCATCAGTGTGGTGTTGTGCCTGTCACTGATGCTTTTTAAATTGGTCAAAGGCGGTTCCTTTAAAGTCCCGTTCCGCTGCACTTGAAAACTGAATGCGCCGAGGTATGTTAAATAAGGAGAGGCCTCCCTTGCCGCCTGTTGGAGATTAGCGCTTACGCTCGTTCCCCGCGGTTCTATATATGCATTTGATTCGATATCGGGCTTATTCGCCTGCTGCGGAATGTAAAGGCGGGTTCCGGCTCTCAATGTGGTGCCGGGCTGAATTCCGTTAACCCTCGCAAGCTCCGCGGCCGATATATGAAAACGGCCGGCGATTGCCGCGAGAGTATCACCTTGTTTCACTTCGTAATATTGACCCTCAATCGGGATGACAAGGGTTTGTCCGACAACCAATGTATTTGGATTAGGCAGTTTATTTGCTTCCGCAATGACATTTGCGGCAGTCCGGTAGCGCGCCGCAATAGCGGAAAGCGTGTCGCCCCGTTTCACTATATAGATCTGAATGAAAAACGCCTCCTTTCATATCCGCTATCAAATATATGAAAAAAGGAGGCTGATCATGTTTATTTTTCGGCGGTAATTTGTTTTTCCGTGGTTATTTCTGCGAAGAGAACATTCTCCATCATGGTCAAAGCGAAATCATTGTCTTCGTCGTTATTGGAAGCGGTGCAGTCTTTCGGAATGGCAATGCTGTATTCTCTCATATAGGCGTCGTTGGCCGTGAACAGCACACAAATGTTCCCGGCAATCCCCGTGATGACTAATCGGTTCACTTGTAATTCGGTCAGAAGGGTGTGAAGCGCCGTTTCGTAAAAAGCGGAATGCTTCGGTTTAATGAGAAAATAATCATCCGGCTGAGGCGAAATATCTTTTATAATGGGGGCGCTTCTGTCGTTGCTGCATTCCTCCCTGATGGCATCAATATCAGCCTTCCAGAGCCCGTAATGATCATTAATATAAATAATCGGCCAGTTGTTTTGTTTTGCATGCTTCTTTAATGATAAAATACGGGGGACAATTTGTTTGGTTTTTTCAGCAAGACGTTCGCCCATATCAAATTGAAAATTGTTAATCATATCGACAATCAGAAGGGCTGTGTTGTTAGGTTCAGACAATACCGGCAACTCCTTTCTGCTGGGGTATTCCTATTTTAACCTTTATGAGACATGAAAAAACTTAAGAAGAGAGCTCGAACCTATGAATGATGAATATTATATGAGAGAAGCCATAAAAGAAGCGAAGAAAGCCGAAGCGAAAGGTGAAGTGCCGATCGGAGCAGTTCTTGTTTTGCACGATGAGATCGTGGCGCGGGCGCATAATCTGCGGGAGACTGAACAGAGGTCGCTTGCCCACGCCGAAATGCTGGCGATAGACGAAGCGTGCCGTAAGCTGGGGACATGGAGACTTGAGGATGCCGTTCTTTATGTCACTTTGGAGCCGTGTCCGATGTGTGCGGGAGCCGTCGTGCTTTCGAGAGTCGATAAGGTCGTATTCGGCGCATTTGATCCCAAGGGGGGCTGTACAGGAACGCTGATGAACCTCTTGCAGGAAGAGCGGTTCAACCACCAAGCGGAAGTGGTGAGCGGCGTGCTCGGAGAAGAGTGCGGAGAAATGCTCAGCGCTTTTTTCAGAAAGCTGCGCCGGCAAAAGAAAGACATGAGGAAAAAGTTGTCTGAGTAGTACGGTTGCATTTTCTGCCTGAAGCAGATATACTTATGTGTGCATCATGAATGGTGCGCATATAAAAATTTGATATTTATTTTGCCGTGCTAAGCGGGGAGGTAGCGGTGCCCTGTACCCGCAATCCGCTCTAGCGGGGCCGAATCCCTTCTCGAGGTTCGTTTACTGTAAGGTCTGCCTTAAGTAAGTGGCGTTGACGTCTGGGTCCTGCGCAATGGGAATTCATGAACCATGTCAGGTCCGGAAGGAAGCAGCATTAAGTGAAACCTCTCATGTGCCGCAGGGTTGCCTGGGCTGAGCTAACTGCTTAAGTAACGCTTAGGGTAGCGAATCGACAGAAGGTGCACGGTAAATCAATCATCAAATTTCAGACTCACCTGTTTATGGCAGGTGAGTTTTTTCGTATATGAAAAACGGGTTTTGGCGTTAAAAGCACGTTCATGTATAATAAACATGATGAATAACAGAGGAGGGCGCATCCTGTGGGTTACCAAGCTTTATATCGAGTATTTAGGCCTCAGCAGTTTGAAGATGTGGTCGGACAGGAACACATTACGAAAACGCTGCAAAATGCCCTTTTGCAAAAGAAATTTTCTCATGCATATCTGTTTTCTGGACCGCGGGGAACGGGAAAAACCAGTGCAGCTAAAATATTTGCGAAAGCAGTCAACTGTGAGCACGCCCCCGTAGAAGAACCGTGCAATGAATGTGCGGCGTGCAAGGGGATCACAAACGGCTCTATATCAGATGTGATTGAAATAGATGCGGCGTCGAATAACGGCGTAGACGAAATCCGCGACATCCGTGACAAAGTAAAATTCGCCCCGTCGGCCGTCACCTACAAAGTATATATTATAGATGAGGTGCATATGCTCTCTATCGGCGCATTCAATGCGCTTCTGAAAACGCTGGAAGAACCGCCGGCACATTGCATTTTCATATTAGCTACGACTGAGCCTCATAAGATTCCTTTAACCATTATCTCCAGATGTCAGCGTTTTGACTTCAAACGGATTACATCCAAAGCAATTGTCGGACGAATGAAGACAATCGTCGATGCAGAGCAGCTGAAGGTGGAAGAAGGAGCCCTTGATATCATAGCGAGTGCTGCGGACGGAGGAATGAGGGACGCGCTGAGCCTGCTCGATCAAGCCGTATCATTCAGCGGCGAGGAGCTGTCGGTGGATGATGCATTGCTCATTACCGGAGCCGTTTCTCAGCACTATATTGGAAAACTGGCATCTGCTCTTCACCGCAAACAGGTTTCCGAGGCATTGGAAACACTGAATGAATTGCTCCAGCAAGGGAAAGATGCGGCCAAACTGATTGAAGATATGATTTTCTATTTCAGGGATATGCTCTTGTACCAGGCCGCTCCCGGTTTAGAAGGAGTCCTGGAGAAGGTGAAGGTCGATGAAACGTTTCGGAATCTGAGCGGTGACATACCGGCCCCCGCTTTATATGAGATGATTGATATCCTGAACAAAAGCCATCAGGAAATGAAGTGGACGAACCACCCAAGAATCTTTTTTGAAGTGGCTGTCGTGAAAATATGCCAGACGGCACAGCAATCCGCCGGAGACATCCCTGAGGTCGGCATGCTGATGAATAAGATTCAGCAGCTTGAGCAGGAAGTAGAAAGGCTGAAAACCTCTGGTGTGAAGGTTCAGATGGAAAGCGCTCCGAAAGAAGCTCCGCGTCCTCAAAAAGGCGGAAAAAGCCATTACAAAGCTCCGGTCGGAAGAATTCATGAGATATTGAAGGAAGCCACCAGACCTGAACTTGAACAGCTTAAAAGCAGCTGGGGCAAGCTGCTGGCACACCTGAAACAGCAGAATAAGGTGTCTCATGCGGCTCTGTTGAATGACAGTGAACCGGTGGCTGCTGCTCAAAAGGCATTTGTGCTTAAATTTAAATACGAAATCCATTGTAAAATGGTTGCAGAAGACAATAACGGAGTCCGTACGAATCTTGAACAGATTCTCGAATCAATGCTCGGGAAAAGAATGGATTTGATTGGCGTTCCGGAAGCACAATGGGGTAAAATAAGAGAAGAATTTTTAAATGATCACCAGCAGGAAAGTGAAGGATCAAACGAACCGGCTGAAGAAGATCCGCTGATTGCAGAGGCGAAAAAACTTGTCGGAGCGGATTTAATCGAAATAAAAGACTAATAAGATGAAAGAGAGTGATTGAATATGCGTGGCGGAATGGGAAACATGCAAAAAATGATGAAACAAATGCAAAAAATGCAAAAGGATATGGCGAAGGCTCAGGAGGAGCTTGCTGAAAAAGTGCTTGAAGGCACAGCAGGCGGCGGTATGGTGACTGTAAAAGTCAACGGCCAAAAAGAAGTTGTAGACATTGCCATTAAAGAAGAAGTCGTTGATCCGGAAGATATCGAAATGCTTCAGGACCTGGTTCTTGCTGCGACAAACGACGCCCTCAAAAAAGTGGATGACATGACGAATGAGACAATGGGACAATTTACAAAAGGAATGAACATACCGGGTTTATTCTAGGGGGATAAATAAACATGCAGTATCCTGAACCAATATCAAAGCTGATTGACAGCTTTATGAAATTGCCAGGGATCGGACCGAAAACAGCGGTTCGTCTGGCTTTTTTTGTTCTAGGTATGAAAGAAGACACAGTATTGGATTTTGCTAAGGCGCTTGTCAATGCGAAGCGGAATCTGACATATTGCTCGATTTGCGGACATATAACAGATCAAGACCCTTGTTATATATGTGAGGACACAAGAAGGGATAAGTCTGTTATTTGTGTCGTGCAGGACCCTAAGGATGTGATCGCAATGGAGAAAATGAAGGAATATAACGGCCAGTACCATGTTCTTCACGGCGCGATTTCACCAATGGACGGCATCGGCCCGGAGGATATTAAGATTCCGGAGCTGCTGAAACGTCTTCAGGATGATCAAGTGACAGAAGTTATTCTCGCAACCAACCCTAATATTGAAGGGGAAGCAACAGCGATGTATATATCAAGGCTGTTAAAGCCCTCAGGCATCAAGCTCTCCCGTATTGCCCACGGTCTGCCCGTCGGCGGTGATTTGGAATATGCTGATGAGGTCACTCTTTCAAAAGCTCTTGAAGGAAGACGTGAATTATAAGGGAGGAAAAAGCAAGGCATGGGTTTTCTTCGCAGAAATACATTAAGAAAAGAGTTTGACGAGAAGCTGATAGAACAGCTCTTTAAACAAAAAGAAGAATGGAACAGACAGAAGAGTCTGGTCGAGAAAAGTCTCGAGCCCTCCGCTGAGGTGTTGTTTGAGCTGAAAGTCGCTGAATCTAAGTACTTTTTTTATTTGAAAGAAGCGAAGCAGCGGAATTTGAAAATGAGCAGATGGAAGTAAGAGGTCTATTCTCCGGGATCTTCTCATAAGCTTGTACTAAACAAGCGAGGGGGAAGATTCATGGAGCCTTTTTTCATTATCGGTTTGATTGTCGGTCTGGTTGCTTTGCTTTTTTTATGGGGAGTATCTTCAAAACCGTTAAGATGGATTGGTGTGACTGCGATTAAGTTTATTGCCGGTGCGATTCTGCTGGTGGGTGTGAACTTGTTCGGAGGCAGTCTCGGTATTCATATCCCTGTTAACCTGATTACAACGGGCATCAGCGGGATTCTGGGGATTCCCGGCATCGCAGCTTTGATAGTCATTAAACGCTTCATCATTTAATTTATCGATTATTGTTGACATGTTGGATCAAGGGTGGTATTCTAATATACGTCGCTGATGACGAAACGAATTCTTGAAAAAGAAACTTTAAAAAGTTATTGACGACATCGACACTGATATGTTACAATAATTAAGTCGCTTCAAGAGCGATGGACAAAGTTCTTTGAAAACTAAACAAGACAAAACGTACCTGTTAATTCAAAGTTTTAAATAAATCGCACAGTGATGTGCGTAGTCAGTCAAACTACTTTATCGGAGAGTTTGATCCTGGCTCAGGACGAACGCTGGCGGCGTGCCTAATACATGCAAGTCGAGCGGACAGATGGGAGCTTGCTCCCTGATGTTAGCGGCGGACGGGTGAGTAACACGTGGGTAACCTGCCTGTAAGACTGGGATAACTCCGGGAAACCGGGGCTAATACCGGATGGTTGTCTGAACCGCATGGTTCAGACATAAAAGGTGGCTTCGGCTACCACTTACAGATGGACCCGCGGCGCATTAGCTAGTTGGTGAGGTAACGGCTCACCAAGGCGACGATGCGTAGCCGACCTGAGAGGGTGATCGGCCACACTGGGACTGAGACACGGCCCAGACTCCTACGGGAGGCAGCAGTAGGGAATCTTCCGCAATGGACGAAAGTCTGACGGAGCAACGCCGCGTGAGTGATGAAGGTTTTCGGATCGTAAAGCTCTGTTGTTAGGGAAGAACAAGTGCCGTTCAAATAGGGCGGCACCTTGACGGTACCTAACCAGAAAGCCACGGCTAACTACGTGCCAGCAGCCGCGGTAATACGTAGGTGGCAAGCGTTGTCCGGAATTATTGGGCGTAAAGGGCTCGCAGGCGGTTTCTTAAGTCTGATGTGAAAGCCCCCGGCTCAACCGGGGAGGGTCATTGGAAACTGGGGAACTTGAGTGCAGAAGAGGAGAGTGGAATTCCACGTGTAGCGGTGAAATGCGTAGAGATGTGGAGGAACACCAGTGGCGAAGGCGACTCTCTGGTCTGTAACTGACGCTGAGGAGCGAAAGCGTGGGGAGCGAACAGGATTAGATACCCTGGTAGTCCACGCCGTAAACGATGAGTGCTAAGTGTTAGGGGGTTTCCGCCCCTTAGTGCTGCAGCTAACGCATTAAGCACTCCGCCTGGGGAGTACGGTCGCAAGACTGAAACTCAAAGGAATTGACGGGGGCCCGCACAAGCGGTGGAGCATGTGGTTTAATTCGAAGCAACGCGAAGAACCTTACCAGGTCTTGACATCCTCTGACAATCCTAGAGATAGGACGTCCCCTTCGGGGGCAGAGTGACAGGTGGTGCATGGTTGTCGTCAGCTCGTGTCGTGAGATGTTGGGTTAAGTCCCGCAACGAGCGCAACCCTTGATCTTAGTTGCCAGCATTCAGTTGGGCACTCTAAGGTGACTGCCGGTGACAAACCGGAGGAAGGTGGGGATGACGTCAAATCATCATGCCCCTTATGACCTGGGCTACACACGTGCTACAATGGACAGAACAAAGGGCAGCGAAACCGCGAGGTTAAGCCAATCCCACAAATCTGTTCTCAGTTCGGATCGCAGTCTGCAACTCGACTGCGTGAAGCTGGAATCGCTAGTAATCGCGGATCAGCATGCCGCGGTGAATACGTTCCCGGGCCTTGTACACACCGCCCGTCACACCACGAGAGTTTGTAACACCCGAAGTCGGTGAGGTAACCTTTTAGGAGCCAGCCGCCGAAGGTGGGACAGATGATTGGGGTGAAGTCGTAACAAGGTAGCCGTATCGGAAGGTGCGGCTGGATCACCTCCTTTCTAAGGATTTTAACGGAATATAAGACCTTGGGTCTTATAAACAGAACGTTCCCTGTCTTGTTTAGTTTTGAAGGAACTTTGATTCTTTCATATGGTAGATGGGCCTGTAGCTCAGCTGGTTAGAGCGCACGCCTGATAAGCGTGAGGTCGGTGGTTCGAGTCCACTCAGGCCCACCATCTTTACCCAATACGGGGCCTTAGCTCAGCTGGGAGAGCGCCTGCTTTGCACGCAGGAGGTCAGCGGTTCGATCCCGCTAGGCTCCACCAACGTGTTCTTTGAAAACTAGATAACAGAAGTAATTCACATTCAATTAGTAATGCAAGATATCACGTAGTGATTCTTTTTAACGGTTAAGTTAGAAAGGGCGCACGGTGGATGCCTTGGCACTAGGAGCCGATGAAGGACGGGACGAACACCGATATGCTTCGGGGAGCTGTAAGCAAGCTTTGATCCGGAGATTTCCGAATGGGGAAACCCACCACTCGTAATGGAGTGGTATCCATATCTGAATACATAGGATATGAGAAGGCAGACCCGGGGAACTGAAACATCTAAGTACCCGGAGGAAGAGAAAGCAAATGCGATTCCCTGAGTAGCGGCGAGCGAAACGGGACCAGCCCAAACCAAGAGGCTTGCCTCTTGGGGTTGTAGGACACTCTGTACGGAGTTACAAAGGAACGAGGTAGATGAAGAGGTCTGGAAAGGCCCGCCATAGGAGGTAACAGCCCTGTAGTCAAAACTTCGTTCTCTCCTGAGTGGATCCTGAGTACGGCGGAACACGTGAAATTCCGTCGGAATCCGGGAGGACCATCTCCCAAGGCTAAATACTCCCTAGTGACCGATAGTGAACCAGTACCGTGAGGGAAAGGTGAAAAGCACCCCGGAAGGGGAGTGAAAGAGATCCTGAAACCGTGTGCCTACAAGTAGTCAGAGCCCGTTAACGGGTGATGGCGTGCCTTTTGTAGAATGAACCGGCGAGTTACGATCCCGTG
The DNA here is from genome assembly GCF_052055895.1 of Bacillus sp. D7-8. Lineage (NCBI taxonomy): Bacteria > Bacillati > Bacillota > Bacilli > Caryophanales > Bacillaceae > Bacillus > Bacillus sp. D7-8. The sequence continues at coordinate 33,631 of NZ_CP179922.1, forward strand.
CAAGGTTAAGCAGAAGATGCGGAGCCGCAGCGAAAGCGAGTCTGAATAGGGCGAATTGAGTACGTGGTCGTAGACCCGAAACCAGGTGATCTACCCATGTCCAGGGTGAAGTTCAGGTAACACTGAATGGAGGCCCGAACCCACGCACGTTGAAAAGTGCGGGGATGAGGTGTGGGTAGGGGTGAAATGCCAATCGAACCTGGAGATAGCTGGTTCTCTCCGAAATAGCTTTAGGGCTAGCCTCAAGGTAAGAGTCTCGGAGGTAGAGCACTGATTGGACTAGGGGCCCCTACCGGGTTACCGAATTCAGTCAAACTCCGAATGCCGATGACTTATCCTTGGGAGTCAGACTGCGAGTGATAAGATCCGTAGTCGAAAGGGAAACAGCCCAGACCGCCAGCTAAGGTCCCAAAGTATACGTTAAGTGGAAAAGGATGTGGAGTTGCTTAGACAACCAGGATGTTGGCTTAGAAGCAGCCACCATTTAAAGAGTGCGTAATAGCTCACTGGTCGAGTGACTCTGCGCCGAAAATGTACCGGGGCTAAACGTATCACCGAAGCTGCGGACTGTTCTTCGAACAGTGGTAGGAGAGCGTTCTAAGGGCTGTGAAGCAAGACCGGAAGGACTTGTGGAGCGCTTAGAAGTGAGAATGCCGGTATGAGTAGCGAAAGAGGGGTGAGAATCCCCTCCACCGAATGCCTAAGGTTTCCTGAGGAAGGCTCGTCCGCTCAGGGTTAGTCGGGACCTAAGCCGAGGCCGAAAGGCGTAGGCGATGGACAACAGGTTGATATTCCTGTACCACCTCCTCACCATTTGAGCAATGGGGGGACGCAGGAGGATAGGGTAAGCGCGGTATTGGATATCCGCGTCCAAGCAGTTAGGCTGGGAAATAGGCAAATCCGTTTCCCGTGAAGGCTGAGCTGTGATGGCGAGCGAATTATAGTAGCGAAGTTCCTGATTCCACACTGCCAAGAAAAGCCTCTAGCGAGGTGAGAGGTGCCCGTACCGCAAACCGACACAGGTAGGCGAGGAGAGAATCCTAAGGTGATCGAGAGAACTCTCGTTAAGGAACTCGGCAAAATGACCCCGTAACTTCGGGAGAAGGGGTGCTCTGTTAGGGTGCAAGCCCGAGAGAGCCGCAGTGAATAGGCCCAGGCGACTGTTTAGCAAAAACACAGGTCTCTGCGAAGCCGTAAGGCGAAGTATAGGGGCTGACGCCTGCCCGGTGCTGGAAGGTTAAGAGGAGCGCTTAGCGTAAGCGAAGGTGCGAATTGAAGCCCCAGTAAACGGCGGCCGTAACTATAACGGTCCTAAGGTAGCGAAATTCCTTGTCGGGTAAGTTCCGACCCGCACGAAAGGCGCAACGATCTGGGCACTGTCTCAACGAGAGACTCGGTGAAATTATAGTACCTGTGAAGATGCAGGTTACCCGCGACAGGACGGAAAGACCCCGTGGAGCTTTACTGCAGCCTGATATTGAATGTTGGTACAGCTTGTACAGGATAGGTAGGAGCCTTGGAAACCGGAGCGCCAGCTTCGGTGGAGGCATCGGTGGGATACTACCCTGGCTGTATTGACCTTCTAACCCGCCGCCCTTATCGGGCGGGGAGACAGTGTCAGGTGGGCAGTTTGACTGGGGCGGTCGCCTCCTAAAAGGTAACGGAGGCGCCCAAAGGTTCCCTCAGAATGGTTGGAAATCATTCGCAGAGTGTAAAGGCACAAGGGAGCTTGACTGCGAGACCTACAAGTCGAGCAGGGACGAAAGTCGGGCTTAGTGATCCGGTGGTTCCGCATGGAAGGGCCATCGCTCAACGGATAAAAGCTACCCCGGGGATAACAGGCTTATCTCCCCCAAGAGTCCACATCGACGGGGAGGTTTGGCACCTCGATGTCGGCTCATCGCATCCTGGGGCTGTAGTCGGTCCCAAGGGTTGGGCTGTTCGCCCATTAAAGCGGTACGCGAGCTGGGTTCAGAACGTCGTGAGACAGTTCGGTCCCTATCCGTCGCGGGCGCAGGAAATTTGAGAGGAGCTGTCCTTAGTACGAGAGGACCGGGATGGACGCACCGCTGGTGTACCAGTTGTTCTGCCAAGGGCATCGCTGGGTAGCTATGTGCGGACGGGATAAGTGCTGAAAGCATCTAAGCATGAAGCCCCCCTCAAGATGAGATTTCCCATTCCGCAAGGAAGTAAGATCCCTGAAAGATGATCAGGTTGATAGGTCTGAGGTGGAAGTGTGGCGACACATGGAGCTGACAGATACTAATCGATCGAGGACTTAACCAATTTGAATGTATGCTTACTGTTATCTAGTTTTGAGAGAACACTCTCAATGGTTTGGTGGCGATAGCGAAGAGGTCACACCCGTTCCCATGCCGAACACGGAAGTTAAGCTCTTCAGCGCCGATGGTAGTCGGGGGTTTCCCCCTGTGAGAGTAGGACGCCGCCAAGCTATATTATGGTAAAGGCAGCTCATCATGAGCTGCCTTTTTTGTTTTTGAATAAAAACAAAACAAACACCGAAATACGGAAACACCCATATACTAATTGCAAACTTCAAAAAGGTCCAAATTGTGTATACAATCAACAGCTTAAGGGAAGGCTATTCATACGGAGGTGGGCAAAATGAATGAAACGTCCAGCCATGAAGAAACATGTATTGTGTGTGAAACCAAAAAAAGCAGGGGAATCCATATTTATACGAAATTTATATGTTTAGAGTGTGAGAAGAAAGTAGTTTCCACTCCGACCTCTGATCCGAATTATGAATTTTTCGTTCGTAAACTGAAAAGCCTTCATACACCGACGTTATATTCTTAACCCTGAAAAGGGTCTTTTTTTTGCCTGAAATCAGAGGAGTTTTTACACTTTTTATAAAAGAACTGATACGATAGAAGAGGAACTTGTTTAGACATGGAATGTAATAGATAATACTGATAAAAGTGAATAAATAGGAGTCGATCAAGTATGAAACCGTTTATTCAATATATGAAATGGACGCTTTGCGGCAGCACAGTTTTTGTATTAGCGGGGATAACCTTCTTTACGATAGGGCATCAGCCTTTTCTGTATTCGCTTTTATACGGGGCAGCCAGCGGAGCCGCAGCCAGTGCGGCCGGTCTGTGGAATGCGAAGCGTCTCTTTTTAAAAAAACACCGGCTGACAAGAAAAGAATATGCTTATATCAAGGAAAATCTTGAGGAAGCAAAGGGTAAAATCATCCGATTACGCAGGGCGCTTTTTCGCTCTAAAAGTATACAAATGCTGAAGCAGAATGCAGAGATACTGCGGATAACCCGACGAATATATCTGCTCACAAAGCAGGAGCCGAAGCGTTTTTATCAGGCAGAGCGTTTCTATTATCAAACGCTTGATTCTGTTGTGGAACTGACGGAAAAGTATGCTCTGCTCTCCTCACAGCCGCGAAAAAATAAAGATTTATCAATGTCCTTGAGTGAGACGAGAATGACTCTGGCAGAGCTCTCCAGAAGGCTGGAAGAGGATCTTCATGAACTGATGAAGGAGGACATCGACGACCTGCACTTTGAATTAGATATGGCAAAGCATTCACTGAGAAAATAAGAAAGGAAGAAGGAAATGGCCAAAGACCGTTCCGACGACAGCATGGGCGCCCAAAATGACCAGACCCCTCTAAAGCTTGCAGATACGCTGTCTGAAGAAAAAAGAGAAGCGGCACTTCAGCTCGCTGAAAAACTGGACCCTGAGAACATGCAAAGCATTGTTCTGTTTGGTTCACAGGCGCAGGCGAATCTTCTGGAATTTTCCCACACGATGATAGAGCACGTGCAAAGAAAAGATGCAGGAGAGATGGGACAAATATTGGCTGATCTGATGATGAAGCTTGACCAGGTCAACCCTGATGATCTGCAGATGAAGAACAAAGGGTTTTTCGCCCGGCTGTTTAAAAGGGTGTCCGGTTCTGTGCAGGAAGTGCTTTCGAAATATCAAAAGACAAGTGTGCAGATTGACCGTATCAGCAGAAGGCTGGAACATTCTAAAAATGTGCTGTTGAGTGACAATAAATTGTTAGATCAGCTGTACGCCCAAAATAAACAGTACTTTACTGATTTAACTATGTATATAGCAGCGGGGGAATTAAAATTAGATGAGCTGAAAACAAAGCTGATACCCGAAGCGGCAAGAAAAGCCGAATTACAAGAACACAATCAAATGGCCGCGCAGGAAGTGAATGATCTTCGCCAGTTTGCCGACCGTCTGGATAAGAGGGTGCATGATCTGCTGCTGAGCAGGCAGATTACGCTTCAGAGTGCGCCGCAAATCCGCCTGATTCAAAACACGAATCAGGCACTGGCAGAGAAAATTCAGTCCTCCATTGTTACGGCTATTCCTTTATGGAAGAATCAAGTCGCCATCGCGCTGACGCTTATGAGGCAGCGGAGTGCGGCAGATGTGCAGCAGAAGGCGGCGGATACGACAAATCAATTGCTGCTGAAAAACGCTGAACTTCTGAAAACAAGTACAGTCGAGACTGCGAAAGCCAATGAGCGCGGACTTGTTGAAGCGGAAACCCTCAAAAAAGTGCAGGAAAGCTTAGTCAGCACACTTGAAGAAATCATGTCTATTCAAGAAGAAGGCAGAATGAAACGCAGGCGTGCCGAGGAGGAGCTTGTTATCATGGAAGGCGATTTAAAAAAGAAGCTGCTTGATATGAGGTCCGGCCGGGATAACGGCTAGATGGCAAAAAGTCTTAGCTTTAAGTTGGCTCGCAGGCACGATATAATAAGAAAGACAGGCAAAGGATTTGTTTAAAAATGGAGACACCTTTATATACAGCGCTGATGAAGCATGCGCACCGAAATACGTATTCTTTTCATGTTCCGGGACATCACAATGGAGATGTCTTTTTTGATGAAGCCAAATCTGTATATCAATCTCTTTTATCTATTGATATGACTGAGATCACGGGTCTTGATGACTTGCATCACCCGACGGGGGTCATTAAGGAAGCGCAGGATTTGGTGAGCAGATTTTACGGCTCTCAGGAAAGTTTCTTTCTCGTCAATGGAACGACCGCCGGCAATCTGGCGATGATTTTAGCTGTTTGTGAACCGGGTGAACCCATTCTGATCCAGCGTAATTGTCACAAGTCTGTTTTCCATGCGGCGGCATTGGCCGGAGCCAAGCCGGTTTATTTGGCGCCGGAAATCGATGAAAACATGCATGTGCCGGCACATGTATCCCTTTCAGTCATCGAAAAAGCGCTGGCGTCATATCCGAACGCGAAAGGACTTGTTCTGACCAATCCGACTTACTACGGACACGCCGCCGATTTGACCGCGGCAGTTAACAAAGCCCATTCATACGGCGTTCCTGTACTGGTGGATGAGGCTCATGGGGCTCACTTTGTGTTAGGCCAGCCTTTCCCGCCTTCATCATTGGCTATGGGGGCAGACGCCGTTGTTCAATCGGCTCACAAAACGCTTCCGGCTATGACGATGGGGTCTTACTTTCATTTGAACAGCACCAGAATTGACAGAGATCGATTAACTTATTATGTAAGCAGTTTGCAAAGCAGCAGCCCGTCATACCCGATTATGGCATCTTTAGATACGGCGCGCGCTTATGTGCAGGATATTGCTGAAAAAGGGACACTTCCCGTTCATATGGAGCACATTGAGAAAATCAAACGAAGTTTCGCATCAATTTCTTCTATTGAAATAATCGAGCCTTCCGGATATGGGCTGCGGGCGGACCCGTTAAAATTAATTCTTCGGTCAAAGCTCGGACATTCCGGCTATTCATTACAACGCATTTTGGAGAGTGAAGACATTGTTGCCGAGCTGGCTGACGAGTACCAAGTATTGCTCGTACTGCCGATAGGCGGCCGGCGGATGATAGAACAGGCAACCGTAAGAAACATACAGCAGAAACTGGAGAATACACCGCCCGATAAATTGCCGGATGCCGTGAGATGGACATTTCCGTCCATATCGACACTTGAATACCCGCAAAATGAGATGCGGAAGTTTAAAAAAAAGCCTGCAGATATAAATAAGGCTGCCGGGCGCTTGCATGCGGGGAACATTATTCCTTATCCGCCGGGAATTCCGCTGATCATGGACGGAGAACGGATAACAGAAGAGATCGTACAAAAGCTTTCCCGTTTAATCGGCATGGACACGCATATTCAAGGCTTGTTAAACGGGGAACAATTACTTGTCTATATAGAAGAGGAGAAATCATGAGCGGTTTATTTATAACATTTGAAGGTCCTGAAGGTGCAGGGAAAACGACTGTGCTTCAGGAAATGAAAGAGATTCTGTCGGCAGAGGGGCTCCCGGTGACAGCGACAAGAGAACCGGGCGGCATCGACATTGCAGAACAGATCAGAGAAGTGATCTTAAATAAAAACAATACACTGATGGATGCAAAAACGGAGGCGCTGCTTTACGCCGCGGCGAGAAGACAGCATTTAGCCGAAAAGGTGCAGCCTGCATTGAAAGAAGGGCGCATTGTGCTGTGCGATCGTTTCATCGACAGTTCGCTGGCTTATCAAGGCTATGCGAGAGGGCTCGGCATTGATGAAGTCCTTTCTATCAACCAGTTTGCAATCGGCGATACGATGCCTGATGTCACCATCTATTTTTCTATTGAGCCGGAAGAAGGGTTGAAACGGATTACGTCGAATGATTCAAGAGAGAAGAATCGTCTCGATCTTGAGGCCCTGCACTTTCACACGAAAGTACGGGAAGGATACCAAAAGGTCATGCAGCGTTTTCCGGAAAGATTCCATACAATCGACGCATCGAAAAAGAAGGAACTCGTCATTCAGGACGCACTTCAAGTGATAAATGAAGCATTGAAAAAAATTCAGTTGTGACCTGTTTCTCATAAGTTGCTATAATGAATGTAACGACAATGTTCTTTCCAACCTAAAGGGGGCCTAGAGAATGAAACTAATAGTGGCAGTGGTGCAGGATCAGGACAGCAACAGGCTTTTGAAAGTATTAACCGACCACAACTTCAGGGTGACGAAGCTTGCGACAACAGGCGGATTCCTTAAATCAGGCAATACGACGTTTATGATCGGGGTGGAAGATATCCGTGTCGATAAAGCGCTCAGCCTCATTAAAGAGAATGGCTGTAAACGTGATCAGATGATTGCCCCGGTATCCCCGATGGGCGGGAATGCGGATTCCTACGTTCCATATCCCGTCGAAGTGGAAGTCGGCGGAGCGACGGTCTTTGTCCTCCCGGTCGATGAATTTCATCAATTTTAAGGATTTGACGACGTGAAAATAAATTCTGACTTACGTACATTTATTGAGAAAAAGCAGCAGCCTGCTTATAAAGCGGCAGAGCTTTCCGGAACATTTAAAAGTTCAATGGACAGCCAAAGCAGCAAGCTGAAATTTGATCAGCTGAGCAGGTTCTTAACGGATATAGAAACGTTCGGGAAAAGGCTGACGAAGTCGAGAAACTTCAAAGACTTAGCGAAATTCAAAGGATTGGTAAAACGTTTTGTAAAAGAGGCCGTAGACAGCGGATTATCGCATGAGACGGAGAAAAGCTTTGACCTGTACGGCAGCAGCCGGACTCTGGGGCTTGTGAAAGAAATAGATCAAAAACTGCTTCAGCTGACGGAAGAAATGTTAGATCAGGAAAAACCGGCAATTGATTTGCTGGATCGAATCGGAGAAATAAAAGGTTTATTGATTAACCTTTACACATAGAGAGTGATACAATGGCAATATCATGGAAGGAAATGACCGGGCAGCAGCCCAGAGTGATGCGGCTTTTGCATAACAGCATTGAAAAGAAAAGGCTTTCTCACGCATATCTGTTTGAAGGCAAAAAAGGTACGGGTAAATTGGATGCCGCACTGCTTCTCGCAAAAAGCTTTTTTTGCCTTGAAGACGGGACTGAGCCTTGCGGGGAGTGCCGGAACTGTAAGCGTATTGAATCCGGAAACCATCCCGACCTGCATGTGGTTCAGCCCGACGGATTATCCATTAAAAAGGCTCAGATCCAATCGCTTCAGGAAGAGTTTTCTAAAACAGGACTTGAATCGCATAAAAAGCTGTACATTATATCCCATGCGGATCAAATGACGACAAATGCGGCAAACAGTCTGCTGAAATTTTTAGAGGAGCCGAGTCAAGATACCATCGCAATTCTTATTACTGAGCAGCTCCACCGAATACTGGATACCATCGTTTCGAGATGTCAGGTTCTTCCGTTCCAGCCGCTTCAGCCGAAAGCCATAGAAGAAAGACTGATTGAACAGGAAGTGAGCCCTCACATGGCCCGGCTCTTAGCAAATATGACAAATAATATTGCGGAAGCAGTCGAATTAAGTCGAAATGATGAGTTTGCAGAGTCCAGAGCGAAAGTGATAAAATTGTATGAAGTCTTACATCAGCGGAAAGGGCATGCCTTTTTCTTCATTCAGGATCAGTGGGTGCCCTTTTTCAAAGAAAAAACCCATCAAGAAATGGGTCTTGATATGCTCTTATTGATATACCGTGATGTATTATCCATCCAAATTGGAAATGAAGATAAACTGATTTATCAAGACTTATTCCAATCAATAAAACAGCATGCGCTGCAATTTACACAACAAAGCGTTACGAACCAAATTCTCGCTGTTTTAGAAGCAAAAAAACGGCTTCATTCCAATGTGAATGTGCAGGGATTAATGGAGCACTTGGTGTTAACGTTGCAGGAGGGATAAGCTTGTACAACGTAATAGGCGTCCGCTTTAAAAAAGCGGGGAAAATTTATTATTTTGATCCGAACGGATTTGATATAGAACAAGACAGCTGCGTCATTGTTGAAACCGTAAGAGGTGTCGAATACGGGCAGGTTGTCATCGCAAATAAACAAGTGGACGAGCATGATGTTGTGCTTCCGCTTCGAAAGGTCATACGCGTTGCTGATGAACGCGATCTTCTCATTGTAGAAGAAAACAAACAGGAGGCCCTGTCCGCTTTTGAAGTCTGTCAGAAAAAAGTGGCTGACCACGGCTTAGATATGAAGCTGGTTGATGTTGAGTTTACATTTGACCGCAATAAAGTCATTTTTTACTTTACAGCAGACGGACGGGTTGATTTCAGGGAATTGGTCAAAGACTTGGCTTCTATCTTTAAAACGAGAATCGAATTGCGCCAAATCGGGGTGAGGGACGAGGCGAAAATGCTCGGCGGTATCGGACCATGCGGGAGAATGCTTTGCTGCTCCACGTTCCTCGGTGATTTTGAACCGGTGTCCATCAAAATGGCGAAGGATCAAAATTTATCGTTGAACCCAACGAAGATTTCCGGTCTGTGCGGCCGTTTGATGTGCTGTTTGAAGTACGAAAATGATGAGTATGAGACGGCAAAAGAACAGCTGCCGGATTTAGGCGAAATGATTACGACGGCAAACGGCCCCGCAAAGGTTGTCGGTCTTAATATTCTGGAACGGGTGCTTCAGGTGGAACTGAAGAATCGTGAAAAAGTGATAGAATATACTTGGGAAGAGCTCTTGGAAGAGGGCGTCGTATCCGCACAAACCACAGATTAACGAGGTGTGGAACCTTGGATAAAAAAGAGTTATTTGATACTGTCATAAACCTGGAGGAACAAATCGGTTCGCTGTACCGTCAGCTGGGTGACTTAAAGCAGCATATCGGCGAAATGATTGAAGAGAATCACCATCTTCAGCTTGAAAATAAGCATTTGCGTAAGCGGCTTGATGATACGACAGAGCAAATTGAGAAATTCAAAGCCGATCAGAAAGAAACAAAAACACAGAAGGCAGAGCAGAGTGATATAGGAGAAGGGTACGACAATCTGGCCCGGCTGTATCAAGAAGGCTTTCATATTTGCAACGTCCATTATGGGAGCGTCCGCAAGGGAGATTGCCTTTTTTGTCTGTCCTTCTTAAATAAAAAATAAGGAAAAGGCTTCCGCTGATGTCGGAAGCCTTTTTCAAAGAGTGCCGAAAGGAATAAGATTATGGTTTCATTACGTGATGATGAAAGATTGGATTACTTATTAGCAGAGGATATGAAAATAGTACAGAGTCCGACGGTTTTCGCTTTTTCATTAGATGCCGTGCTGCTGTCTAAGTTTGCATACGTTCCGATTCAAAAGGGAAACATCGTTGATTTATGCACGGGGAACGGCATTGTGCCGCTTTTGCTCAGCACAAGGTCAAAAGCCGATATCACCGGGGTTGAAATTCAGGAACGCTTGTATGATATGGCGCTCCGAAGCGTGGAATACAACGGGCTGGGCGGTCAGATCAGTCTCATTCATGATGATCTGAAAAATATGCCGGAAAGACTCGGACATAATAAATATGATGTTGTCACCTGCAATCCGCCTTATTTTAAAACACCGAAAGAGGCGGAGCAGAACCTGAACGAGCATCTCAGAATCGCAAGGCACGAAATCCTTTGCACGCTTGAAGATGTGATTTCCGTCAGCAGCAAACTGCTGAAGCAAGGCGGAAAAGCGGCTCTCGTTCATCGGCCGGGGAGGCTTTTGGAAATCTTTGAATTAATGAAAGCGTACCGAATAGAACCGAAACGGGTTCAGTTTATTTATCCGAAACAAGGTAAAGAAGCGAATACCATTTTGGTTGAAGGAATTAAAGGCGGCCGCCCTGATCTCAAAATTCTTCCCCCGCTGTTCGTATACAATGAACAAAATGAATATACGAAAGAGATCCGCACGATTTTATATGGAGACAAATAGTCATTTCTTTTATGTGCTGCTGTGCAATGACAACAGTCTGTATGCCGGTTATACAAATGATCTGCAAAAACGGCTGAAAACCCACAATGAGGGAAAGGGCGCGAAGTACACAAGGGCGCGGAGGCCGGTTTCGTTATGCCATGCGGAATCATTTGAAACAAAACGGGAAGCGATGCAGGCGGAATACCGTTTTAAACAGCTGACCCGAAAGAAAAAAGAGCAATATATAGAAGAAAAACGACGCAGCAAGGAGGCTGTATATGTTAAGACGCCAGATGAGTTTTAACGGAAAATCTGAAATGGGAACTCTGTACCTTGTTCCTACACCGATCGGCAATTTGGAGGACATGACCTTTCGTGCAGTAGAGACGCTGAAATCGGCCGATGTCATAGCTGCAGAAGATACGAGACAGACGAAAAAGCTGTGCCATGTTTATGACATAGAAACATCTCTCATCAGCTATCATGAACATAATAAAGAAAGCAGCGGCCATAAAATCATTGAATGGCTGAAAAGCGGAAAGAATGTGGCATTGGTCAGTGATGCCGGCATGCCGACAATTTCCGACCCGGGGGCTGAGATTGTGAGAGATTTCACCCAAATCGGCGGATATGTCGTTCCGCTCCCGGGTGCTAATGCGGCATTAACCGCGCTGACCGCATCAGGCATCACCCCGCAGCCGTTTTTCTTCTACGGATTTTTAAACAGACAGAAAAAAGAAAAGAAGAAAGAACTTGAAATCCTGAAAAAACGGCAGGAAACGATGATATTTTACGAAGCGCCGCACAGATTAAAAGAAACATTAACAGCAATGCATGACGTTTTGGGTAATCGAACCATCGCCGTCACGAGAGAATTAACGAAAAAGTACGAGGAATTCATCAGAGGAACCATCGCCGAGGTGATGGAATGGGCAAATGAAGATCAAATCCGCGGTGAGTTCTGTCTCGTCGTCGAAGGAAATCAAACCGCTGAACCGGATGAAGAGGAAAAGCCTTGGTGGACGGAGCTTTCTGAGAAAGAGCATGTGGAGCATTACATAAACGAAGGAGCATCTTCCAAACAGGCCATAAAACAAACAGCGGTAGATCGGGGCGTTCCGAAACGCGAGATTTATGATGCTTATCACATTCAATCATAAAAAAAACCGTTCTTGTATCGTAACAAGAACGGTTTTTGTATGAAATAGCTTATTTTTGGTTTTGAAGCTGGTTTTGAATTTCAGAGATGATTTGCTCAGCGCCTTCTTTGCTGAGTACCAATTTGCCGCCGGCAAGTTTAAGGTTATCATCAGAAACTTCACCAGTTACTTGGCAAGTCATGTTTGGTTTATATTTTTTAAGGATGATTTTTTCATCATCAACATAAATTTCAAGAGCGTCTTTTTCTGCGATGCCCAGTGTACGGCGAAGTTCGATAGGGATAACGACGCGTCCAAGTTCATCAACTTTACGTACGATACCAGTAGATTTCATTAACAGTCTCCTCCCGAGAGATAATTATTTTGTAGTTTATATTTTTCTTCGTCATTATTCGACAAAATTCCTTACATTCCTAGCATAACAAGGTTTCCAATAATCGTCAATCTTTTTGTTTACTATTGATTGTAAGAATTAGTTCTTATAGTAAGTAAAGCCTTGGAAATCCTGAAATAACAGGCTTTTTGACTGCTTTTTCGAACCTATTATCCTACTGAAAATCCTTTTAAATCAAGACTTTCGAACCAAGATGTTTTATATTAGTAGATTATATACGACAAATTTCGACATGTTAAGACTTTTTTTAATTTCAATAAAAATTTTTAATTTTATTTACTCTTTTACGCGCAGTACGTATATATCCTTGATCTTAAAGGCTAAGATGGTATCATAGATAGAGGACAAATATCAATATTGTATATCAAATAAAACCGCTCTCGTCCTTTGGGCGTGAGCTTTTCGACATTCTGAATGGGAGGTTGCAACATGCCGCAAGACAATAATACTTTTTATATTACAACCCCGATATATTATCCGAGCGGAAAATTACATATCGGCCATGCTTATACTACCGTGGCCGGCGATGCGATGGCGCGTTACAAAAGATTAAAAGGATTTGACGTACGCTACTTAACCGGAACGGATGAGCACGGACAGAAAATCCAGCAGAAAGCGGAGGAAGAGAATATCACGCCTCAAGCTTATGTAGATCGTGCAGTTGCTGAAATCCAAAAACTATGGAAGCAGCTCGACATTTCTCACGATGATTTCATCCGGACGACGGAAAGCCGGCACAAAGAAATTATCGAGAAAGTGTTTCAAAAACTTCTTGATAATGGTGACATTTACCTGGATGAGTATGAGGGCTGGTACAGCATCCCTGATGAAACATTCTATACGGAAACACAGCTGGTGGATGTGGAAAGAAATGAGAAGGGTGAGGTTGTCGGCGGAAAAAGCCCGGACAGCGGCCATCCGGTCGAATTAATCAAAGAGGAGTCATACTTCTTCCGCATGAGCAAATACGCAGACCGCCTGCTGAAGTTTTATGAGGAAAATCCTTCTTTCATCCAGCCTGAATCACGCAAAAATGAAATGATTAACAACTTCATTAAACCGGGGCTTGAAGATTTGGCCGTTTCCAGAACGACGTTCGACTGGGGCGTAAAAGTGCCGGGAAATCCGAAGCATGTCGTGTATGTATGGATTGACGCACTGTTCAACTATATAACAGCGCTCGGTTACGATACGGAAAATGATGAGCTTTACAAAAAGTACTGGCCGGCTGACGTCCATCTTGTCGGTAAAGAAATTGTCCGTTTTCATACCATTTACTGGCCGATTATGCTGATGGCGCTTGATCTCCCGCTGCCTAAGCAAGTCTTCGCGCATGGCTGGTTATTGATGAAAGACGGAAAAATGTCGAAATCAAAAGGAAATGTTGTTGATCCGGTAACGTTAATTGAACGCTACGGCTTGGATGAACTTCGCTATTACCTGCTTCGCGAAGTACCGTTCGGTTCAGACGGTGTCTTTACGCCGGAAGGTTTCGTAGAACGGATTAATTATGACTTGGCGAACGACTTAGGAAACCTTCTGAATCGTACAGTCGCAATGATCCAAAAATATTTTGACGGCGAGATTGGTTCATATGAAGGAAATGTGACCGATTTTGATTCAGAGCTTTCTTCTGTAGCCGGTGAAACGGTTAAAGCTTATGAAAAGGCAATGGAAAACATGGAGTTTTCAGTCGCTTTATCAACGCTATGGCAATTAATCAGCCGTACGAACAAGTATATTGATGAAACTGCTCCGTGGGTGCTTGCTAAAGATCAGGAAAAAGAAAAAGAATTACGTTCTGTCATGTATCATTTAGCTGAATCTTTACGTATCTCAGCCGTATTGCTCCAGCCTTTCTTGACACAAACGCCTGAAAAAATGTTTGCCCAGCTCGGAGTTGAGGATCAGTCTCTTAAAGCATGGGACAGCATTCAGACATTCGGCCAATTGAAGAACGCGAAAGTGAAAAAAGGGGAACCGCTTTTCCCTCGTCTTGAAGCTGAAGAGGAAGTAGCTTACATCAAGCAAAAAATGCAAGGAACTGCTCCTGCTAAAGAAGAAAAGGCGGAAGAGCCGCAAGAAGCAGAGCGTCTTCCTGAAATTACGTTTGATCAATTTATGGATACAGAACTTCGCGTCGCAGAAGTCTTGTCCGCAGAGCCGGTGAAAAAAGCAGATCGGCTGCTGAAATTGCAAATTGATCTGGGCTTTGAACAGCGCCAAGTTGTATCAGGTATCGCGAAGCATTACACACCGGATCAGCTTGTGGGAATGAAGATCATTTGTGTAACGAATCTAAAACCGGTAAAACTGAGAGGCGAGCTTTCTCAAGGAATGATACTGGCAGGAGAATCGGACGGCGTACTTAAAGTTGTAGCTGTCGACCAGTCATTACCGAAAGGCACTCGAATTAAATAATAGATGCAAAAGGTGTTTCACGTGTAACATTCCGTCGAACACCTTTTGTTTTTCAACAAGAAAGGAGTTTTTATGATGCTTTTTGATACACATGCGCACTTAAATGCCGAGCAATTTGACACAGACTTAGAGGAAGTCATTGCGCGTGCAAAGGCTGAAGAAGTTGAACGAATCGTCGTTGTCGGCTTCGACAAACCCACTATCACGCGTGCGATGGAGCTGATTGAGGAATATGACTTTATATACGCTGCGATCGGCTGGCATCCGGTAGACGCAATTGACATGACAGAGGAAGATTTATCATGGATTAAGGAACTGTCCTCTCACGAAAAAGTCGTGGCAATCGGAGAGATGGGCCTTGATTACCACTGGGATAAATCACCAAAAGACGTTCAGAAAGAAGTATTCCGGAAACAAATCGCTCTCGCCAAAGAAGTGAACCTTCCAATTATCATTCATAATCGTGATGCAACGGAAGATGTTGTCACGATTTTGAAAGAAGAGGGAGCGGAAGAAGTCGGCGGTATTATGCACTGCTTTACAGGGAGCGCGGAGGTTGCGCGGCAGTGTATGGATATGAATTTTTATATTTCATTCGGCGGACCGGTTACCTTCAAAAATGCGAAGAAACCAAAAGAAGTAGCAAAGGAAATTCCGAATGACCGTTTGCTGATTGAAACGGACTGCCCTTTCCTGACACCGCATCCTTTCCGCGGCAAACGAAATGAGCCAAGCTATGTAAAATATGTTGCTGAACAGCTCGCTGAATTAAAAGGGCTGACATATGAAGAAATTGCCTCAATTACAACCGAAAACGCAAAAAGACTTTTCTGCATGAACTGACAGAATGCGCTGTCGTAACGTGTAAAGGCTTGTCCGATTCAGTGGATATGTAAAACGGTTCTACAAGCTTCCTTCTCCTCATAAGATAGGTTGTCGATATGTCTCTCTTCCTTTTTTTGCTTTGTTTTTGCATAATGAGGGATACGCTGAAGGTTTTTCATCTTCGAGATGGGAGGGTTGACAGCATTTTAGATACTCTATATAATCTCTCCGAGGAGAAGGAGGCGTTTTTCATCACACAAAAAATGAAAAAACTGTTTTCCGTAAAGCTTGGTAAAAGCAAGGTTATTCTTATTGCAGCTATTATTCTGCTGGGCGGAACCGGGACTGCATACGGGGCACATGAGCTCTCAAAACAATCAGTTTCTGTTTCTATCAACGGCAAGAAAAAGCAAATACGCACTCATGCAAAAACGGTTGGGGAACTTCTGGAAGATTTACATATAGAGACGAGAAATGAAGACCGGATTACCCCGTCTAAGCAGACAGCATTGGCAGACAACATGAATGTCGTGTATGAAGCTGCAAAGCAGATCCGTGTGACAAGAGGCGGAGAAGAAAAGACTTTATGGTCAACGGCAAAAACAGTCGGCGCATTTCTGAACGAACAGCATACACCTGTGAATCAGCACGATAAAATAGATCCAGCAGCAGATACGAAAGTGACAAACGGCATGAAAGTCACGGTCGACCCGGCTTTTCAGGTCACTGTAAATGATGCGGGAAAGAAAAAGAAAATATGGACGACTTCGACTACGGTCGCTGACTTTTTAACGCAGCATAAGATGGACATGAAAGACGAAGATAAAGTAAAACCGGCATTACACGAAAAGCTCACAAAAAATCAGGCCGGCATACAAATCACTCGTATCGAAAAAGTCACCGATGTAGTTGAGGAAAAAATAGCGTATCAAGTGAAAGAAAAAGAAGATGCGTCTCTCGACAGCGGGAAAGAAAAGATCGTTCAAAAAGGAAAAGAAGGCAAACTTAAAAAGCATTTTCATGTTGTCAAAGAAAATGGAAAAGAAGTTTCAAGAAAGCTTGTTAAAGAAGAAACATCTGAAAAAAGCAAAGATCAGATCATTGCGGTCGGCACAAAGCGGCACAGTCCCAAGATTGAGCAGCTCAGTGCACCTGTGAAGGCATCTTCGGGCGAAACCGGATCTTCCGGTAAAGTGATTACCGTGTCTTCCACGGCTTATACCGCAAGCTGCAGCGGCTGTTCCGGCCATACGGCTACAGGCGTTAACCTGACAAGCAATCCGAATGCTAAAGTCATTGCGGTAGACCCAAGCGTCATTCCGCTCGGCACAAGAGTCCACGTAGACGGATACGGGGATGCCGTGGCCGCTGATACAGGCTCAGCCATTAAAGGAAGACGGATTGATGTCTTTTTCCCTGAAAAATCTTCGGCTTACCGCTGGGGAAAGAAACAGGTCAAAATAAAAATCTTAAATTAATTCCGATTCACTCAGAGGGTTTTGCGCCCTCTGTTTTTTTCGTTATAATAGGTAAAGTGTATTTTCAGTATATTAGACGTGACATGTAAGCAAAGGTTTCGTTTTGGATATAAAAAGTTTTTTTGGAGGAAGTAATGAAAATTAAAGAAATTATTGTAGTCGAGGGACGCGATGACACTGCGCGCATAAAACTTGCCGTTGATGCGGATACGATCGAGACAAACGGTTCCGCAATCGGAGATGAAGTCATCAGACAGATTCGGCTGGCGCAGGAAACGAGAGGGGTCATCGTGCTGACGGACCCGGATTTTCCGGGGGAAAAGATCCGGAAAACCATTTCTGAAGCAGTACCCGGCTGTAAACACGCATTTCTGCCCAAACATCTTGCCAAACCGAAAAACAAGCGCGGCATTGGCGTTGAGCACGCATCCATTGAAAGCATCAGAGCATGTCTGGAAAATGTGCATGAAGAGATGGAGGCAAAGCCGAGTGAGATTTCAGCTGAAGATGTCATACAGGCCGGTCTGATCGGCGGACCGGCTGCCAAAAGACGCCGCGAACGATTGGGCGACCTGCTGAAGATCGGCTATACAAACGGCAAGCAGCTTCAAAAACGGCTGCAAATGTTTCAAATCAAAAGAAGTGATTTTATTGATGCGCTCGATGCTATGAGGCAGGAGGAACAGGATGAACAATAAAGATATCGCGACACCTATCAGAACGAAGGAAATTCTGAAAAAGTACGGTTTCTCTTTTAAAAAGAGTCTGGGACAGAATTTCTTAATTGATACAAATATATTGGACAGAATTGTGGACCATGCGGAAATTACGGATCGGACCGGAGTCATTGAAATCGGGCCCGGAATCGGCGCGCTGACAGAGCAGCTTGCCAAACGGGCGAAAAAGGTCGTCGCGTTTGAAATTGATCAGCGCCTGCTGCCCATTCTCAATGATACGCTGTCTCCATATGACAATGTAACGATCATTCATCAAGATGTGCTGAAAGCAGACGTTAAATCTGTCATTGAAGAGCAGTTTCAGGATTGTGATGAAATTATGGTGACGGCGAATCTCCCATATTATGTGACGACGCCGATCATCATGAAGCTTTTGGAAGAACATCTTCCGTTAAAAGGAATTGTCGTGATGCTGCAAAAAGAGGTCGCTGAGCGGATGGCCGCTGATCCTTCCTCTAAGGAGTACGGATCGCTTTCCATTGCGGTTCAGTTCTATACGGAGGCCAAAACCGTCATGACCGTCCCGAAAACGGTGTTTGTGCCTCAGCCTAATGTCGATTCTGCCGTCATCCGTCTCTTGCTTCGTGACGGCCCGGCGGTTGACGTCGATAATGAACCGTTTTTCTTCCAGCTGATTAAAGCAAGCTTCGCACAGCGCCGGAAAACCTTGCTTAACAACCTTGTGAACAATCTTCCGGGCGGAAAAGAGAAAAAAGCTCAAATTGAAGAAGTTCTTCAAGAAACGAATATTGACGGAAAGCGGCGCGGTGAATCCCTGTCCATAGAAGAATTCGCGCTCCTGTCCAACGGATTGCATAAAGCCCTTTTCTAAGAGGGCTTTTTGTTTTGCGTCACCACTTGGACTGCCGCTACATAGGCTAGAGGAGAACCTTATTCATTCAACTGCAAGAAAAGCTTGAAACATCAAGCGCCGCAGCGGAAAGAGGTGTATTTGCCAAGACTTCTTTCATGATGAGGCTTAGTCTATTTGTGGAGTGGGTAACGTGCAATTTCAAATAGGAGATATGGTAGCCAGGAAATCCTATCAAATGGATGTTTTATTTCGCATTATCGGTATAGAGCAAACAAGCAACGGAAATTCAATTGCCATCCTGCATGGTGACGAAGTCAGATTGATTGCGGATGCTGATTTTTCTGATTTGGAGCCTGTCAGAAAAGACGAACAGGCCATGAGAAAGAAAAGAGATGAAAGCAGGATGAATGAATCTCTCGAGCTGCTCCGCCAGGATTATAAGCTGCTTCGGGAAAAACAGGAATATTATGCGACAAATCAATATCAGCATCAGGAGCACTACTTTCATATGCCCGGAAAGGTATTGCATCTGGACGGCGATGAGGCCTATTTGAAAAAGTGCCTGAACTTTTATGAAAAAATCGGTGTGCCGGTATACGGAATTCATTGCCATGAGAAAAAAATGCCGGCATCAATTGACGAGCTGCTTGATAAATACAGGCCGGATATTTTAGTCATCACCGGCCATGATGCATATTCCAAGCATAAGGGAGGCGTGAACGATTTAAGCGCCTACAGGCATTCCAAACACTTTGTCGAAACCGTTCAAAGAGCGAGGCGTAAAGTACCTCATTTGGATCAGCTGGTCATATTCGCGGGGGCGTGCCAATCTCATTTCGAGTCTTTAATCAGAGCGGGCGCGAATTTCGCAAGTTCGCCGTCACGCGTCAATATCCACGCGCTTGACCCGGTATATATTGTCGCGAAAATCAGCTTCACCCCGTTTATGGAGCGGATCAATGTATGGGATGTCCTGAGAAATACGCTGACGAGAGAGAAAGGGCTGGGAGGAATTGAAACGAAGGGTGTGCTGCGTGTCGGTATGCCGTATAAATCAAATGGATGAGTGATAAAACCCGCATATATTTCGCTATGCGGGTTAATTATTTTACAAATTGATACATAAATTTCCGGAACTTGTGAAAAATAACGCAGAAATCAATAGAATTTTGTCAAAATAATTTTGTTGACAATGACTTATTAACGTTGATATAATTTAAATTTTATTTGACAAAATTGGGCTCTTGTTGTACAATAAATGTAGTGAGGTGGATGCAATGGCGAAGACGTTGTCCGATATAAAAAGATCGCTTGATGGGAATTTAGGTAAACGGCTTACGTTAAAAGCAAACGGCGGCCGCCGAAAAACGATTGAGCGTTCGGGCATTTTAGCTGAGACGTACCCTTCTGTTTTTGTGATACAACTAGATCAAGACGAGAATTCGTTTGAAAGAGTTTCATACAGTTATGCTGATATTCTGACTGAGACTGTTGAATTGACATTCAATGACGATGCGGCAAGCTCAGTAGCATTTTAATGGGCAGTGAACCTTTTGTTTACTGCTTTTTGTTTTGCCTTCTAAAGCTCTTCTAATTATTCCCTCGAAAGTTTCAGCCGATTAAACGGAAGCTATAAGTGTCACATGTTTTATCGTGGCGTGCACGAATGGTGATCAATTCTATAAAAGGGGTTGTTTCGTTTGGGCAGACGTCGTGGAGTTATGTCAGATGAGTTCAAATATGAGCTGGCGAAGGACCTTGGTTTTTACGATACGGTGAAAAACGAGGGCTGGGGAGGCATTCGGGCGCGTGACGCCGGGAATATGGTAAAACGCGCGATTGAGATTGCCGAACAGCAGATGGCGGCTCAGAACCAAAATAACCGATAATGCAGTGGCCCGGGGGACAATCCGTTCCCCGGTTTTTTCTATCGGCTGTCAAAACCGGCGTCAATTTCGGATAAGTACCTCCGGGTCTCCAAATGTGATACAATGTTCATACTTATGTTTAGATGGAGAAGTAGGTGAAAGCTATGCGTATTTTAGAAAAAGCGCCGGCCAAAATCAATCTGTCCCTCGATGTGACAAGTAAACGCCCGGATGGTTATCACGAAGTGGAGATGATCATGACGACAATTGATTTGGCAGATCGGATTGAACTGACAGAACTGCCCGAAAACGTTATCAGAGTGGCGTCGCATAATCGCTTTGTTCCGGATGATCAAAGGAATCTGGCTTATCAGGCAGCCAAACTGCTTAAAGAACGATTTCAAGTCAAAAAAGGCGTTTCCATTATGATTACAAAAGTGATCCCTGTAGCGGCAGGGCTTGCCGGCGGAAGCAGCGATGCGGCAGCCACGCTCAGAGGGCTGAACAGGCTTTGGGATTTAAAGCTTTCTGTCGAAGAGCTCGCGGAGCTTGGAGCTGAAATCGGTTCAGACGTGTCCTTCTGTGTATACGGAGGCACTGCCCTGGCAACCGGACGCGGTGAGAAGATCAGGCACATCAGTGCTCCGCCTCATTGCTGGGTCGTGCTTGCCAAACCGACGATCGGGGTATCAACTGCCGAAGTGTACCGCCGGCTGAACTTACAGCAGGTTCGGCATCCTGATGTGCAGGCGATGATTGACGCGATTGAAGAAAAAAGCTTCCAAAAGGTATGCGGACAATTAGGAAACGTATTGGAGTCAGTTACGCTCAGCCTCCATCCCGAGGTGGCGATGATTAAAAATCAAATGAAACGCTTCGGCGCTGATGCGGTGTTAATGAGCGGAAGCGGACCGACTGTATTCGGTTTGGTTCAATACGAATCGAAGGTGCAGCGGATTTATAACGGGTTAAGAGGTTTCTGTGATCAAGTGTACGCGGTGCGGATGATCGGCGAACAGAATGCTCTTGATTAAATCCGTATGTTAAGTTATATTATTTTTAAATTATTCGGATTTTGGGGGTAAGTTCATGAAGTTTCGTCGCAGCGGCAGATTGGTGGACTTAACAAATTATTTGTTAACCCATCCGCATGAATTAATACCGTTAACGTTTTTCTCAGAACGGTATCAATCAGCAAAGTCATCAATCAGTGAAGATTTAACGATTATTAAACAGACCTTTGAACAGCAAGGCATTGGGACGCTGCTTACAGTGCCGGGAGCTGCCGGAGGCGTCAAATACATTCCGAAAGTGAAACAGGCTGAAGCAGAAGCCTTTATACAGGAGCTGGGACAGTCTTTAGTAAATCCTGAGCGTATCCTTCCGGGCGGTTATGTATATTTAACGGATATCTTAGGAAAACCATCTGTCCTCTCTCATGTAGGCAGGCTTTTTGCTTCCGTTTTTGCGGAGCGGGAGATTGATGTGGTGATGACCGTTGCGACAAAAGGAATCCCTCTTGCTTACGCAGCGGCCAGTTATCTGAACGTTCCGGTTGTCATCGTGCGAAAAGACAATAAGGTGACGGAAGGCTCCACGGTGAGCATCAATTATGTATCAGGGTCGTCTAACCGCATTCAAACGATGTCGCTTGCGAAAAGAAGTTTGGCTACGGGTTCGAACGTTTTGATTATTGACGATTTTATGAAAGCCGGCGGCACCATTAACGGCATGATCAGCCTGCTTGATGAGTTTAACGCAAACGTTGCGGGAATAGGCGTCTTGGTTGAAGCCGAGGGAGTGAATGAACGGCTTGTCGATGAATACATGTCACTGCTCACGCTTTCAACCATCAATATGAAAGACAAAACGATTGAGATTCAAAACGGCAATTTTCTGCGATTTTTTAAAGAACAGCATTTAAAGAATGGGGAGACAGAAAAATGACAAAAGCAATCCATACAAAACACGCGCCGGCAGCGATCGGGCCATATTCACAGGGAATCATCGTAAACAACATGTTTTACAGCTCAGGCCAGATTCCTCTTACTGCTGAAGGAGAAATGGTAAACGGTGATATCACAGAACAAACGCATCAGGTGTTCAGCAATTTAAAAGCTGTGCTGAAAGAAGCGGGCGCTTCTCTCGAGACGGTTGTCAAAGCAACGGTGTTTATTGCTGATATGGAGCAGTTTGCGGAAGTGAATGAAGTGTACGGACAATACTTTGATGTACATAAGCCGGCAAGGTCTTGTGTGGAAGTGGCGAGACTGCCGAAAGACGCTCTCGTGGAAATTGAAGTCATTGCGCTGGTGAAATCTTAAATCTCAGAAAAGTGGTTCCGGTATTCGGGATCACTTTTTTTATGCAGTATATGATCCCCAAATATGGTTTATCACCTAATTGTGTATGTATATCCTATATTTTCAAAAAAACTTTTTGAAACGTGCAGGAATTTAAAAAGAATCGTGGAATTGTTAGACTAATGCTTTTATATAGGGAAAAGGTGGTGAACTACTGTGGAAGTTACTGACGTAAGATTACGCCGCGTGAATACCGATGGTCGCATGAGAGCGATTGCATCCATCACGCTGGATCACGAATTTGTTGTACATGATATTCGTGTGATTGATGGAAACAATGGTCTTTTCGTTGCGATGCCGAGTAAACGCACCCCTGATGGAGAATTCCGCGATATTGCTCATCCTATTAATTCCAGCACGCGGGGCAAGATCCAGGATGCTGTTTTAAATGAGTATCATCGTTTGGGTGATTCTGAAGCATTAGAATATGAAGAAGCCGGGGCTTCTTAAACATAACAAAATGTAAGGACTGCTGATAAAGGCTGACACAAGGCCTTTTCCGGCAGTCCTTTTTTAAATCTGATTTTTCAGTAATAAAGCGATTACATAGAAAATTCTTGCACTTTTTGATGTCTTCTTGAAATCAACAGCTATTTAGGATATATTTTTCTATGGATAAAAGGGATATTGGAGGCCATTAAATGGATAAGCGGTTTGCAGTGATTTTAGCTGCCGGAAAAGGAACGAGAATGAAATCGAAGCTTTACAAGGTCCTTCATCCGGTATGCGGAAAGCCTATGGTAGAGCACGTCGCAGACGAAGCTCTGAAATTATCTTTAGCGAAGCTTGTCACCATCGTAGGACACGGCGCCGAAGATGTGAAGAAGCAGCTCGGACAGAAAAGCGATTACGCTCTCCAAGCAGAACAGCTCGGTACGGCTCATGCGGTCAAACAGGCAAAACCATTTCTTCACGGAGAAAAGGGTGTCACGATCGTTATTTGCGGCGATACACCGCTTCTGACGGCGGAGACGATGGAAGCCATGCTGAATGAACATACAGACAAAGGTGCAAAAGCCACGGTGTTAACGGCCGTTGCCGACGATCCCGCCGGATACGGAAGAATCATCCGCAGTGAAGACGGCGCCGTTCAAAAAATCGTGGAGCACAAGGATGCTTCGGAGCAAGAACGTCTTGTGAAAGAAATTAACACGGGAACGTACTGTTTTGATAACGAGGCTCTTTTTCGTGTCATCGAACAGGTTTCGAATGAAAATGCCCAAGGCGAGTATTATCTGCCGGATGTGATCGAAATCCTCAAAGACGAAGGCGAAACTGTTGCCGCTTACCAGACTGGTAACTTCCAAGAGACGCTCGGAGTGAATGATAGAGTCGCTCTTTCTCAGGCTGAAATGTATATGAAAGAGCGTATTAACAAACGGCATATGCAGAACGGAGTCACTTTAATCGATCCGATGAATACGTACATCTCACCTGACGCACGTATCGGACAAGATACAGTTATTTATCCCGGAACTGTGTTAAAGGGACAAGCTGAAATCGGCGATGAATGTGTCATCGGCCCCCACACTGAGATAGAGGACAGCTCAATCGGCAGCCGCACTGTGATTAAACAATCCGTTGTCAATCGCAGCAAAGTTGGGAATGATGTAAATATCGGTCCTTTTGCTCACATCAGACCCGATTCCGCAATCGGCAATGAAGTGAAGATCGGAAACTTTGTTGAAATCAAGAAAACACAATTCGGCGACCGGAGCAAAGCATCTCATTTAAGCTATATCGGTGATGCCGAAGTGGGCACGGATGTGAATCTGGGCTGCGGCTCCATCACGGTCAATTATGATGGGAAGAAAAAGTATTTAACCAAAATTGAAGACGGCGCCTTTATTGGCTGCAACTCCAATCTGGTCGCTCCTGTTACAGTGGGAGAAGGCGCGTACGTCGCTGCGGGTTCAACCGTAACTGAAGATGTGCCGGGCGAAGCGCTTGCCATTGCCAGAGCAAGACAAGTAAATAAAGAAGATTATGTGAAAAACATTCATAAAAAATAATCCTAAAATCGGAGGTTTACCATGTCTAACGAATACGGAGATAAGAATTTAAAGATTTTTTCTTTGAATTCAAATCCAGAACTTGCAAAAGAAATCGCGGATAATGTAGGGGTTCAATTAGGAAAGTGCTCTGTTACAAGATTCAGTGACGGAGAGGTCCAGATCAACATAGAAGAAAGTATTCGCGGCTGTGATTGCTATATCATTCAGTCTACAAGTGCGCCGGTCAACGAGCACATCATGGAATTGCTGATTATGGTTGACGCTTTAAAGCGCGCTTCCGCGAAAACAATCAACATTGTCATTCCGTACTACGGTTATGCGCGCCAGGACAGAAAAGCAAGATCACGTGAACCGATTACGGCAAAACTTTTTGCAAACCTGCTTGAAACAGCGGGTGCGACACGCGTGATCGCGCTTGATTTACACGCGCCGCAAATTCAAGGTTTCTTTGATATTCCGATTGACCACTTAATGGGTGTTCCGATTTTAGGCCATTACTTTGAAGGTAAAGACTTGAAAGATATCGTTATTGTTTCTCCTGACCACGGCGGTGTGACGCGCGCCCGCAAACTTGCGGACCGTCTGAAAGCGCCGATCGCGATTATCGACAAACGCCGTCCTAGACCGAATGAGGTAGAAGTGATGAACATCGTCGGTAACGTGGAAGGTAAAACAGCGATTCTGATCGATGATATTATTGATACGGCCGGCACAATCACACTTGCCGCTAACGCGCTGGTTGAAAACGGAGCTGCAGAAGTGTATGCATGCTGTACGCACCCTGTACTGTCAGGCCCTGCCGTTGAGCGGATCAATAACTCTAAAATCAAGGAGCTTGTCGTAACGAACAGCATTAAACTTCCTGATGAGAAAAAAATCGAACGCTTTAAGCAGCTTTCTGTCGGACCGCTTCTGGCTGAAGCGATTATCCGCGTTCACGAGAAACAATCTGTCAGCTATTTATTCAGCTAAACCGAAATTTTAAGGTTTAAATCCCAGTTATTGTGGGTATTGTTCTAATAGGACGATAAAACGATAATTAGGATGGTGCTGAATATGGCAACTTTAAAAGCAAATGAAAGAACAGATTTTAAACGTTCGACGCTTCGGAAAATCCGTCATTCAGGACATGTTCCAGGGATTATATACGGTAAAGAAATAACGAATACGCCTGTCTCTTTAGACAGTGTCGAATTGCTTAAAACATTGCGGGACGAAGGAAAAAACACGATTATCACAATTGATGTCAACGGAAATCAGCAATCGGTTATGGTGACTGATCTTCAGACAGACCCGCTCAAAAACGAATTGACGCACGCCGATTTTCAAGTCGTGAATATGAGTGAGGAGCTGGAGGCCGAGGTGCCGATTCAGCTGACGGGAGAGGCGAAGGGAGTCAAAGACGGAGGCGTCATCCAGCAGCCGCTGCATGAGCTTTCGATTAAGGCTAAGCCGAAGGACATCCCTCAGACAATCAATGTTGATATTTCCGGGCTTGAAATGAATGATGTGCTGACCATCGCAGATCTGACTGCTGACGGCAATTATACATTTACAAACGATCCGGAAGAAGTCGTGGCTTCCATCCTTCCTCCTAAGCAGGAAGCATTCGAAGAAGATGCAGAACCGTCTCCTGGGGAAGAGCCCGAAGGAGAAAATCAATAAGCGCTTTAAGACGTAACCCGCCCGAGGTTACGTCTTTTGTGCTAGAATGAGAAGAATTACAGCGATGTTGAGGGAGGATTTACGATGCTTGTGATTGCCGGTCTGGGTAACCCGGGAAAAACCTACGAGAACACGAGACATAATGTCGGCTTTATGGCCATTGACGAGCTTTCTAAAGAATGGAATATTGAATTGAATAAAACGAAATTCAACGGACTTTACGGAATGGGGTTTGTTTCCGGAAAAAAAGTTCTACTTGTTAAACCGCTTACATATATGAATTTATCAGGGGAATGTTTGCGGCCGATACTGGATTATTATGATGCCGATCATGAAGATCTGAAAGTCATATACGATGACCTTGATCTTCCGACGGGGAAAATCAGGCTCCGGACGAAAGGGAGCGCAGGCGGACATAACGGAATTAAATCGCTTATACAGCACCTCGGAACCCCTGAATTTGACCGGGTCAGAATCGGAATCGGCCGCCCCGTCAACGGAATGAAAGTCGTTGACTATGTACTGGGAGCTTTTACGAAGGAAGAAGCGCCGCATATCAATGATGCCGTCTCAAAAACCGTAAAAGCCTGCGAAGCTTCCTTAACGAAACCATTTTTAGAAGTCATGAACGAATTTAATGCAAATGTATAAGATAAATAATGGGAGACCATACTAGGGAAAAATGATTTTTTCACATCAGGAGGTCCAACGTATGGCTTTGCATTATTTCTGCCGCCACTGCGGCTTTAAGGTAGGGAGCCTGGAATATTCGACGGTGCCGACACAGTCACTTGGATTTCAGCACTTAACAAATGAGGAAAGAAACGATATGATTTCATATAAAGACAATGGAGATGTCCATGTTCTTACAATTTGTGAAGACTGCCAAGAGGCGCTGGAGCGCAATCCGCACTACCATGAACACAACACATTTATTCAATAAGAAGCTTTGGTGTAGATTCTAGACCAAAGCGTTTTTCTGTTCTTGCAGAAAATAGAGAGGAGGGCCCATATGGACAACATTCAAACCTTTATTAAAGAAAGCGATGATTTTAAATCCATTGTCAACGGTTTACATGAGGGGCTGAAGGAACAGCTGCTTGCGGGTCTGTCAGGTTCCGCGCGTTCTGTTTTTACCTCCGCCCTTGCACAGGAAACGAAAAGGCCGATTTTCTTTATCACCCATAATTTATATCAGGCCCAAAAAGTGACGGAAGATCTGACGGCGCTTCTCGGGGATCAATCTGTTTTTTTATACCCCGTGAATGAATTGATTTCTTCAGAAATTGCGGTAGCGAGCCCTGAACTGCGCGCTCAGCGGCTTGATGTCATTAATAGATTAACAAACGGAGAAGCGCCGGTCGTTGTGGCGCCCGTTGCGGCAGTGAGAAGAATGCTTCCGCCGAAGGAGCTGTGGAAAAGCAGCCAGCTCGTCATTTCACTCGGAGACGAAATAGAACCGGATCAGCTGTCCGCGCGCCTTGTAGAGGTGGGGTATGAGCGTTCCGATATGGTTTCTGCACCCGGTGAATTCAGTATTCGCGGCGGAATTATCGACATTTATCCGCTGACGTCGGAGCATCCGGTGCGAATTGAACTGTTTGATACGGAGGTCGATTCCATCAGAAGCTTCAATTCTGATGACCAGAGATCAATTGAGACGCTCAAACATGTGGCGATCGGACCGGCGAAGGAATTGATCATCAGGGCGGAAGAAAAAGCCCGGGCGATGGAAAGGCTCGATAAAGGGCTTGCCGACAGTCTGAAAAAGCTGAAGCAGGACAAACAAAAGGAAATGCTTCATATCAATATCTCACATGATAAAGAACGGTTATCAACGGGACAGACTGATCAGGAACTTGTGAAGTATCTCTCGTACTTTTACGAAAAACCTGCTAGTTTGCTAGATTATACACCGGCAGACACGTTGTTACTGTTAGACGAGGTCAGCCGCATTCATGAAATGGAGGATCAGCTGCAAAAAGAAGAGGCCGAATTTATGACAAGTCTGCTCGAGGAAGGGAAAATTCTGCATGACATTCATTTATCCTTCAGCTTTCAGGAGCTTATGAGCGAAAAGCGGCGCCCGGCTATTTATTATTCATTATTTTTGCGTCATGTCCAGCATACAAGCCCTCAGAATATCGTGAATGTGACAAGCCGGCAGATGCAGAGTTTTCACGGGCAGATGAATGTGCTCGCAGGTGAAATGGAGCGCTTTAAGAAATCAAACTTCACCGTCGTCTTTTTAGGCGCAAATAAGGACAGAACCGACAGATTGGCATCCGTGCTGGCTGATTACGAAATTGAAGCCGCAAAAACGGACAGCTCCAAAGCGCTTGTGCAAGGACAGGTCTATGTCATGGAAGGCGAGCTGCAATCCGGTTTTGAACTGCCGCTGATGAAGCTGGCCGTCATTACGGAGGAAGAGCTGTTCAAAAACCGAATCAAGAAAAAGCCGAGAAAGCAGAAGCTGACAAATGCCGAACGGATCAAAAGCTATTCCGAGCTTCAGGTCGGCGACTATGTCGTCCACGTCAACCACGGGATCGGTAAGTATTTGGGGATTGAAACATTAGAAATCAAAGGCATTCATAAAGATTACCTCAACATTCATTATCAGGGCAGCGATAAGCTGTACGTCCCTGTAGAACAAATCGACCAGGTGCAGAAGTACGTCGGTTCTGAAGGAAAAGAACCGAAGCTTTATAAACTGGGCGGCAGTGAATGGAAACGGGTGAAGAAAAAAGTTGAAAACTCCGTTCAGGATATTGCCGATGATCTGATTAAGCTTTATGCGGAACGGGAAGCAAGCAAGGGCTATGCGTTCTCGCCGGATCATGAAATGCAGCGGCAGTTCGAATCTGCTTTCCCTTATCAGGAAACAGAGGACCAGCTCCGTTCCATTCAGGAGATTAAAAAGGATATGGAAAGAGAGCGCCCGATGGACCGTTTGCTTTGCGGTGATGTGGGTTACGGGAAGACGGAGGTAGCCATCCGAGCGGCCTTTAAAGCGATCGCAGACGGAAAGCAGGTCGCGCTTCTTGTGCCGACGACAATACTCGCGCAGCAGCATTATGAAACCATTATGGAGCGTTTCCAGGACTATCCGATTAACATCGGTCTTCTCAGCCGATTCAGAACGAGAAAAGAATCCAATGAAACGATTAAAGGCCTGAAAAACGGAACGGTAGACATCGTAATCGGAACCCACAGGCTTTTATCTAAAGATGTCGTCTATAAAGATCTCGGCTTGCTCATCATTGATGAAGAGCAGCGCTTCGGCGTAACGCATAAGGAAAAAATCAAACAGATCAAAGCCAATGTCGATGTGCTGACTCTTACAGCGACGCCGATACCGCGTACGCTTCATATGTCCATGCTCGGTGTGCGGGACTTATCTGTTATTGAAACGCCGCCGGAAAACCGTTTCCCTGTTCAGACATATGTCGTGGAATACAACGGCGCGCTTGTGCGGGAAGCCATCGAAAGAGAACTGGCGCGCGGAGGACAGGTATATTTCTTGTACAACCGCGTGGATGACATCGAGCGGAAGGCTGATGAAATTTCCATGCTTGTTCCCGATGCGAAAGTGGCATATGCCCACGGAAAAATGACCGAAAATGAATTGGAAAGCGTCATGCTCAATTTTCTGGAAGGGGAATCAGACGTCCTTGTCAGCACGACTATTATTGAGACAGGCGTAGATATACCAAATGTCAACACCTTGATTGTGTTCGACGGAGACAAAATGGGGCTGTCTCAGCTGTATCAGCTGAGAGGACGGGTCGGCCGTTCCAACCGCGTCGCTTATGCGTATTTTACGTACCGCAGAGACAAAGTGCTCACTGAGGTGGCGGAAAAACGGTTGCAGGCGATTAAAGAATTTACCGAGCTGGGATCAGGCTTTAAAATCGCCATGCGTGACTTGACGATCAGGGGAGCGGGGAACCTTCTCGGCGCCCAGCAGCACGGCTTTATCGACTCAGTCGGTTTTGACCTGTACTCGCAAATGCTCAAGGAAGCGATTGAAGAGCGGAAAGGCGATATTCCGAAAAGTGAACAGTTTGAGACAGAAATCGATATCGAGCTTGACGCGTATATTCCTGAAAACTATATACAAGACGGCAAGCAAAAAATCGACATGTATAAACGCTTCAGGTCAATCGCCACAATTGAGGAGAAAAATGAGCTTCAAGATGAAATCATCGACAGGTTCGGCAGCTACCCTAAAGAGGTTGAATGGCTGTTTACGGTTGCTGAGATGAAGGTATACGGAAAATATGAACGCGTCGAACTCATCAAGCAGGATAAAGACGCGATCAGATTTACCATTTCTGAAGAGGCCAGCGCACAGATTGACGGCCAGAAATTGTTCGAACTCGGCAATAAATACGGCCGGCAGATCGGACTGGGAATGGAAGGGAAAAAGCTGAAAATCTCAGTACAGACGAAAGGCCGCAAAACGGAAGAGTGGCTGGAAACCGTGCTCGGCATGCTGAAAGGCCTTCAGGATGTGAAGAAAGAAACAATCGCGTCTTCATAAAAATTGTTACTCTCTGGTGTATATTACATTTGATGTGACGGATACTAATTTCAAGCGAGTGGCGGAAGCTACATAAAGTAAAGAGCTTTAGTACTTTCCCTTAAATATCATCACATGAAAGAGAGGCACCAGAGAGATGAAAGCTACAGGTATCGTACGTCGTATTGATGATCTAGGACGGGTCGTCATTCCTAAAGAAATTCGGAGAACACTGCGAATCAGGGAAGGAGACCCGCTTGAAATATTCGTTGACCGCGACGGAGAAGTTATATTGAAAAAATATTCTCCTATCAGTGAGCTTGGCGATTTTGCGAAGGAATATGCAGATGCTTTGTATGACAGTCTCGGCCATTCCGTCTTGATTTGCGACCGTGACGCGTATATTGCCGTTTCAGGCAGTTCGAAAAAAGAATTTCTGAACAAAGCCATCAGCGATTTGCTCGAAAAAACGATGGATCAGCGCAGCTCAGTGGTAGAAAACGACGTGAAGTCCGCGCAGCTTGTTAATGACATTGATGAAGATATGAGCTCCTATACAATAGCTCCGATCGTGGCAAATGGCGATCCTATCGGTGCCGTGGTCATCTTTTCCAAGGAACAGGCACTTGGAGAAGTAGAACATAAAGCGGTAGAAACGGCAGCCAGTTTTTTGGCGAGACAAATGGAGCAGTAGGTCTTATTACCATTATTGAAATAAGAAAACGGAGAAAGAGCAGCTCTTATACAAGTGCTGTTCTTTTTCATATTCATATGTGCTCTCTATCGGTTCGGCCGTTAGGATTGTGATATAATAAGCTCGTTTTATAGACGTAATTTTCTAGCGGCTGGAAGGAGCTTTTGGATGAACGATTCAGTTGGCGCCAAGCGGCAATCGGCATGGAAAGGTGCTTTTGTGCTCGTCGTTGCGGGTATCGTAACGAAGATATTAAGCGCCGTGTACAGGGTTCCTTTTCAGAATATTGTCGGTGACGTCGGGTTTTACATTTATCAGCAGGTGTATCCGTTTTTAGGGATCGCGGTCATGCTGTCAACATCCGGTTTTCCGGTAATCATCTCAAAATTAATGAACGATTATAGCGATCATAAACAAAAAATAATGAAAATTTCCGCCCTTTATGTCACGGCGGCCGGACTTGTTCTGTTTGCGCTCATGTATGCCGGCGCGGCGCCGTTGGCCGGTTTTATGGGTGACGCCCGCCTTGTGATGCTGATAAGGGTCGCGGCGTTCGCTTTCATACTGTTTCCGTTTACGTCGGTTTTCCGGGGGTATTTCCAAGGTGTGCATGATATGATGCCGTCAGCCTTATCCCAGATTACGGAACAGCTTCTTCGCGTGGCGGTGCTTCTCGGTTTATCCTTCTGGCTTTTGAAAAGCGGCCGTTCATTATACGCGGCTGGTGCGGGGGCGGCTTCGGGATCAATTGCCGGAAGCTTGGCGGCCCTTTGTGTATTGGCTGTTTTCTGGTATAAGCGGGAAGAAACCAAGAAAGACGGCGGACATATCGAAACGGCCGTCATTGTAAAAAAGCTGCTGCTTTATTCAGTCACCATCTGTATCAGCAGTGTACTCATGCTTTTGATTCAGCTTGTAGACGCCTTAAACTTATATTCACTGCTTTCAGACGGGACGGAGAGTCATGCCGCGAAACAGCTGAAAGGCATATATGACCGCGGACAGCCGCTCCTTCAGCTGGGAACCGTGTTTGCCATCAGTATCGCCGCGTCATTGGTTCCTTCAATTTCAAAAGCGGTGCATGAGAATAACCCGTTTATCATAAAAGAGAAAGCGACATCAGCCGTCAAGCTCTGCCTTGCGGTAGGGATCGGTGCATCAGCCGGGCTTTTTTGCATTTTAGAGCCGGTGAATATCATGCTTTTCCAAAACAGTGAGGGGACGCAGACCTTACAAATATTCAGCTTATCTATCTTTTTTGCCTCGATTGCGCTTACAGCAGCCGCGATTCTGCAAGGAGCGGGACATACCGTTTTCCCCGCCGTATCCGTTTTGGCGGGAGGGGCGCTGAAATGGGTGCTGAATGTTTGGCTGGTCCCCGGCTGGGGTATTACAGGAGCGGCACTGGCGACCGTCTTGGCATTTGCCGCAGTTGCGTGCCTGAATCTCCGGAGAATTTGGTCGAAGGGCTGGCTGACGAATATCGGCGGCGTGATTGCCCGTCTGTGCTGGTGCAGTCTGCTGATGGTCTTCTTTCTGCTCGTATATATGAAGCTATGGCAGTTATTTCTTCCCGTCAGCAGGGCCGGAGCTGTATGTGAGAGTCTGTCTGCGTCGGTCATCGGAGGGCTATTGTTTATTTATTGTATGATAAGAATGAAGATTTTCACGGACGAAGAGCTGAGCGGCCTTCCTTTCGGCAGTGCTTTAAGCAAATTGAAAAAGAGGAGAGAAAAACATGGCAGGTAACATTACGGTCGTCGGCCTCGGCGCCGGAGACATGGATCAGTTGACAGTGGGCATACATAAGCTGCTGACTCAGGCGAAGCATTTATATATAAGAACGAAAGACCACCCTTTGATTCCGGAATTAGAGCAAGAGACGGAAGCGGACATCCGGTATTTTGATGATATTTATGAAAAACATGATCAGTTTGAAGCGGTCTATGAAGAGATCGCGGACATTCTGTTTGAAAAAGCGAAGCAAGAGGATGTCGTCTACGCTGTGCCCGGGCATCCGTTTGTCGCTGAGAAAACCGTTCAGCTGTTATTTGAACGCCGGGAAGAACAACAGGTAGCTGTTCATACTGCCGGAGGGCAAAGCTTTTTGGATGCCATTTTTAATGCATTGCGAATTGATCCGATTGAAGGGTTTCAATTTACGGATGCGCAAACAATGACGCCGGATGAGCTCGAACTCCGCCATCACCTGATCATTTGCCAGGTTTATGACCAAATGACGGCCTCTGAGGTGAAGCTGACGCTTATGGAGAAATTGCCTGACGACTATGAAGTGGTCATCGTCACGGCAGCCGGAAGCAAGGGAGAAAAGATGACCAAGGTGCCTTTGTTTGAGCTTGACCGCAATGTAGAAATAAATAACTTAACAAGCGTGTATGTTCCGCCGATTAAAAAAGAAGAACTCCTTTACCAGGAATTTTCTGCATTCCGAAGTATTATTCGCGAGCTTCGCGGGCCGAACGGCTGTCCGTGGGATCAAAAGCAGACACACCAGTCATTAAAGAAGTATATGATTGAGGAATGCTACGAACTGCTTGAGGCCATTGACGAAGAGGACACGGATCACATGATAGAAGAACTCGGGGACGTCATGCTTCAGGTTATGCTGCACGCCCAGATCGGAGAAGACGAGGGGTATTTCTCAATTGATGATGTCATCAGAGACATCAGTGCGAAGATGGTCAGACGGCACCCGCATGTGTTTAAGGATGTTAAGGTTCAGGATGAACATGATGTCGTCGCCAACTGGGAAGAAATCAAAAAGGCGGAAAAGCAAACAACATCCACTTCATTGCTGGATGCCGTGCCGAAAACACTGCCTTCTCTTGCAAAAGCGGCCAAGCTTCAGAAAAAAGCCGCAAAAATCGGCTTTGACTGGGATGACGTTCAGGATATATGGGATAAAGTAAATGAAGAGCTGAAGGAATTTTCTGCAGAGGCTTCCGCCGAATCAGCAGATGAAATCAGCTTAAAAGCTGAATTCGGCGATGTTTTATTTGCATTGGTCAATATCGGCCGATACTATAAAATTGAGCCTGAGGAAGCGCTCGCCATGACAAATGACAAATTTCGCAGACGCTTTGCTTATATTGAGAAAGAAGCGGCAGCAAAGGGCCTTGAATTGACCGCAATGTCACTTGAGGAAATGGACAAATTGTGGGATGAAGCAAAAGAAATGGAGAGGAGATTCTGATATGAGACTTGATAAGTTTTTAAAAGTATCCAGATTAATTAAACGCCGCACATTGGCGAAAGAGGTCGCCGATCAAGGGAGAATCACAGTTAACGGGAATCAGGCGAAAGCCAGCTCAGACGTAAAAGCCGGTGATGAACTGACGGTCCGCTTCGGCCAGAAACTTGTCACCGTGAAGGTAAACGAATTGAAAGAAACAACGAAAAAAGAAGAAGCCGCGGGCATGTATACAATCGTCAAGGAAGAAAAACTCGGCGAATAGGCTTGTTCTAAACAAGGCTCCCGCCTCATACAATGCAGTAATAATGCTAAAAGTATCGAGGATATGGGGGCTGAATAGATGAATTCATATTATGAGCAAAAAGGTTCTTCTTCTGTTCCGGAACAGCATGATGTAACGATGAAAGGGAGAAAGCATTTAGACATTTCGGGCGTCAAGCATGTAGAAAGTTTTGACAACGAAGAGTTTTTGCTGGAAACGGTTATGGGAATGCTTTCCGTCAGAGGCGAGAACCTGCAGATGAAAAATCTTGATGTGGAAAAAGGGATTGTATCTATAAAAGGCAGGGTGTTTGACCTTGTATATTTAGACGAGCAGCAAGGGGATAAAGCTAAAGGGTTTTTTAGCAAGTTGTTTAAATGACGCTGACCACCCAATTTTATACGATGCTGGCAATGACCGGTATGGGCGCCTGGCTCGGAGCGTCGCTTGATACATACAGGCTGTTTGTCAGCCGTGCCAAAACGGCCAGATGGCTGTTATTCATTCATGACATTCTCTTTTGGATTGTACAAGGTCTGCTGTTTTTCTATGTGCTGCTCAACGTGAATGAAGGAGAACTCAGGGTATACATTTTCTTGGCTGTCTTACTGGGGATTGCGACGTACCAAAGCCTGTTTAAACGAATGTATATAAAAATACTGAAATTTGCCATTCATCTTGCGGTGTCTCTTTACCAATTCGCAAAAAAGCTCATTCAGCACGTGCTGTTCCGTCCGGTGCTTCTGCTCTTTAAGCTGCTCATCGGGCTGATCACGGTTGTTTCTTTATACTCCTATCGGGTGAGTGCCTTTTTTGCGAAGTGTCTTTTTAAGATCGTAACGTTTTTGCTGTATCCGCTGTTTTTCCTGTTGAAACAATTATTGAAACTTCTTCCTGAAAAGTGGCGTCTTACTTTCAAACGATATTTTCAAAAAAGTGCAGGATTTTTACAAAAGAGCAAGAAACTAATCATAACAAT
This sequence comes from Bacillus sp. D7-8, assembly GCF_052055895.1. NCBI lineage: Bacteria > Bacillati > Bacillota > Bacilli > Caryophanales > Bacillaceae > Bacillus > Bacillus sp. D7-8. The sequence continues at coordinate 69,751 of NZ_CP179922.1, forward strand.
CAGATCGACCATGATACGTATTTTGAAAAGGTGAAAGGAGGACCGTCTGGTTTGAATCTATCTAGAGAACGTACAATAACTGAAATCCAAAACGACTATAAAGAGCAGGTTGAACGGCAATCCCAGCTTATGAAAAGAAGGCGGAAAGGGCTTTTCAGACGGTTGATCGTATTCGGCGCCCTTGTGTTGTTGACGGCTATTGTCTTAGCGGGTTCTCTGTGGTCACAGACCTCTTCCCTTAGCGCAAACGAAGAAAAGAAAGCTCAGCTGGAAAAACAAGTGAAAGAATTGAACGCGAAACAGGCTGATTTAAAAGATGAAATTTCCAAATTAAAGGATGAGGATTACGTCACAGAGCTTGCCAGAAGAGACTTGTTTATGTCAGGAAATGGTGAGATTCTCTTCAATGTAGAAAAGAAGAGCAAGTAGCCTTGTTGACACTTAAATTTTTATTTAGGTATAATTAAACAAACGATCTTTTTATAAGCCTAAGGAGGAGCACTTTTTTTATGTCGATTGAAGTTGGCAGCAAGTTGCAAGGGAAAATAACAGGTATTACAAATTTCGGAGCATTTGTTGAATTGCCTGGAGGCTCAACCGGTCTCGTTCATATCAGTGAGGTAGCCGATAATTATGTTAAAGACATTAACGAGCATTTAAAAGTCGGCGATCAAGTTGAAGTGAAAGTCATCAACGTTGAAAAAGACGGGAAAATTGGTTTATCAATTAAAAAAGCTAAAGACCGTCCGCAAGCCAGACCTAGAAATGATTTCCGTCCGAAAGAATCTTTTGAACAGAAAATGAACAAGTTTCTTAAAGATAGCGAAGACCGCTTATCATCTTTAAAACGAAACACGGAATCAAAACGTGGAGGGCGCGGAGCAAGAAGAGGATAACTTGCTGCTTTCTATAAATACATGGAGCATCCGTCTATCCCAGCGGGTGCTTTTTTTGTATGCGCCATTATAGTCAGAAAATTAAAACTTCAAAGTTTCTGTTGACGGAATGAAGAAACCTTTGTATTATATAACTTGTGCTTATAAGCACCTTATATGGCGGTGTAGCTCAGCTGGCTAGAGCGTACGGTTCATACCCGTGAGGTCGGGGGTTCGATCCCCTCCGCCGCTACCATATATATCTGGCCCGTTGGTCAAGCGGTTAAGACACCGCCCTTTCACGGCGGTAACACGGGTTCGAATCCCGTACGGGTCATCAAGCGAATCGGCTTCTGTTGCAGAAGCCGATTTTTTCATATTTAGACAACTTTTTGAGAAATGTCGGAGGAAATACGAAAGGAAAGGGGAACAAGGGAGAAAGCGTCGAAGAGTTCTTTGGTATTGTTACCTTCTTTTGACAAAATCCTATCTGGGCTTTCATTTATAATGACAAGCAACGAATAAAACAGGTGGGGGATGAGAGCAATGGAAAAAGCGGAAAGAAGAGTGAACGGGCCGATGGCGGGACAAGCTCTGGAAAAACTGCAATCGTTTTTTGAAAAGGCGGCAAAGCTTACAGTCCATCAAGCGCATTCACTTTTTTTCTATAAGGGTTTCATTTATGTCGTGATCGGTTTTTTACTTGGACGGGCTTTCATATTATCTGAGGTTCTTCCGTTTGCGCTGCCGTTTTTCGGAGCGATGCTTTTGATTAGAAGAGATAAAGCCTTCTATGCTTGTCTGTCTTTACTTGCGGGCGCTTTAACCATTTCGCCGAAACACTCTTTATTGATTCTCACAGCTTTGGCCGTCTTCACTTTATTTTCAAAAATCGGTACATATATCGTGCAGGACCGGGTGAAGATGCTGCCGATCGTGGTGTTTTTCTCTATGGCTGCCGCGAGAATCGGATTTGTTTATTTTGAAAGCGGCGCTTTTACCACCTATGATTATGTGATGGCTGTTGTCGAGGCGGGCCTGGCCTTTATTTTGACGCTGATCTTTTTACAAAGCCTGCCGATTTTCACGATCAAAAAAGTGAAGCAATCGTTAAAAATAGAAGAAATCATCTGTTTTATGATCTTGATCGCATCCGTTTTAACCGGGCTTGCGGGTGTTTCATTTCAGGGAATGCAGGCTGAACATATCCTGGCCCGCTATGTCGTGCTGAGTTTTTCCTTTGTCGGCGGGGCAAGCATCGGCTGTACGGTCGGTGTTGTGACCGGACTGATCCTCGGGCTTGCGAATATCGGGAACCTCTATCAAATGAGTCTGCTTGCGTTTTCCGGGCTTCTTGGCGGGCTGCTGAAAGAAGGAAAGAAAGCCGGAGCCGCAGTCGGGTTAGTGATCGGCTCACTGCTGATTTCATTATATGGAGAAGGGTCTGCCGGATTAATGACCACTCTTTATGAATCTTTGATTGCCGTTGTTTTGTTTTTGATTACGCCCCAATCGATTACGAAAAAGGTGGCGCGATACATACCGGGCACTGCTGAGCACAGTCAGGAACAGCAGCAGTACGCGAGGAAAATCAGAGATGTCACCGCCCAGAAAGTAGACCAGTTCTCCAATGTGTTTCATGCCTTGTCGGAGAGCTTCGCCACCTTTCATCAGACGTCTTCCGATGAGCAGGCGGAAGAAGGGGAAGTGGATCTCTTTTTAAGCAAAATCACCGAGCATTCCTGCCAATCCTGCTATAAGAAAAGCAAATGCTGGGTTCAAAACTTTGATAAAACATATGACTTAATGAAACAAGTTATGCATGAAACAGAAGAAAAACAGTATGCCTCAAACCGCAGATTAAAAAAGGAGTTTCAACAGCACTGTTCCAAATCCAGACAGGTGGAAGAGCTGATTGAGGACGAACTTGCCCACCATCACGCCCATCTGACACTGAAGAGAAAAGTTCAGGACAGCAGAAGGCTTGTTGCCGAGCAGCTGTTGGGGGTTTCTGAGGTCATGGCGGACTTTTCTCGGGAAATAAAACGGGAGAGGGAGCAGCATTTTATTCAGGAAGAACAAATGATAGAGGCGCTTCAGCATTTTGGAATCGAGATTCAGCATGTCGAGATATACAGCTTGGAGCAGGGCAATATTGATATCGAAATGACAATCCCGTTCAGCGGAGGACACGGCGAGAGTGAGAAAATTATCGCCCCGATGCTGTCTGACATTCTTGAGGAGCAGATACTTGTCAAAAGCGAACAGCACTCGACTCATCCGAATGGCTACAGCCATGTCGCGTTCGGTTCGACCAAGTCGTACCGGGTATCGACAGGCGCGGCTCATGCGGCAAAAGGCGGCGGCCTTGTCTCCGGCGACAGCTACAGCATGATGGAACTGGGGGCGAGAAAGTATGCGGCCGCGATCAGTGACGGCATGGGCAATGGGGCGAGGGCCCATTATGAGAGCAATGAAACGATTAAGCTGCTCGAAAAAATTCTCGAATCAGGTATTGATGAAAAAATAGCGATAAAAACGATCAACAGTATTCTGTCTTTACGGACGACAGACGAAATCTACTCAACTCTCGATCTTTCTATCATTGATCTTCAGGATGCAAGCTGCAAATTCTTGAAGGTCGGTTCAACGCCGAGTTTTATCAAGCGGGGAGATCAAGTCATGAAAGTGCAGGCCAGCAATCTGCCGATCGGCATCATCAATGAATTTGATGTGGAGGTTGTAAGTGAACAGTTAAAAGCGGGAGATCTGCTCGTCATGATGAGTGACGGTATTTTTGAAGGGCCGAAGCACGTTGAAAACCACGACCTGTGGATGAAACGGAAAATGAAAGGGCTGAAAACCGAAGACCCGCAGGAAATCGCTGATATATTAATGGAAGAGGTCATCAGAACGCGTTCCGGCCAAATCGAAGACGATATGACAGTGGTTGTTGTCCGGATTGATCACAACACGCCGAAATGGGCTTCCATACCGGTACCGGCGATTTTCCAAAATAAAAAGGAGATTTCTTAATCCATTCGTATAAATCACTTTCCTTCTGGCGAAGATGGGACTAATCGTATCACCGGGAGGAATGTATGTGAATAAGGGACATTTAAATCAAGTTCTGCTGATTACAGATGGCTGCTCCAATCATGGTGAAGACCCGATCGCAATGGCGGCTTTCGCCAAGGAGCAGGGGATTACGGTGAATGTTATAGGAATTATGGAAGAAAACGCGATTGACCAAGAAGCAATGAAGGAAGTTGAAGGCATCGCCATGGCCGGAGGCGGCGTCCATCAAGTTGTGTATGCGTCACAATTGTCTCAGACGGTTCAAATGGTGACGAAAAAAGCAATGACCCAGACGCTGCAAGGTGTCGTCAATCAAGAGCTTAAACAAATCTTAGGGAAAAACGTTGAAATGGAAGAGCTTTCTCCTGAAAAACGCGGCGAAGTGATGGAAGTGGTTGATGAACTCGGCGAAACGGTTCATCTGCAAGTGCTTGTGCTGGTTGATACGAGTGCGAGTATGGCGCCGAAACTGCCGACGGTGAAAGAAGCGCTGATCGATCTTTCCATCAGTTTAAATTCCCGGGCCGGGCAAAATGAATTTGCAATGTGTATATTTCCCGGGAAAAGCCAGGAAGTTGAGCTTGTGCTGAATTGGACGCCGAAGCTTGAATCCCTTTCTGCACTCTTTGCGAAGCTGTCGACCGGCGGTATCACCCCTACGGGCCCCGCTATCCGGGAAGCAACGCAGCAGTTTGAGAGAATCCGCTCAAGAAGGAGCATGTTGGCAGATGATGAACGACGCTTTAACGAGTTTGGCATGTAGTCTGGCACCGGGGACGGCAATTCAGGGCAAATGGAACGGCAAATCCTACAGATTGCTCAAACAGCTTGGAAAAGGGGCTAACGGTATTGTATATCTGGCAGAAGCATCAGGCGGACAGGTCGCTTTGAAAATAAGCAGCGACAGCATGTCTGTTACCTCTGAAGTGAATGTCTTAAAATCCTTTTCAAAGGCCCGGTCGCAAACGATGGGGCCTTCTTTTTTTGATGCGGACGACGCGTTTATTCCGCAGCTGAATAAAAATGTCTCTTTTTACGTGATGGAGTACATAGAAGGGCCGCTTCTTCCGCAATATATCAGCAGTAAGGGAGCGGAGTGGATTCCGGTGCTGATGGTGCAGCTTCTTTCCAGCCTGTCAGTCCTTCATCAGCAAGGGTGGGTTTTTGGCGACCTCAAACCGGACAATCTCATTGTAACCGGACCACCGGCTGCCATTCGCTGCATTGATGTAGGGGGAACGACAAAACAGGGCCGCGCGATTAAAGAGTATACGGAGTTTTACGACAGGGGCTATTGGGGGTATGGAACAAGAAAAGCAGAACCATCCTATGACCTGTTTGCTGTCGCAATGATCATGATCCACTGTGCCCAGAAGAAAGAGTGCAAAAAGTCAGGACAGCCGAAAGAACAGCTTCGTTCTATCATTGAAGGCCACCCGTTTCTGAATAAGTATAAGAAGGTTCTGTTTTCTGCTTTAAACGGCCAATATCCGTCTGCGGAAGCCATGAAGCATGACATCCTGACTGCGGGGCAGAGCGCCGGGAGCAAAAGGAAAGCCGCCGCCAAGCCTAAGCCGCCGCAATCAAAACCGCAGCAGGGCACTGTATCTCAAACGCGGTATAAACCTAAACAAAAACCCGCAAAGCACAATGGTTTATTTGAAACAACACTTATTTTAATCAGCGTTCTCGCACTTTATTTCGCTTACATCGTCTTTTTTCTCATCTAGTGCCGGCCGGACGCCTGCGCTCATGCTTCTTCTTTGCTTGGAGGGAATGAAAGTGATAGGATATGTATATCTTTAAAAAACCTGCTCATTGTGAGGGGGACATTGTGAAAAGCGTGGAAGATTTTTTCAAAACATATCATCTTCAGGCGGAGGGAGAAACGATTATTGCCGGGGTCTCCGGAGGCCCTGATTCAATGGCGCTTCTCAGTATGCTGAATAAGCACTTCGGGCATTCCTCCGTTATCATAGCGGCGCATGTCGACCATCAGTTCAGGGGTCCTGAATCTGAAGAAGATATGAAGTTTGTGCAGTCATATTGCGAAGCGGAACACATCCTCTGCGAAACGGTACAGATTGATGTTTCTGCATACGCAAAGAAGAATAAGCTGAACAAGCAGGCTGCCGCGCGTGATTGCAGATATCAGTTTTTCGAAGATCTGATGACAAAACACCAAGCGAAGTTTTTGGCGCTGGCTCATCATGGCGATGATCAAGTTGAGACAATGCTCATGAGGCTTGCGAAAGGTACGCTCGGGGCAGGGCTTGCGGGAATGCAGCCCGTCCGCGAATTTGCATCCGGCTGGCTGATCAGGCCTTTCCTCTATGCGGCAAAGGATGAAATCCTTGAATACTGCCGTCAAGAAGGGCTCAGCTACAGAACGGATGAGAGCAATGCAAAAGACGATTATACAAGAAACAGATTCAGAAAGACCGTGCTTCCTTTTTTAAAACATGAATCACCTGACGTTCATAAAATGTTTCAAAAGGTGAGTGAAGCACTGACAGAAGACGAACAATACCTGCAGTCATTAACGAAAGAACGAATGAATAAGGTTATTACAAGCAAGTCAGACACATCGGTTGAAGTCAATTCCTCTCAATTGCTTGCCCTTCCGATACCTTTACAAAGAAGAGGAGTTCAACTAATATTAAACTATCTTTATGAAAACGTTCCATCGTCGTTTTCCGCCCGCCACATACAGCAGTTTCTCGAATGGGCGGAAAATGGAAGCGCCTCGGGAGTGCTTGATTTTCCGAAAGGGCTCAAGGTGGTCAAATCATATCAGACATGTTTGTTTACATTTGAACAATGGCAATGTGAAAAAGTTCCCTTTGAGCTGCAGCTGCAAGGAGCGAAAGGCGAGACTGCTGTTCTCCCCAACGGCTTTATGATAGAGGTGGCCGATCAGGCTGATCCTCATATCAAAAATGGGAATGCTGTTTTTATGACAAGCAGAAACAAGGTGCAATTTCCTTTAACAATCCGGACGAGAAAAATCGGCGACCGGATCAAACTTAAAGGGATGAATGGCTCGAAAAAGGTGAAAGATATATTTATTGATCATAAACTGCCTCTGCGGGATCGGGACGAATGGCCGATTGTAACGGATGCGAGCGGTGAAATTATCTGGCTGCCTGGCTTGAAAAAATCCATCTTTGACGATCTTGTGATTTCAAACAGTGACCGCATTGTATTACAATATAGACAGCATGAAAAGTGTAGGGGGCAAGCATTAACATGAAACAGGATATCGAAAAAGTGCTGATCTCAGAAGATGAGATCCAGCAGAAAGTAAAACAGCTTGGAGAACAATTAACAAGCGAGTACAGCGACACGTTTCCGTTGGCAATCGGTGTGTTAAAGGGAGCGCTTCCTTTTATGGCTGATCTTATAAAGCATATTGATACATATTTGGAAATGGACTTCATGGATGTATCAAGCTACGGAAATTCCACGGTTTCTTCCGGAGAAGTCAAAATCATCAAAGATTTGGATACATCTGTAGAAGGCCGGGACATCTTAATCATTGAAGATATTATCGACAGTGGGTTAACCTTGAGCTATCTCGTAGAACTCTTCCGATATCGTAAAGCGAAATCAATTAAGATTGTTACCCTGTTGGATAAACCAAGCGGAAGAAAAGCGGACATTAAAGCTGACTTCGTAGGTTTTGAAGTTCCTGACGCGTTTGTTGTGGGTTACGGACTTGATTATGCCGAACGCTATCGCAATCTGCCTTACATCGGAGTATTAAAACCGGCGATTTATGAAAGCTGATCGGCTGCCTGCTTCCGAGATGGTTATCGGTTGTATTGGAATGATTTTCTATGGTACTATTGAACATAGTTGTGCTTACTGTGGGAGGAGGTAAGGAATGAATCGGGTCTTCCGTAATACCATTTTTTATTTACTTATTTTATTAGTAGTAATCGGGGTTGTGAGTTACTTCCAGACTTCAAACCCGAAAACAGAAAATATGTCGTACAGTACGTTTATCAAGAACCTCGATGAGGGGAAAGTTGATAGCGTATCGGTTCAGCCTGTCAGAGGTGTTTATGAGGTAAAAGGACAGCTGAAAAAATACGACAAAGACCAGTACTTTTTAACACATGTTCCTGAAGGAAAAGGAGCAGACCAGATATTTGATGCAATTAAAAAGACGGACGTAAAAGTTGATCCCGCACAGGAAACAAGCGGGTGGGTGACGTTCTTAACGACGATCATTCCGTTTGTCATCATCTTTATTCTGTTTTTCTTCCTGCTCAATCAGGCTCAGGGCGGCGGCAGCCGTGTCATGAACTTCGGAAAGAGCAAAGCGAAGCTGTATACGGAAGAAAAGAAACGCGTGAAGTTTAAAGATGTAGCCGGCGCGGATGAGGAGAAGCAGGAGCTTGTTGAGGTTGTTGAGTTTCTGAAAGATCCTCGCAAATTCGCCGAGCTTGGCGCCAGAATCCCTAAAGGCGTGCTGTTGGTCGGACCTCCGGGAACCGGTAAGACGCTGCTTGCGAGAGCCTCAGCCGGTGAAGCAGGCGTTCCTTTCTTCAGCATCAGCGGATCTGACTTCGTTGAAATGTTTGTCGGTGTCGGTGCTTCCCGTGTGCGTGATTTATTCGAAAATGCGAAAAAGAATGCGCCTTGTCTGATTTTCATTGATGAGATCGACGCGGTGGGACGTCAGCGCGGCGCAGGTCTTGGCGGCGGGCATGATGAACGCGAACAGACGCTGAACCAGCTGCTTGTAGAGATGGACGGTTTCAGTGCGAATGAAGGAATCATTATTATCGCTGCGACAAACCGTGCGGACATTCTTGACCCCGCATTGCTTCGTCCGGGACGTTTTGACCGTCAGATTACGGTAGACCGTCCGGATGTCATCGGCCGTGAAGCCGTATTACAGGTCCATGCGAGAAACAAACCGCTTGATGAAACGGTGAACTTAAAAGCAATCGCTTCAAGAACACCCGGTTTCTCAGGCGCCGATTTAGAAAACCTTCTTAACGAAGCGGCACTTGTTGCTGCCCGTCAAAACAAGAAGAAAATTGATATGCGCGACATTGATGAAGCGACGGACCGTGTCATTGCGGGTCCTGCGAAGAAGAGCCGCGTCATATCGAAAAAAGAACGCAATATCGTGGCGTACCACGAGGGCGGTCACACCGTTATCGGACTTGTGCTGGATGAAGCCGATATGGTTCATAAAGTAACGATCGTTCCGAGGGGGCAGGCGGGCGGATACGCGGTCATGCTTCCGAGAGAAGACCGTTACTTCCAGACAAAACCTGAACTTCTCGATAAAATTGTCGGTCTTCTGGGCGGACGGGTTGCCGAGGAAATTATCTTCGGCGAAGTCAGCACGGGGGCTCACAATGACTTCCAGCGGGCAACGAGCATTGCCAGAAGAATGGTGACAGAGTTCGGTATGTCAGAAAAACTCGGACCGCTTCAGTTCGGTCAATCTCAAGGCGGTCAAGTATTCCTGGGCCGGGATTTCAACAACGAGCAGAACTACAGTGATCAGATCGCTTACGAAATCGATCAGGAAATTCAGCGCATCATTAAAGAATGTTATGAGCGTGCGAAAACCATCCTGACTGAAAATCGCGATAAGCTTGAATTGATTGCTCAGACATTGCTTGATGTGGAAACATTAGATGCGGAACAAATCAAGCATCTCGTGGATCACGGAAAACTCCCTGAGCGCAATTTCTCAGATGACCATCTTCAAAAAGACGATGTGAAAGTAAACATCCTGTCTAAAACAGAAGACGAAAAGAAAGACGAGCCGAAAGAATAGTTCGCTTTCTGATATGAAAACCGCCGGCGTATACCGGCGGTTTTTTTACTGGTTCCGTTTTGTTTACAAAAGAGCCGCAGATCGTGTATGGTATTGTAGAATGTTGAAAATGTTATGATTAGAAACTATTCAAAAGTGGTGATAGAGGTTGTTACTGGTTATAGATGTGGGGAACACCAACACCGTGATTGGTGTATATCATGATGGGGAATTAGAATATCATTGGCGCATAGAAACGAGCAGGCACAAAACAGAAGACGAATTCGGCATGCTGCTCCGTTCCTTATTTGAACATTCCGGACTCATGTTTGAACAGATTGAAGGGATTATCATCTCATCCGTGGTGCCGCCGATTATGTTCTCTTTAGAAAGAATGTGCACAAAATACTTTCACATCGAGCCGCAAGTTGTCGGCCCGGGAATGAAAACAGGTTTAAATATAAAGTATGACAATCCGAAAGAAGTGGGAGCTGACAGGATCGTCAATGCCGTTGCGGCGATCCAGCAGTATGGCGCCCCCTTAATTGTTGTTGATTTCGGAACGGCGACGACGTATTGCTACATTGATGAAAACAAACAATACATGGGCGGCGCGATTGCTCCCGGCATTACGATTTCAACGGAAGCGCTGTACTCACGTGCGGCGAAGCTTCCGAGAATTGAAATTGCCCGTCCGGACAATATCATCGGCAAAAACACGGTAAGCGCCATGCAGTCCGGCATCCTTTTCGGTTATGTCGGACAAGTTGAAGGTATAGTGAAGCGGATGAAATGGCAGGCAACACAGGAACCGAAAGTCATTGCGACAGGCGGGCTTGCGTCATTAATCGCAAACGAATCAGACTGTATTGATATTGTTGACCCGTTTCTCACTCTGAAAGGGCTGGAAATCATTTATGAGCGAAATCGCGTGGGTCACGTATAGGAGGTAAACGATGGATTATTTAATTAAAGCAATTGCATATGACGGTAAAGTGCGGGCTTATGCAGCCAGAACGACAGATATGGTAAATGAAGCGCAAAGAAGGCATGACACGTGGCCGACGGCATCAGCCGCAATCGGCCGGACGATGACAGCTTCTCTGATGCTAGGAGCGATGCTTAAGGGTGAAGATAAGCTGACAGTCAAAATAGAAGGCGGCGGCCCGATCGGAGCCATTGTCGCAGATGCGAACGCAAAGGGTGAGGTAAGAGCATACGTATCAAACCCGCACGTTCATTTTGATCTCAATGAACAAGGGAAACTGGATGTCAGACGGGCGGTCGGAACTGATGGAACACTCAGTGTCGTAAAAGATTTGGGCTTGCGTGATTATTTTACGGGACAAGTAGAGATTGTCTCGGGTGAACTCGGTGACGACTTCACATATTATCTTGTTTCTTCTGAACAAGTCCCTTCATCTGTCGGCGTAGGTGTTCTGGTAAATCCTGATAACACGATTCTCGCTGCGGGCGGGTTCATCATTCAGCTTCTTCCGGGGACTGATGAAGAAACCATTTCAACAATTGAAAAGCAATTATCTCAAATCGAACCGATTTCAAAATTGATTCAAAAAGGCCTGACACCGGAAGAAATCTTGGAAGAAGTTCTGGGTCAAAAACCGGACGTTCTCGAAACAATGCCGGTCAAATTTCACTGTTCTTGTTCAAAAGATCGATTCGAAACGGCCATTTTAGGACTAGGCAAAAAAGAAATACAAGATATGATAGAAGAAGACGGAAAAGCCGAAGCGGTTTGCCATTTTTGTAATGAGAAGTATTTATTTACAAAAGAAGAACTGGAAGAGCTTCGTGACGAAACAACCCGCTAGCTCTTTAGCGGGTTGTTCTATTTTATAAAAGGGATGGGGTAGATTTTGAAATCGAGAACACTTTTGACGATTATTGTAGCGGCGCTGTTAGTATGCAGTGTGACAGTGGCGTATAAGTTAACAAAATCCCAAGCCGCGGGGTCATCTGAAGAATCCATCGCGACAATCGGTGATAAACATATCACACGGCAAGACTGGATGAAAAAGATGGAAGACCAGTACGGAAAATCAACTCTGGAAGACATGATTAATGCACAAGTAGTGGAAGAGCTTGCGGAAAAGAATAAACTCACAGTTTCAAACAGCGAATTGGATCGTGAGTTTCTTTTAATCAAAGCGGTAGATAATTCATTTTATGAAGACAGCCATATTACCGAAAAAGAATGGAGAGACCAGATCCGCTACAACATTCTTCTTGAAGAACTGCTGACGAAGGACATCGATATATCGGATAAGGAAATGCAATCATTTTATAATAAAAATAAAGAATTGTACCATTTCGATGATTCATACAGAATCCGGCACATTGTCGTCAAAAACAAAGATGAGGCGGACAGGGTGCTTGCTGATTTGAAAGGCGGTTCCAGCTTTGAAGCCGTCGCCGCTGAGCGTTCCACGGACAGATACACGTCACAGTATGGCGGAGACCTCGGCTTTGTGACAGAAAATCAGGAAAATATCCCGCAGGCATATATCACAGAAGCTAAAAAGCTTAAAGAAGATGAATGGTCCGTTGAACCGATTAAAGTTTCTTCAGGATACGCCGTCATTCAGCTGAAAGAAAAGCTTAAATCGAGAACTTTCTCATACAATGAAGTGAAGAGCCAAATCAGACGCCAGATCGCGATGGAACAATTAGGTGACAAGGCGACAGTCAAAACGCTGTGGAAAGAGGCGGGGGTCTCTTGGTTCTACGGGGAAAAAAGAACTAAATGATTGACAAAAAATTTTGAAATTGATAACTTATATTTATAATACCAATAAATTTAGTCGGAAATTGAGGTGTCCAACATGGTGCGTATTGCAAATTCTATTATTGAACTAATCGGAAATACTCCTATTGTGAAATTGAATCGCCTGACGGATGAAAACAGTGCAGATGTATATCTGAAGCTTGAATACATGAATCCGGGCAGCAGCGTAAAAGACCGTATCGGAGTGGCGATGATTGAAGCGGCTGAAAAAGAAGGAAAATTAAAAGCCGGCGACACAATCATTGAACCGACAAGCGGAAATACAGGGATCGGTCTTGCTATGGTGGCAGCGGCTAAAGGTCTCAGAGCCATTCTCGTTATGCCTGATACAATGAGTATGGAGCGACGCAATCTGCTGCGCGCATACGGAGCGGAGCTTGTGCTGACTCCCGGCGCAGAAGGAATGAAGGGCGCCATTAAAAAGGCGGAAGAACTTGCCGAGGAACACGGATACTTTGTGCCTCAGCAATTCAACAATGCGGCAAACCCGGAAATTCACCGCCAAACGACGGGGAAAGAAATCGTAGAACAGTTTGGTGACGACCAGCTTGATGCGTTCGTGGCCGGAATCGGTACCGGCGGAACCATCACGGGAGCGGGCGAAGTGCTGAAAGAAGCATATCCATCCATCAAAATCTATGCGGTAGAGCCGGCGGATTCTCCAGTTCTTTCCGGCGGAAAACCGGGCCCGCATAAAATTCAGGGTATCGGAGCGGGATTTGTCCCTGAAACATTGAATACGGACATCTATGATCAGATCATTCCCGTCAAAAACGAGGATGCATTTGAATATGCCCGTAAAACGGCAAAAGAAGAAGGGATTCTCGGCGGCATTTCTTCCGGAGCGGCCATTTACGCGGCACTGGAAATCGCGAAAAAACTGGGGAAAGGCAAGAAAGTGCTTGCGATCATCCCTAGTAACGGAGAACGTTACTTAAGCACACCGCTTTATCAGTTTGAATAGAGACATACACACGGCTCCCGGCTGTATCCGGGAGTTTTTTTGTGCCTGAAGCATCGGAAATCCAAAAAACGTTTCGAATTTTATGGTTGGAAGTGAAATTCACTTTTTTCACCAGTGTGATTGCTTTAAAATAAAACTACAGTAAAACGAAGCAGAGGATTGATATGATGGCACAACGCAGACCGGCAGGAAGAAAAATACCTTTTACGAAACAAGCATTTTTACAGCGATATGAAAACCTTTCGAAATCGAGAAAACGGCATGTTCTGCTCGAAAGCGCGAGAGGGGGAAGATTCAGTATAGCCGGTCTAGATCCGATTGCGTCCGTCAGAGGGAAAGACGGAATTACAACGATCAAGCATGAGGGGGAGACACTGTTTAAAGAAGGTGACCCGCTGCGGGCCTTTCATGAATGGTTTGGAACGCTCGGAACGGAAACAAACGTTGAGTTTCCGGACTTTCAGGGCGGTGCGATTGGTTTTATCAGTTACGACTACGCCCGATATATTGAGAATTTTAAGATGCTGTCGTTAGATGATCTGGAAACACCTGATATTTACTTTCTTGTTTTTGATGATGTGGCCGTTTATGACCATGAGGAAGAGGCGTTATGGCTCATTACCCATACTGAAGCGGAAGAAGCGGATCTTGCGGAAGAAAAGCTGTCCCGCTTAGAGGGCATGTGGTGTTCCCTTCAAACGGCGGACGAGCCTTTTTCACCGCTGAATCGGAATGGGGACGGATCGTACGCCGCTCCGTTCACTGAGGAAGGATTTTCACAGGCTGTAGAACAAATTAAACAATATATCGCGAGCGGCGATGTGTTCCAGGTTAATTTGTCCATCAGGCAGTCTCAGTCCTTATCCGTTCATCCGTATGAGGTGTATAAACACTTGAGAAACGTCAATCCGTCTCCTTACATGGCCTATCTCGAGACACCGGGGTTTCAAGTGATATGCGGGTCGCCGGAGCTATTGGTGACAAAGAAGGGGAAGAAGCTTGAAACGAGGCCGATCGCGGGTACGCGTTCAAGAGGAAAAGACGATGCTGAAGACAAGGCTTTGGCTGATGAATTAATTCACAACGAAAAAGAACGTGCGGAACACGTCATGCTTGTTGATCTTGAGCGCAATGATCTCGGGCGCGTATCGCGCTACGGCTCCGTGCGGGTTAACGAATTTATGGCGATCGAAAAGTATTCCCACGTCATGCATATCGTGTCAAACGTACAGGGGGAACTGCAGGACGGATATGACGCGACAGACATTATTCATGCGGTTTTCCCGGGGGGCACCATCACGGGAGCGCCCAAAGTGAGAACGATGGAAATTATAGAAGAGCTTGAGCCGACAAGACGGGGGCTTTATACTGGATCTATAGGCTGGTTCGGATTCAACGGAGATTTGCAGTTTAACATTGTGATCCGGACGATCTATGCAGCCGGCGGACATGCTTTCATGCAGTCCGGAGCAGGAGTAGTCATTGATTCGGTTCCGAAGCATGAATACAAGGAATCGTTCAAAAAAGCTTTTGCAATGAAAAAGGCGTTAGAGCTGAGCGAAGAAGAGACAAAAAATTAGACGAGGTGAGCAGAGATGATTTTAATGATTGACAATTATGATTCATTTACGTACAACTTGGTTCAATATTTGGGTGAGCTCGGGGAGGAACTGATCGTCAGACGGAATGACGAGATTACAATTGAGCAGATTGAAGAGCTGGCACCGGATTTCTTAATGATTTCACCCGGGCCGTGCAGTCCTGATGAAGCGGGGATCAGCCTCGAAGCGATCAAACATTTTGCCGGCAGTATTCCTATTTTCGGCGTATGTCTCGGGCATCAGTCGATTGCGCAAGTATTCGGCGGCGATGTCGTCAGAGCGGAGCGGCTCATGCACGGCAAAACGTCAGAAGTTATGCATGACGGACAGACGATTTTTAAAGGCCTGCAAAATCCGCTTGTCGCCACCCGGTACCATTCACTTATTGTCAAAGCGGACACGCTGCCGGATTGTTTTACGGTATCCGCTCAAACCAAAGAAGGAGAAATTATGGCAATCCGCCATAATGAGCTGCCTGTTGAAGGTGTTCAGTTCCATCCGGAATCCATCATGACCTCCTTCGGCAAAGAGATGCTCAGAAACTTTATAGAGACACACCGCAAAAAGGAAGTGACGGTGTGATTATATATTTGAATGGTCAATATATAGAGGAGAAAGAAGCGGCGCTTTCTCCTTTTGACCATGGTTATCTGTACGGGATCGGCGCGTTCGAGACGTTCAGGCTTTACAGCGGCCGGCCGTTTCTGCCGGATGCGCATGTCGCCAGGCTCAACAGGGCGCTTCGGGATCTGCAGATTGCATATGAGGTGAACAAACAGGAGCTGCTTGATATGCTTCGGAGACTGTTGCTCCTCAATGACATCAAGGACGGCAGCGCGCGTGTCCGGCTTAACATCTCGGCAGGCGTCAGCGATAAGGGATTTGCCGCGCAGACTTATGAAAAGCCGACCGTCCTTTGTTTCGTCAACCAGCTCAATCTGGAAACTCTGCCTGTTCAAAAAGAAGGCAGGCTTCTCTCTATCAGGAGAAATACGCCTGAAGGAACTTTTCGGTTAAAATCCCATCACTATTTAAACAACATGTATGCTAAACGGGAGATCGGGAATGATCCCAATCTTGAAGGCATTTTCCTGACCGGAGAAGGAGATGTCGCGGAAGGCATTGTCTCCAACGTGTTTTGGCGAAAAGGAGACAAGGTCTTTACACCATCCTTGGATACAGGCATTCTCGACGGCGTAACGAGACAGTTTGTTATTGATGAATTGAAACGGCAGGGGACAGAAGTCACCGAAGGCCGATTCCGTTTTCAATCAATGCTTGAAGCGGATGAAGCATGGTTGACAAACTCCGTGCTTGAAATCATCCCGTTTTCTAAAATAGAGGAAGTGCCGCTGCCCGGAGTGAGCGGAAAAACGGTGCAATTGCTCCGTAAGCAGTATCAGCAGGAAATAAACAAAATGAATGTACAGGAGGAGGAACAAAATGGCGCAGCAAACAATTGAACAGCCTAAACTGATTCATACAAAAAAAGGCGCTCTTTCCTATAAAGAGAAGACGCTCGTTATGGGGATATTAAATGTAACGCCAGACTCCTTCTCTGACGGCGGCAAATACGACAGTACGGAAAGGGCGCTTCTGCATGCGGCGAAGATGGCTGAAGAAGGGGCGCATATCATAGATATCGGCGGTGAATCGACAAGACCCGGCGCATCACTCGTGTCGGCTGATGAGGAAATGTCCCGAGTCATCCCCGTCATAGAACGGATTACAAGCGAGCTGGACATTCCGCTTTCAATCGATACGTACAAAGCGTCCGTGGCAGACGAAGCGGTCAAAGCGGGAGCCTCTATCCTTAATGACATCTGGGGGGCGAAAGGTGATCCTGACATGGCGTCAGTAGCCGCCGCACACGGGGTTCCGATTATCTTAATGCATAATCGCATGGAAAGAAACTACAACGATCTTATTCCTGATATGCTTGCAGACTTGATGGAAAGCGTAAAAATTGCC
The DNA here is from genome assembly GCF_052055895.1 of Bacillus sp. D7-8. Lineage (NCBI taxonomy): Bacteria > Bacillati > Bacillota > Bacilli > Caryophanales > Bacillaceae > Bacillus > Bacillus sp. D7-8. The sequence continues at coordinate 86,831 of NZ_CP179922.1, forward strand.
GCAGAAGCCGGCGTCACAGATGAAAATATGATTCTGGATCCGGGGATCGGCTTTGCGAAAAACTATGAGGACAATCTGGCTGTCATGAACAAGCTGGAGGTGTTCAGCGGGTTAGGTTATCCGCTGCTTCTGGCGACATCGAGAAAAAGGTTCATCGGCCGTGTGCTTGACCTTCCCCCTGAAGAACGTGCCGAGGGAACGGGAGCGACAGTGTGCCTTGGCGTCCAAAAAGGCTGCGACATTGTGAGGGTCCACGATGTCAAAGAGATCGCAAGAATGACGAAGATGATGGATGCTATGTTGAACAAAGGAGGCGTACATTATGGATAAAGTATATGTAGAAGGTATGGAGTTTTACGGATATCACGGTGTGTTCGAAGAAGAAAACAAACTCGGCCAGCGCTTCAAAGTAGACCTGACTGCCGAACTGGATTTGAGCAAAGCGGGAAAAACGGATGACCTTTCTTATACCATTAACTATGCGGAATTGTACAGTGTCTGCCGCGGCATCGTTGAGGGCGAACCCGTCAATTTGGTCGAGACGCTTGCGGAACGGATCGCAGACACCGTCCTTGAGAAATTTGAGCCGGTGCAGCAATGTACGGTAAAGGTTGTTAAGCCTGACCCGCCGATTCCCGGCCATTATAAATCAGTGGCCATAGAAATGACGAGAAAGAAATCATGAACAATACGGCATATATCGGTCTCGGCTCCAATATGGGCGACCGTGAACATTATTTGCGCCAGGCAGTGGCCATGCTCAGCCGGCATCATGGCGTGACGGTGTCAAAGGTGTCCTCCATATATGAAACAGATCCCGTCGGCTATGAGGATCAAGATCAGTTTCTTAATATGGCGGTTGAAGTGAAAACGTCGTTATCTCCTTTTGAACTTCTTGATGTAACGCAGAGCATTGAAGCTGAATTAGGCAGAACGAGAGAGATTCGCTGGGGACCGCGGACGGCAGACCTTGACATTTTGCTGTATAATCGTGAAAATATTGAAACAGAGCGGCTGATTGTTCCGCATCCGAGAATGTATGAGCGCTTATTTGTCCTTGCGCCGTTAAAAGAAATATGTCCGCAGGCGGATCATATCACGATAAGCGCTGAAACAAACCAAGAAGGTGTAAGAGTATGGAAGCAGAAATCTGGGGTAGGCGAATTCGTGCATTCAGAAAGCTGAAAGGTTATACTCAAGAAGGATTTGCAAAAGCATTAGGTATATCAGTTTCTATTGTCGGTGAAATTGAACGCGGAAACCGATTGCCATCAGATGCCATCATTCAAGATGCGGCAGATGTTTTAAATATAAGTGCGGACGAATTGGCCCCGCCTGAAAAATAGACAAATGAAAGGAGGGGAAAAATGTTTAAAATCGGTGATATTCAATTGAAAAATCGGGTTGTGCTTGCCCCTATGGCCGGTGTCTGCAACTCAGCGTTCAGATTGACTGTAAAGGAATTCGGAGCCGGATTGGTATGCGCTGAAATGGTCAGCGACAAAGCGATTCTTTACAACAACGCCAGAACAATGGGGATGCTTTACATTGATGAACGTGAAAAACCGCTCAGCCTTCAGATTTTTGGAGGGAAAAAGGAAACCCTTGTGGAAGCGGCGAAGTTTGTAGATCAAAACACGACTGCTGATATTATTGATATTAACATGGGATGTCCCGTACCCAAGATTACAAAATGTGATGCGGGCGCCAAATGGCTTCTCGATCCCGATAAGATTTATGAAATGGTATCCGCAGTAGTAGATGCTGTTGATAAGCCGGTTACAGTGAAGATGAGAATGGGTTGGGATGAAGAGCACATTTATGCGGTGAAAAACGCCCAAGCCGTTGAACGTGCCGGCGGAAAAGCCGTTGCCCTGCACGGCCGCACAAGAGTGCAAATGTATGAAGGCACTGCGAACTGGGATATCATTAAAGAAGTGAAGCAATCCGTCTCCATTCCCGTCATCGGAAACGGTGATGTCAAAACGCCTCAGGACGCGAAACGCATGCTTGAGGAAACAGGGGTTGACGGCGTCATGATCGGCCGGGCCGCACTCGGCAACCCGTGGATGATTTACCGTACGGTGCACTACCTTGAAACCGGCGAGTTAAAAGACGAACCGAAAGTCCGTGAAAAAATGTCGGTATGCAAACTGCACTTAGACCGCCTGATTAAGTTAAAAGGCGAAAATGTGGCAGTCAGAGAAATGAGAAAGCACGCTGCCTGGTACCTGAAAGGTGTCAGAGGCAATGCGAATGTACGCAACGAAATTAACCAATGTGAGACGCGTGAAGAAGTTGTGCAGCTTTTAGATGCATTTACCGCCGAAGCAGAGGCAAAAGAGCTTCAAGATGCAAAAGTAGGTTAATATACACCCTCTATTGCTGCTCACTGCCAGCTTACCGCTGGCAGTTTTTCTGCTTTTTCGTGAAATCAAAATGTAACGGAGTGATACCAATGAGTCAAGAAGAGCAAAATCATGAGGAATTGAACGACCAGCTGCAAGTCAGACGAGATAAAATGAACCAGCTGAGAGAAAACGGCATTGACCCTTTCGGCGAACGTTTCGAGAGAACGCATCAATCTCAACAGATCATTGACGCCTACCAGGAGCTTTCTAAAGAAGAACTGGAAGAAAAAGCGGTAGAAGTGACCATTGCAGGCCGTATGATGACAAAGCGCGGAAAAGGGAAAGCCGGCTTTGCGCATCTGCAGGACTTAGAAGGTCAAATTCAAATTTACGTAAGAAAAGACAGTGTCGGCGAAGAACAATATGAAATCTTTAAATCTTCAGACCTCGGAGACGTTATCGGCATCACGGGGAAAGTTTTCAAAACAAACGTAGGCGAGCTTTCTGTCAAAGCGACATCTTTTGAACTGCTGACAAAAGCACTGCGTCCTCTTCCTGATAAATATCATGGGTTAAAAGACGTTGAACAGCGTTACCGCCAGCGCTATCTCGATCTCATCGTAAACCCTGACAGCAAACAAACGTTTATCACACGCAGCAAAATCATCCAAGCGATGAGAAGATACTTAGATGACCATGGATACTTAGAAGTTGAAACACCTACGATGCACAGCATACCGGGAGGAGCGTCTGCGCGCCCGTTCATCACGCACCATAATGCGCTCGACATGCCTCTTTATATGCGTATTGCGATTGAACTGCACCTGAAACGCCTGATTGTCGGCGGATTAGAAAAAGTCTACGAAATCGGCCGCGTGTTCCGTAATGAAGGTGTTTCTACACGCCATAACCCTGAATTCACGATGATCGAGCTGTATGAAGCGTACGCCGATTATAAAGATATTATGAGCCTTACGGAAAATCTCGTTGCACATATTGCGCAGGAAGTGCTTGGAAGCACCACAATCCAGTACGGCGAAGAGCAGATTGATCTGAAACCTGAGTGGAAACGACTCCACATGGTAGATGCGGTCAAAGAAGCGACAGGTGTAGATTTCTGGAATGAGATGACTGTTGAAGAAGCGCGCGGTCATGCAAAAGAGCATGGTATCGAGATCACAAACTCAATGACGGTGGGTCATATCATCAATGAATTCTTCGAACAAAAAATTGAAGAAACACTCATTCAGCCTACATTTATTTACGGCCACCCTGTAGAGATTTCTCCTCTTGCTAAGAAAAATCCGGAGGACCCTCGCTTTACAGACCGTTTTGAGCTGTTTATCGTCGGCCGTGAGCATGCTAATGCGTTTACGGAGCTGAATGACCCTATCGACCAGAGGGAACGCTTTGAAGCGCAGTTAAAAGAAAGAGAAGAAGGAAACGATGAAGCGCATATGATGGATGAAGACTTCGTTGAAGCTCTTGAATACGGCATGCCGCCGACCGGGGGATTGGGTATCGGTATCGACCGCCTTGTCATGCTGTTAACAAATGCTCCGTCTATCAGAGACGTTTTATTATTCCCTCAAATGAGACAACGCTAGTAAAAGGGAAGGCGCCGTTTCTGCTTATCGCAGTACGGCGCTTTTTTAGAAACAAGCCGCTCGTAAAACTTTTTTGATTTTCTTTTAAAAAACTATTGCACTATTATTTGTGAGGTGGTATATTATTATTCGTTGCCGCTAAACAAGGCGCTGACGAAAAAAGAAATTTAAAAAGTTGTTGACTTCAAGAGATTGATAAGATATAATAATAAAGTCGCTTGAACGAAAGACAAAATGATCTTTGAAAACTAAACAAGACAAAACGTACCTGTTAATTCAAAGTTTTAAATAAATCGCACAGCGATGTGCGTAGTCAGTCAAACTACTTTATCGGAGAGTTTGATCCTGGCTCAGGACGAACGCTGGCGGCGTGCCTAATACATGCAAGTCGAGCGGACAGATGGGAGCTTGCTCCCTGATGTTAGCGGCGGACGGGTGAGTAACACGTGGGTAACCTGCCTGTAAGACTGGGATAACTCCGGGAAACCGGGGCTAATACCGGATGGTTGTTTGAACCGCATGGTTCAGACATAAAAGGTGGCTTCGGCTACCACTTACAGATGGACCCGCGGCGCATTAGCTAGTTGGTGAGGTAACGGCTCACCAAGGCAACGATGCGTAGCCGACCTGAGAGGGTGATCGGCCACACTGGGACTGAGACACGGCCCAGACTCCTACGGGAGGCAGCAGTAGGGAATCTTCCGCAATGGACGAAAGTCTGACGGAGCAACGCCGCGTGAGTGATGAAGGTTTTCGGATCGTAAAGCTCTGTTGTTAGGGAAGAACAAGTGCCGTTCAAATAGGGCGGCACCTTGACGGTACCTAACCAGAAAGCCACGGCTAACTACGTGCCAGCAGCCGCGGTAATACGTAGGTGGCAAGCGTTGTCCGGAATTATTGGGCGTAAAGGGCTCGCAGGCGGTTTCTTAAGTCTGATGTGAAAGCCCCCGGCTCAACCGGGGAGGGTCATTGGAAACTGGGGAACTTGAGTGCAGAAGAGGAGAGTGGAATTCCACGTGTAGCGGTGAAATGCGTAGAGATGTGGAGGAACACCAGTGGCGAAGGCGACTCTCTGGTCTGTAACTGACGCTGAGGAGCGAAAGCGTGGGGAGCGAACAGGATTAGATACCCTGGTAGTCCACGCCGTAAACGATGAGTGCTAAGTGTTAGGGGGTTTCCGCCCCTTAGTGCTGCAGCTAACGCATTAAGCACTCCGCCTGGGGAGTACGGTCGCAAGACTGAAACTCAAAGGAATTGACGGGGGCCCGCACAAGCGGTGGAGCATGTGGTTTAATTCGAAGCAACGCGAAGAACCTTACCAGGTCTTGACATCCTCTGACAATCCTAGAGATAGGACGTCCCCTTCGGGGGCAGAGTGACAGGTGGTGCATGGTTGTCGTCAGCTCGTGTCGTGAGATGTTGGGTTAAGTCCCGCAACGAGCGCAACCCTTGATCTTAGTTGCCAGCATTCAGTTGGGCACTCTAAGGTGACTGCCGGTGACAAACCGGAGGAAGGTGGGGATGACGTCAAATCATCATGCCCCTTATGACCTGGGCTACACACGTGCTACAATGGACAGAACAAAGGGCAGCGAAACCGCGAGGTTAAGCCAATCCCACAAATCTGTTCTCAGTTCGGATCGCAGTCTGCAACTCGACTGCGTGAAGCTGGAATCGCTAGTAATCGCGGATCAGCATGCCGCGGTGAATACGTTCCCGGGCCTTGTACACACCGCCCGTCACACCACGAGAGTTTGTAACACCCGAAGTCGGTGAGGTAACCTTTTAGGAGCCAGCCGCCGAAGGTGGGACAGATGATTGGGGTGAAGTCGTAACAAGGTAGCCGTATCGGAAGGTGCGGCTGGATCACCTCCTTTCTAAGGATTTTAACGGAATATAAGACCTTGGGTCTTATAAACAGAACGTTCCCTGTCTTGTTTAGTTTTGAAGGATCATTCGATTCTTCGAGATGTTGTTCTTTGAAAACTAGATAACAGAAGTAATTCACATTCAATTAGTAATGCAAGATATCACGTAGTGATTCTTTTTAACGGTTAAGTTAGAAAGGGCGCACGGTGGATGCCTTGGCACTAGGAGCCGATGAAGGACGGGACGAACACCGATATGCTTCGGGGAGCTGTAAGCAAGCTTTGATCCGGAGATTTCCGAATGGGGAAACCCACCACTCGTAATGGAGTGGTATCCATATCTGAATACATAGGGTATGAGAAGGCAGACCCGGGGAACTGAAACATCTAAGTACCCGGAGGAAGAGAAAGCAAATGCGATTCCCTGAGTAGCGGCGAGCGAAACGGGACCAGCCCAAACCAAGAGGCTTGCCTCTTGGGGTTGTAGGACACTCTGTACGGAGTTACAAAGGAACGAGGTAGATGAAGAGGTCTGGAAAGGCCCGCCATAGGAGGTAACAGCCCTGTAGTCAAAACTTCGTTCTCTCCTGAGTGGATCCTGAGTACGGCGGAACACGTGAAATTCCGTCGGAATCCGGGAGGACCATCTCCCAAGGCTAAATACTCCCTAGTGACCGATAGTGAACCAGTACCGTGAGGGAAAGGTGAAAAGCACCCCGGAAGGGGAGTGAAAGAGATCCTGAAACCGTGTGCCTACAAGTAGTCAGAGCCCGTTAACGGGTGATGGCGTGCCTTTTGTAGAATGAACCGGCGAGTTACGATCCCGTGCAAGGTTAAGCAGAAGATGCGGAGCCGCAGCGAAAGCGAGTCTGAATAGGGCGAATTGAGTACGTGGTCGTAGACCCGAAACCAGGTGATCTACCCATGTCCAGGGTGAAGTTCAGGTAACACTGAATGGAGGCCCGAACCCACGCACGTTGAAAAGTGCGGGGATGAGGTGTGGGTAGGGGTGAAATGCCAATCGAACCTGGAGATAGCTGGTTCTCTCCGAAATAGCTTTAGGGCTAGCCTCAAGGTAAGAGTCTCGGAGGTAGAGCACTGATTGGACTAGGGGCCCCTACCGGGTTACCGAATTCAGTCAAACTCCGAATGCCGATGACTTATCCTTGGGAGTCAGACTGCGAGTGATAAGATCCGTAGTCGAAAGGGAAACAGCCCAGACCGCCAGCTAAGGTCCCAAAGTATACGTTAAGTGGAAAAGGATGTGGAGTTGCTTAGACAACCAGGATGTTGGCTTAGAAGCAGCCACCATTTAAAGAGTGCGTAATAGCTCACTGGTCGAGTGACTCTGCGCCGAAAATGTACCGGGGCTAAACGTATCACCGAAGCTGCGGACTGTTCTTCGAACAGTGGTAGGAGAGCGTTCTAAGGGCTGTGAAGCAAGACCGGAAGGACTTGTGGAGCGCTTAGAAGTGAGAATGCCGGTATGAGTAGCGAAAGAGGGGTGAGAATCCCCTCCACCGAATGCCTAAGGTTTCCTGAGGAAGGCTCGTCCGCTCAGGGTTAGTCGGGACCTAAGCCGAGGCCGAAAGGCGTAGGCGATGGACAACAGGTTGATATTCCTGTACCACCTCCTCACCATTTGAGCAATGGGGGGACGCAGGAGGATAGGGTAAGCGCGGTATTGGATATCCGCGTCCAAGCAGTTAGGCTGGGAAATAGGCAAATCCGTTTCCCGTGAAGGCTGAGCTGTGATGGCGAGCGAATTATAGTAGCGAAGTTCCTGATTCCACACTGCCAAGAAAAGCCTCTAGCGAGGTGAGAGGTGCCCGTACCGCAAACCGACACAGGTAGGCGAGGAGAGAATCCTAAGGTGATCGAGAGAACTCTCGTTAAGGAACTCGGCAAAATGACCCCGTAACTTCGGGAGAAGGGGTGCTCTGTTAGGGTGCAAGCCCGAGAGAGCCGCAGTGAATAGGCCCAGGCGACTGTTTAGCAAAAACACAGGTCTCTGCGAAGCCGTAAGGCGAAGTATAGGGGCTGACGCCTGCCCGGTGCTGGAAGGTTAAGAGGAGCGCTTAGCGTAAGCGAAGGTGCGAATTGAAGCCCCAGTAAACGGCGGCCGTAACTATAACGGTCCTAAGGTAGCGAAATTCCTTGTCGGGTAAGTTCCGACCCGCACGAAAGGCGCAACGATCTGGGCACTGTCTCAACGAGAGACTCGGTGAAATTATAGTACCTGTGAAGATGCAGGTTACCCGCGACAGGACGGAAAGACCCCGTGGAGCTTTACTGCAGCCTGATATTGAATGTTGGTACAGCTTGTACAGGATAGGTAGGAGCCTTGGAAACCGGAGCGCCAGCTTCGGTGGAGGCATCGGTGGGATACTACCCTGGCTGTATTGACCTTCTAACCCGCCGCCCTTATCGGGCGGGGAGACAGTGTCAGGTGGGCAGTTTGACTGGGGCGGTCGCCTCCTAAAAGGTAACGGAGGCGCCCAAAGGTTCCCTCAGAATGGTTGGAAATCATTCGCAGAGTGTAAAGGCACAAGGGAGCTTGACTGCGAGACCTACAAGTCGAGCAGGGACGAAAGTCGGGCTTAGTGATCCGGTGGTTCCGCATGGAAGGGCCATCGCTCAACGGATAAAAGCTACCCCGGGGATAACAGGCTTATCTCCCCCAAGAGTCCACATCGACGGGGAGGTTTGGCACCTCGATGTCGGCTCATCGCATCCTGGGGCTGTAGTCGGTCCCAAGGGTTGGGCTGTTCGCCCATTAAAGCGGTACGCGAGCTGGGTTCAGAACGTCGTGAGACAGTTCGGTCCCTATCCGTCGCGGGCGCAGGAAATTTGAGAGGAGCTGTCCTTAGTACGAGAGGACCGGGATGGACGCACCGCTGGTGTACCAGTTGTTCTGCCAAGGGCATCGCTGGGTAGCTATGTGCGGACGGGATAAGTGCTGAAAGCATCTAAGCATGAAGCCCCCCTCAAGATGAGATTTCCCATTCCGCAAGGAAGTAAGATCCCTGAAAGATGATCAGGTTGATAGGTCTGAGGTGGAAGTGTGGCGACACATGGAGCTGACAGATACTAATCGATCGAGGACTTAACCAATTTGAATGTATGCTTACTGTTATCTAGTTTTGAGAGAACACTCTCAATGGTTTGGTGGCGATAGCGAAGAGGTCACACCCGTTCCCATGCCGAACACGGAAGTTAAGCTCTTCAGCGCCGATGGTAGTCGGGGGTTTCCCCCTGTGAGAGTAGGACGCCGCCAAGCTATTACACGTAAGTGTAATATATGGAGGATTAGCTCAGCTGGGAGAGCATCTGCCTTACAAGCAGAGGGTCGGCGGTTCGAGCCCGTCATCCTCCACCATATTTGCCGGCCTAGCTCAATTGGTAGAGCAACTGACTTGTAATCAGTAGGTTGGGGGTTCAAGTCCTCTGGCCGGCACCATTTTTGGACAAGATAATAACATAAGTCTTTTAAAAAGAGCCATTAGCTCAGTTGGTAGAGCATCTGACTTTTAATCAGAGGGTCGAAGGTTCGAGTCCTTCATGGCTCACCATGTTACGCGGGTGTGGCGGAATTGGCAGACGCGCTAGACTTAGGATCTAGTGTCTTATGACGTGGGGGTTCAAGTCCCTTCACCCGCATTATACAGGATAACTATCCTGTATGCGGAAGTAGTTCAGTGGTAGAACACCACCTTGCCAAGGTGGGGGTCGCGGGTTCGAATCCCGTCTTCCGCTCCAACTATACCATCCACGCCGGGGTGGTGGAATTGGCAGACACACAGGACTTAAAATCCTGCGGTAGGTGACTACCGTGCCGGTTCAAGTCCGGCCCTCGGCATTCATTATTATGCGCCCGTAGCTCAATTGGATAGAGCGTTTGACTACGGATCAAAAGGTTAGGGGTTCGACTCCTCTCGGGCGCGCCATAATATTTTTAAAAATCGGGAAGTAGCTCAGCTTGGTAGAGCACATGGTTTGGGACCATGGGGTCGCAGGTTCGAATCCTGTCTTCCCGACCACTTCGGGGCCTTAGCTCAGCTGGGAGAGCGCCTGCTTTGCACGCAGGAGGTCAGCGGTTCGATCCCGCTAGGCTCCACCATTTATAAAAAAATATGTTGACTTTAAAAGAAACTTATTATATAATTAAAAAGTTGATTGAGAAAGTGAACAAAATGATCTTTGAAAACTAAACAAGACAAAACGTACCTGTTAATTCAAAGTTTTAAATAAATCGCACAGCGATGTGCGTAGTCAGTCAAACTACTTTATCGGAGAGTTTGATCCTGGCTCAGGACGAACGCTGGCGGCGTGCCTAATACATGCAAGTCGAGCGGACAGATGGGAGCTTGCTCCCTGATGTTAGCGGCGGACGGGTGAGTAACACGTGGGTAACCTGCCTGTAAGACTGGGATAACTCCGGGAAACCGGGGCTAATACCGGATGGTTGTTTGAACCGCATGGTTCAGACATAAAAGGTGGCTTCGGCTATCACTTACAGATGGACCCGCGGCGCATTAGCTAGTTGGTGAGGTAACGGCTCACCAAGGCGACGATGCGTAGCCGACCTGAGAGGGTGATCGGCCACACTGGGACTGAGACACGGCCCAGACTCCTACGGGAGGCAGCAGTAGGGAATCTTCCGCAATGGACGAAAGTCTGACGGAGCAACGCCGCGTGAGTGATGAAGGTTTTCGGATCGTAAAGCTCTGTTGTTAGGGAAGAACAAGTGCCGTTCAAATAGGGCGGCACCTTGACGGTACCTAACCAGAAAGCCACGGCTAACTACGTGCCAGCAGCCGCGGTAATACGTAGGTGGCAAGCGTTGTCCGGAATTATTGGGCGTAAAGGGCTCGCAGGCGGTTTCTTAAGTCTGATGTGAAAGCCCCCGGCTCAACCGGGGAGGGTCATTGGAAACTGGGGAACTTGAGTGCAGAAGAGGAGAGTGGAATTCCACGTGTAGCGGTGAAATGCGTAGAGATGTGGAGGAACACCAGTGGCGAAGGCGACTCTCTGGTCTGTAACTGACGCTGAGGAGCGAAAGCGTGGGGAGCGAACAGGATTAGATACCCTGGTAGTCCACGCCGTAAACGATGAGTGCTAAGTGTTAGGGGGTTTCCGCCCCTTAGTGCTGCAGCTAACGCATTAAGCACTCCGCCTGGGGAGTACGGTCGCAAGACTGAAACTCAAAGGAATTGACGGGGGCCCGCACAAGCGGTGGAGCATGTGGTTTAATTCGAAGCAACGCGAAGAACCTTACCAGGTCTTGACATCCTCTGACAATCCTAGAGATAGGACGTCCCCTTCGGGGGCAGAGTGACAGGTGGTGCATGGTTGTCGTCAGCTCGTGTCGTGAGATGTTGGGTTAAGTCCCGCAACGAGCGCAACCCTTGATCTTAGTTGCCAGCATTCAGTTGGGCACTCTAAGGTGACTGCCGGTGACAAACCGGAGGAAGGTGGGGATGACGTCAAATCATCATGCCCCTTATGACCTGGGCTACACACGTGCTACAATGGACAGAACAAAGGGCAGCGAAACCGCGAGGTTAAGCCAATCCCACAAATCTGTTCTCAGTTCGGATCGCAGTCTGCAACTCGACTGCGTGAAGCTGGAATCGCTAGTAATCGCGGATCAGCATGCCGCGGTGAATACGTTCCCGGGCCTTGTACACACCGCCCGTCACACCACGAGAGTTTGTAACACCCGAAGTCGGTGAGGTAACCTTTTAGGAGCCAGCCGCCGAAGGTGGGACAGATGATTGGGGTGAAGTCGTAACAAGGTAGCCGTATCGGAAGGTGCGGCTGGATCACCTCCTTTCTAAGGATTTTAACGGAATATAAGACCTTGGGTCTTATAAACAGAACGTTCCCTGTCTTGTTTAGTTTTGAAGGATCATTCGATTCTTCGAGATGTTGTTCTTTGAAAACTAGATAACAGAAGTAATTCACATTCAATTAGTAATGCAAGATATCACGTAGTGATTCTTTTTAACGGTTAAGTTAGAAAGGGCGCACGGTGGATGCCTTGGCACTAGGAGCCGATGAAGGACGGGACGAACACCGATATGCTTCGGGGAGCTGTAAGCAAGCTTTGATCCGGAGATTTCCGAATGGGGAAACCCACCACTCGTAATGGAGTGGTATCCATATCTGAATACATAGGATATGAGAAGGCAGACCCGGGGAACTGAAACATCTAAGTACCCGGAGGAAGAGAAAGCAAATGCGATTCCCTGAGTAGCGGCGAGCGAAACGGGACCAGCCCAAACCAAGAGGCTTGCCTCTTGGGGTTGTAGGACACTCTGTACGGAGTTACAAAGGAACGAGGTAGATGAAGAGGTCTGGAAAGGCCCGCCATAGGAGGTAACAGCCCTGTAGTCAAAACTTCGTTCTCTCCTGAGTGGATCCTGAGTACGGCGGAACACGTGAAATTCCGTCGGAATCCGGGAGGACCATCTCCCAAGGCTAAATACTCCCTAGTGACCGATAGTGAACCAGTACCGTGAGGGAAAGGTGAAAAGCACCCCGGAAGGGGAGTGAAAGAGATCCTGAAACCGTGTGCCTACAAGTAGTCAGAGCCCGTTAACGGGTGATGGCGTGCCTTTTGTAGAATGAACCGGCGAGTTACGATCCCGTGCAAGGTTAAGCAGAAGATGCGGAGCCGCAGCGAAAGCGAGTCTGAATAGGGCGAATTGAGTACGTGGTCGTAGACCCGAAACCAGGTGATCTACCCATGTCCAGGGTGAAGTTCAGGTAACACTGAATGGAGGCCCGAACCCACGCACGTTGAAAAGTGCGGGGATGAGGTGTGGGTAGGGGTGAAATGCCAATCGAACCTGGAGATAGCTGGTTCTCTCCGAAATAGCTTTAGGGCTAGCCTCAAGGTAAGAGTCTCGGAGGTAGAGCACTGATTGGACTAGGGGCCCCTACCGGGTTACCGAATTCAGTCAAACTCCGAATGCCGATGACTTATCCTTGGGAGTCAGACTGCGAGTGATAAGATCCGTAGTCGAAAGGGAAACAGCCCAGACCGCCAGCTAAGGTCCCAAAGTATACGTTAAGTGGAAAAGGATGTGGAGTTGCTTAGACAACCAGGATGTTGGCTTAGAAGCAGCCACCATTTAAAGAGTGCGTAATAGCTCACTGGTCGAGTGACTCTGCGCCGAAAATGTACCGGGGCTAAACGTATCACCGAAGCTGCGGACTGTTCTTCGAACAGTGGTAGGAGAGCGTTCTAAGGGCTGTGAAGCAAGACCGGAAGGACTTGTGGAGCGCTTAGAAGTGAGAATGCCGGTATGAGTAGCGAAAGAGGGGTGAGAATCCCCTCCACCGAATGCCTAAGGTTTCCTGAGGAAGGCTCGTCCGCTCAGGGTTAGTCGGGACCTAAGCCGAGGCCGAAAGGCGTAGGCGATGGACAACAGGTTGATATTCCTGTACCACCTCCTCACCATTTGAGCAATGGGGGGACGCAGGAGGATAGGGTAAGCGCGGTATTGGATATCCGCGTCCAAGCAGTTAGGCTGGGAAATAGGCAAATCCGTTTCCCGTGAAGGCTGAGCTGTGATGGCGAGCGAATTATAGTAGCGAAGTTCCTGATTCCACACTGCCAAGAAAAGCCTCTAGCGAGGTGAGAGGTGCCCGTACCGCAAACCGACACAGGTAGGCGAGGAGAGAATCCTAAGGTGATCGAGAGAACTCTCGTTAAGGAACTCGGCAAAATGACCCCGTAACTTCGGGAGAAGGGGTGCTCTGTTAGGGTGCAAGCCCGAGAGAGCCGCAGTGAATAGGCCCAGGCGACTGTTTAGCAAAAACACAGGTCTCTGCGAAGCCGTAAGGCGAAGTATAGGGGCTGACGCCTGCCCGGTGCTGGAAGGTTAAGAGGAGCGCTTAGCGTAAGCGAAGGTGCGAATTGAAGCCCCAGTAAACGGCGGCCGTAACTATAACGGTCCTAAGGTAGCGAAATTCCTTGTCGGGTAAGTTCCGACCCGCACGAAAGGCGCAACGATCTGGGCACTGTCTCAACGAGAGACTCGGTGAAATTATAGTACCTGTGAAGATGCAGGTTACCCGCGACAGGACGGAAAGACCCCGTGGAGCTTTACTGCAGCCTGATATTGAATGTTGGTACAGCTTGTACAGGATAGGTAGGAGCCTTGGAAACCGGAGCGCCAGCTTCGGTGGAGGCATCGGTGGGATACTACCCTGGCTGTATTGACCTTCTAACCCGCCGCCCTTATCGGGCGGGGAGACAGTGTCAGGTGGGCAGTTTGACTGGGGCGGTCGCCTCCTAAAAGGTAACGGAGGCGCCCAAAGGTTCCCTCAGAATGGTTGGAAATCATTCGCAGAGTGTAAAGGCACAAGGGAGCTTGACTGCGAGACCTACAAGTCGAGCAGGGACGAAAGTCGGGCTTAGTGATCCGGTGGTTCCGCATGGAAGGGCCATCGCTCAACGGATAAAAGCTACCCCGGGGATAACAGGCTTATCTCCCCCAAGAGTCCACATCGACGGGGAGGTTTGGCACCTCGATGTCGGCTCATCGCATCCTGGGGCTGTAGTCGGTCCCAAGGGTTGGGCTGTTCGCCCATTAAAGCGGTACGCGAGCTGGGTTCAGAACGTCGTGAGACAGTTCGGTCCCTATCCGTCGCGGGCGCAGGAAATTTGAGAGGAGCTGTCCTTAGTACGAGAGGACCGGGATGGACGCACCGCTGGTGTACCAGTTGTTCTGCCAAGGGCATCGCTGGGTAGCTATGTGCGGACGGGATAAGTGCTGAAAGCATCTAAGCATGAAGCCCCCCTCAAGATGAGATTTCCCATTCCGCAAGGAAGTAAGATCCCTGAAAGATGATCAGGTTGATAGGTCTGAGGTGGAAGTGTGGCGACACATGGAGCTGACAGATACTAATCGATCGAGGACTTAACCAATTTGAATGTATGCTTACTGTTATCTAGTTTTGAGAGAACACTCTCAATGGTTTGGTGGCGATAGCGAAGAGGTCACACCCGTTCCCATGCCGAACACGGAAGTTAAGCTCTTCAGCGCCGATGGTAGTCGGGGGTTTCCCCCTGTGAGAGTAGGACGCCGCCAAGCTATCATTACGGTAAAGGCAGCTCATCATGAGTTGCCTTTTTTGTGTTTTTCTGCATACGTTATATAATATGAGAAACGTAACGATATGCCTTTTTGCAAAAGCAGGTTTTATGCTTGTGCAAAGTGGAAATAATAGAGATAGAGCGATACAGTTGAAAAATTTTGCGAAACACCTTATAGTAAGATTAAAGTCAAATATAGTCAAAGTCAATGAAGGAGGGGGTTGAGTGGGACATAATATTTCTGACATCATTGAACAGTACTTGAAACAAGTATTAGATCAAAATGGCAAAGAAATTTTAGAGATCAAACGCAGTGAAATCGCTGATAAATTTCAATGTGTTCCTTCCCAAATAAATTATGTCATCAACACCAGATTTACAAGTGAAAGAGGATATATTGTTGAAAGTAAACGGGGAGGCGGCGGTTATATTCGTATTATCAAAATTAAAATGAATAACGAAGTCGTCCTCATCAATAATATTATTTCGCAGATTCATACCCACTTGTCCCAGGCAGCCTCTGATGACATTATTCTCAGACTGTTAGAGGACGGAGTTATTTCGGAAAGAGAAGCTAAAATGATGGTGAGTGTAATGGATCGTTCAGTTCTATATATTGATTTGCCCGAACGGGATGAACTAAGAGCCAGAATGATGAAAGCAATGCTCACATCTTTAAAACTAAAGTAAGCGGGTGAAAAGATTGATTTGTCAAGAATGCAATGAGAGACCGGCCACTTTTCACTTTACGAAAGTTGTTAATGGAGAAAAACAAGAAGTTCATATTTGTGAACAATGTGCAAAAGAAAATAGCGATTCATACAGTATAAGTGGAAACCAAGGGTTCTCGATCCATAATTTATTATCAGGGCTGCTGAATATGGAGTCTTCATTTCAAAACACCGGTTCTCAAATGTTCGGCTACTCAGAGCAAGGCACAGCTTGTAAGAAATGCGGTATGACGTTTCAGCAGCTGAGAAAAACAGGGCGTTTCGGCTGTGCGGAATGTTACGATACGTTCTACAGCCAAATTACGCCGATCTTGCGAAAAGTTCACAGCGGGAATACGGTGCATGCCGGGAAAATTCCAAAACGAATAGGCGGAAACCTGCATGTAAGACGGCAAATGGAAATGTTAAAAAAAGAACTTGAATCTTTAATACACCACGAAGAGTTTGAAAGAGCAGCGGAGGTCAGAGATCAGATCCGATCGTTAGAGCAGAAGTTAAAAAGTAAAGACAGTGAGGGGGAACAAGGGTAATGTCGCTCAAGCATTTTATTCAGGACGCACTAAGCAATTGGATGAAGCAAAAGGGACCTGAAAGTGACATTGTACTCAGCAGCCGTATACGGTTGGCCCGAAACTTTGAAAATATAAAGTTTCCCGCCCGGTATACGAATGAAGAAGCCTCATCCATCATTCAGCAATTCGAAGATCATTTTTCAGGAAAAGAACTGCCTGATATCGGTCAATTTCATTTAATCAGAATGAGTGAAGCTCAGCCTTTGGAAAAACGGGTGCTGATGGAGAAACATCTGATCAGCCCGAATTTAACGGAATCCCCTTTTGGCGGCTGTCTGCTTTCTGAAAATGAAGAAGTCAGCATTATGTTAAATGAAGAAGATCATATCAGAATTCAATGCCTCTTCCCCGGCTTCCAGCTTCTCAACGCCATAAAAGCGGCAAACCAGGTTGATGACTGGATTGAGGAGAAAGTGGATTACGCCTTTGGAGAGAAGAGAGGGTACTTAACAAGCTGTCCTACAAATGTAGGGACGGGACTAAGGGCTTCAGTCATGATGCATTTGCCGGGTCTTGTATTAACTAGGCAAATGAATCGAATTATACCGGCAATTAACCAATTAGGTTTAGTTGTTAGAGGAATTTACGGTGAAGGCAGCGAAGCATTAGGAAATATCTTTCAAATTTCAAATCAAATCACACTCGGAAAATCAGAACAGGACATTGTAGATGATTTAAACAGTGTGGCTGCCCAGCTGATTGAGCAGGAACGTTCAGCCCGAGAAGCGCTTTACCAAACCTCGAAAATTGAATTGGAGGACCGGGTATTCAGATCTTACGGCGTTTTATCCAACTGCCGTATGATTGAATCAAAGGAAACGGCGAAATGCCTTTCTGACGTTCGGCTGGGGATAGACCTGGGGATCATTAAAGGGCTATCAAGCAATATACTTAATGAACTGATGATTTTGACACAGCCGGGTTTTCTCCAGCAATATTCGGGCGGTGCATTACGGCCGAACGAAAGAGACGCGAGAAGAGCGGCTCTTATCAGGGAAAGGCTGCATTTAGAAATGAGTGCAAATAGACAGGAGGATGATTCGATATGATGTTTGGAAGGTTTACAGAGCGAGCTCAAAAGGTATTGGCACTGGCACAGGAAGAAGCACTGCGCTTAGGTCATAACAATATTGGAACTGAACATATCTTATTAGGTCTGGTTCGTGAAGGAGAAGGGATTGCGGCTAAAGCACTCCAAGCACTCGGACTCGGTTCGGATAAAATTCAGAAAGAAGTGGAGAGCTTAATCGGACGGGGACAGGAAATGTCTCAAACGATTCATTATACGCCAAGAGCAAAAAAAGTCATTGAGCTCAGCATGGATGAAGCCAGAAAGCTAGGACATTCTTATGTGGGAACAGAACACATACTTCTCGGACTGATTCGTGAAGGAGAAGGCGTGGCGGCGAGAGTTCTGAATAATCTCGGTGTCAGCTTGAATAAGGCGAGACAGCAAGTGCTGCAGCTTCTGGGAAGCAATGAGACGGGGTCTTCTGCATCCGGTACGAACAGCAATGCGAACACGCCGACGCTTGACAGCTTGGCGCGTGATTTAACTGCGATTGCGAAGGAAGACAGTCTTGATCCGGTTATCGGCCGAAGCAAAGAAATTCAGCGTGTTATTGAGGTATTAAGCCGCAGAACGAAGAATAACCCCGTTCTTATCGGAGAACCGGGTGTAGGTAAAACTGCGATTGCTGAAGGCCTTGCACAGCAGATCATCAATAATGAAGTGCCGGAAATTTTACGTGATAAACGCGTAATGACATTAGACATGGGTACGGTTGTAGCCGGTACGAAATACCGCGGAGAATTTGAAGACCGCTTGAAAAAAGTAATGGATGAAATACGTCAGGCCGGCAATATTATTTTATTCATTGACGAACTGCATACACTGATCGGAGCGGGGGGAGCAGAAGGTGCGATTGACGCGTCGAATATCTTAAAACCTTCACTGGCCCGCGGAGAGCTTCAATGCATCGGCGCGACAACGCTTGATGAATACCGTAAATATATCGAAAAAGACGCCGCTCTCGAGCGCCGTTTCCAGCCGATTCAGGTGGATCAGCCCTCAGCCGATGAAAGCATTCAAATTTTAAAAGGACTCCGTGACCGCTATGAAGCGCATCACCGCGTATCCATTACCGATGAAGCGATTGAAGCGGCGGTAAAATTGTCCGACCGTTATATTTCTGACCGCTTCCTTCCGGATAAAGCGATCGATTTAATTGATGAAGCCGGTTCAAAAGTGCGTCTCCGTTCGTTCACAACGCCTCCGAACTTAAAAGAGCTTGAGCAGAAACTCGATGAAGTTCGCAAGGAAAAAGACGCTGCCGTTCAGAGCCAGGAGTTTGAAAAAGCGGCTTCCCTTCGTGATACGGAGCAGCGCCTGAGAGAACAGGTGGAAGACACGAAAAAAACGTGGAAAGAAAAACAAGGCCAGGAGAACTCCGAAGTTTCTGTAGAGGATATCGCGATGGTTGTATCCAGCTGGACCGGGGTGCCTGTATCTAAAATTGCCCAAACGGAAACAGATAAGCTTCTCAATATGGAAAGCATTCTGCACTCCCGCGTCATCGGCCAGGATGAAGCTGTTGTAGCCGTTGCAAAGGCCGTCAGACGTGCAAGAGCCGGTCTGAAGGACCCGAAACGCCCGATTGGTTCATTCATCTTCTTAGGCCCTACAGGCGTTGGGAAGACAGAGCTGGCACGAGCGCTGGCGGAATCCATTTTCGGTGATGAAGAAGCGATGATCAGAGTGGATATGTCCGAATACATGGAGAAACATTCGACTTCACGTCTTGTCGGTTCTCCTCCGGGGTATGTCGGCTATGATGAAGGCGGCCAGCTGACAGAAAAAGTGAGAAGAAAACCTTACTCTGTCGTACTGCTTGATGAAATTGAAAAAGCGCATCCTGATGTGTTTAACATTCTCCTGCAAGTGCTTGAAGACGGACGCTTGACTGATTCAAAAGGACGCACTGTGGATTTCCGCAACACGATCCTGATTATGACGTCAAACGTCGGAGCGAGCGAGCTGAAACGCAACAAATATGTGGGCTTCAATGTGCAGGATGAATCACAAAACCATAAAGACATGAAAGACAAAGTCATGGGAGAGCTGAAGCGTGCCTTCAGACCTGAGTTTATCAACCGGATTGACGAAATTATCGTCTTCCACTCCCTTGAGAAAAAACACCTTACAGACATCGTGTCGCTTATGTCTGATCAGTTAACAAAACGTCTGAAAGAACAAGATCTCTCTATCGAGCTGACGGATGCTGCAAAAGCAAAAGTGGCAGAAGAGGGCGTCGATTTGGAATACGGCGCACGTCCGTTAAGAAGAGCGATTCAAAAGCATGTGGAGGACCGGTTATCAGAAGAACTCCTCAGAGGCAATATTGATAAAGGCCAGCACATTGTTCTTGATGTTGAGGACGGCGAATTTGTCGTAAAAACAACTGCTAAAACGAACTAATATAAGTGACAAACATGAGGCATACGTAAGCGAGTGTATGCCTCACTTTGTTATATAGAGAAATATTCGATAAGGAAGAGGTCTTACAACATATATGGCTAAATCAAAAACAAAATTCATCTGCCACTCATGCGGTTATGAATCCGCAAAATGGATGGGAAAGTGCCCGGGCTGCGGGGCTTGGAATACAATGGTGGAAGAAACCATAAAAAAAGCGCCGGCGAATCGGCGGGCGGCTTTCTCCCACTCCGTTCAAACCGTCCAGAAACCATCACCCATTACATCAATTGAAACATCGGAAGAACCCCGCGTTCACACAAAGCTTGAAGAATTCAACAGAGTGCTTGGCGGCGGCGTTGTGAAGGGCTCGTTAGTATTAATCGGCGGCGATCCCGGCATCGGAAAATCAACGCTCCTTCTCCAAGTATCCGCACAATTAGCAGATACGGCCGGCAGCGTGCTTTACATTTCAGGGGAAGAATCCGTGAAGCAAACGAAGCTGCGCGCCGACAGACTTGGAATCAACAGCCAAATGTTACATGTTTTATCTGAAACCGATATGGAGTATATTTCGTCTGCTATACAAGAGATGAAACCCGCATTTGTTGTCGTAGACTCCATTCAGACCGTTTACCAAAGTGATATCACCTCAGCTCCCGGCAGTGTATCACAAGTAAGAGAGTGTACGGCCGAATTGATGAAAATCGCGAAAACAAACGGCATACCTATTTTTATCGTCGGGCACGTCACAAAAGAAGGATCGATCGCAGGGCCGAGATTGCTTGAGCACATGGTCGATACCGTTCTATACTTTGAAGGAGAGCGGCACCATACATTCCGTATTTTGCGGGCCGTAAAAAACCGTTTCGGCTCAACAAATGAAATGGGCATCTTTGAAATGCGGGAAGAGGGGCTTACGGAAGTGCTGAACCCTTCTGAAATTTTCTTGGAAGAGCGTTCTGCCGGGGCATCGGGTTCGAGTATCGTTGCGTCAATGGAAGGAACGAGACCGATCCTGGTTGAAATCCAGGCGCTCATATCACCGACCAGTTTTGGAAACCCGCGCCGCATGGCTACAGGCATTGACCACAACAGGGTGTCGTTAATTATGGCTGTGCTTGAGAAGCGGGTGGGTCTTTTGCTTCAAAATCAAGATGCCTATTTAAAGGTCGCCGGCGGGGTCAAACTGGATGAACCGGCGATTGATTTGGCAGTAGCCGTCAGCATTGCCTCAAGCTTCAGAGATACACCGCCGAATCCCGCAGATTGCTTTATCGGTGAAGTGGGTCTGACAGGAGAAGTCCGCAGGGTGTCAAGAATCGAACAGCGCGTAAAAGAAGCGGCAAAACTCGGCTTCAAGCGCATGGTCATACCTGAGGCGAATGCAGATGGGTGGACAATACCAAAAGGGATTGAGGTTGTCGGAGTAGCAAATGTTGCAGAAGCGCTTCGTACTTCATTAGGAGGATCATAATAGATGGAAAAAGAGAAAAAAGGGGCGAAACAAGAGCTTGACCTGTCTGCAATTCTGCAGTTCGTTGCACCGGGCACCCCGCTCAGAGCCGGGATAGAGAATGTACTTCGGGCAAATACAGGCGGCCTGATTGTTGTCGGATACAATGATAAGGTAAAGCAAGTCGTGGATGGCGGTTTTCATATTAATACATCATTTGCGCCCGCTCACTTATACGAGCTGGCCAAAATGGACGGTGCCATTATTTTAAGTGATTCCGGCCAGAAAATTCTTTATGCGAATACGCAGCTTATGCCGGAAGCGACCATTTCTTCTTCAGAAACGGGAATGAGGCACCGTACGGCGGAACGGGTGGCGAAGCAGACCGGCTGTCTCGTCATTGCCATTTCTGAGCGCAGAAATGTCATTACGTTATATCAGGACAGCATGAAGTACACACTAAAGGACATAGGATTTATTTTAACAAAGGCAAATCAGGCCATTCAAACGCTTGAGAAGTATAAAACCATTTTAGACAAAACGATTACGGCTTTAAACGCATTAGAGTTTGAGGAGCTTGTGACATTCAGTGACGTGCTGTCCGTCATGCATCGATATGAAATGGTGCTCCGAATAAAAAATGAAATCAATATGTATATTAAAGAACTCGGAACGGAAGGCCACTTAATCCGTCTGCAGGTGATTGAACTGATTACGGACATGGAAGAAGAGGCGGCACTTTTCATTAAAGACTATGTCAAAGAAAAAATCAAAGATCCGTTCGTGCTGTTAAAAGAGCTTCAGGATATGTCCAGCTATGACCTGCTTGATGATTCCATTCTGTTTAAGCTGCTTGGATATCCGGCTTCTACCAATATTGATGATTATGTGCTCCCGAGAGGATACAGGCTGCTGAACAAAATTCCGCGTCTGCCGATGCCGATTGTTGAAAATGTGGTTGAGGCGTTCGGATTTTTGCCAAGCATAACGGAAGCCACTGTAGAAGAGCTTGATGATGTTGAGGGTATCGGCGAAGTGCGCGCCAAAAAAATCAAAAAAGGCTTAAAACGCCTTCAGGAAAAACACTATATAGATAGACAACTTTAAGAATCGCTTAAACCTGTCGGAATCCGGGTATATTATTGTTAGTTTTTGTTTATTCTGAATTTGTAGGCTCTGACAGTCTGCTGAAAAAATGCTACTTAAAAGGAGGTGGAGGTATGTTAAAACGAATAGTTCAGGCGTTCTTCATTATTGTGGGCGGCGTTGTCGGTATCTTTTTAATACCTGAATTGTTTGTACTGTCAAATATACAGGACATACCTTTAATAACAAACGCATATACGTCTGCTGCAATTGGTGCTATTATCTTTTTTCTCATCAGTATATGGACGACAGAATATGTGATTAATTGGGTAAAATGGATTGAAGATTCTTTGCTGAGAGCTCCGGTGCCGGATCTGTTATTCGGGAGTCTCGGATTGGTTTTTGGACTTATCATCGCATATCTCATTGTAAACGTGATTCCGCTGGACAATATTCCGTACCGTATATTCAGCACCATCATTCCGGTCTTTCTGGCTTTCTTTCTCGGTTACCTGGGCTTCCAAGTCGGATTTAAGAAAAAGGATGAACTGATCAGTCTTTTCTCCATTTCTGCAAGAATGCAGAAGAAAAAGGGAAGTGCTGATGAGGAGCAGGAGGAACAGGATAAAAGGCTGAAAATCTTGGATACAAGTGTTATTATTGATGGGAGAATTGCAGATATTTGTCAGACGGGCTTTTTAGAAGGCGTCATTGTCATTCCTCAATTTGTGCTGGAGGAATTACAGCATATCGCTGATTCTTCAGATGTTTTAAAACGTAACAGAGGACGCCGCGGACTGGATATCTTGAATCGCATTCAAAAGGAACTGGATATTACGGTTGAAATTTATGAAGGCGACTTCGAGGACATTCAGGAGGTTGACAGCAAGCTTGTCAAACTTGCGAAGCTGACATCCGGCGTCGTTGTGACGAATGATTTTAATTTAAATAAAGTATGTGAGCTTCAGAAGGTTGCGGTACTGAATATTAATGACCTTGCAAACGCGGTGAAGCCGGTTGTGCTTCCGGGCGAAGAGATGAATGTGCAGGTGATTAAGGACGGGAAAGAGCATAATCAAGGTGTGGCTTACTTGGATGACGGGACGATGATTGTTGTGGAAGAAGGCCGCAATTATATAGGTAAACATATTGATGTGCTCGTAACCAGCGTACTGCAGACAGCGGCGGGACGAATGATTTTTGCCAAGCCCAAGCTGCTTGAGAAAGCTCTTTAAGAGGGAGTTCATATGGAGTATGTTGTCGTTATTCCGGCTGCCGGACAAGGAAAACGGATGAAGGCCGGGAAAAATAAGCTGTTCATCAGCTTAAAAGGTGCGCCTGTTATTATACACACACTGCGGGTTTTTGAAAGCCACGCACCCTGTCAGAAAATAATCTTGGTGATAAACGAGAGTGAACGGGAAGATTTTCGCCAGCTGCTGGCCCAATTTCCGATTCAGACGGAAATTGAGCTTGTTACCGGAGGTGCGGAGCGTCAGCACAGTGTATACGAAGGACTGAAAATGATTGATAAGGAATCGGTCGTCCTTGTTCATGACGGAGCGCGCCCGTTTGTCACACATCAGCATATCGATAAGCTCGTTGAAACAGCAGAGGAGGCGGGAGCGGCTGTCCTGGCTGTTCCTGTGAAAGACACGATAAAACGGGCGGAAGGCTCCCGGGTTGCGGAGACCTTTGATCGTTCAAGCTTGTGGGCCGTTCAAACGCCGCAAGCTTTTCGTCTTTCTTTATTGAAGACGGCGCATATGGAAGCGGAAAACAAAGGCTTCTTAGGGACGGATGACGCCAGCCTCGTCGAGCGTCTTGATGGATATCAGGTGAGTATCGTTGAAGGCAGCTATACCAATATTAAGCTGACAACGCCGGATGACCTGATATTTGCGGAAGCAATCATGAAAGCGGAAAGTGGGAATCATAATGTTTAGAATCGGACAAGGATTTGATGTGCATCAATTAACGGAAGGCCGTCCTCTCATCATCGGCGGAATTGAAATTCCTTATGAAAAGGGGCTGCTCGGACATTCAGATGCTGATGTATTGCTGCATACAGTCGCAGACGCGTGTCTCGGAGCGGCAGGTGAAGGAGATATCGGCAAGCATTTCCCGGATACTGATCCGGAATTCAAGGATGCGGATTCTTTTAAGCTTCTTCAGCATGTCTGGAACATTGTTAAAGAAAAAGGATACGTACTCGGAAATATAGACTGCACGATTATTGCGCAAAAGCCGAAAATGGCGCCGCATATTGATGCTATGAGAAAACGGATAGCGGAAGGCCTTGAGGCGGACGTCTCTCAAGTAAACGTAAAAGCGACGACGACAGAAAAGCTCGGGTTTACCGGAAGAGCCGAAGGAATTGCCGCTCAGGCGACCGTTCTGATCCAAAAAGCCTGATCATTGTTTTGATGCCCGGTCTATTTGGTGGTAGAATAGATACATATATTCGGCTAGAGGCTACAGACGAGATGAAAGGAAGTATTTGAACATGGGAAATGAAGTACGCGTTCGTTATGCACCGAGTCCGACCGGACATTTGCATATCGGTAACGCCAGAACAGCGCTTTTTAACTATTTATTTGCCCGCAGCCAAGGCGGAAAGTTTATTATCCGGATTGAGGATACGGACAAAAAGCGAAATATTGAAGGCGGAGAGCAAAGCCAGCTCAACTATTTGAAATGGCTCGGCATGGACTGGGATGAAAGTGTGGATATCGGCGGAGAATACGGCCCGTACCGCCAGTCTGAGCGTAACGACATTTACAAAAAGTACTATGAAGAGCTTCTTGAAAAAGGGCTTGCTTATAAATGTTTCTGTACGGAAGAAGAACTTGAGAAAGAGCGTGAAGAGCAAATCGCCCGCGGGGAAATGCCGCGCTATTCCGGCAAACACAGAAACCTGACTCAGGAAGAGCAGGAGCGGTTTTT
Organism: Bacillus sp. D7-8; assembly: GCF_052055895.1. Classification (NCBI taxonomy): domain Bacteria; kingdom Bacillati; phylum Bacillota; class Bacilli; order Caryophanales; family Bacillaceae; genus Bacillus; species Bacillus sp. D7-8. The sequence continues at coordinate 112,032 of NZ_CP179922.1, forward strand.
AGCCGAAGGCAGACAGCCGAGCATCCGTTTCCGCGTGCCGGAAGGGAAAATCATCGCATTTAACGATATCGTAAAAGGTGAGATTTCTTTTGAATCAGACGGCATCGGCGACTTTGTCATCGTCAAAAAAGACGGAACACCGACGTATAACTTTGCCGTCGCGATTGACGATTACTTAATGAAAATGACGCACGTGCTCCGCGGTGAGGATCACATTTCAAATACACCGAAACAGATCATGATTTTCCAGGCATTCGGCTGGGATGTTCCTGTCTTCGGACATATGACGCTTATCGTAAACGAAAGCCGCAAAAAATTAAGTAAACGTGATGAATCAATTATCCAGTTTATTGAGCAGTATGATGAGCTGGGTTACCTGCCTGAAGCGCTGTTTAACTTTATCGGACTTCTCGGCTGGTCTCCCGTCGGTGAAGAAGAGCTTTTCACAAGAGAACAATTCATTGAAATTTTTGATGTAAATCGTTTGTCTAAGTCACCGGCTCTGTTTGATATGCATAAACTGAAATGGGTCAACAACCAATACGTCAAAGCGCTGGATCTTGATCAAGTGGTTGAGCTGACCCTGCCGCACCTGCAAAAAGCAGGAAAAGTCGGCACTGAGCTTTCTGCCGAGGAGCAGGAATGGGTTCGTAAATTAATTTCTCTTTACCATGAGCAATTGAGCTACGGCGCTGAAATTGTCGAGCTGACTGATTTGTTCTTTAAAGATGAGATCGAGTATAATCAAGAGGCAAAAGCCGTTCTGGAAGAGGAACAGGTGCCTGAAGTGCTCAGCGTCTTTGCTGCGAAGCTTGAAGAGCTTGAAGAATTTACGCCTGAGCTGATCAAAGCCTCAATCAAAGCTGTTCAGAAAGAAACAGGCCATAAAGGCAAAAAGCTGTTCATGCCGATTCGTGTAGCGGTTACCGGTCAGACACACGGTCCTGAGCTTCCGCAGGCCATTGAGCTGATCGGCAGAGAAACAGCCGTCAGACGCCTGAAAAGCATTTAAATATACGATTGTTGACAGGGAAGAGTATAAAACAATGACCATTACAGAAAGAATCTTCATCGGCTGAGAGAGATTCATGCGTCATGTTTTAGAAGTGCGCCCTTAAGACCTTTGAAGAACATTTCTGCGGAAATCAGTATTTAAAGGCGGCCGCCGCCGTTACCGGCTTTTAAGTTGGGAAAACAGTGACTTGTTTTTCAAACAGAGTGGAACCGCGCGGTAAAAGCGTCTCTGTCATGTTTACATGCAGAGGCGCTTTTTTTATAGGCGGAAAAACAGACTGGAGCGGGGAGAGAATGGGGGGAAGCATGTGTTTTTTAAAATGCTAAAAGAAGACATAGATACAGTGTTCGATCAAGATCCGGCAGCAAGAAGCTATTTCGAAGTTGTTTTAACTTATTCTGGTTTACATGCTATATGGGCGCATCGGATTGCACATGCTTTATATAAACGGAGATTTTTCTTCCTGGCGCGCCTGATATCACAGATTGCCCGTTTCTTTACCGGAATTGAAATTCATCCCGGCGCGACCATCGGGAGAAGGTTTTTCATTGACCACGGTATGGGGGTCGTCATAGGGGAAACATGTGAAATCGGCAATAACGTGACGGTATTCCAAGGTGTCACTCTCGGGGGAACGGGAAAAGAAAAGGGGAAGCGGCATCCGACCATAAAAGATGATGCTTTAATTGCAACCGGAGCGAAGGTGCTCGGCTCTATTACGGTCGGGCAGGGTTCTAAAGTAGGGGCCGGCTCCGTTGTGCTTCGTGATGTTCCCGACTTTTCGACCGTTGTCGGCATACCGGGGAAAGTCGTCATTCAGAACGGAAGAAAAATCAAACGCGATCTCAATCACCAAGACTTGCCCGATCCGGTTGCTGACCGGTTTAGAGCATTGGAGCAGCAGATTTTTGAACTGCAGGCTGAACTGGAAGATAAAAAAGAAAGGATCAACCAAAAATGACCATTACACTTTATAATACATTGACACGGAAAAAGGAAACATTCGTTCCTCTTGAGGAAGGCAAAGTAAAAATGTACGTGTGCGGACCGACTGTATACAACTATATTCATATCGGCAACGCCCGTCCGGCGATTGTGTATGATACCGTACGCAACTATTTAGAGTATAAAGGATACGATGTTCAATACGTATCGAATTTCACCGATGTTGACGACAAACTGATTAAGGCGGCCAACGAGCTCGGCGAGGACGTCCCGACCGTTTCTGAACGGTTCATTAAAGCGTATTTTGAAGACGTGGGCGCCCTCGGATGCCGGAAAGCGGATCTTCACCCCCGGGTCATGGAAAACATGGATGCCATTATTGAATTTGTCAGCGAACTGATTAAAAAAGGCTACGCTTATGAATCAGAAGGCGACGTCTATTTCAAAACAAGGGCCTTCGAAGGCTACGGCAAGCTATCTCAGCAATCAATTGATGAACTCAGATCAGGCGCGCGTATCCGTGTCGGCGAGAAGAAAGAGGATGCGCTGGACTTTGCTCTTTGGAAAGCTGCTAAGGACGGAGAAATTTCATGGGATAGCCCTTGGGGAAAAGGCCGCCCGGGCTGGCATATTGAATGCTCCGCAATGGTGAAAAAGTATTTGGGTGACGAAATCGATATTCATGCCGGCGGTCAGGACCTGACATTCCCGCACCATGAAAACGAAATCGCCCAATCTGAAGCATTAACAGGCAAGACATTCGCAAAATACTGGCTTCACAACGGATATATCAATATCGATAATGAGAAAATGTCAAAATCGCTCGGCAACTTTGTTTTGGTGCACGATATCATTAAGCAATATGACCCGCAGCTTTTGAGATTTTTCATGCTGTCCGTTCATTACCGCCACCCGATCAACTATTCGGAAGAGCTGCTTGAGAAAACAAAAAACGCGTTTAACCGCCTGAAGACGGCCTACAGTAATTTAAACCATCGTTTGATTAGCAGCACGAATCTGACTGACAATGATGAGGAATGGCTCGCTAAAATCGAAGAGCACCGCACTGCGTTTGAAGAAGCAATGGATGATGATTTTAATACGGCGAATGCAATTTCCGTTTGGTTTGATCTGGCGAAGGTCGCCAATTACTACATGCAGGAAGACAATACGGCGGATCACGTCATTAAAGCCTTTATCAGCATGTTTGACAGAATCGGATCTGTTCTCGGACTTACGCTCGGCGAAGAAGAGCTTGTCGACGAAGAGATTGAAGAGTTGATTGAGAAGAGAAATGAAGCCCGCCGCAATCGCGATTTTGCTTTGTCAGACCAGATTCGCGATCAGCTGAAAAGCATGAATATCATTCTTGAAGATACGGCCCAGGGAACTCGCTGGAAGCGGGGAGAGTAAGCGGATGCTTCAATTTGAACAAATAAAAGATTCAAAGCAGTTAAACGGTCTTGCGCTCGCTTATATGGGTGATGCCATTTTTGAAATATACGTCCGGCATCACCTGCTTAAGCAGGGCTTTACGAAACCGAATGACCTTCATAAGAAGGCGAGCCGGATTGTATCGGCAAAATCACAGGCAGACATATTGTTCCGCCTTCAGGACGAATCCTTTTTCACGGAGGAAGAGGAAGCCGTGCTGAGAAGAGGCAGAAACGCGAAATCAGGGACGACGCCTAAAAACACAGATGTACAGACGTACCGCCATAGTACAGCTTTTGAGGCTTTACTCGGATACCTTTTTCTTGAGAAAAGAGAAGAAAGACTGAATCAGCTGATTGCTGAGGCTATACAAGTCGGGACGTCAGGGAGGAAAACAAATGAGTCAGCAACATGATTACGTCATAGGAAAAAACGCTGTGATTGAGACGTTAAAGTCAGATCGCAAGCTGTATAAGTTATGGATGGCGGAAAACACAGTAAAAGGACAGGCGCAGCAAGTTATGGAGCTTGCTAAAAAGCGCGGCGTCACCATTCAATTTGTACCGAGGAAAAAACTCGATCAGATGGTGGAGGGGCAGCATCAGGGTGTTGTCGCCCAGGTGGCGGCATATGAATATGCACAATTAGACGAATTATATAAAAGAGCGGAAGAGAGAAACGAACAGCCTTTCTTTCTCATACTGGACGAGCTGGAAGACCCTCATAATCTCGGTTCCATCATGAGAACGGCTGACGCTGTCGGTGCACACGGCATCATGATTCCGAAACGCAGAGCGGTCGGACTGACTTCGACAGTCGCAAAAGCTTCGACCGGTGCGATTGAACACATTCCCGTCGTGAAGGTGACCAACCTTGCCCGGACACTTGATGAAATGAAGGAGCGGGGGATTTGGGTCGTCGGAACGGATGCATCCGCCCGGGAAGACTACCGCTCTATGGACGGCAAGATGCCTTTGGCGCTCGTTATCGGAAGCGAAGGCAGAGGAATGGGCCGGCTTGTGAAAGAGAAATGTGATTTTCTCATTAAGCTTCCGATGGCCGGAAAAGTCACTTCTCTGAATGCGTCGGTAGCGGCCGGCCTTCTCATGTATGAAGTCTACCGGAAGCGCAATCCTTTAGGGGAATGAAGACAGATGGACATCCTGTTAGTAGACGGATACAACATGATTGGAGCTTGGCCGCAGCTAAAGGATTTAAAAGCGAACAGTTTTGAAGAAGCGAGAGATGTACTGATCCAGAAGATGGCGGAATATCAGTCCTACACGGGAATCAGAGTCATTGTGGTGTTTGACGCACACCTGGTAAAAGGTATAGAGAAAAAACAAACGAATCACAGAGTCGAAGTGATTTTCACACGGGAGAATGAAACGGCGGATGAGCGGATCGAGAAGCTTGCCCAGGCACTGAATAATATTGCGACACAGATTCATGTCGCAACCTCCGATTATACGGAGCAGTGGGCGATTTTCGGACAAGGGGCTCTCCGTAAATCCGCCCGGGAGCTCCTGAGGGAAGTGGATACGATAGAACGCCGGATTCAAAGGCGGGTTTCAAAGATCACTTCTGAAAAACCACCGGGTAAAATCGAGCTGTCCGAAGAGGTTTTGAAAACGTTTGAAAAGTGGCGCCGAGGCGGTCTGGATTAGGTTGACGCTTTTTCGCCCATTAATGTATAATATTTCTATCTACGTGCGCCGGGGGGATCGCAGTGAATCTACAGAACAGCAAGGGAAAGTTCAACAAAGTGCAATTTTGCCAGTTGGAGGACGAGCAGGTCATTGAAAAGGTTCATGTTGGGGATAGTGATGCGTTAGATTACTTGATTACGAAGTACCGTAATTTTGTACGGGCGAAAGCAAGGTCTTATTTTTTAATAGGGGCCGACAGAGAAGATATTGTACAGGAAGGGATGATAGGCTTATATAAGTCTATCCGAGACTTTAGAGAGGACAAGCTTACTTCATTTAAAGCTTTTGCAGAATTATGCATTACCCGCCAGATTATTACCGCAATAAAGACAGCTACCCGTCAGAAACACATTCCTTTAAATTCCTATGTTTCTTTAGACAAACCTATTTTTGATGAAGAATCTGACAGAACACTGCTTGATGTCATTTCAGGCGCTAAAACGTTAAATCCTGAAGAGATGATTATTAATCAGGAAGAATTTGATGATATCGAAATGAAAATGGGAGAACTGCTGAGCGATCTGGAGAGAAAGGTGCTTGTTTTGTACTTGGACGGAAGAAGTTACCAAGAGATTTCAGATGACTTAAACCGACACGTAAAATCAATCGATAATGCCCTGCAGCGCGTGAAGCGCAAGCTTGAAAAGTATTTAGAAATAAGAGAGATCAGCCTGTAGCAGGTTTCTGTGTCATATTGACAGAATTTTTCTGACTGTGCTATTTTATTAAGATAAATGAATGTTTAGGAAAAGGTGTAACGACATGAGAAAAAAGATTACGCTGGCATGCAAAACATGCGGAAATCGTAATTATACGACAATGAAAAGCTCTGCATCAGCGGCTGAGCGGTTAGAAGTTAAGAAGTACTGCAGCACTTGCAATTCACATACAGCTCATTTAGAAACAAAATAGTGTTCGCTTTTTAAATTGTGGAGGTCTTTTACATGCGCATGATGAGTTTCTTTAAAGATGTTGGGAAAGAAATGAAAAAGGTTAGCTGGCCTAAAGGCAAAGAGTTAACGCGCTATACGATCACGGTGATTTCAACGGTTATCTTTTTTGTTATCTTTTTTGCCCTCCTTGATACAGGAATTTCTCAATTAATTCGTTTAATAGTTGAATAATGATCAGCAATACGTGCTATAATAGATCATAATATCGTTTGCCAAAACCCGTTCAGCGGGTTTTTTATTGTGTTGTTGAAAAAGGATTCATAGGCCCTGAGCCTATTTTTTGTTTTACACTTCATTTTTAAATGCGGGGAGGGAAGGACTGCAGAGTCCTGATAGAATGGAAAAGAATTGGTATGTTGTTCATACGTATTCCGGTTATGAAAACAAAGTAAAAGCGAACCTTGAAAAACGTGTGGAATCAATGGGAATGCAGGATAAAATTTTCCGCGTTGTCGTCCCTGAAGAAGAAGAGACTGATATTAAGAACGGCAAGAAAAAAGTAGTCAAAAAGAAAGTGTTCCCGGGTTATGTGCTTGTTGAAATCGTCATGACTGATGATTCCTGGTATGTGGTCCGCAACACGCCGGGCGTTACCGGATTCGTCGGATCAGCCGGTTCAGGCTCAAAGCCTACTCCGCTTCTTCCTGGCGAAGCGGAAACCATCTTAAAACGCATGGGCATGGATGAGCGGAAAACCGACATTGATTTTGAATTGAATGAGACAGTCAAAGTCATAGACGGACCTTTCGCCAACTTTACAGGATCAATTGAAGAGATTGATTATGATAAGAGCAAAGTGAAAGTATTCGTTAACATGTTCGGCCGTGAAACGCCGGTTGAACTGGAATTTACCCAGATCGACAAATTGTAATGTGAAAAAACTTGAAATTGCTATATATTAATGATAATATAGCAAAGGTACGTCTTGGACTAATCCAAGGCAGCTAGCTTGATATTTCGTCATTCATATAAAGAATGAAACCTTGAGTGGGAGGGTTTACCCTATTACCACATCACGGACTTAAGGAGGTGTGTCTCGTGGCTAAAAAAGTAGTAAAAGTTGTAAAATTGCAAATTCCTGCTGGAAAAGCTAACCCAGCGCCGCCAGTTGGACCTGCACTAGGTCAAGCCGGTGTAAATATCATGGGATTCTGTAAGGAGTTTAACGCTCGTACAGCTGACCAAGCTGGTTTAATCATTCCTGTTGAAATTTCGGTTTACGAAGACCGTTCATTTACATTTATTACAAAAACTCCGCCTGCTGCAGTATTGCTTAAAAAAGCAGCTGGAATTGAGTCTGGTTCTGGTGAACCAAACCGTAATAAAGTGGCAACCGTTAAGCGCGATAAGGTTCGCGAAATCGCTGAAACGAAAATGCCTGACTTAAACGCAGCAGACGTTGAAGCGGCAATGCGCATGGTTGAAGGTACTGCCCGCAGTATGGGTATCGTTATCGAGGATTAATTTGTTTCTTGTCGGGTTGCGAGTTTTCACAAGTTCGCAACCCTTATTCGTGGGAGGTTATTCCGCTATAACCACATAAGGAGGAAATTTTAAAATGGCTAAAAAAGGTAAAAAGTACGTTGAAGCTGCGAAGCTTGTAGACCGTGCGAAAGCTTACGACGTCGCTGAAGCAGTGGCGCTTACTAAAAAAACAAACACAGCTAAATTCGACGCTACAGTTGAAGTTGCTTTTCGTTTAGGGGTTGACCCTCGTAAAAACGATCAGCAAATTCGCGGTGCAGTTGTACTTCCTAACGGAACTGGTAAAACTCAGCGCGTGCTTGTATTCGCTAAAGGCGAAAAAGCAAAAGAAGCTGAAGCTGCCGGTGCAGACTACGTTGGCGATTCTGATTACATCGCGAAAATCCAGCAAGGCTGGTTCGAATTCGATGTAATCGTTGCGACTCCTGACATGATGGGTGAAGTCGGTAAAATCGGCCGTGTGCTTGGACCAAAAGGTCTTATGCCAAACCCTAAAACAGGAACTGTTACATTCGAAGTGGAAAAAGCAATCGGCGAAATCAAAGCTGGTAAAGTAGAATACCGCGTTGACAAAGCTGGTAACATCCATGTTCCGATCGGAAAAGTTTCTTTCGAGGATGAAAAACTTGTTGAGAACTTCACAACAATGTATGATACAATCCTGAAAGCAAAACCGGCTGCGGCTAAAGGTGTTTACGTGAAAAACGTTGCCGTTACTTCTACTATGGGCCCTGGTGTCAAAGTAGACGCTTCTACTTTCAACGTAAAATAATATTTGACTTTAGATCAGCATTCTGATATGATTCAAAATGTTGTAAAATATAATATGTCATTTATACCGTAGACAGCAGGGGCCGTTAAGGCTTAATATCCTGCCGAGGTGTATATATATCACAGCTATTACGTTACGTATGCTTGTATATACAGCCTCCATGTCCACATGGAGGCTTTTTATATGAAATCGTCGTCACAGTCGTGATCACCTAGCGGTATAAGTGTTACACAAAATCTACAGGAGGTGTAACCATGAGCAGCGCAATTGATACAAAAAAAGTTGTTGTTGAAGAGATTGCTTCTAAACTGAAAGAAAGCAAATCAACGATCATCGTTGACTACCGCGGACTTAACGTTTCTGAAGTAACTGAACTCCGTAAACAGCTTCGCGAAGCTAACGTAGAGTTCAAAGTGTACAAAAACACAATGACTCGCCGTGCGGTTGAACAAGCTGAACTTGATGGTTTGAATGATGTCTTAACTGGACCGAATGCGATCGCATTCAGTACTGAAGATGTTATCGCTCCGGCAAAAGTTCTTAACGAGTTCGCGAAAAATCACGAAGCTCTGGAAATCAAAGCGGGCGTTATCGAAGGAAAAGTATCTTCTGTTGAAGAAGTGAAAGCTCTTGCTGAACTTCCTTCACGCGATGGCTTACTTTCTATGTTGCTTAGCGTACTTCAAGCTCCAGTTCGCAACCTTGCACTTGCAGCTAAAGCAGTTGCAGACCAAAAGGAAGAACAAGGCGCTTAATCTGATTTTACCCTAAAATAAAACAAATGGAGGAATTTCAAATGGCTTTAAATATCGAAGAAATCATTGCTTCCGTTAAAGAAGCAACTGTACTTGAATTGAACGACCTAGTAAAAGCAATCGAAGAAGAATTTGGCGTAACTGCTGCTGCTCCTGTAGCTGTAGCTGGCGGAGCTGCTGCTGGCGGCGCTGCTGAAGAGCAAAGCGAATTCGACCTTATCCTTGCTGGTGCAGGTTCTCAGAAAATCAAAGTTATCAAAGTTGTTCGTGAAATCACTGGTCTTGGCTTGAAAGAAGCTAAAGAACTTGTTGACAACACTCCAAAACCACTTAAAGAAGGTATTGCGAAAGAAGAAGCTGAAGAGCTTAAAGCTAAACTTGAAGAAGTTGGCGCTTCTGTAGAAGTTAAGTAATCTTCACTTGCCTGTAGGGGAAGCTCGCTTTTATGAGGCGGGCTTTTTCTTTGCTTTTCTTTAAGTGCCATTATAAAAGGAGGTTCTAATAATGAGTGATCACTATTATTCAGAAAAACCTTCAGTTAAAAGCGATAAACAGACATGGTCATTTACACTGCGGAACAGATCTTATACATTCACAAGTGACAGCGGCGTTTTCTCGAAAAAGGAAGTTGATTTCGGTTCGCGTGTCTTAATTGAAGCGTTTGAAGAGCCGGAGATCGATGGTGACTTCCTGGATGCAGGCTGCGGTTACGGCCCGATCGGTCTGTCACTCGCCGGTGAATTTACAGACCGGACCGTGCACATGATTGACGTGAATGAAAGAGCCGTAGAGCTGTCAAATGAAAATGCAGAAAAAAACGGAATAAAAAACGTTCGAATTTATCAGAGTGATTTATTTTCAAATATTGATTCTGCTCAAACATTTGCTTCTATTATTACAAACCCCCCAATCCGCGCCGGAAAAAAAGTTGTCCATGCCATTTTTGAAAAAAGCGCTGAGCATTTAAGGGCTTCAGGTGAATTGTGGATCGTTATACAGAAAAAACAGGGCGGGCCTTCTGCCATTGAAAAACTGAAGGAGCTTTTTGACGAAGTTTCTGTGGTTCAAAAAAAGAAAGGCTATTATATCATAAAAGCAAAAAAAGTTTGACTTGAATTTTCAGCTATGTTAATATTGTAAAATGCCAATGTATATATTTTGCATGATATGCTGAAATAATCATAGTGCATGTATAAATTATACAAACATGGAAATGCTAATAAAATCGGTATTTGTTTTTGGATGTGGTTTTCTTAATTAGAAACCCTTTTTTCTTTTGTCTTGTAAAAGTATTTCTTTATCGTAAGAGATGCTTATTACACATATAATACGCATGATTTGAGGGGTGAATCAGTTGACAGGTCAACTAGTTCAGTATGGACGACACCGCCAGCGCAGAAGCTATGCTCGCATTAGCGAAGTGTTAGAATTACCAAATCTCATTGAAATTCAAACCTCTTCTTATCAGTGGTTTCTTGATGAGGGTCTTAGAGAGATGTTTCAAGACATATCACCAATTGAGGATTTCACTGGTAACCTCTCTCTAGAGTTCATTGACTACAGTTTAGGAGATCCTAAGTATCCCGTTGAAGAGTCAAAAGAACGTGATGTGACTTACTCAGCTCCGCTGAGAGTGAAGGTTCGTTTAATTAACAAAGAAACTGGAGAGGTAAAAGACCAGGATGTCTTCATGGGTGATTTCCCTATTATGACAGATACCGGTACTTTTATCATCAACGGTGCAGAACGTGTTATCGTATCTCAGCTTGTTCGGTCTCCAAGTGTATATTTCAGTGGTAAAGTAGACAAGAACGGTAAAAAAGGTTTTACCGCGACTGTCATTCCAAACCGTGGCGCATGGTTAGAATACGAAACTGATGCGAAAGATGTTGTGTATGTCCGCATTGATCGCACACGTAAGTTGCCGGTTACGGTTCTTTTGCGTGCTCTCGGCTTCGGTTCCGACCAAGAGATTCTCGATCTCATTGGTGAGAACGAATATCTCCGCAATACACTGGATAAGGACAACACTGAAAACAGTGACAAAGCGCTTCTTGAAATCTATGAGCGCCTTCGTCCCGGAGAGCCGCCTACAGTAGAAAACGCAAAAAGCTTGCTGGATTCCCGTTTCTTCGATCCGAAGCGATACGACCTTGCGAATGTAGGACGCTATAAAATTAATAAAAAGCTTCATATCAAGAACCGCCTGTTTAACCAACGCCTTGCAGAAACACTGGTGGATCCGGAAACCGGTGAAATTCTCGCTGAAAAAGGGCAGATTCTTGACAGAAGAACACTTGATAAAGTACTGCCATACTTAGAAAATGGAATCGGCTTCAGAAAACTTTATCCTAACGGCGGCGTTGTCGAGGATGAAGTGATGCTTCAATCCATTAAAATCTATGCTCCTACCGATGCAGAAGGAGAGCAGACGATCAATGTGATCGGCAATGCTTACATCGAAGAGGCGATTAAAAACATTACGCCTGCTGATATTATTTCTTCTATCAGCTACTTCTTCAACCTCCTGCACGGAGTGGGCGACACTGATGATATCGACCATCTCGGAAACCGCCGTCTGCGTTCTGTAGGTGAGCTCCTGCAAAACCAATTCCGTATCGGTTTAAGCCGGATGGAACGTGTCGTACGTGAAAGAATGTCTATTCAAGACACAAATACAATTACGCCGCAGCAGCTGATTAACATCAGACCTGTTATTGCATCTATTAAAGAGTTCTTTGGAAGCTCACAGCTTTCTCAATTCATGGATCAGACGAACCCGCTTGCTGAATTGACGCACAAACGCCGTCTGTCAGCTCTCGGACCGGGCGGTTTGACACGTGAGCGCGCAGGTATGGAAGTACGTGACGTTCACTACTCTCACTATGGCCGTATGTGTCCGATTGAAACGCCTGAGGGCCCGAACATCGGTTTGATCAACTCATTGTCATCATTTGCGAAAGTAAACCGCTTTGGTTTCATTGAGACGCCATACCGCCGCGTTGATCCTGAAACAGGAAAAGTAACGCCTAGAATCGACTACCTGACTGCTGATGAAGAGGATAACTATGTCGTAGCCCAAGCGAATGCTAAGCTGAGCGATGACGGTTCTTTCTTGGATGACAGCATCGTAGCGCGTTTCAGAGGGGAAAACACCGTTGTAGCCCGCAACCGCGTGGATTACATGGACGTATCTCCTAAACAGGTTGTATCTGCTGCGACAGCATGTATTCCGTTCTTGGAAAACGATGACTCGAACCGCGCCCTCATGGGAGCGAACATGCAGCGTCAGGCTGTGCCTTTGATGCAGCCGGAAGCTCCGATCGTCGGAACGGGTATGGAATACGTATCCGGTAAAGACTCCGGTGCAGCCGTTATTTGTAAACACCCTGGTATCGTTGAACGGGTGGAAGCGAAAAACGTATGGGTGCGCCGCTATGAAGAAATTGACGGCCAAAAAGTAAAAGGCAACCTGGATAAGTACAGCTTGCTGAAATTTGTCCGCTCCAACCAAGGTACGTGCTACAACCAGCGTCCGATCGTCAGTGTCGGCGATGAAGTAGTCAAAGGAGAAATCCTTGCTGACGGACCTTCAATGGAGCTTGGTGAACTTGCTCTCGGCCGCAACGTAATGGTCGGCTTCATGACATGGGATGGTTACAACTATGAGGATGCCATCATCATGAGTGAACGCCTTGTGAAAGATGATGTATACACATCTATTCACATTGAAGAATATGAATCAGAAGCACGTGATACAAAGCTTGGGCCGGAAGAGATCACCCGTGATATTCCAAACGTAGGGGAAGACGCGCTTCGCAATCTTGATGACCGCGGAATTATCCGTATCGGTGCGGAAGTCAACGACGGAGACCTTCTCGTAGGTAAAGTAACGCCTAAAGGTGTAACTGAGCTTACGGCTGAAGAACGCCTTCTGCATGCGATCTTTGGAGAAAAAGCGCGTGAAGTCCGTGATACTTCTCTCCGTGTGCCTCACGGCGGCGGCGGAATTATCCACGACGTAAAAGTCTTCAACCGTGAAGACGGCGACGAACTTCCTCCGGGAGTGAACCAGCTTGTACGCGTATATATCGTTCAGAAACGTAAGATTTCTGAAGGTGATAAAATGGCCGGACGTCACGGAAACAAAGGGGTTATCTCGAAGATTCTTCCTGAAGAAGATATGCCTTACCTTCCTGACGGCACGCCGATCGATATCATGCTTAACCCGCTGGGTGTACCATCACGTATGAATATCGGTCAGGTATTAGAACTTCACATGGGTATGGCTGCCCGCTACCTCGGCATTCACATCGCGTCACCTGTATTTGACGGCGCGCGTGAAGAAGATGTGTGGGAAACACTTGAAGAAGCAGGCATGTCAAGAGACGCTAAAACAGTTCTTTATGACGGCCGTACGGGAGAACCGTTTGACAACCGTGTATCTGTCGGAATCATGTACATGATCAAACTGGCACACATGGTTGATGATAAACTTCATGCCCGTTCTACAGGTCCTTACTCACTTGTTACGCAGCAGCCTCTCGGCGGTAAAGCCCAATTCGGCGGACAGCGTTTCGGTGAGATGGAGGTTTGGGCGCTTGAAGCTTACGGCGCAGCTTACACGCTTCAAGAAATCCTGACTGTGAAGTCCGATGACGTGGTCGGACGTGTGAAAACATATGAAGCCATCGTCAAAGGCGACAATGTTCCAGAGCCTGGTGTTCCGGAATCATTCAAAGTATTGATCAAAGAGCTTCAAAGCTTAGGTATGGACGTGAAAATCCTTTCAGGCGATGAAGAAGAAATAGAAATGAGAGATCTAGAAGACGAGGAAGATGCGAAACAAGCTGACGGCCTTGCATTATCAGGTGATGAAGCGCCGGAAGAAACAGCATCTCCAGACGTTGAACGTGACGCAGTAACGAAAGAGTAGTCTCTGATTGATAAAGGCAAGTGACATCGGTTAATCCGAAGATAAAAAGGGAGGTAGGCCCCTTGCTAGATGTGAACAATTTTGAGTATATGAACATCGGTCTTGCTTCACCGGATAAAATCCGTTCATGGTCTTTTGGTGAAGTGAAAAAGCCTGAAACGATAAACTATCGTACATTGAAACCTGAAAAGGACGGCCTGTTCTGCGAACGCATTTTCGGACCGACTAAGGACTGGGAATGTCATTGCGGCAAGTACAAGCGGGTTCGTTATAAAGGCGTAGTTTGTGACCGTTGCGGAGTTGAAGTAACGCGGGCTAAGGTCCGTCGTGAGAGAATGGGGCATATTGAACTGGCTGCCCCGGTTTCTCACATTTGGTATTTCAAAGGTATTCCGAGCCGTATGGGTCTTGTATTGGATATGTCACCGCGTGCGCTGGAAGAAGTTATTTACTTTGCTTCTTACGTCGTAACTGACCCGGCCAATACACCGCTCGAAAAGAAACAGCTTTTATCTGAAAAGGAATACCGTGCGTATCTGGATAAGTACGGAAACAAATTCCAAGCCTCTATGGGTGCGGAAGCCATTAATAAACTTCTGCAGGACATCGACCTTGTCAAAGAAGTTGATATGTTAAAAGAAGAGCTGAAGACTTCTCAAGGACAGCGCCGTACACGTGCGATCAAACGCCTTGAAGTGCTTGAAGCCTTCCGTAATTCAGGAAACAAGCCGTCTTGGATGATCCTCGACGTGCTTCCGGTTATTCCGCCTGAATTAAGACCGATGGTTCAGCTTGACGGCGGACGTTTCGCAACGTCTGACCTGAACGACCTTTACCGTCGTGTCATCAACCGTAATAACCGTTTAAAACGTCTGTTAGACCTCGGCGCGCCAAGCATCATCGTTCAGAACGAAAAACGTATGCTTCAGGAAGCAGTCGATGCTCTGATTGACAACGGACGCCGCGGCCGTCCGGTTACCGGACCGGGTAACCGTCCGCTTAAATCTCTTTCTCACATGCTGAAAGGGAAACAAGGGCGTTTCCGTCAGAACCTTCTCGGTAAACGTGTAGACTACTCAGGACGCTCCGTTATCGTCGTAGGTCCGCATTTGAAAATGTATCAGTGCGGTTTGCCGAAGGAAATGGCGCTTGAGCTCTTCAAGCCTTTCGTCATGAAAGAGCTTGTTGAAAAAGGCCTTGCTCACAATATCAAGAGCGCAAAACGCAAAATCGAACGCGTGCAGCCTGAAGTATGGGATGTACTTGAATCTGTCATTAAGGAGCATCCGGTCTTACTGAACCGTGCCCCTACTCTTCACAGATTAGGTATCCAGGCTTTCGAACCGACGCTTGTTGAAGGACGCGCCATCCGTCTTCACCCGTTAGTATGTACAGCTTATAACGCTGACTTTGACGGTGACCAAATGGCGGTTCACGTACCTTTATCAGCTGAGGCTCAAGCTGAGGCGCGCATTCTGATGCTTGCGGCCCAAAACATTTTGAACCCTAAAGATGGTAAACCGGTTGTTACGCCGTCTCAGGATATGGTATTAGGAAACTACTACCTGACGCTTGAGCGCGCCGGAGCAGTCGGCGAGGGTATGGTTTTCAAAAATACGGACGAAGCGCTTCTTGCTTATCAAAACGGTTATGTTCACCTTCATACGAGAGTTGCTGTTGCAGCGAACTCCCTTAAGAATGTGACATTTACTGAAGAACAGCGTTCAAAATTGTTAATTACAACTGTCGGTAAGCTCGTCTTCAATGAAATTCTTCCGGAATCATTCCCTTACATGAATGAACCAACGAAGAGCAACATTGAAGAGAAGACACCTGACCGTTTCTTCTTAGATAAAGGTGCTGACGTAAAAGCTGTGATTGCTGAGCAGCCGATCAACGCACCGTTTAAAAAAGGTATTCTCGGTAAAATCATCGCGGAAATCTTTAAACGATTCCATATCACGGAAACGTCTAAAATGCTTGACCGCATGAAAAATCTCGGTTTCAGATATTCAACGAAAGCCGGCATCACAGTAGGGGTTTCTGATATCGTCGTTCTCGATGACAAACAGGAAATCCTTGAAGAAGCACAAAGCAAAGTTGATAATGTCCTGAAACAGTTCAGACGCGGTTTAATCACCGAAGAAGAACGTTATGAAAGAGTCATTTCAATTTGGAGTTCAGCGAAAGATGTTATCCAAGGCAAACTGATGAAATCATTAGACGAAGTCAACCCGATCTACATGATGAGTGACTCAGGAGCCCGTGGTAACGCATCTAACTTTACACAGCTTGCGGGTATGCGCGGTCTGATGGCCAACCCGGCTGGACGAATCATTGAATTGCCGATTAAATCAAGTTTCCGTGAAGGTCTGACAGTATTGGAGTACTTTATCTCCACTCACGGTGCGCGTAAAGGTCTTGCCGATACCGCCCTGAAAACAGCTGACTCAGGTTACCTTACACGCCGTCTTGTTGATGTTGCGCAGGATGTTATCATTCGTGAAACTGATTGCGGAACAGACCGCGGTATTCTTGCAAAACCGCTCAAAGAAGGCACGGAAATCATCGAGCGTCTGGAAGAGCGTCTGATCGGACGTTTCGCCAGAAAACAGATCAAACATCCTGAAACGGGTGCTGTGCTCATTAACGAAAATGAATTGATCGATGAAGATAAAGCGCTGGAAATCGTTGAAGCCGGAATCGAAGAAGTGTGGATCCGTTCCGCGTTCACATGTAACACTCCTCATGGTGTATGTAAACGATGCTACGGACGTAACCTTGCAACCGGAACTGATGTTGAAGTCGGCGAAGCAGTAGGTATTATCGCCGCTCAATCTATCGGTGAGCCTGGAACACAGTTAACAATGCGTACGTTCCACACAGGCGGGGTTGCCGGAGACGATATCACACAAGGTCTTCCGCGTATCCAAGAGCTTTTCGAAGCGCGTAATCCGAAAGGTCAAGCGACGATTTCTGAGATTGACGGTACAATTGCCGAAATCAATGAAGTCCGCGACAAACAGCAGGAGATTGTTGTTCAGGGCGCTGTTGAGACACGTTCATACACGGCACCTTACAACTCACGCCTGAAAGTGGCTGAGGGTGATCAGATTACCCGCGGTCAAGTGCTGACAGAAGGTTCAATCGATCCGAAAGAACTTCTTAAAGTCACTGACCTGACAACGGTTCAGGAATATCTTCTGCATGAGGTTCAGAAAGTTTACCGTATGCAGGGGGTTGAAATCGGCGATAAACACGTAGAAGTAATGGTTCGCCAGATGCTTCGCAAAGTCCGTGTGATCGATGCCGGAGATACTGATGTTCTCCCTGGCACATTGCTTGATATTCACCAATTCACAGAAGCGAACAAAAAAGTGCTGCTTGAAGGCAATCGACCTGCTACAGGCCGTCCTGTCCTTCTCGGTATCACGAAAGCTTCACTCGAGACGGATTCATTCTTGTCTGCCGCATCATTCCAAGAAACAACACGCGTTCTTACAGATGCTGCGATTAAAGGCAAGCGCGATGAACTTCTCGGCCTGAAAGAGAATGTTATCATCGGTAAACTGGTTCCTGCCGGTACCGGTATGATGAATTACAGAAAAGTAAAACCTGTTTCAAACGTTCAGCCTACGGAAGATATGGTTCCGGCTGAATAACAGAAACTGCTGCAGGAAAGGCTGTTTCGACAGCTTTTCCTCAGTATTACAATTATTCTGGCGGAGGACTGCACTAAAAAATGTCATACGTTGTTGACATCCGTCCCGCAGAGTGATAATATAACCAAGGTGCTCGAAATAAAACCTGTTACTTTGGAGGATATGTTTATGTCTTATGATAAAGTATCACAGGCCAAATCAATTATTATTGGTACGAAGCAAACAGTGAAAGCTCTAAAACGAGGTTCAGTGAAGGAAGTCGTCGTGGCAAAAGACGCGGATTCAGTTCTTACAGCTGGCGTTATCCAGCTTGCAAAGAACCAAAATACCGCTGTCTGTATGGTGGATTCCATGAAAAAGCTCGGCAAAGCCTGCGGAATTGAAGTGGGAGCAGCAGCTGTTGCCATTATGTTATAGCGTACTTTTTGTTTTTATATAAGATATCAATCTTGTGTAAAGACATTGTTTTTTGCCTAATGATGAACCACCTGGGTATGTGGGTTATAAAACGTAATGAAGGGAGGAACACAACATGCCTACAATTAATCAGCTAATTCGCAAGGGACGCGTGAGCAAAGTTGAAAACTCTAAGTCACCTGCACTAAACAAAGGATACAACAGCTTTAAAAAAGAGCACACTAACGTATCTTCTCCACAAAAACGCGGGGTATGTACTCGTGTGGGTACAATGACACCGAAAAAACCGAACTCAGCACTTCGTAAATATGCTCGTGTTCGTTTGACTAACGGAATCGAGGTTACTGCCTACATTCCTGGTATCGGTCACAACCTGCAAGAGCACAGCGTTGTACTGATCCGCGGCGGACGTGTAAAAGACTTACCGGGGGTACGCTACCACATCGTTCGTGGCGCGCTTGATACTGCCGGAGTTGAAAACCGTGCGCAAGGCCGTTCTAAATACGGTACGAAACGTCCTAAAGCAAAGTAATCAAATAAATCATTAAAACTATGAAGGGAGGATATTCAGATGCCACGTAAAGGTCCTGTAGCAAAAAGAGATGTTTTACCTGATCCGCTTTACAACTCTAAGCTGGTATCCCGCCTGATCAACAAAATGATGATCGACGGTAAAAAAGGTAAATCTCAAACAATCCTATACAAGTCATTCGATATCATTAAAGAACGCACTGGCAATGATGCAATGGAGGTTTTCGAACAAGCATTGAAAAACATCATGCCTGTACTTGAAGTAAAAGCACGCCGTGTAGGTGGAGCTAACTACCAAGTGCCTGTAGAAGTTCGTCCTGAACGCCGTACAACTCTTGGTCTTCGCTGGTTGGTTAACTATGCGCGTCTTCGCGGAGAAAAAACAATGGAAGAGCGCCTGGCTAACGAAATTCTTGATGCAGCTAACAACACTGGTGCTGCCGTTAAGAAACGTGAAGACACTCACAAGATGGCAGAAGCGAACAAAGCATTTGCTCACTACCGCTGGTAGGATTCATATAATCAAAATAATAATTCCCTAATAAGGAAGGAGAAATTACCCAATGGCAAGAGAGTTCTCCTTAGAAAAAACTCGTAATATCGGGATCATGGCTCACATCGATGCCGGTAAAACGACTACTACAGAACGGATCTTGTTCTACACAGGCCGTATCCACAAAATTGGCGAAACTCACGAAGGTGCTTCGCAAATGGACTGGATGGAGCAGGAACAAGAACGCGGTATCACAATCACTTCTGCAGCAACGACTGCACAGTGGAAAGGTTACCGTGTAAACATCATCGATACACCGGGACACGTAGACTTCACAGTTGAAGTTGAACGTTCACTCCGTGTACTTGATGGTGCGGTTGCCGTACTTGATGCTCAATCAGGTGTTGAGCCTCAGACAGAAACAGTATGGCGCCAAGCAACAACTTACGGAGTACCGCGTGTTGTATTTGTCAACAAAATGGACAAAATCGGCGCAGACTTCCTTTACTCTGTAGGCACTTTAAGAGACCGTCTTCAAGCTAACGCTCACGCAATTCAATTGCCGATCGGTGCTGAAGACAACTTCGAAGGTATCATCGACTTAGTAGAAAACGTTGCGTATTTCTACGAAGATGACCTTGGAACTCGTTCAGATGCGAAAGAAATCCCTGAAGAGTACAAAGAGCAAGCTGAAGAGCTTCGCAGCAGCCTGATTGAAGCTGTAGCTGAGCTTGATGAAGAGCTTATGGAAAAGTACCTTGAAGGTGAAGAAATCACTATCCCTGAACTGAAAGCTGCTATCCGTAAAGGTACACTGAATGTTGAATTCTACCCTGTACTTGTTGGATCTGCTTTCAAAAACAAAGGTGTTCAGCTTGTACTTGATGCTGTTCTTGACTACCTTCCTGCGCCAACTGATGTTGCTGCAATCAAAGGTGTACGTCCTGATACAGATGAAGAGATCGTTCGTCATTCTTCTGATGAAGAGCCATTCTCTGCACTTGCATTTAAAGTTATGACTGACCCTTATGTCGGTAAGCTGACATTCTTCCGCGTATATTCCGGTACACTTGATTCCGGTTCATATGTAAAGAACTCTACAAAAGGCAAGCGTGAGCGCGTAGGACGTATCCTTCAAATGCACGCTAACAGCCGTGAAGAGATCTCTACTGTTTACGCTGGAGACATCGCAGCTGCTGTAGGTCTAAAAGATACTTCTACTGGAGATACTCTATGTGATGAGAAGGATCTTGTAATCCTTGAATCAATGGAATTCCCAGAGCCTGTTATCGACGTAGCGATTGAGCCTAAATCAAAAGCTGACCAAGATAAAATGGGTATCGCTTTAGCGAAACTTGCTGAAGAAGATCCTACATTCCGTACACAAACAAACCCTGAAACGGGTCAAACAATCATCTCTGGTATGGGTGAGCTTCACCTTGATATCATTGTTGATCGTATGAAGCGTGAGTTCAAAGTTGAAGCTAACGTTGGTGCTCCTCAAGTTGCGTACCGTGAGACATTCCGTACCGGTGCAAAAGTTGAAGGTAAATTCGTACGTCAATCAGGCGGGCGCGGTCAGTTCGGTCACGTTTGGATCGAATTTGAACCGAACGAAGAAGGCGCTGGCTTTGAATTCGAAAACGCAATCGTCGGTGGTGTTGTTCCTCGTGAATACATCCCAGCCGTACAAGCAGGTCTTGAAGACTCTCTTGAAAATGGTGTCCTAGCCGGATTCCCGCTAATCGACATCAAGGCGAAACTTTTTGATGGATCTTACCATGATGTTGACTCAAACGAAATGGCGTTTAAAGTCGCTGCTTCTATGGCATTGAAAAATGCAGTCAGCAAATGTAACCCAGTTCTTCTTGAACCAATCATGAAAGTTGAAGTTGTTATTCCTGAAGAATACATGGGAGACATCATGGGTGATGTTACTTCTCGTCGCGGACGTGTAGAAGGTATGGAAGCTCGCGGTAACGCTCAAGTTGTGCGTGCGATGGTACCTCTTGCTGAAATGTTCGGTTACGCTACTGCCCTTCGTTCTAACACGCAAGGACGCGGTACGTTCACAATGTTCATGGATCACTACGAAGAAGTGCCGAAGAGCATCGCTGAAGAAATTATCAAAAAAAATAAAGGCGAATAATTGATTTTGCCACTTAACTCAAGTATAACTACTATTGTAAGATGAGGAAGTGAAAGCTTGCTTTCACTTTCTATCACTCTATACATTACTAATTAAAAGCTCTTAAGGAGGATTTTAGAATGGCTAAAGAAAAATTCGACCGTTCCAAATCACATGCCAATATCGGTACAATTGGACACGTTGACCATGGTAAAACAACATTAACTGCTGCTATCTCAACAGTACTTCATAAGAAATCTGGTAAAGGTACAGCTATGGCGTACGATCAAATTGATGGTGCTCCAGAAGAACGTGAGCGCGGTATCACAATCTCTACTGCACACGTTGAGTACGAAACTGACACTCGTCACTATGCACACGTTGACTGCCCAGGACACGCTGACTATGTTAAAAACATGATCACTGGTGCTGCGCAAATGGACGGAGCTATCCTTGTAGTATCTGCTGCTGATGGCCCAATGCCACAAACTCGTGAGCACATCCTTCTTTCTAAAAACGTTGGTGTACCATACATCGTAGTATTCCTTAACAAATGCGACATGGTAGACGACGAAGAGCTTCTTGAGCTTGTTGAAATGGAAGTTCGCGATCTTCTTAGCGAATACGACTTCCCTGGTGATGATGTACCAGTTGTTAAAGGTTCTGCTCTTAAAGCTCTTGAAGGTGACGCTGAGTACGAAGAAAAAATTCTTGAACTTATGGCTGCAGTTGATGAGTACATCCCAACTCCAGAACGCGACACTGACAAACCATTCATGATGCCAGTTGAGGACGTATTCTCAATCACTGGTCGTGGTACAGTTGCTACTGGCCGTGTAGAACGCGGACAAGTTAAAGTCGGTGACGAAGTTGAAATCATCGGTCTTCAAGAAGAAAACAGCAAAACAACTGTTACAGGTGTTGAAATGTTCCGTAAGCTTCTTGACTATGCTGAAGCTGGAGACAACATCGGTGCACTTCTTCGCGGTGTAGCTCGTGAAGACATCCAACGTGGACAAGTACTTGCTAAACCAGGTACAATCACTCCACACAGCAAATTCAAAGCTGAAGTTTACGTTCTTTCTAAAGAAGAGGGTGGACGTCATACTCCATTCTTCTCTAACTACCGTCCTCAGTTCTACTTCCGTACAACTGACGTAACTGGTATCATCAATCTTCCAGAAGGCGTAGAAATGGTTATGCCTGGAGATAACACTGAAATGATCGTTGAACTTATCTCTACAATCGCTATCGAAGAAGGAACTCGTTTCTCTATTCGTGAAGGCGGACGTACAGTTGGTTCAGGCGTTGTTTCTACAATCACTGAGTAATCGACTCGTTCATTAATGCGGGGTCCCTTATGGGGCCTCGTTTTTTTGTTTCCCCGCTGATTCCATGTATAATAGAACGTATACAAATTTTAGGAGCAGAGCGATGAACGATAACTTCAAGAAAACCAATCGTATTTCAATGCTTCAGCAATTGCTGATTAATGGCAGTGAACAAACCATTATGATTAATGGTGATGACAGGAGTAATCCGCTGCTTTTATTTTTGCACGGCGGTCCCGGCACGCCTCAAATCGGCTATGCGAGAAAATACCAGAATAAGCTGGAAAAGCATTTCACCGTTGTGAACTGGGATCAGAGAGGGGCGGGTCTCTCTTATTCAAAGGAAATTCCGGGTTCATCTATGACCTTGGATCAGCTGACAGCCGATACCATTCATTTGACCGAACGCCTATGCAAGCAATTCAGCAGGCAAAAAATATATATCGCCGGTTATTCGTGGGGGTCAGTTCTGGCGCTTCATGTTCTTCAAGAGAGACCTGATTTGTATTATGCGTATATCGGTATCAGTCAGGTGGTTAATATTCAAAAGGAAGAAACGGAAGCTTACCGGCTGATGTTGGAATGGAGCAGGCAACGCAAACATTTCCTGCTGGAAAAGACGCTGAGCTTTATCGGAGCGCCTCCATGGGAGAAACAGCTGCAGCGATCGTTATTTCTGCTTTGTATCGAGATGAGGGGAGGGGGCTTTACCCATCATCCGATCGGCGCTCTTAAAGCAGGGGGGCGAATGCTGTTTGGTGAACCGTACGGTGTGAGAGGGAGCTTCTTAGCCGCGCGGGGACAAATGTTCAGCCTGAAACACCTATGGGAGGATCTCATTTTCTTTGATGCCGGAGAATCAGTTTCTTCTATTATAATACCGTGCTGTTTTATGTCAGGGAGATACGATTTGACGGTCCCGGGGACGACGTCTTTTGAATATTATCAGAAGGTTGATGCGCCGTATAAAGAATGGCATTGGTTTGAGAACTCAGCCCATTCGCCTCACTTGGAGGAACCGGATCGCTTTGCCGAAGTTGTCAGCCGGTTCGCATCGTTCCATCTCTGAAAGAAAACAGACATATCCTTGATTAATCATGGTATCACCTGTATAATAATCAAAGTGTGAAAACCACAAGGTTCTTTAAATAAACCTTGCAACATGCGTCTATTTTCTGTATAATAGTGTATGTTGGTCTTTGACTGCGATGAAGTGAGAGGTTGCTGACACACCCGGCCGCTTTGCCATGGCAAGGTGATCAGGTTTTTCTCACGGAGAACTGTCTAACGTGATGTAGGCGAAAAGGAGGGAAAATAATGGCAAAACAAAAAATTCGTATTCGTTTAAAAGCATATGATCATAGAATCCTTGATCAATCTGCAGAGAAGATTGTTGAAACGGCAAAACGTTCTGGTGCCAGCGTATCTGGTCCGATTCCGTTGCCAACTGAAAAATCAGTTTACACAATCCTTCGTGCGGTGCACAAATACAAAGATTCTCGTGAGCAATTTGAAATGCGTACACATAAACGTTTAATCGACATTGTGAACCCAACACCACAAACTGTTGATGCTCTCATGCGATTAGACTTACCATCTGGTGTCGATATCGAAATCAAACTTTAATTCTAAAATATAGAATGATCTTAATAGGAGGTGTGACGAATGACCAAAGGAATCTTAGGAAGAAAAATTGGTATGACGCAAGTATTCGCAGAGAACGGTGATCTTATCCCGGTAACTGTTATTGAAGCAGCTCCAAACGTTGTTCTTCAAAAGAAAACAGCTGAAAACGATGGCTATGAAGCGATCCAGCTTGGTTTTGACGATAAGCGTGAAAAGCTTTCAAACAAACCGGAAAAAGGACACGTTGCAAAAGCGGAAACTGCTCCTAAGCGCTTCGTTAAAGAATTACGCGGCGTGGATATGGATGCGTATGAAATTGGTCAGGAAGTCAAGGTTGAAATTTTCTCTGCAGGAGAAATCGTAGATGTAACAGGAGTATCTAAAGGTAAAGGTTTCCAAGGTGCAATCAAGCGCCACGGACAATCTCGCGGACCTATGTCTCACGGTTCACGCTACCACCGTCGTCCTGGTTCAATGGGACCTGTAGATCCTAACCGTGTATTCAAAGGTAAACTATTACCTGGACGCATGGGCGGAGATCAAATCACTGTCCAAAACCTTGAAATCGTAAAAGTAGATGCTGAGCGCAATCTTCTTTTGATTAAAGGTAACGTACCTGGTGCGAGAAAAACTTTAATCACTGTTAAAAGTGCTGTTAAATCTAAATAAGTCTCTTAGGAAAGGAGGAAATTGATCATGCCAAAAGTAGCATTATACAACCAAAACGGTTCTACTGCTGGTGATATCGAATTAAACGCGTCTGTATTTGGAATTGAGCCAAATGAGAGCGTAGTATTCGACGCTATTCTTATGCAAAGAGCTTCCTTACGTCAAGGATCTCACAAAGTAAAAAATCGTTCTGAAGTACGCGGCGGAGGTCGCAAACCATGGCGTCAAAAAGGTACAGGTCGTGCCCGTCAAGGTTCAATCCGTTCACCGCAATGGCGCGGAGGTGGTGTCGTATTCGGCCCAACACCACGCAGCTATTCTTACAAATTACCTAAAAAAGTTCGCCGCTTGGCAATCAAATCAGTATTGTCTTCTAAAGTGAACGACAACAACATTATTGTTCTTGAAGATCTTACTCTTGATACGGTTAAAACAAAAGAAATGGCAGCTATCCTTAAAGGATTATCTGTTGAGAAAAAAGCTTTAATCGTAACTGCGGATGCAAACGAAGCAGTATCTCTTTCTGCACGCAACATCCCTGGAGTTACAGTTGTTCAAGCTAACGGAATCAACGTGTTAGACGTTGTCAACCACGAGAAGCTTCTGATTACAAAAGCTGCGGTTGAAAAAGTAGAGGAGGTGCTTGCATAATGAAAGATCCTCGTGATGTTCTTAAGCGCCCCGTCATTACTGAACGTTCTGCTGATTTAATGACTGAAAAAAAATATACTTTTGAAGTTGATGTAAGAGCTAACAAAACAGAAGTGAAAGATGCAGTTGAAAGTATCTTTGGAGTGAAAGTTGACAAAGTCAACATCATGAACTACAAAGGGAAATCAAAACGTGTCGGCCGCTACACTGGTATGACTAGCCGTCGCAGAAAAGCGATCGTAAAACTTACTGCAGACAGCAAAGAAATCGAAATTTTTGAAGCTTAATTATCTGTAAAAAGAAGGAGGGAAATTCAAAATGGCGATTAAAAAGTATAAACCGACCTCTAACGGACGTCGTGGCATGACAACTTCAGATTTTGCTGAAATCACGACTGACCAGCCGGAAAAATCCTTGCTTGCGCCCCTTCACAAAAAAGGCGGACGTAACAACCAAGGTAAATTGACTGTACGTCACCAAGGTGGCGGACACAAACGCCAATACCGTGTTATCGACTTCAAACGCGATAAAGATGGTATACCTGGACGCGTTGCTACAGTTGAGTACGATCCAAACCGTTCAGCTAACATTGCACTAATCAACTATGTAGACGGAGAAAAACGTTACATTCTTGCACCAAAAGGAATTCAAGTAGGTACTGAAATCATGTCCGGCCCTGAAGCTGACATCAAAGTAGGTAACGCACTTCCGCTTATCAACATTCCTGTTGGTACAGTTGTGCATAACATTGAATTAAAACCTGGTAAAGGCGGACAGCTTGTACGTTCAGCTGGTACATCTGCTCAGGTTCTTGGTAAAGAAGGCAAATACGTTCTTGTACGTCTTAACTCTGGTGAAGTTCGCATGATCCTTTCTGCTTGCCGCGCTTCTATCGGTCAAGTAGGTAACGAGCAGCACGAACTTATCAACGTTGGTAAAGCAGGACGCTCTCGCTGGAAAGGCATTCGCCCTACAGTCCGCGGTTCTGTAATGAACCCTAACGATCACCCGCACGGTGGTGGTGAAGGTCGCGCGCCAATCGGACGTAAATCACCAATGTCTCCTTGGGGCAAACCGACTCTTGGATTCAAGACACGTAAGAAAAAGAACAAATCTGATAAATTTATCGTACGTCGTCGTAAAAATAAATAACGGGGTTGTCTACGGTTCATTTCGGACCGTAGTGCAATCACGAAGGGAGGTTCCAAAATGGCTCGCAGCTTGAAAAAAGGACCATTTGTCGATGGACACTTGATGACAAAAATCGAGAAATTAAACGAAACGGACAAGAAACAAGTTGTAAAAACTTGGTCTCGCCGTTCAACTATTTTCCCACAATTTATCGGTCACACTATCGCAGTATATGACGGACGTAAACACGTGCCTGTATTCATTTCTGAAGACATGGTAGGCCACAAGTTGGGCGAATTCGCACCGACTCGTACTTACAAAGGCCACGCCAGTGACGATAAAAAAACAAGACGCTAAGAGAGGAGGCTTTTAAATGCAAGCTAAAGCTGTTGCAAGAACAGTCCGTATTGCTCCTCGTAAAGCACGTCTAGTAATGGACCTGATTCGAGGTAAGCAAGTAGGCGAAGCAGTATCTATCCTGAACTTAACTCCGAGAGCTGCTTCTCCGATCATCGAAAAAGTTTTAAAATCTGCTATCGCAAATGCTGAGCACAACTACGAGATGGACGCTAACAATCTGGTTATTTCTCAGGCATTTGTTGACGAAGGCCCAACGTTAAAAAGATTCCGCCCGCGTGCTATGGGACGTGCGAGCCAAATCAACAAACGTACGAGCCACATTACAATCGTTGTATCAGAAAAGAAGGAGGGATAAGTAGTGGGTCAAAAGGTAAATCCAGTCGGTCTTCGTATCGGAGTCATTCGTGATTGGGAATCTAAGTGGTACGCTGGTAAAGATTACGCTGACTTCCTGCACGAAGATTTAAAAATTCGTGAATTCATTAGCAAACGCCTTTCTGACGCTTCTGTTTCTAAAGTAGAAATCGAGCGCGCAGCAAACCGCGTTAACATTACGATCCACACTGCTAAGCCTGGTATGGTAATCGGTAAAGGCGGATCTGAAGTTGAAGCACTTCGTAAAGCCCTTAACAGCCTTACTGGCAAGCGTGTACACATTAACATTCTTGAAATCAAAAGAGCAGATCTTGATGCTCAGCTTGTAGCTGACAACATCGCTCGTCAACTAGAAAACCGTATTTCTTTCCGCCGTGCGCAGAAACAACAAATCCAACGCACTATGCGTGCTGGAGCACAAGGTGTGAAAACAATGGTTTCCGGCCGTCTTGGCGGAGCTGACATTGCTCGTTCTGAATACTACAGTGAAGGAACTGTTCCATTGCACACTTTACGTGCTGACATCGACTATGCAACATCTGAAGCTGACACAACTTACGGTAAGCTTGGTGTAAAAGTCTGGATCTATCGTGGAGAGGTTCTTCCTACTAAGAAGAAAACTGAGGAAGGAGGAAAATAATATGTTATTACCAAAACGCGTTAAATATCGCAGAGAGCATCGCGGAAAAATGCGCGGTCGCGCTAAAGGCGGTACTGAAGTACATTTTGGTGAGTACGGTATCCAGGCTCTTGAAGCTTCTTGGATCACGAACCGCCAAATCGAAGCTGCACGTATTGCGATGACTCGTTACATGAAACGTGGCGGTAAAGTTTGGATTAAAATTTTCCCTTCAAAACCTTACACTGCTAAACCGCTTGAGGTACGGATGGGTTCCGGTAAAGGGGCTCCTGAAGGCTGGGTAGCTGTTGTAAAACCGGGCAAAGTTTTATTTGAAATTTCTGGTGTGTCTGAAGAGGTAGCTCGTGAAGCTCTTCGTCTTGCATCTCACAAATTGCCAATTAAAACGAAGTTCGTAAAACGTGAAGAAATTGGTGGTGAATCAAATGAAAGCTAATGAAATTCGTGACCTTACCACTGCTGAAATTGAACAAAAAGTAAAGTCTCTTAAAGAAGAACTTTTCAATCTTCGCTTTCAATTAGCGACAGGACAACTTGAAAATACTGCTCGCATTCGTGAAGTGCGCAAAGCTATCGCGCGCATGAAAACTGTGATTCGTGAAAGAGAAATTGCTGCCAACAAATAATCACTGAGGGGAGGTCGTGAGCATGAGCGAACGTAACCAACGCAAAGTTTACCAAGGCCGTGTTGTTTCTGACAAAATGGATAAAACCATCACTGTTGTTGTTGAAACATACAAAAAGGATCCTATTTACGGTAAACGCGTAAAATACTCAAAGAAATTCAAAGCACATGATGAAAATAACCAAGCTAAAATCGGAGACATCGTAAAGATCATGGAAACTCGTCCATTATCTGCAACTAAGCGTTTTCGTCTAGTAGAAGTTGTCGAAGAAGCTGTTATTATCTAATAAAGTTCGGAATTCTTTTTCCGAAGGGAGGTAACAAATAATGATTCAACAAGAGACTCGTTTAAAAGTTGCTGACAACTCCGGTGCGCGTGAGGTACTTACTATTAAAGTTCTTGGCGGTTCTGGACGTAAAACGGCTAACATTGGTGATGTAATTGTTTGCACGGTTAAACAAGCAACACCAGGAGGCGTTGTCAAAAAAGGTGAAGTCGTAAGAGCTGTTATCGTTCGCACAAAAAGCGGAGCACGCAGAACTGACGGATCATACATCAGCTTCGATGAGAATGCATGTGTTATCATCCGTGACGACAAGAGCCCGCGTGGAACTCGTATCTTCGGACCGGTTGCCCGTGAATTACGTGAAAACAACTTCATGAAAATTGTTTCTCTGGCTCCAGAAGTTATCTAATGAAATAAATGCCTTACTCAAGGAGGTGCGATCAGGATGCATGTGAAAAAAGGCGATAAAGTAATGGTTATCTCTGGTAAAGATAAAGGCAAACAAGGTACGATCCTTGCTGCTTTCCCTAAAAAGGACCGCGTTCTAGTTGAGGGCGTAAACATGGTGAAGAAGCACTCTAAACCAACTCAAGCAAACCCTCAAGGCGGTATTTCTAATCAAGAGGCGCCAATTCATGTATCAAACGTTATGCCGCTCGATCCTAAAACAGGTGAAGTGACTCGCGTAGGATACAAAGTGGAAGATGGCAAAAAAGTTCGTGTTGCAAAAAAATCTGGGCAAGTCTTAGATAAATAGTATTTAAAGGAAGGGAGGTCTATCTCATGAACCGCCTTAAAGAAAAGTACAATAAAGAAATTTCACCTGCTTTAATGACGAAGTTCAACTACGACTCTGTTATGCAGGTGCCAAAAATCGAAAAAATCGTAATCAACATGGGTGTCGGTGATGCTGTTCAAAACGCAAAAGCAATCGACAGTGCTGTTGAAGAATTAACGTTTATCGCAGGTCAAAAACCTGTCGTTACTCGTGCGAAGAAATCAATTGCTGGATTCCGTCTTCGTGAGGGAATGCCTATCGGTGCGAAAGTAACTCTTCGCGGAGAGCGCATGTATGATTTCCTTGATAAACTTATTTCTGTATCTTTACCGCGTGTACGTGACTTCCGCGGGATTTCTAAGAAATCTTTCGACGGTCGCGGAAACTACACTCTTGGTATTAAAGAACAGTTAATCTTCCCTGAAATTGACTACGATAAAGTAACAAAGGTTCGCGGAATGGACATCGTTATCGTAACGACTGCTAACTCTGACGAAGAGGCTCGTGAGCTATTAACTCAAGTAGGTATGCCGTTCCAGAAATAATCAATGAAAGGGAGGCGAAATCGTGGCTAAAAAGTCAATGATTGCGAAACAACAACGTACACCAAAGTTTAAAGTGCAAGAGTACACTCGCTGTGAACGCTGCGGACGTCCGCACTCAGTCATTCGTAAATTTAAACTTTGCCGTATTTGTTTCCGTGAGCTTGCATATAAAGGACAAATTCCTGGCGTGAAAAAAGCCAGCTGGTAATCCCCAAGAATGGGAAGGAGGTAATTATATAATGGTTATGACAGATCCAATTGCAGATATGCTGACTCGTATTCGCAATGCAAACATGGTACGTCATGAGAAGCTTGAAATTCCTGCTTCTAAATTGAAAAGAGAAATTGCTGACATTTTAAAGCGTGAAGGTTTCATTCGTGACGTTGAGTTCGTAGAAGACAGCAAACAAGGTATCATCCGCGTTTTCTTGAAATACGGACAAAACAACGAGCGCGTTATCACTGGTCTTAAAAGAATCAGCAAACCAGGTTTGCGTGTATACGCTAAATCAAATGAAGTACCTCGCGTACTTAACGGTCTTGGAATCGCGATTATTTCTACATCACAAGGTGTTTTAACGGACAAAGAAGCCCGTGCAAAACAAGCTGGTGGAGAAGTTCTAGCATACGTTTGGTAAGAAGTTTAACAAGAATGGAGGTGTTTTAGTATGTCTCGTGTAGGTAAAAAACTGCTTGAGATCCCTTCTGGAGTTACAGTAACGCTGAACGAAGGCAACACTGTAGCTGTAAAAGGACCAAAAGGAGAATTAACTCGTACTTTCCATCCTGATATGGAAATCAAAATTGAGGACAACGTGCTTACAGTTACTCGTCCTTCTGATCACAAAGAGCACCGTGCGCTGCATGGTACGACTCGCAGTCTGCTTGGAAACATGGTTGAAGGCGTATCTAAAGGATTTGAAAGAGGTTTGGAATTAGTCGGTGTCGGTTATCGTGCGGCTAAATCCGGAAACAAACTTGTTTTAAACGTTGGATACTCTCACCCTGTTGAGATCGTTCCTGAAGAGGGCATCGAAATCGAAGTTCCTTCTCAAACTAAAGTAGTTGTAAAAGGTACAGACAAAGAGCGTGTAGGAGCTATCGCTGCTAACATCCGCGCTGTACGTTCTCCAGAGCCTTACAAAGGTAAAGGAATCCGCTACGAAGGTGAAGTTGTTCGCCGTAAAGAAGGTAAATCTGCTAAGTAAGACCGCTTAAAGTGAAGAAAGGAGTGACCTAAGGATGATTACGAAAACTAGCAAAAATGCTGCTCGTCAAAAAAGACATGCCCGTGTTCGTGCTAAACTTTCAGGCACAGCTGAAAGACCTCGTCTGAATGTGTTCCGTTCAAACAAACACATTTATGCTCAAATCATCGATGATGTAAATGGCGTTACACTTGCTAGTGCCTCTACTCTCGATAAAGATTTGAACGTGGAAAGCACTGGTGACAGCGCTGCTGCTGCTAAAGTCGGTGAACTCGTTGCGAAACGCGCTTCTGAGAAAGGTGTTTCTGACGTAGTATTTGACCGCGGCGGATACTTATACCATGGACGTGTAAAAGCTCTGGCCGATGCAGCTCGTGAAGCCGGACTGAAATTTTAATAAAAAAAGGAGGGACACATGATTATGCGTCGTATTGACCCAAGCAAATTAGAGTTAGAAGAACGCTTAGTTACGGTTAACCGCGTAGCGAAAGTTGTTAAAGGTGGTCGTCGTTTCCGTTTCGCAGCTCTAGTCGTTGTCGGTGACAAAAACGGTCACGTAGGTTTCGGTACTGGTAAAGCACAAGAAGTACCTGAAGCAATCCGCAAAGCTGTTGAAGATGCGAAAAAGAATTTGATTGAAGTACCAATGGTTGGAACTACGATTCCACACGAAATCATCGGACGTTTCGGTGCAGGCAATATCTTGTTGAAACCTGCTTCTGAAGGTACTGGAGTTATCGCTGGAGGCCCTGTACGTGCGGTACTTGAGCTTGCTGGCGTTGCTGATATCCTTTCTAAGTCTTTAGGTTCTAACACACCGATCAACATGATCCGTGCAACACTTCAAGGTTTAAGTGAGCTTAAACGTGCTGAAGAGGTTGCGAAGCTTCGTGGAAAATCTGTAGAAGAACTGTTAGGATAAGGAGGGAACATTAATGGCTAAATTAGAAATTACCCTCAAACGCAGTGTAATCGGTCGCCCGGAAGATCAGCGCGTTACTGTAAGAACACTTGGTTTAAAGAAAACAAACCAAACTGTCGTTCATGAAGATAACGCTGCGATCCGCGGTATGATTAATAAAGTATCTCATCTAGTTTCTGTTAAAGAACAATAAAAATAAATTATAGGCTAAGGAGGTGTCCTAATGAAACTTCATGAATTAAAGCCTTCAGAAGGTTCACGTAAAGTACGCAATCGCGTAGGTCGTGGTATTGGTTCTGGTAACGGTAAAACAGCTGGTAAAGGTCACAAAGGTCAAAACGCTCGTTCTGGCGGCGGTGTACGCCCTGGATTCGAGGGGGGACAAATGCCTTTATTCCAACGTCTTCCTAAACGCGGTTTTACAAACATCAACCGTAAGGATTACGCTATTGTGAACGTAGACAAATTGAACGGTTTTGCGGAAGGAACGGAAGTCACTCCTGAACTTCTTCTTGAGACTGGTGTTATTAGCAAACTTAATGCAGGAGTAAAGATTCTTGGCAACGGTAAATTAGAGAAAAAATTAACTGTAAAAGCCAATAAATTCTCTGCTTCTGCGAAAGAAGCTGTTGAAGCTGCTGGCGGTACAGCTGAGGTGATCTAACTTGTTTAAGACAATCTCCAACTTTATGCGTGTGAGTGATATTCGGAATAAAATCATTTTTACATTACTCATGCTTATCGTCTTTCGCATAGGTGCGTTTATCCCTGTGCCATATGTAAATGCTCAGGCGTTGCAGACACAAAGTTCGATGGGGGTTTTTGATCTCCTTAATACATTTGGCGGCGGTGCGCTTTATCAGTTCTCCATTTTTGCGATGGGAATTACGCCTTACATCACTGCTTCAATCATCATTCAGCTGCTTCAGATGGATGTTGTGCCGAAGTTTACCGAGTGGTCTAAGCAAGGTGAAGTCGGCCGCCGTAAATTAGCTCAGTTCACGAGATATTTTACGATTGTGCTTGGTTTTATCCAGGCATTAGGTATGTCTTACGGGTTTAACAACCTGGCAAACGGTATGCTGATTGAAAAATCCGGCATATCGACATATCTGATTATTGCTTTAGTACTCACTGGAGGAACTGCTTTTTTAATGTGGCTGGGAGAACAAATTACTTCCAATGGAGTAGGTAACGGAATTTCGATCATCATCTTCGCGGGGATTGTGGCTAGTATTCCGAAAACTGTTGGGCAGATTTATGAGACTCAATTTGTCGGCAGCAGCGATCAGCTGTTTATTCATATTGTAAAAATCGCTTTACTGGTGATTGCAATTTTGGCCGTTATTGTTGGTGTTATTTTCATTCAGCAGGCCGTACGCAAAATCGCAATTCAATATGCAAAAGGGCAAGGTCGTTCACCTGTTGGCGGAGGCCAGTCAACTCACCTTCCGCTTAAAGTGAATCCGGCAGGGGTTATTCCGGTAATCTTTGCGGTTGCGTTTCTTATTACGCCGCGTACTATCGCGTCATTTTTCGGAGAAAACAATGTGACAAAGTGGATTCAAGCCAACTTTGACAATACACATCCGGTGGGCATGGCGGTTTATGTCGCATTAATTATCGCCTTTACGTACTTCTATGCTTTTGTGCAGGTAAACCCTGAACAAATGGCTGATAACCTAAAAAAACAGGGTGGCTATATCCCGGGGGTTCGTCCAGGGAAAATGACTCAAGATAGAATTACGAGCATTTTGTATCGACTTACGTTTGTGGGTTCTATATTCTTAGCCGTGATTTCCATTCTTCCTATCTTTTTCATTCAATTCGCTGGATTGCCTCAAAGTGCACAGATTGGCGGAACATCATTGTTAATTGTCGTCGGGGTAGCCTTGGAGACAATGAAGCAGCTGGAGAGCCAGTTAGTGAAACGTAATTACCGAGGATTTATGAAAAATTAGAGGACTGGTTTTAACCATTCCTCTAAATAAGAGAGGACGGGGGAAATCCGAATGAACTTAGTCTTAATGGGACTTCCTGGAGCCGGTAAAGGCACACAGGGAGAACGAATTGTTGAGGATTATGGGATACCTCATATCTCAACGGGAGATATGTTCCGTGCTGCTATGAAAGAAGAAACACCACTCGGACTCGAAGCAAAGTCTTATATTGATAAAGGCGAGCTCGTACCGGACGAAGTCACAATCGGCATTGTCAAAGAAAGACTCGGCAAAGATGATTGTGAAAGAGGTTTTCTTCTGGACGGATTTCCGCGAACAGTCGCTCAGGCTGAAGCTCTTGAAAACATTCTTGAGGAATACGGCAAGCCGATTGATTATGTCATTAACATTAAAGTAGACAAAGACTCTTTAATGGAACGTTTGACTGGACGCAGAATTTGCAGTGTTTGCGGCACAACCTATCATTTGGTTTTCAATCCGCCGAAAACGCCGGGTGTTTGTGATAAAGACGGAGGAGACCTTTATCAACGGGCAGATGATAATGAGGAAACCGTCTCAAAACGGCTTGAGGTCAACATGAAGCAGACTCAGCCTTTACTCGATTTTTATTCTGAGAAAGGGTATCTTGTCAACGTCAATGGCCAGCAGGACATTAACGACGTGTACAAAGATGTGAAAGAGCTTCTTGGAGGATTGAGCAAATGATTATCTGTAAGACCCCTCGTGAGCTTGGCATCATGCGGGAAGCAGGGCGAATCGTGGCTTTGACTCATGAAGAGATGAAAAAGCACATTAAACCAGGAATCTCGACAAAAGAATTGGATCAAATTGCCGAACGTTTTATTGAGAAGCATGGTGCAATCCCATCTTTTAAGGGGTATAATGGGTTTCGCGGGAGCATCTGTGTATCAGTTAATGAAGAACTCGTTCACGGAATTCCCGGTAAAAGGGTTTTGCGTGACGGTGACATTATCAGCATTGATATCGGTGCTAAATTAAATGGTTATCATGGTGACTCTGCTTGGACATATCCGGTAGGAAACATCAGTGATGATGATAAACGACTGCTGGAAGTAACAGAGGAGTCTTTATATAAAGGCTTGAAGGAAGCAAAACCAGGTGAACGTTTGTCGAATATTTCCCACGCAATACAAACGTATGTCGAAAATGAGCAGTTTTCAGTTGTTAGGGAGTATGTCGGACATGGTGTTGGTCAAGACTTGCATGAGGATCCGCAAATTCCTCATTACGGTCCGCCAAACAAAGGACCTAGGCTGAAGCCTGGTTTGGTTCTCGCTATAGAACCGATGGTTAACGCTGGCAGCCGATATGTGAAAACATTGGCTGATAACTGGACGGTTGTAACGGTAGATGGGAAAAAGTGTGCTCATTTTGAACATACGATTGCGATTACGGAAACGGGTTTTGATATACTGACAAAAGTCTAGATGATGAAATGAATTCCATGACATATGTTTTTCATTCCGCACCTGGGCAGATTGTAGGTTTACAATTGGTCGGAAGAAAAACCGGCTAGCTGCTGTCACCGGAATGAAGATTCATCATCGTGTACTAAAGCAGACGGAGAAAAGCGTACATTTCATTCTCCTTAGAAAAAGAATATCAATCATTCACCCTTTATGATTGCGTATCTCCGGAAGTTCAGAACAGTATAAACGAAACAGGGCGTGTGACAAACGGATAACTGAGATTTTCTCTTTTGAAATTTGTCAGAGAGCAAGTTACTGATTTGAAGAAGGGAGAACACTTGAATGGCGAAAGACGATGTAATTGAAGTGGAAGGTACGATTGTCGAAACACTGCCAAACGCGATGTTCAAAGTTGAACTCGAAAATGGCCATACGGTTTTGGCTCACGTATCTGGTAAAATCCGCATGCACTTCATTCGCATTTTACCTGGAGACAAAGTTACGGTAGAATTATCTCCATATGACTTAACTCGTGGCAGGATTACGTACCGTTACAAATAAAGCACTCCGGAAACTGAAGGAGGTTGGAAACACATGAAAGTGAGACCATCAGTTAAACCAATCTGCGAGAAATGTAAAGTTATTCGCAGAAAAGGAAAAGTAATGGTGATCTGTGAAAATCCAAAGCATAAACAAAAACAAGGATAATTAATAAGGAGGTGCCCAGAGAATGGCTCGTATTGCTGGTGTAGATATCCCACGTGACAAACGTGTTGTTATTTCTTTAACATATGTCTTCGGAATTGGCCGCACAACGGCTCAGCAAGTCTTGAAAGAGGCTGGTGTTTCTGAAGATACTCGTGTGCGTGATCTTACTGAAGAAGAACTTGGTAAAATCCGTGATGTTATTGACAAACTGAAAGTAGAAGGTGACCTTCGCCGTGAAGTTTCTCTTAACATCAAGCGTCTGATCGAAATCGGAAGCTACCGCGGAATCCGCCATCGCAGAGGTTTGCCTGTTCGCGGACAAAACTCTAAAAACAATGCGCGTACTCGTAAAGGTCCGCGTCGTACTGTAGCTAACAAGAAAAAATAAGTAAGGGAGGTACCTAAACAATGGCTGCTGCTCGTAAACAAAACACGCGTAAACGTCGCGTGAAAAAGAATATTGAGTCAGGAATCGCTCATATTCGTTCAACTTTCAACAACACGATCGTTACGATCACTGATACTCATGGTAATGCTCTTTCTTGGTCAAGTGCCGGAGCTCTAGGATTCAGAGGTTCTCGTAAATCTACTCCTTTTGCTGCGCAAATGGCTGCTGAAACAGCTGCTAAAGGTTCAATCGAACACGGACTTAAAACTCTTGAAGTAACTGTTAAAGGACCAGGTTCTGGCCGTGAAGCTGCAATCCGTGCTTTACAAGCTGCCGGGCTTGAAGTTACAGCTATCAGAGACGTAACTCCTGTTCCTCATAATGGATGCCGTCCACCAAAACGTCGCCGCGTGTAATTTGTTTGTATAGATTTTGTGTCCCTGTCAATAATGGGTTATGATACAGTTATTTATGAAACGAATGCACCGACTCGTTGCCTGAGCACATACGGGACTAAACAATGGGGAATTTCGGATGGAATCTCATATGATTCTATTCGAGGTTTCGACGTTTTGAAGGAGGGTTTTAAGTAATGATCGAGATTGAAAAACCAAAAATCGAAACGGTTGAAATCAGCGACGATGCCAAATTTGGTAAGTTTGTCGTAGAGCCGCTTGAGCGTGGATATGGTACAACTCTGGGTAACTCCTTACGTCGTATCCTCTTATCCTCACTCCCTGGTGCCGCTGTAACATCGATCCAGATAGATGGTGTACTGCACGAATTCTCGACAATCGAAGGCGTTGTGGAAGATGTTACAACGATAATCTTGCACATTAAAAAGCTTGCATTGAAAATCTACTCTGATGAAGAGAAGACGCTTGAAATTGATGTACAGGGCGAAGGAACTGTCACAGCAGCTGATATTACACACGACAGCGATGTTGAAATCCTTAATCCGGATCTTCATATTGCGACTCTTGGTGAGAATGCGAGTTTCCGAGTTCGCCTTACTGCACAAAGAGGACGTGGGTATACACCTGCTGATTCGAACAAAAGAGACGATCAGCCAATCGGCGTGATTCCGATCGATTCAATCTTTACGCCAGTTTCTCGTTTATCTTATCAGGTAGAAAACACTCGTGTAGGCCAGGTTGCAAACTATGACAAACTTACACTTGATGTTTGGACTGACGGAAGCACTGGACCGAAGGAAGCAATTGCTCTCGGTTCAAAGATTTTAACTGAACACCTTAATATATTCGTCGGTTTAACTGACGAAGCTCAGCATGCTGAAATCATGGTTGAAAAAGAAGAGGATCAAAAAGAAAAAGTTCTTGAAATGACGATTGAGGAACTTGACCTTTCTGTCCGTTCTTACAACTGCTTGAAGCGTGCGGGCATTAACACGGTTCAAGAACTTGCGAACAAGACGGAAGAAGATATGATGAAAGTTCGCAACCTGGGACGCAAATCACTTGAAGAAGTGAAAGCGAAACTAGAAGAACTTGGACTCGGCCTTCGCAAAGACGATTGATCTAGTTTCCATGTGAACTAGGATTTTCGTGTGTTTTTTATTTAGAAACAGCATTCCATTAAAGGAGGGGACATCACATGTCATACAGAAAACTAGGACGTACGAGTTCACAGCGTAAAGCTATGCTTCGTGATCTTACAACAGATTTGATCATCAACGAAAGAATTGAAACAACTGAAACACGTGCGAAAGAACTTCGCTCTGTTGTTGAAAAGATGATCACTCTTGGTAAGCGCGGTGACTTGCATGCTCGTCGTCAAGCAGCTGCATACATTCGCAACGAGGTTGCTAATGAAGAAAATAACCAAGATGCACTTCAAAAATTATTCTCTGACATTGCAACTCGTTACGAGGAGCGCCAAGGCGGATACACACGTATTATGAAGCTTGGTCCTCGCCGTGGTGACGGTGCACCAATGGCAATCATCGAATTGGTTTAATCACATATTTTTGTGTATCTAAAGAAGGGCGGGACAGTTTCTAACTGGATCTATGCCCTTTTTTTAGATATCAGAACTTTTTATCATGAGACAGAAAAGCAGAGCTATAGCTGAGAGGAGGTCAGGCGCCCGTGGATCAAAAACAGCTTATATCCGTAAAAGACATTCTATTCCGCTACCGCAAAGATGCAGAAAGACCGGCGCTGGACGGTGTGAGTCTGGAGGTATACGAAGGAGAATGGCTTGCTATCGTAGGCCACAACGGTTCAGGGAAGTCGACTTTGGCCAGAGCGCTGAACGGGCTGATTTTGCCTGAGGCCGGAGAAATTGAAGTCGGCGGCATCAAACTGACTGAGGATACCGTGTGGGATGTGCGAAAAAAAATAGGGATGGTCTTTCAGAATCCCGATAACCAATTTGTCGGAACGACTGTTCGCGATGATGTGGCTTTTGGTTTAGAAAACAATGGTGTTCCGCGCGAAGAAATGATTGAGAGAGTAGATTGGGCTGTCACACAAGTCAATATGCAGGATTTTCTTGATCAAGAGCCGCACCATCTCTCCGGAGGTCAAAAACAAAGAGTGGCGATCGCGGGAATTATTGCCGCGCGTCCTGATATTATGATTTTGGATGAAGCGACATCCATGCTTGACCCGATTGGGAGAGAAGAAGTCCTTGATACTGTCAGACGCTTAAAAGATCAGGGCATGGCCACCGTCATTTCGATAACACATGACCTGGAAGAAGCCGCAAGGGCGGACAGGATCATTGTGATGAACGGCGGCAGGAAATATGCAGAGGGCACGCCTGAAGAGATTTTTAAATTAAACGAAGACTTGGTTCGCATCGGTCTTGATTTGCCTTTCTCATTCCAGCTCAGCCTGCTTTTGAAAGAAAGCGGACTGGCGTTAACGAAAAACCATCTGACTCAGGAAGGGCTGGTGAATGAGCTGTGGACATTAAAATCAAAGATGTAGAACACCGCTATCAAATGAAGACACCGTTTGAACGGCTGGCTCTGTATGATATCAATGCCGTGATAAAAGAGGGCAGCTACGTTGCCGTCATCGGGCATACAGGATCGGGCAAATCGACGCTCCTGCAGCATTTAAACGGTTTGCTGAAACCGACTAAAGGACAGCTTGAACTCGAGAGCACGATTCTGGCAGCCGGTAAAAAGAATAAAGACCTTAAGACTTTGCGAAAAAAAGTCGGAATCGTTTTCCAATTTCCCGAACATCAGCTGTTTGAAGAGACTGTGCTGAAGGACATCGCATTCGGACCGATGAATTTCGGTGTAAAAAAAGAAGACGCTGAACGGAAAGCAAAAGAAATGCTGGGGCTTGTGGGCCTTCCGGAAGACATTTTGGATCGTTCACCATTTGAGCTCAGCGGCGGCCAGATGCGCAGAGTGGCGATTGCCGGCGTTCTCGCGATGGAGCCGGAAGTGCTGGTTTTGGATGAACCGACGGCCGGTCTTGATCCGAGAGGGCGCCAGGAAATTATGGACATGTTCTATGCGCTTCATCAGCGGGGAAACCTGACTACCGTTCTCGTCACCCACAGCATGGAGGACGCCGCCCGTTATGCCGACGAGATGATCGTCATGCACAAAGGAACCATTAAAGCGACGGGGAGTCCGCGTGACTTGTT
Source organism: Bacillus sp. D7-8 (assembly GCF_052055895.1). Taxonomy (NCBI): domain Bacteria; kingdom Bacillati; phylum Bacillota; class Bacilli; order Caryophanales; family Bacillaceae; genus Bacillus; species Bacillus sp. D7-8. Next base: position 152,532 of record NZ_CP179922.1, read on the forward strand.
TGTAAAAGGTGAAGAGATGTCCGAAATGGGACTGGATCTTCCTGAATCGGTGAAGTTTCAGAGACGGCTTGAGAAGGCTCTCGGAGTCAAGTATGAAAAACCCATGCTGACCCTGCAGGATGCCGCCAGTGAAATTAAGGCTTTCTTTCAGGAGGAAAAGGACCAATGATGGACAGCATGATTATCGGAAAGTATGTTCCCGGATCATCGCTTATTCACCGATTGGACCCGCGAACAAAACTTGTCAGCATTTTTCTTTTTGTATGTATCGTCTTTTTGGCAAACAACGTACAGACGTACGCTTTGCTCGGTTTGTTTACATTCGGGGTGATCGCCTTGACTCGCGTGCCGTTCAGCTTTTTGCTGAAGGGGCTTAAGCCGATTATCTGGATTGTGGCGTTTACCTTTTTATTACACATTTTCATGACGCATGAAGGATCTGTCATTTTTCAGCTTGGCTGGTTTAAAGTGTATGAGGGCGGACTTATACAGGGTATTTTTATCTCCCTCCGTTTCGTTTACCTTATCTTTATGACGACGCTGCTGACGCTGACAACAACGCCGATTGAAATAACGGATGGACTGGAGCAGCTCCTGAATCCTTTTAAAAAGGTGAAGCTGCCCGTACACGAACTCGCATTGATGATGTCGATATCATTGCGATTTATCCCTACATTGATGGAAGAGACAGATAAAATCATGAAGGCGCAAATGGCGAGGGGTGCGGACTTTACAAGCGGCCCGGTGAAAGACAGAATCAAAGCGGTTGTTCCGCTGCTTGTCCCGCTGTTTGTCAGCGCCTTTAAACGCGCGGAAGAGCTCGCGGTCGCCATGGAGGCGAGAGGCTACCAGGGCGGTGAGGGGAGAACGAAATACAGAAAGCTCGTCTGGACCGGAAAGGATACCGGAGCTATTCTGCTTATCATCGTATTAGCCGTGTTATTGTTTTTCTTAAGAAGTTAGAGGTGCTGCTGAATGAGAGTGAAATGTACCATTGCTTATGACGGGCATTTATTTAACGGATATCAGGTCCAGCCTGGAAAGCGGACCGTTCAAAGTGAATTGGAAAAAGCGCTGGCTGTCATCCATAAAACGGACGGCAGAGTGCCTGTTTACTCATCCGGCCGCACGGACAGCGATGTTCATGCTGCCGGGCAGGTCATTCATTTTGATACGCCGCTGTCCATCCCGGGTGAGAAATGGCCGTTTGCGCTCAATGCCCTGCTGCCTGATGATATTGCCGTCAAAACAGCAGAGATTGCGGATGATGGGTTCCATGCACGATTTAGCGCGGTCCAAAAGGAATATCGCTACTTTGTATATACGGAGAAACACCCGGACGTATTTAAACGACATTACGCTTACCATTTTGCATATCCGCTTAATGTGCAGAAAATGAGGGAAGCTTCAAGGCACCTCGTCGGGACACATGATTTCACAAGCTTTTGCGCGGCTGATACCGCGGTTCAGGATAAAGTCAGAACGATTTACGAGCTGGATTGGACTGAGACCGTAGACGGCCTGCAGATGCGGATCACCGGTAACGGTTTTCTCTATAATATGGTCAGAATCATTGCCGGAACGTTATTGGATACAGGAGCTGGAAAATTTTCTCCCGATGATGTAAAAGCAATGCTCGAAGCGAAGGATCGCGAAGCCGCGGGGCGCACCGCACCGGGGCACGGGCTGTATTTATGGAGCGTTTGCTATGACAACTAAACCAGGTGTAACATTTTCTTGACAGAGTCTGCATAAAGTTATAAGATATCATATGGTATGTATTTCAACCCCACGATAAGCCCCGGAACTTATTGTGTTGTGAAATAGAACGTAATCGAAGATTATTGAAAATGACAGATCATTTAGGAGGGAAATTCAATGCGTACAACACCTATGGCTAACGCAAGTACTATTGAACGCAAGTGGTTAGTTGTTGATGCAGCAGGCAAGACTTTAGGACGTCTTTCTACAGAAGTTGCATCTATCCTTCGCGGGAAACACAAACCGACTTACACACCGCACGTTGATACTGGAGATCATGTGATCATCATCAACGCTGAAAAAATCGAGTTAACTGGTAAAAAGTTAACTGACAAAATCTACTACCGTCACACTCAACATCCAGGCGGATTAAAATCAAGAACTGCTCTTGAAATGCGTACAAACTACCCTGAGAAAATGCTTGAGCTTGCTATCAAAGGCATGCTTCCAAAAGGTTCTCTAGGTCGTCAAATGTTCAAGAAATTGAACGTATACCGTGGTTCTGAGCATCCACATGAAGCACAAAAACCTGAAGTTTACGAACTTCGCGGTTAATTAAAAAGGAGGTTACCAATTTGGCACAGGTTCAATATTACGGTACTGGCCGTCGTAAAAGTTCTGTAGCGCGTGTGCGCTTAGTTCCAGGTGAAGGTCGTATCGTCGTTAATAATCGTGAAATCAGCGAGCACATTCCATCTCCAGCTCTAATCGAAGATATCAAACAACCATTAACTTTAACTGAAACAGCTGGTACTTATGATGTTTTAGTAAACGTACATGGAGGCGGCTTATCTGGTCAAGCTGGAGCAATCCGTCATGGTATCGCTCGTGCTTTGCTTGAAGCAGATCCAGAATACCGTGCAACACTTAAACGTGCTGGTCTTCTGACTCGTGACGCTCGTATGAAAGAACGTAAAAAATACGGTCTTAAAGGCGCTCGTCGTGCACCTCAGTTCTCAAAACGTTAATCGTTTTGGATGGCAAAAACCACAACTTCTTGGTTGTGGTTTTTTTGTATTTTTTTCTCATATTCAAGAGGTTATCCGATGTTTTTCTAGAATTGTTTGTTATACTCTATTCATTACCAATAAGGAGCGCAGTTATAATGAATAAGTTAGTCATACATAACAGCAAGGCATGGGATAAAAAAGTCGAAACAGGCAATGAATGGACGGTTGCGGTTGATTCTCATACGATTGGTGAAGCGAAAAAAGGCAATTGGAGCATCAGAATGACCCCCGGAAAAGATGTGCCGGCGGATTGGTTTCCGCTCATAGACGGTCTGAAGGTTCTTTGTCTCGCTTCAGGAGGAGGACAGCAAGGGCCGGTCCTTGCTGCTGCAGGAGCGGACGTGACCATCTTTGACAATTCGGAAAAACAGCTTGCGCAAGACAGAATGGTTGCCGAGCGGGACGATCTTACGCTTCGGACTGTCAAAGGCAGCATGAATGATCTGAGCTGTTTTGATGATGAGTCATTTGATTTTATCGTGCACCCGGTATCGAATTGCTTTGTTGATACGGTTCTTCCGGTATGGAAAGAAGCTCATCGCGTATTGAAAAAAGGCGGGTCTTTAGTCTCCGGTTTTGTAAATCCCGTCGTGTTCTTATTTGATATGGATTTAGAGCAGGAAGGCGTACTAAAAGTAAAGTATTCCATTCCGTTTTCGGATGAAAAAGACCTGAGTAAGAAAAAGGTAAAGGAACTTATTGATAATCATGAAGCGCTTGAATTCGGCCATACGCTGGAGGATCAAATTAAAGGTCAGATTGACGCAGGCTTCATGGTTGCCGGTTTTTACGAGGACAAAGGCGGCCTCGTGCTGGATGAATACATTAATACATACTCCGTAACAAGAAGCATTAAAATATAAAAACGGCATCCCGTCAGAGGTGCTGTTTTTTTGCGGCTTTTTCCTGCGGACGGCTGATCACATTAGCCGAAACCGTTTCTATTCCAATGTCTCTGGCCCAAACAGACAGTTGTCCCATATGGTGAATCTCATGCGCAAGGATGTGGCGGAGAATATCTTCTTTAGGAAAGGTTTGGTCCATCCAGTCCGGCTTAACAAGATCCGGTCCTTTGAGGGAGACCGTATGAATGACATCCTCCCGATACTGTTCAGACAGCTTTCTGAGATCCTGAATGCTCGTATAGTCAGACTGAGCAGGTAAAACATCATCTTTACCTAAAATGGCACGAGCCCAGCTGATCTCTACATCAATGATATGAAATAAAGTCCGCAAGATGCTCTCCATTCCGCCCGTCCGGGTTTTCGTCAGTTCCTCCCGGCTCAGCTTTTCACATATCATAAACCACTCGTCACGCACCGTCCAATTGTATTGAAACAGCTTTTTCATCACGTCACCTCAGCTCTTTATTCTTCCAGTTAACATATAACTCCTTCATTTGGGAGGATTTCCACTATCAACAAAGCATGCTTTTTCCCTTTTCCTTTCAAAATAACAGTAAAAAGGAGCGTGGCTGGCAATGGCAGAAGTATTATCTTTTTCAGACGTGAAACGGCAGAAGGATTTTGAGCTTGAGAAGAGTTTACTAAAGGAGCTGTCACTGACGCAGATCATTCAGTCCGTAAAAGCATGTCTTACCCCTTTGTTTCCCTTTCTTCAAGACGAAAACGGCATTCTGAGTGAAGGATGCATAGATTTTGCAATTGAAGCGTATTTATTAGGCGGCCGGTTCGGCGTCTTTGGCTATTATGGTGAGTCTTTGCAGAGGGCAAACGCCCGTTCGGCTGAAGAAGAGGAAGAACTGACGGTCGATTTTTTTGAATATCTTTGCAATTGGACGCATGAGCAATATTCTTCCGTTAAACAAAAAGAAATCTATGAAGCGTCCTGCCGGTTTATCAACAGCTGGTGGACGGAAGGATTTCTGCAAAGAGAAAAACAATGTAAGCTCCGCATGAGGTAATCATAATTTCTTCCCTTGTCCCATACTTATTAATAACGGGGACAAGCGGGAGGGAAAGGTATGACAAAAAAGCTGAAATGGCTCGGTTTTTTACTTGGCTTTATCATATTATTGTGTTTATTCCGGTTTCAATTCCATAATGATGATTCCTGGCGGCCGTGGAGTCTGCCGCTGAGCGGGAAAATCATCTATCTCGATCCGGGACACGGCGGGCCGGACGGAGGCGCCACGGGAGGCAGTCACCTTGAAAAGGACATTACTCTCGAAGTGGCCTCCAGGGTCAGAGACTATTTGCAGGAGCAGGGGGCTTTGGTCATTATGACGCGGGAGACGGATACTGATTTAGCTCCTGAAGGGACGAAAGGCTACAGCAGACGCAAAGCGGAAGATCTGAGAAAGCGCGTGGAGATCATCAACCGTTCAGAGGCGGAGCTTTATATCAGCATTCATCTGAACGCCATACCGTCACCGAGATGGAGCGGCGCCCAAAGCTTCTACTATGGAAAATACGAAGAAAATGAAAAAGTGGCAAAATATATACAGGACGAATTGAGAATCAATTTGGAGAATACAACGAGAAAGGCGAAACGGATACACGGCATTTACTTAATGCAGAATGTAACCAAACCGGGCGCGCTGGTGGAGATCGGATTTCTGTCCAATCCCGCGGAAGCGAAAAGGCTCGGCCAGCCCAAATATCAGGACAAAATCGCTTCTTCCGTGTATAAGGGCGTATTGAGATACTTCACCGAGAAAGGAGACCCTCCTGAGTAAGGAGGGTTTTTCGCCGATTCTATGTATAATATATGGTATAATACCATTTGTAAACGAATACACAAAGGGTGAGGGTTCGATGATAAGAGAAGATGAAGTAAGAAATATAGTCGGAAACATGCGCGAACCTTTTCTTCATAGACCGCTGGGAGAATTGGATGCCATTAAAGAAGTAAAGATCAAGCCGGAAAAACGGCATGTCAGTGTGAAAATTGCATTGGCAAAAACGGGGACGGCTGAACAGATGGGTGTTCAGCAGGAAATCGTATCCGTTCTGAAAGAAGCGGGTGCGGAAACTGTGGGACTGCGGTTTGAAGAGCTGCCGGAAGAAACATTGGCGAAATTCAGCCGGCCGGCTGCTGAAAGCGAAACCCTGCTGAATAGGAAACATCCGCCGGTCTTTCTTGCGGTGGCAAGCGGAAAAGGCGGTGTCGGCAAATCAACGGTTTCCGTCAACCTGGCCATTTCTCTTGCGCGGCTCGGAAAAAAAGTCGGCTTGATCGACGCGGATATATACGGATTCAGCGTGCCGGACATGATGGGTATTACAGTTCGTCCGACAGTAGAAGGAGAAAAACTGCTTCCTGTCGAAAGATTTGGAGTAAAGGTTATGTCGATGGGCTTTTTCGTCGAAGAAAACGCTCCGGTTGTGTGGAGAGGGCCGATGCTGGGCAAGATGCTGAATAACTTCTTCCATGAAGTTGACTGGGGAGAGGTTGACTATATCGTTCTCGATCTGCCGCCCGGCACGGGTGATGTGGCGCTCGATGTACACACGATGCTTCCGAGCTGCAAAGAGATTATCGTATCAACGCCGCACCCTACAGCCGCATTTGTAGCGGCGAGAGCGGGTTCTATGGCGATTAAGACCGATCATGAAGTTGTAGGGGTCATTGAAAATATGGCTTACTATGAAAGTGCAAAAACCGGCGAGAGAGAATATGTGTTCGGTCAAGGCGGGGGAGATAAGCTTGCGGAGGAATTGCAAGTGCCGCTGCTTGGCAGAATTCCTTTAAAACAGCCTGATTGGGACAAGGATCAGTTTGCGCCTTCTGTCTATGACAGAAGTCATCCGATCGGGGAAATTTATATGGGGATCGCCCAGAAAGTCATTGAAAAAACAGCTGAATAAAAAAGGGGCCGGGATCAACACGGCCCGGCCTTTTATTGGCTTTCTTTTTCAGAGCTTGAAGCTGCTTTTTTTAATTCATCCTCGAATTGCTTTTTGAAAAGCGGGCTGGAAAGTGTCTCTGTAATTACATCTTCTAAGTAACTGCGGAACTTTTGGCTTTTCACCAGCTCATAGTATTTTTTATCCATGCCGGGGTCCTGCATGATCTGCATAAAACTTTTCTGATAATCAGGGTCTTTCATCAGTTTTTTTATGATTTTTTCATGCTCGGGCTGAAGAGTTTTTGCAAAGCTCTCGGCGAATTTTGAGTCTTCAAAGATGGTTTTCCAGAACTCCGCCCCTTTTTTAGAGGTGAGGGTTTTCTCTATTGTGCCTTTAACGGCATTTTGATCAATCACCAATGCCTCATTCATCGCATCATCATTTAATATTTCCTTAATTGCCTTTTTTCCATCATCGGTCTTTAATATATCAACAACCATTTTTTTAGTCTGGTCATAATCCATATCCGCTGCTTGGTCTTTTGGAGCACAAGCTGTTACAGATAATAAAACAAAACAGCTTATCAATAGCGTTTTGGCTTTTGACATGCATAAGCTCCTTCCTTACTTGTACTTATTTTTAATATGATTCATCGGAATGGATTTATACATAACAAAATATCGCTGAACGCGATTGTCAGGGGGATGAATAAGAGATGAAAAGCCGCGGGCTTGTTCGATTTTTCTTTTCGATTTTAGCTGTGGGCGCTCTTATTACAAGCGTCGTGGGATTTGCTCTGAAGTGGGGGGAGTACAAGGGGTTCTTTCTGAATTTTGAGGCCGGTCAGATTTTCTCCGTTCTGATCTGGTTTATCGGGGTAGGCATGATTTTCAGTGTGATCAGCCAGATGGGATTCTTCGTTTTTCTTACGGTGCACCGGTTTGCCCTTGAAATTCTCAGATCAAGCTCGCTTTGGAATCTGCTTCAGCTGTTTATCATTCTGTTTGTCGCTTTTGATTTAATGTACGTCAGATTTTTGTTTTTCGGAGAGCGGGATGACTCGATTGCAGGGTTTGTCTGGCTGCCGCTGGCTCTGCTTGCCGTCGGCCTGTTGACGGCATATATAAAACAAAAGCAGTCCTCAAAAAATACGTTCGTTTCATCATTATTTTTAATGGTTGTTATTACAGCGCTTGAATGGGTTCCTGCGCTACGAGTGAATAATGAGGACTGGCTTTATTTGATGCTGATTCCGCTGATGGGCTGCAATGCGTTTCAGCTGTTAATGCTGCCGAAGTTTGCCCAGAGGTAATTATTTCACTTCTGATGACTTGACGTCAGTATTTGCGATCAGGTCGCCGACGGTCACGTTTTTCAGTCCTTTTTGCTTTAAATTGTGGATGATGGCGGGGAGCGCTTCTTCAGTCTGTGTTGCTGAATCAGAGGCGTGCAGCAGGACAATGTCGCCGCCTTTTATATGACTGTTTACATTTTCAATGATTTTATCAGGGCCGGGATTTGTCCAATCCTGCGAGTTAACGCTGTAATGAACCACTGAATAGTGGTACTGCTGTGCAATGGTAAGAACCTTTTTATTAAATTGTCCGGTCGGCGGGCGGAGTAAATGAACATTCTTCACACCCAGCTTTTTAAATGCGGTCTGGGCCCGGAGGATATCTTTTTTTATTTCATTGTCCTCTAGGTTGGTATAATTCTTATACGCATATCCCATGCTGCCTATTTGATGTCCGTCTTTTACCATACGTTCAACCGTGTCCGGGTGCCGTTCCGCCCAAGAAGCTGACAGAAAAAAAGTGGCGTTTTTAATACCGTTTGCTTTTAGCGCGTTCAGAATCGGAACCGCCTTTTCATCGCCCCAGCTGATATCGAATGTTAATGCGACTTCGCCCGCTTTCGTCTCCCCTTTTGAAATAGCCTTCGGGCCGCTATCAGTTAAAAATACAGGAAGGGGGACGGCTCTCTGTATATAAAAAAAGCTGGCTGCTGCAAATGCGGCAATGATAATAATAAGCAGCTGTTTTATCCTTCTGATGTGCCATACGTAGAAGTGATTCACTGATGACGCCTCCTTATCTTGTCCATGCTTGATTACATCGTATGCCGCGGCGGAGATGAATATAACGAAATACGTTTTAAAAAAAATGAAAAAAACACTTGCTAAATTCAACGAATGCATGGTATATTATTAAACGTCGCTGATGAACAGCAGACAACAACAAAAAGCTTCGGAAACAACTTGAAAAAAGTTGTTGACATAAAAGAAGCTGAGTGGTAAGCTAATAAAGCTGCTTCAACAAGCGGTAATGATCTTTGAAAACTAAACAAGACAAAACGTACCTGTTAATTCAAAGTTTTAAATAAATCGCACAGCGATGTGCGTAGTCAGTCAAACTACTTTATCGGAGAGTTTGATCCTGGCTCAGGACGAACGCTGGCGGCGTGCCTAATACATGCAAGTCGAGCGGACAGATGGGAGCTTGCTCCCTGATGTTAGCGGCGGACGGGTGAGTAACACGTGGGTAACCTGCCTGTAAGACTGGGATAACTCCGGGAAACCGGGGCTAATACCGGATGGTTGTTTGAACCGCATGGTTCAGACATAAAAGGTGGCTTCGGCTACCACTTACAGATGGACCCGCGGCGCATTAGCTAGTTGGTGAGGTAACGGCTCACCAAGGCAACGATGCGTAGCCGACCTGAGAGGGTGATCGGCCACACTGGGACTGAGACACGGCCCAGACTCCTACGGGAGGCAGCAGTAGGGAATCTTCCGCAATGGACGAAAGTCTGACGGAGCAACGCCGCGTGAGTGATGAAGGTTTTCGGATCGTAAAGCTCTGTTGTTAGGGAAGAACAAGTGCCGTTCAAATAGGGCGGCACCTTGACGGTACCTAACCAGAAAGCCACGGCTAACTACGTGCCAGCAGCCGCGGTAATACGTAGGTGGCAAGCGTTGTCCGGAATTATTGGGCGTAAAGGGCTCGCAGGCGGTTTCTTAAGTCTGATGTGAAAGCCCCCGGCTCAACCGGGGAGGGTCATTGGAAACTGGGGAACTTGAGTGCAGAAGAGGAGAGTGGAATTCCACGTGTAGCGGTGAAATGCGTAGAGATGTGGAGGAACACCAGTGGCGAAGGCGACTCTCTGGTCTGTAACTGACGCTGAGGAGCGAAAGCGTGGGGAGCGAACAGGATTAGATACCCTGGTAGTCCACGCCGTAAACGATGAGTGCTAAGTGTTAGGGGGTTTCCGCCCCTTAGTGCTGCAGCTAACGCATTAAGCACTCCGCCTGGGGAGTACGGTCGCAAGACTGAAACTCAAAGGAATTGACGGGGGCCCGCACAAGCGGTGGAGCATGTGGTTTAATT
>NZ_CP179922.1:167500-170000 GCF_052055895.1 Bacillus sp. D7-8
AACGCTGGCGGCGTGCCTAATACATGCAAGTCGAGCGGACAGATGGGAGCTTGCTCCCTGATGTTAGCGGCGGACGGGTGAGTAACACGTGGGTAACCTGCCTGTAAGACTGGGATAACTCCGGGAAACCGGGGCTAATACCGGATGGTTGTTTGAACCGCATGGTTCAGACATAAAAGGTGGCTTCGGCTACCACTTACAGATGGACCCGCGGCGCATTAGCTAGTTGGTGAGGTAACGGCTCACCAAGGCAACGATGCGTAGCCGACCTGAGAGGGTGATCGGCCACACTGGGACTGAGACACGGCCCAGACTCCTACGGGAGGCAGCAGTAGGGAATCTTCCGCAATGGACGAAAGTCTGACGGAGCAACGCCGCGTGAGTGATGAAGGTTTTCGGATCGTAAAGCTCTGTTGTTAGGGAAGAACAAGTGCCGTTCAAATAGGGCGGCACCTTGACGGTACCTAACCAGAAAGCCACGGCTAACTACGTGCCAGCAGCCGCGGTAATACGTAGGTGGCAAGCGTTGTCCGGAATTATTGGGCGTAAAGGGCTCGCAGGCGGTTTCTTAAGTCTGATGTGAAAGCCCCCGGCTCAACCGGGGAGGGTCATTGGAAACTGGGGAACTTGAGTGCAGAAGAGGAGAGTGGAATTCCACGTGTAGCGGTGAAATGCGTAGAGATGTGGAGGAACACCAGTGGCGAAGGCGACTCTCTGGTCTGTAACTGACGCTGAGGAGCGAAAGCGTGGGGAGCGAACAGGATTAGATACCCTGGTAGTCCACGCCGTAAACGATGAGTGCTAAGTGTTAGGGGGTTTCCGCCCCTTAGTGCTGCAGCTAACGCATTAAGCACTCCGCCTGGGGAGTACGGTCGCAAGACTGAAACTCAAAGGAATTGACGGGGGCCCGCACAAGCGGTGGAGCATGTGGTTTAATTCGAAGCAACGCGAAGAACCTTACCAGGTCTTGACATCCTCTGACAATCCTAGAGATAGGACGTCCCCTTCGGGGGCAGAGTGACAGGTGGTGCATGGTTGTCGTCAGCTCGTGTCGTGAGATGTTGGGTTAAGTCCCGCAACGAGCGCAACCCTTGATCTTAGTTGCCAGCATTCAGTTGGGCACTCTAAGGTGACTGCCGGTGACAAACCGGAGGAAGGTGGGGATGACGTCAAATCATCATGCCCCTTATGACCTGGGCTACACACGTGCTACAATGGACAGAACAAAGGGCAGCGAAACCGCGAGGTTAAGCCAATCCCACAAATCTGTTCTCAGTTCGGATCGCAGTCTGCAACTCGACTGCGTGAAGCTGGAATCGCTAGTAATCGCGGATCAGCATGCCGCGGTGAATACGTTCCCGGGCCTTGTACACACCGCCCGTCACACCACGAGAGTTTGTAACACCCGAAGTCGGTGAGGTAACCTTTTAGGAGCCAGCCGCCGAAGGTGGGACAGATGATTGGGGTGAAGTCGTAACAAGGTAGCCGTATCGGAAGGTGCGGCTGGATCACCTCCTTTCTAAGGATTTTAACGGAATATAAGACCTTGGGTCTTATAAACAGAACGTTCCCTGTCTTGTTTAGTTTTGAAGGATCATTCGATTCTTCGAGATGTTGTTCTTTGAAAACTAGATAACAGAAGTAATTCACATTCAATTAGTAATGCAAGATATCACGTAGTGATTCTTTTTAACGGTTAAGTTAGAAAGGGCGCACGGTGGATGCCTTGGCACTAGGAGCCGATGAAGGACGGGACGAACACCGATATGCTTCGGGGAGCTGTAAGCAAGCTTTGATCCGGAGATTTCCGAATGGGGAAACCCACCACTCGTAATGGAGTGGTATCCATATCTGAATACATAGGGTATGAGAAGGCAGACCCGGGGAACTGAAACATCTAAGTACCCGGAGGAAGAGAAAGCAAATGCGATTCCCTGAGTAGCGGCGAGCGAAACGGGACCAGCCCAAACCAAGAGGCTTGCCTCTTGGGGTTGTAGGACACTCTGTACGGAGTTACAAAGGAACGAGGTAGATGAAGAGGTCTGGAAAGGCCCGCCATAGGAGGTAACAGCCCTGTAGTCAAAACTTCGTTCTCTCCTGAGTGGATCCTGAGTACGGCGGAACACGTGAAATTCCGTCGGAATCCGGGAGGACCATCTCCCAAGGCTAAATACTCCCTAGTGACCGATAGTGAACCAGTACCGTGAGGGAAAGGTGAAAAGCACCCCGGAAGGGGAGTGAAAGAGATCCTGAAACCGTGTGCCTACAAGTAGTCAGAGCCCGTTAACGGGTGATGGCGTGCCTTTTGTAGAATGAACCGGCGAGTTACGATCCCGTGCAAGGTTAAGCAGAAGATGCGGAGCCGCAGCGAAAGCGAGTCTGAATAGGGCGAATTGAGTACGTGGTCGTAGACCCGAAACCAGGTGATCTACCCATGTCCAGGGTGAAGTTCAGGTAACACTGAATGGAGGCCCGAACCCACGCACGTTGAAAAGTGCGG
>NZ_CP179922.1:172500-602500 GCF_052055895.1 Bacillus sp. D7-8
CAGAACGCAGTTTGTGCGGGATATTCATCTAAGCTCCAACCGACGGCGATCGGAAGGAGTGAACCTCCTAATCCATTTGAAGCGAGCAGAATACTGGTAGTTGTTTCTGTCTTTCCGGGATAAAAATGATTCGTGATGATTAGGGCTATTGCAAACATGCCTGCCATGAACAGCCCTAAAAAGAAGCAAAGGGCAAAACCGAACCATACGTTTTTGCTTAATGCTAATACGGTAAGTGCTGCCAGACCGCCAATGCTTATGAGACGGAGATAACGGTGATATGTCAGCTTTTCTGATACCGGGCCTGTTAATAACCTACCGATGATCATCCCCGTCCAATACACTGTAACTGTTATCGTTGCCAAAGAGTTGGGGATATCCCATTTCTCAGCGAAGATGGAGGGGATAAAATGTACAATGGAAACTTCACTGCCGCCGTAAAAGAAGAAGTAAGCACCCGCCAAGGCAATAAACAGCAATCCGTGTGACCGATAACCGGTGCTTTCTTTTTTAGTGTCATCGGAAGAGACCTCTTTGCGGATGAGAAGCTGATCAATACTGCCGAAACTCATCTGCTTCCATGCGATTAAGAGTGCAAAACTGGATAACCCTAATACTAAAAAAGCAATTGTCCACATGTGGTTGTTGATAAGGAAGCCTGAGAGCAGAGGCATGAACAGCGCACCTAATCCGTAGGCCACTTCCATCTTGCTCATGGCCACAGCCTGTCTTTCTTTAATAGCGGTGAGGATGATCGTGCCTACACAGGATTCCACCAATCCGGCGCCAAGCCCTGCGATGCTGACGAGAAGAAAGAGCAGCGGCCAGGGCGGCAGGAAGGTGATGAACATTTCACAGCTGATGAGTGCCAGGCCAAAGATAACGACGTTTTTGCGCCCAAGTTTTTTCACCATGTATGGCATGCCAATAACTCCGATGAGAAAGCCCATGAACTGAGAGAATACCAATACACCGCCATTACTGTAGCTTTGTGAATAATGTGTGAGTAACTCAGGCAGTACGGCTCCCAGAATAACAAGTGTAAAAGCAATCGATCCATAAGAAAAACAGCTTATCCACAGCAGACGAGTTTTCATCATTTTATCTCCTTATTGGTAAAATCATATTTCTCTCTACTCGTATGACATGATATTTTTACAAAAAATCCAAGTATTGTTACTATATCACATAACTTTTTCTCGTACATCCATTATGGTAACGTTAACAAATTGTTAACATTTTTTACAAGAAAGATCGTTGACATTATTTTCAATAATTTATACGATAAAAAGCGAAATTCTAATAATTTCATAGGGGTGGTATTTGTGGGAACGAAGGAAATCACGAATCCAGACAGCTTGTATTACAGTGTTGACGATGTAGTAATGGAGCGCGGAGAAGGGATTTACCTGTACGATCAAGAGGGAAATGAGTACATTGATTGCGCTTCTGCCACGTTTAACTTGAATTTAGGATACGGTAACAAAGAGGTCATTGATACGGTTAAAGAACAAGCCGATAAGCTGATCCATGTAACATCATCTTTTCAAACAGACGCCGTAAATAAACTGGCAGAAAAACTAGTAGAAATTGCCCCCGATAATCTCACAAAAGTACACCCTAAAGTCAGCAGCGGTTCCGGTGCAAATGAAGGAGCTATTAAAATGGCTCAGTATTACTCCGGAAAAACCGATGTCATCTCCTTATTTCGAAGCCACCTCGGACAAACGTATATGACTTCCGCTTTGTCCGGCAACTCATTCAGAAAAGAACCTTTCCCGCCGCAAATTTCTTTTGGCCTGCAAGTCCCCGATCCCTATTGCAGCCGCTGTTTTTATAATCAGAAACCTGATTCATGCGGTATGCTGTGCGTAGAAAGAATTAATGATTTTATTGAGTATGCGAGCAATGGGAAAATTGCCGCCATGATTATTGAACCGATATCTGGAAACGGTGGAAATGTCGTTCCGCCTAAAGAGTATTTTAAACAGCTGAGAAAGCTTTGTGATGAACATGATATCGCTCTGATTTTTGATGAAATTCAGACCGGATTCGGACGGACGGGCAAAATGTTTGCCGCGGACCACTTCGATGTGAAACCTAATATGATGACGGTAGCAAAGGGGCTCGGGGGCACAGGCTTCCAAGTCGCCGCCACTCTGACGGAGGACAAGTATACCGGGCTTCCGGGGTATACGCACTCCTTCACATACGGCTCAAATGTGATGGCCGCCGCTGCCGCTTGTAAAACCATAGATATCATGCAGCGACCGGGATTTTTGGAAAATGTAACGACGGTCGGTCATTATATTATGGATCGCTTAGAAACGATGAAAGAGGATTTCGCTTTTATTTCTGAGGTAAGAGGCGTCGGTCTTATGATCGGTGTGGAGATTGTTAAAGAGAACAATGAACCGGATGTGGAGCTGACCAATTATATTGCAAAACGGGCAATGGATTACGGGCTGATTCTCCGGACATCCCGTTACGGATTCGGAAATGTCTTTAAAATCCGTCCGCCTTTAACCATAACACTTAGTGAAGCCGAAGTGCTCTGCTACAGACTTCGCAAGCTATTGGAGGAAATCAAGTGAGAGACTATATCATTGAGCTTGGACAATTTGTTTATCAAAAGGTGAAAAATCAAAAAGGCACGCTGAAAAACCGGCTCGTAAACGGCTATTCTCCGGGAGGCGACGCCCAATTTAACATAGACGCCGCTGCTGAGGAGGCGGTGCTGGATTATATTCAAGAAAAGGGCCATCCGGTTGCTTTTTACACGGAGGATGGCGGCCTGAAGCTGATTGGAGAAGATCCGCAATATATTTTAATTGTAGATCCGATAGACGGAACGCGCCCGGCCGCCGCGGGACTTGAAATGTCGTGTATTTCGATTGCGCTTGCTTCGTATAAGCCAAACGCAAAGATTAAGGATATCGAATTTGCTTTTTTACTTGAATTGAAATCAGGCGCTTATATGTATGGTGATATATACAGCGATGCCATTCATTTTGAAGGGTATCATGGAGAATTGCCGAATTTGAGCGGAGTGCGGGATATTAAAAATATGTTTTGGAGCCTTGAATTTAACGGGCATCCGGCGCAGCTGATGACGGACGCATACGGCCATCTGATTGACCAGTCGGCCAATAATGGCGGGGTTTTTGTTTTCAACAGCGCTTCTTATTCGATTTCACGAATTATCACGGGGCAGATGGATGCTTATGTGGATATCGGCAATCGTCTGCTGAAAGATGATCCGAAGCTGCTTTCAGATTTTCAGCAGGTCGGGAACGGGCAGGTGCTGCATTTGTTTCCTTATGATATTGCCGCAAGCGTCTTTTTGGCGAAGAAGGCGGGAGTGGTCATTACGGATGCATACGGCCGGTCTTTGGACGAAACGCTTTTGACAGATTTAAGTTATCAGAATCAGCAATCATGTATTGCGGCATCAACGAAAGAGCTTCATCAAACATTGTTAGACCAAATCCGCTGGGGCAGAAAGGAAGAGAAATATGAAGGCGTTGGTCTGGACTCCTAATGATAAGCTTGAATACCAAGAGGTGGACGAGCCTCAAATTCGGAAATCCAATGATGTGAAAGTGAAAATTTTCGGCACCGGTATCTGCGGAACGGACTTAAATGTGCTGAAAGGAAAAATGAATGCAACCCATCATATGATTATGGGGCATGAATCGGTGGGAGCGGTCGTGGAAATCGGACCGGACGTGACAAATGTAAAAGTCGGAGACCGCGTCGTGATAGATCCTACGCAGTTTTGCGGGAAATGTCATTATTGCCGGAGAGGGCTGACGTGTTATTGCGAAACCTTCGAGGATTGGCAGCTCGGAATCGGGGCGCACGGAACGTTTGCGGAATATTACGTGGGGGAAGACAGGTTCATGTACAGAATTCCGGATTCAATGGAATGGGAGCGGGCCACATTGGTTGAGCCTCTCTCCTGTGTGCTGAATGTTGTGGACAAGGCTTCGATTCAGCCGGAGGACTCGGTCTTGGTTTTGGGGTCGGGACCGATCGGACTGCTTGTGCAAATGATGGTGAAAAAACTGGCGCGATTGACGGTTGCGACTGAAATAGGCAGTTTCCGAAGCGAGGCAGCAAGCCGGATATCTGATTATGTCTACCATCCTGAAGCATTAACCGTGGATGAAGTGAAACGGATTAATCAAGGAAGAAAATTTGATGTGATTTTTGACGCAATCGGCAATCAGCTTGATTGGGCTTATCCTTTTATTGAAAAGGGAGGCAGAATCGTGCCGATGGGCTTTGATGATACGTATGAGATGACGGTCAGGCCGTACCAGCTGCTGTCAAACGGCGTAACGATTGTGGGCACAGGTGAAGCCCGCCAGATCATGGAAGCCGCGTTAGCATGCGCGTCCGACCTTCCGCAGCTCTATGATTTTATTACGGAAAAGACGGAACTGAAGAATTATGAAGAAGCCATTGATCATCTCATGGGCATCGACCCGGTGACAAAAGAAAGAAAGGATATCAGCGCAATAAAAACGATTCTTGTGTCTGATCCGAAACTTTTATAAAAGCGGAAACGGCTCCAGTGAGAGCCGTTTTCTTTTCTTATTTATACGGCTTGCACATTTCTTTAAAGTTTAATATGATACTCTTTGTTAACAATTCCTTTCCTCAACGGCATTATACTCTGAGCGTGTCCTCTTTTTCCCCGTAAAGCTTGCCTCATATTCCCCAGATGAAAATCAATGTTTCCAACTGATAGGGTGCGGATTTTTATAGTGAAAAGGAGTCGTTATCATTTGAAAGATTATACGTTACAGCAGCAATGGTTCGGGAATGTCCGTAAAGACATTCTGGCCGGTATTCTGGTTGCCCTCGCTCTGATCCCTGAGGCGATCGGATTTTCAATTATTGCAGGTGTCGATCCGATGGTCGGCCTTTATGCATCATTTTGTATCGCGATTATTATTTCTATCTTCGGCGGCAGACCGGGAATGATTTCAGCCGCTACGGGTTCAATGGCGGTTGTCATGGTGACATTGGTGGCTGATTACGGGCTGCAGTATTTGTTTGCGGCAACCATTTTGACAGGTATTATTCAATTTATTCTTGGTGTCAGTAAAATAGCGAAATTGATGAAATTTATTCCGCGTTCGGTCATGATCGGATTTGTGAATGCTTTGGCGATCTTGATTTTTTCTGCGCAGCTGCCGCAGTTCAAAGGAGCTTCATGGGTCATGTATGCCATGCTTGCCGGATCACTGGCTATCATATATCTATTGCCGAAGGTTACGACGGCTGTGCCGTCTCCGCTGGTGGCGATTATTGTCATGACGATCATTGCGGTGGTCTTCCATGCGGATGTCCGCACG
The DNA here is from genome assembly GCF_052055895.1 of Bacillus sp. D7-8. Lineage (NCBI taxonomy): Bacteria > Bacillati > Bacillota > Bacilli > Caryophanales > Bacillaceae > Bacillus > Bacillus sp. D7-8. The sequence goes on from NZ_CP179922.1 coordinate 177,867, forward strand.
GTCGGTGATATGGGCGGGATCACAAGTTCACTTCCGCATTTCTTGATACCGGATGTTCCGTGGACGTTTGAGACATTGCGGGTTATTTTCCCGTATTCTCTGGCGCTTGCTTTCGTCGGATTACTCGAGTCATTGCTGACAGCCCAGATCATTGATGAAATGACGGATACGGATAGTGATAAGAACAAAGAAAGCCGCGGACAAGGCATCGCCAATATTGTGAACGGATTTTTCGGAGGCATGGCCGGATGCGCCATGATCGGCCAGTCTGTCATTAATACGAAAGCCGGCGGACGCGGCCGATTATCGGCTTTTACGGCCGGCGCGTTTTTAATGTTTTTAATTGCCGTATTAAGCGGTATCGTCGTGAAAATTCCGATGGCTGCGCTGGTGGCCGTGATGGTTATGGTGTCCATCGGCACGTTCGACTGGTCATCGATTAAAGGTTTGCGGAAAGCGCCCCTTACTGATTCGATCGTTATGGTTATTACCGTTGTGACGGTCGTCCTGACAAATGATTTATCAAAGGGTGTCTTCGCGGGTGTGCTGCTAAGCGCGATCTTTTTTACGGCGAAAATTTCTAAGCTGAAGATTGAGTCACATTCCGAACAGAAAGATGTCAGAACTTATAAGGTAACGGGACAGATCTTTTTTGCTTCCGTGTCTGAGCTCATGAATGCCATCGTTTATGATGAAGACGTGAAACGGATTGTCATTGATTTGACCGATGCCCACGTGTGGGATGATTCGGGAGCGGCGGCTCTTGAGAAAATTGTCGCCAAATGTAAAGAATACGGAATTGAGGCTGAATTAAAGGGATTAAATCAGAAAAGCCGAGATTTAATGAAACAAATGGCATAGAATTTGTGAAGTCCGGATGAATATATCCGGGCTTTTTTTCGGTTAAATTTGCCGGGGTGCATTGTTATAATGAATGAGACTTGAAAACCGTATATAGGAGACTTGCATATGATGTGGCTTCAGAAGTTGAACCAAGTGTTGGGGAGAATCATGCCGCTTTTGACTCCGTCAAGTGTGGCGGCGGGTGTGCTGTTATCTCAGCATATCAGCTGGATGGCCGGCGCTGTGCCGTGGATATTTGCATTTATTACATTTACGGGCAGTCTGAGTGCCAATTTTCAATCGCTGAAGCGCAGTATCGAGAAGCCGCTCCCGATGATCATGGCATTGTTTGTTCTGCATATTTTCATGCCTGTTTTTGCATGGGGAAGCGGCCATCTGATTTTCAGCGGTGACCCTTTAACTGTGACGGGGCTGATTATGGGTGTGGTGATTCCGACCGGAATTACGAGTTTGATTTGGGCTGCGATGTATAAGGGGAATGTCGGATTGACGCTGTCTATTATCCTGGTTGATACCGTGCTTTCTCCTTTTATCGTACCGTTAAGCCTGTCTGTCCTGGCGGGGGCGAATGTTCAGATGGATGTGTGGGGAATGATGAAAGGGCTGGCGGAGATGGTGGTAATTCCATCCATCGCAGGGATGATAGTCAACCAGTTTTCCCCGCCGGTAAGGACTCAGGCAATAAGCCGTTCGCTGTCTCCTTTTTCAAAAATCTGTCTGATGATTGTCATTGCCATTAACAGTTCGGAAATCGCGCCGTATGTCACGCACGTGGATATCAAATTTGCGGGCATCGCAGGCATGGTATTTTTTATTGCCATGACGGGTTATGCCGTGGCTTGGCTGATCGGAAGACTGATGAAGCGGAGCCAGGATGAAATCGTGTCTCTGATTTATACAGGGGGCATGCGCAATATCAGCGCCGGAGCCGTTCTCGCCGTGTCTTTTTTTCCGTCTCAAGTGGCGGTTCCGGTCGTCATCGGGATGCTTTTTCAGCAAATCCTTGCAGCTTTATTCGGCTATTTGCTGAGACGCTTTGAACTTAAGCCGGTCGTGATGAAGTATGAAAAAAACCGCTCAGCTACGTGAGCGGTTTTTTCCGTACAGCCAGCTTAGTGCTGCATTGAATTGTCGTTTGAACGCTTCTTGATGGTGCACGGCGCCCTCTTCGATCGTGAAAGAGAGCTGAGATTGAGAAAAGCCTTTTTCCCTCAGGCTTTCGTACACGTCTTTATTTAGTCGGATCATGTTGTTTTGGATGTTGTTTTTATGCTCAGCTTCGCGGCTGCCGACAGACATATAGATACGCCGCCGTGCCGGACGCAAAGATGCGGAGCGGACATAATCTGCTGATTTTTCATACCAGAAGGAACCGGAAATACAACCGATTCTGCCGAATATTTCAGGCTTTTGTAGCATCGCGTATATCGAAAACAGTCCGCCTAATGACGCGCCGATCAGTCCTCTCGTTTCCGGATGTGCAGAAATGTGATGCATATCTTCTACAGTTGGAATGATGACATTTGTCAGCTCCTCGAGAAAGAGCCTCCCTTTGCCGCCGAAATCATGAAACGCAGGGCTCAGGGAGGGCGCGGGCCACGGCGTGTACTCATCGAGCCTGTCAGCCGGTTTGATGCCGATGAAAATCAATTCGGGAAGTGTTCCGTTCGCAAATTGGGATTCAAGCTTATCCATCTGTTCTAAAAACAAAGAACCCCCGTCCAGTACATACACACAGGGTAAAGCCCCTGTTTGAACCGAATAGGAGGGAGGAAGATACACAGTGCATTCCTTTCCGTTTATCCGATGTTCTGTAAGGGTGCCTCTCATGCATCCAGCCCCTTCTTTTGCTTAAACAGAAGAAAAAAGAAATAAGGAACGCCGAGAATCGCAAGAATAATTCCCGCCGGCACTTCTGAAGGCTGAAAGAACAATTTGCCCGCAAAGTCGGCGGATATGACGAGGAGCATACCGACCAATCCGCTGACCGGTAATGAGTATCTGTGCTCAATCCCGGCGAGCCTGCGGGAAATATGGGGCGCGATCAGTCCGACAAATGCCATGCTGCCCGCTGCGGTTACACATGCGCTGATCAAAGCGATGCAGGCAATGAGTAAAATCGTTTTTTCTTTATTGGTTGAAACACCGAGGCTTTTCACCGTGTCCTCATCGAAACGAATGGTATCCAGCAATGACGTTTTCGCCATAAGCAGAGGAATGAACAAGATCAGCCACGGAAGGATCGCCGTAATGGTCATCCAGTTTGCCGACCAGATGCTGCCGTTTTTCCAAACCATCGCCATCTCATAATCCTGCGGGTCCATTTTTAATGAAAGAAATAAAGACAGCGCGCTGAATCCGGAATTCATGGCGATCCCGACGAGAATAATTCTGCCCGATTCCAGATGCCCCCGGTGCCAGGCGAAAATATAGATCAGCACGGCCGCCATCAATCCTCCGATGAGGCCGAAGACAGGCATACCCATCGCAGAGGCAAGTGCCGTCGCTTCAGATTGTCCCTGAAACAGAAGCATAAACGTGACGATTCCGGCTCCGGCTCCTGCATTAATGCCCAAAATACCGGGATCGGCAAGACCGTTTTTGGTAATGGCCTGAATAACGGCTCCGGATATCCCCAATCCGAGCCCGATGGCAGCAGCCATGACAATGCGCGGCAGCCTCAGCTGAAACAGCAAAATGTCATATTGCGGATTCGGATGGATGCGGAAAAGGGTACTGAGCAGTTCACCCGGCTTTGCGGAAAAAGAACCGCTTGTCATGCTGAAATAGCTTACGAGCAATATGAGAGCAATCAGAATGATATAAATTCCGGCCATTTTACGCACCACGCTGATCCCCTCCTTTTCTTTTAATCAAATAAAGAAAGAAAGGAACACCGATGATAGAAGTGACAACTTCAATAGGCGTCTCAAACGGATAATTGATGAATCGGCTGGCAAGGTCGCAAAGGGTCAGGAAGACGCCGCCGATGATGCACGCGCATGGGATCAGCCTGCTGTAGTCCGATCCGACGAGAAAACGTGTGATGTGCGGAACGACCAAACCGACAAAGGCAATTTTTCCGGCGAGTGCCACCGAGCTTCCTGTCAATATGACAACGGCCGCCATCGCCATGAGTTTGATGGTTCTTTTCTGCTGTCCCAGACTTTTTGAAATGTCGTCTCCTAATGATACGGCAGTGACCTTTTTGCTGAGAATCATGGCCGTGATGATTCCGATTGCAAAAAACGGGACGGCCAGTTTCAAAAAATCAGGGTTCATTTGATGCAGTCTCGCACTGTACCAAAAACTGAGATCCTGCGAAATTTGAAAATAAATCGAAAGCGCAGCCGACAGACTGCTGAGAAGCATACTGGTCACCGTTCCGATAATGGCAAGCTGCACCGGGGTAAAACCGCCGGGAAGAATGGAGGCCAGCCCGAAAACAAGAGCGGCGCCGAATGCGGAACCGATAAACGAGTATATGATCATTTCAATGGATGTCGATTGAGGGAGCAATACCATGCAAAGGGTGATGATAAAAGCGGAGCCGTCCGACACACCCATGATTGAAGGCGAGGCCAGATAGTTCCGTGTGATTCCCTGCATGAGCGCTCCGGAAACAGCAAGGGCGGCGCCGATAAACATAGCGCCGGCAGCCCTCGGGATTCTTGAATGCCATATGATCTGATGGTCGGTATTCTCCGGATTAAAGTGCAGCAATGCGGAGAACACGGTATGGATGTCAAGCTGCTTTGCGCCGTATAAAACGGAAAGCAGCAGTGACAGAACAATGGCAATCGGTGAAGCAATGATAATCATGTGTGTCCGCCGTTTTGCATACATGTGAAAAACCTACTCTTTATTAGTCTTGAGTCAATTTGTCAGCCGCAACCTGTAAGAAGCTGATTTTACTCCACGCGGTTCCGCCTTGGGCTAATGGATCAATCGTATTGACGTATACATGGTCTTTTTTGACTGCCTTCAGGCTCTTCCAGATCGGATTTTTCTCTAAGTCTTTCAAAGCGTCCGGCTTATCTGCGTTTTCGTCATCAGAGAATTGTACGAAGATATGGTCAGGGTTCATTTCGCTTAATTTTTCAAGAGAAATCAGTTCCTGCGCTTTCGCCGCTTTGACTTCGTCCGGCGCCTTCAGGCCTAAATCACCGTAAAGCGTGGAGTTGAAATATACTTGTTCAGGATAAATATAAATATTGCCTTGTCTGATTCTGATGACCAGCGCGTTTGACTGTTTCGCTTTGCTGTTGATCTTTGTTTTTGTCTTTTTCAGGTCCTGTTCGTAATCTGCGATGATTTTTTTCGCTTTTTTCTCTTTATCTGTAAGCTGGGCGAGCAGCATCATGTTTTCTTTCCAGTTTGATGAGATATGAGAGACAGGGATCGTTTCAGCGGTGCCGCTCAATTTTTTCAACGTTTTTTCCGGGAATTTGGTTGATGCCAGAATGACGTCCGGCTGCAGCTCAAGAATTTTTTCCATATTCGGCTGCATTTTTTCTCCCGTAGATACGGATTTATCTGTAATATCTTTAAACAGTTCCGGGAATTTGCCGGAGAAAGAAATTGCTCCTGCCGGATGAACGTCAAGCAATTTGGCGTCTTCCATTGATTCTACGCTGCCTGTAATGGCGATTTTGTCAGTCGGCGCTTTGACTTCATATGTTTTTCCGAGATATTCGATTTTCTTTTTATCTGAAGAAGCGTCCTTTCCTTTACTTGCTGTATCAGATGTTTCTGAGCTTCCGCAAGCCGCGGCCGTGAAAGCCAAAAGCAAAATCATGAAAGCGAATGCCAATTTCTTCATCTATTGTTCCTCCTGTTCAATTGATAACTATTATCAATTGGAATTATAGAGAATGAACAGGGATAAGACCATGGATAATTTCCGGCATTACCATGGACGATCTTCGGATAAAATGGAAATGCTTTGCTCGATCATCCGCTGATGTCCGCTTGGAGAATATTCAATCCACGGGTCAGATGATATGGGAAACACGCGTTTATTGCTGACGGCTCTAAGGTTCTGCCATATCCCGGTCTGCTGAATCCGCTGAAAATAACGAAGCGTTTCCGGTTCTTTACAAGTGAAAAGCATGATGCAGTCAGCCTGGCAATCCGCCAGCATGTCCAAGGAAATCTTTTCGTCAGGAGCAAAAGATTCCGGTTTTGCGGAGGCAAAGCCTAAATCACCGAAGAAGACATCCTCAATACTGTTGTTATGGGCGATGTACATATTTTCTTTATATACACGGACAAATAAGAACCGCTGATGCCGCACGTGTTTAAGAGCATCTTTCGCTGAATGGGCGAGACTTTGATAAGCTTTAAGCCAGTGCCGAGCTTCCTGCTCTTCATTCAAATATGCGGCTGTGCGAAGAAACTGGTCTCTCCAATTCTCTTGAGCCGGAAGGTAAAAAACGTCAGTGATGTCATTCAGGCGCTGTTTTTCTTCTTCACTGACAGAATCAAGACTGAAAATGATGTCCGGGGCAGCTTGGGACAGCGTGTGCAGGTTCTCTTCCCAATTTGCATTATAGCGGTAAGCACTCAGGTGAACCGGAATATCGGAAGAGAATTGTTTGTAATAATAGGCCGTCCATTTCGGGTGCAGCGCCGCAGCGTAAGGCACGTGATGCAGAGGAATCAGATGCCCCATCGTTTCTTTTCCGTACGCGGCCATTTTTGTGCGCCTTTTTTTCATATAGCTTGTAGGTGAGCTGCCGGTATGTTTTTTAAAGATGCGGCTGAAATAAAATTCGTCTTGGTAGCCGATTTGATGAGCGATTTCCCGCAGTTTGCAGTTTGCCTTGGCCATCAGTTTTTTCGCATTGGTTATGCGGATGTCTGTGATATATTCAGTTACGCTCTGCCCATATAGTTTTTTAAAGGTTTCACTGTAATGCTTGGGACTGATTCCCGCCATATGAGCGAGCTGGGTGAGCGTGATTTTTGTGTCGGACTGAGTATGTATGAATTGTTTTGTCTGTTCGATCGCCGCTTTCGTATTATTTTGATGGCATACTTTTGCGGCATAAAGATCGTACATCAGCTGCTGAAAGTCGGCTGTATATTTCATTTTCTGCAATGCATCCGCCGATCGCACGTTTTCAGAAAGTGACTGAAGCCGGCTTGTCAAATGATCAACCGTTTGTAAATTCATTTGCTGAAGTCCGTGGAAGATGTCTTCCCCATTATCCGGAAGCATCGCTTCATTATCTGATGAATAGGAGAAAACACGGAGTCTGACGATATACAAATGGATGCCGCCTGACGGTATAGGGGCAATATTGAATGTCTCATCACAAGGACAGATGTAGAGCGTTTCCTTCTGCAGCGGAAAGCTGTCTGTTCCGATATCAATTTGTCCCTCGCCTTTCACATGAAAGATCAATACGGGGGAATCAGTGAGCTGATGCTCTGACAGAAGGTCGGCTGTTTTTTTTACGGAGATGATATCAATGGGCTGAAAGAATAATGTGTTTTTCATGAGAAACCACCTTTTAGGAAACATTCATTTAAATGATAACTGTTATCATTTAAATTGTACCAAATAAATGAATGTTTTCCTATAAAAAGCGGAAATGTGAAATGCGTCAAAATGTTACACGTGTAACACGAATGTTGTCAGTATATGAGGTATTGTTTTCTTAGAGTTTTGAATTGGTCCAGCCGGCGTTGATATGTGCCGGTGATGTCTTCAATGGAAGCGCCTTTTTCTATTTTTTTGCGTACCCAGCCGTTACCGATCAGCTTGTCAAAAGAGCCTGTCGGCAAGAATAAAAAGTCATTCGGATATAAGTCATGCATGGTTTTCAGAATGGAGAGCCCTGTTTTTGCCGCTTCAAATGTGTTTCTGTTTGTTACGTAGACTTGTACGCCGTGGCACAGCTTGCTCTGGTGCTTGGAGAAGCTGGGGATAAATGATGCGGCTCTGAAGGTGACGCCCGGAAGCTTGAGACTGTTCAGGCGTTCTTCGAGCTCGGTGCTTTTCATATAAGGCGCGCCGATCAGTTCAAACGGCTTTGTCGTGCCCCTTCCTTCGGATACGTTTGTGCCTTCGATTAGTCCTGTCGCCGAATATGCGAATATGCTGTCCGGGGTCGGGATATTAGGCGAAGGGAGGACGAACGGCAGACCGGTATCTTCAATCGTCATCGTCCGCTTCCAGCGCTTCATTTTTACGACGGTGAGGTCGGCGCCAATATGAAACTCTTTATTGAATAAAAGAGCAAGCTCACCGATCGTCATGCCGTGCTTCAGCGGGATCGGATACAGTCCGACAAATGAAGCGTAATCCGGTTCAAGAACCGGGCCGTCTGGATTTCGTCCGCCTTGCGGATTCGGCCGGTCCAATACATAAAAAGGAATGCCTTTTTCTTTTGCCGCTTCCATGGCATAGGCCATTGTATAAATGTAGGTGTAGTATCGCGTTCCGACATCCTGAATATCGAAAATCAGTACATCTGTATCTTTCAGCATGTCAGGCGTCGGTTTCCTCGTTTCCCCGTACAGGCTGTAGACGGGAAGCCCTGTTTTTTCGTCTATATAGGATGTGACTTTGTCTCCGGCCTGAGCATCGCCGCGGACACCGTGCTCCGGTCCGAATAATGCCGTCAAGTGGATGTCTGGTGCCTCATACAGCACGTCAACGCTGCTTTTCAATGAATTGTTCACACCGGTCGGGTTGGTGATCAGCCCGACCCTTTTTCCCTTCAGTTCCTGTTTATAATCTTTCAGCAGGCGGTCGATGCCTGTTTGGATGCTTGGTTTCTTGGCGGTATGAAGGTTTCTGTCAGAAGCAGCCGAGACTGCCGTCATAGCACTGATGACGACTAATCCGGCAAGAAGCGCAGCCGTTTGTGTTTTCATGATCAGTCCTCCTGTTTAAAGCGGTTTTCCGGTCTTCAGATTGATACCGAAACCATAAGGATACAGTGTCGTTCCCGGATGCGTGACGGAAGGAATGTCAGCGGGCAGCCTGCCTTGCGGTTTTGTCTGTCCGAATATCGCTTCAACGCCTGCCGGAATGTTTGGCTGGAGAAATTGTCCGTCTGTATATCCTTTAAAGCCGTAGACTGCGATAAGGGCTTCAGCTTCTTCAAAGTTCGCAGCGTCATATGGATTACGCAGGCTCATCAGCACAAAGGGTTTTTGGTTCGATTGTGCGGCTTTCATGACGGCCCGCGGAAATGCAGTCGTCCACTTGCCGGGATCTGTGACGGAATCGTCAATCACGCCGTCGTTTACGACAGGATCATTTTTCACAACATATGAGCCTGTAATCACGTAATCAGCGTCAGATATCTGCTTTTTGTGTTCATCATGAAATGTGCGCTCGGCGAAGTTCATTTTACTGATGGTTACCGGCCGGATTTTTTTCTTCTTGATGAGCTGCCGAATGGTTTGTTCCATTGACGCTGTTTGATCTTCATATGGAGCGGCAATGAGAACGCGGCTGTTCTTTTTCGGTTTGAATGGGAGCGTGCGGTTTTTGTTTTGTAAGACGGTGACGGACCTTTCCGCGATTTGTTTTTCAGCTTTCAGATGATTTTTGCTGCCGACGGTTTTCTTTGCTTTTGCAATCTTCTTTTTCAGATTTGTCTTTTTCGGGGCGGGATATATCCCTCGTTTTATTTTCAGGGAAATGATGCGTTCCGCTGATTTGTTAATTTGCTGCAGCGGAATTTCCCCTTTTTGTACCGCCTTTTTTAAAGCGGAATGAACCCGGGCAAAGCGGTTTTCCGTTTGCAGCGATGTCACTTGGGCCGGCATCAGGGCAATATCGACTCCTGCTTTTACGGCCATGACGACCGCCTCTTCCTGGCCGAAATGATCGGCAATGGCTTTCATATTTAATGCATCCGTAACGATGACGCCGTTAAATCCCATTTCTCCACGGAGAAGATGAGTCATCACTTTTTTCGAGAGTGTGGCGGGTACGAGGATGTCTGAACCGTCCAGCTTGCTTTTATAGGTTGTATCGTCAAACGCGGGAAATTGCACATGGGCTGTCATGATCATATCAGCTCCGGCCTGAATGGCCTTCCGGAACGGATAAAGTTCAATCTGACGCAGCCTTTCTTGATTGTGGGTGACAAGCGGAAGACCGTAGTGGCTGTCGACATCCGTGTCGCCGTGTCCCGGGAAATGTTTGACGGCGGCAGCGACATCCTGCTTTTGCTGAGCCTTCATTGAGGCAAGACCGAGTGAAGCTGTCAGATCTCGGTCTGAACTGAACGACCTGACGCCGATGACAGGGTTTCCGGGATTATTATTGATATCGAGAACGGGAGCGAAGTTCGTATTAATGCCGAGTGCTTTCAGTTCTTTCCCGATAATGGCGCCGGTCTGGGACGCGTAGGCTGTTTTTCTAGCGGCTCCGAGCGCCATATTGCCTGGGAAATGAGTGCCCTCACCAAGTCTAGTTACGATGCCGCCCTCCTGATCAATGCTTAATAATAGCGGAATGTCAGGGCTCGCCTTTTGAAAGGCATCTGTCAGGCGTACCGTTTGCTCAGTGTTTTTTACATTTTCTGCAAATAAGATAACGCCGCCGAACCGGTACTTTTGAATAAGCCCTGCGACTTCTTTATTCATTTGGGTAAGAGCCTCAGGTGATGACTGCCCCTTTTTTTGCCAATTGCGAAAATCAGGCATGAGCATCTGCCCTAATTTTTCATCTAATGTCATACGGGATACCGCTTGTTCCGCCTGTGACGGAATGTCCGGTTTTGTCGATACATGATGCGTGCCGAAAACAATGAACAACAGTAATACAGCTGAGATGACAAGTTTCATGATGGTGCCCTCCTGCCGTCATAGTTTGGACAAAAGACATGGGTTGTCATTCAATGGCTTCATAAATCGTTTTTATGACGCGGCCGTAGCTTCCGGTCGGAAAAAGATCCCCTTCAAAAACATTCGGGTTTTCACCGGGACTGACGACGGGGGAATGCTTTTTATTGGTCAAAAGTGCGATCCCCAGCTTATAAGCGGGATCAATAATCGTGATGGTGCCGGTCCATCCTGTATGGCCATATGCCTGCCAGCTTGCATAAGGGCCGAACATCCACTCCATATCCGGGCTGCCGTTTTTCCGCCAGCCGAGAGCGAAAGTCGGATCAGAGGATGCCGCCGTTGTGAACAAATCGGCCGTCCTTTTATTGAAGAGAGAAACGTGTTTATAACTGCCTCCGTTCAGCATGACTTGAAGAAGGACGGCCATGTCATCAGCTCTGGAAAACAGCCCGGCGTGACCGGACACCCCTCCCATTGAGTAAAATGCTTTTTCATCGTGAACTTCCCCCTGCAGCGTATACGTCCTGATGTGAGGAAAATGGATGACTCCGTCACGTGTGTTGCCTAAACGTTCAGTAGCTGCGAATGCTTTTTCTTTAAAACCTTTTTGCAGCGGATTGAACAGTGTGTGCGTCAGTTTCAGCGGTTTGTACAGTTCTTGTTCCGCATAGGCATCAAGGGTTTTTCCGGTTATGTTTTCAATGATGCAGCCGAGAAGCATGTAACCGATATCGCTGTATACGTGTTTTGTTCCCGGTTTGTATGCAAGCGGGATTTGAGTGAGAAAACGGATCGTTTTATCCCGTTCTTGTGAATACAAAGGGCCTGCGGTGTCCGGCTGATAGAAATAAAAGCTTGCCGGCAGACCGGATTGATGCTGGAGCACATCGATGACGCGAATGCGGTCTTTTTCTTGAATCGGATCGCTTTTTCTGTCTTTGAAATCAGGAAGGTAAGCCGAGACTTTTTGATACACATCAAGCTTTCCCTGGCTGACGAGTCGCTGTAATGCAAAATTCGCCGCGTACATTTTTGTATTGGAAGCTAGATCAAACATGGTTGATGTTTTCATTTTTTTCGGACGGGATAAAAGGGTGTTCCCGTCATATTTTTTGCTGTAGCCGTATGCTTTCTTTTTGATCACCCGTCCGTCCTTTACGACGACGAGGACGGCTCCGGGGAATCCTGCTGCGATGTCTTTTTCAATCATTTGATCAACCTTTCTGAGCTTTGCTGCGTCGTATAATTTGGATTGGGCTTCGGCTTTGTGCTGCGGCAGAAAAGAGAGGCTGATGACCATTGTGAGTATGGCGGCTGTCAGTGTTTTCATATTCTGATCCCTCCCGGTTTATTCAAATTCAGCAGCCATGTCATCCTTAAATCCGAACGCATAAGTGAAGACAAAGCCCGCCGCGTAAGAGATGAAGAGACCGATGATATACAAAACGATTTGAGCAGGCTGTACGAGAAACGAGAGCGGAAGGCCGGAGACACCGATTGAAAAAGTAGCCACCTGAAAATGGGCTTGAAAGGCGCCGCCGATTCCCGCCCCTAAACACGCCGTCAAAAACGGCCGGCCGAGCGGGAGCGTGACGCCGAAGATGAGCGGCTCTCCGATTCCGAGCAGACCGGATGGAAGTCCGCCGCCGATTGCTCTTTTCAATGAGGCTTTTTTTGTTTTCATAAAGATGGCGAAGGCCGCCCCTACCTGACCCGCGCCTCCCATCGCGAGAATCGGAAGGAGCGGGTCATCTCCGATTGATCGGATTAATTCCAAATGTACGGGAGTCAAGCCCTGATGCAGGCCGGTGACGACAAGCGGCAGGAAGGCGGCTCCCAGTACAAACCCTGAGAGCACTCCCCCGACATTCAGCAGCGACAATAAACCTGATGTAATCAGATCAGAAATAAAACCGCCCGCAGGGATAAAAACGACATATGTCACCAGCCCGGTGATAAGTAAAGACAATGTAGGCGTGACGATAATGTCGATGGATTGATGGACGTACTTTCTGATAAACCGTTCGGTATAAGCGATAAAAACCGCAGCGAAAAGAACGCCGATTAATCCTCCCCTGCCAGGGAGCAGATTCTCTCCGAACAAACTGATATTGGCGATCTCAGGGTTAAGGATCAATATGCCCGCAAGGCCGCCCATCGCGGGTGTCCCGCCGAATTCCTTCGCCGCATTGATGCCGACAAGGACGCCGAGGTAAGCGAATAAGCCTGAACCGATAACCGTTAAAATAAGTGCGATTTGGGATTCTTTCGGGAGCCAGCCGGCCTGAATGACGGCTTTCGTAATACCGGTGATTAAACCTGATGCAATGAGTGCGGGAATAAGGGGAATGAAGATGCTTGATATTTTTCTCAGAAACAGTCTGATGGGTGTGGTGTTTTTTCTGTTGAGATCGGCTTTTTTCCGTGAGGCGGCTTCTTTTAAATCAATGTTTTTTCCGGATGGCATAAGTTTTGCGAAAGCGTCGGCGACATGATTGACGACACCCGTGCCGAGAATGATCTGCAGTGTTTCGGCTTCGACGACGCCTATTACCCCGTCAAGCCGTTTCAGCGCTTCAATATCCGTTTTGTCCTGATCTAAAGGTGTAATCCTCAGGCGTGTCATACAGTGGGTAAAGCCTGAAATATTCGATGAACCGCCGCAATTGTCCAGGATATCTTTGGCCAGTGACTGATAAAATGCCTCTTTGCTCATGGAGATCCTCCTTTGTCCGTACGATTTTTCCCGGGGAGCTGTGCCTGAAACGCGTCCTAAAAGCGCCTGCGCCGATCATGAAAACGGCGCGGGCTCGTAAAAGCACATTATTTTTCACCAAAGAACGATCAGCGTTCTTTTTCTTTTGAAACGTGCTGTTCAATGGCTTTGTCAATGAAGCCTTCCGCTTCTTTGAGCAGTGCCTTCGCGTGTGTTTCGTCTGAATTCGTCTTCAGCATGACGATTGCCGTTTTGACATGGCTGCCTGCGGCCTCAAGCGTTTCTTTTGCCTTGTCGTACGGAACGCCCGTGATGCTTTGGATAATGCCGATTGCGCGTTCTTTCAATTTTTCGTTGCTCACATGAACGTCCACCATTAAATTTTCGTACACTTTGCCGCTTTTGATCATCACGGCCGTGGAAATCATGTTCAGAATCATTTTATGTGCCGTCGCCGCTTTCATTCGTGTTGACCCTGTAATCACTTCGGGGCCGACGACGACTTCAATGCTGTGATCGGCATAAGTGCTGATCAATGAGTGTTTATTGCATGTGAGCGCGACAGTTTTGGCGCCGATTGTTTTTGCGTATTTCAGCGCACCGGCCGCATACGGCGTGCGCCCGCTTGCCGCGATGGCGATCACGGTGTCTTCTGCGGTAAGCCCGATCGTTTTGAGATCGAGAGCGCCGGTTTCCTCGCTGTCTTCAATACCTTCAGCCGCTTGCAAAAAGGCGTCTGCTCCTCCGGCCATCAGACCGATGACAGTGTCGGGACTTACGCTGTATGTAGGCGGGCATTCAACCGCATCCAGTACACCGAGTCTGCCGCTTGTGCCCGCTCCCGCATAAATCAGCCTGCCGTTTCGCCGTAAGGACTGATGGGCGAATTGAACGGCAATCTGAATATCGGGCAGCACCTGCTGAACGGCTTCAGCCACTTTGAAATCCTCTTGGTTAATGATGCGGAGAATTTCCATCGTGTCTGCTTGATGGATTGAAGCGGTCTGCGGATTTCTGGTTTCTGTGGTCAATCTGTGAATGTTAAGCCGGTCTGTCATGATTGTACCCTCCCAAGTCGTTAATACTTGAAGTATATGGGCTTCTGAATAGATGTTTCAAGAAAAATCGGCAGGGATGAGATGAATAATCAAGCGCTTTCACAAAAAATGATGCAGAATGTGCTGTTCGCCGATGGGGCCGATCCTGCGACGACCTTTATCAATAAAACCGGAAGACCGGTACAGGTTCTTTGCACGATGATTGCGATGGTTTACAGCAAGCACGATTTCATCACACCAAGGAAAGTAATTTGCGACAAAAGCGGGGAGCTGCAGCATCGCTTGTTTGGCATAACCTTTTCCCTGATATGGCGCATGTAAGGACAGCGCACTCAGCAAAATGGCAGACACATTGTTCGAATATGGGGCAATGGTTTCTTTTGAGGTATGTAAAATAAAAAAACCGACGGGGCGGTCTTCTTTTAAAATGACTGTCGGGTAGCGATCCCGGATGACAAGAGCCTGCGGCAGTACATCCTTCGGGAGAGCTGTGAACTTTTTATCTTCTTCACTCAGCACAAACCCGTTCAGCCCGTCTGCATGCTCCGGTTTATAAAAGGACAGGGCTACATCCATGATATCTACTCTCCTTTTTTATAATTGATCCAATTCATCTTCTGATAGAACACGGCAGCCTGCCCGTTTTAAAAGAGCGGAAGTGATGCCGTCTCCGATTATTTTTTTTCCTGAGAAAGTGCCGTCATAGATAAAGCTGCTGCCGCAGGACGGACTGTTTTCTTTAAGGATGACCGTTGCGGCGCCTATTTCTTTTGCGTATGCTAACGTTTTTTCCGCGCCGTCCATATATAAAGCCGTAACGTCTTCGCCGGATGCCGTTACGATTCTTGCCGTTCCGTTCAGCACGTCTTCGCCCGTGCCGCCGATGATTTCCGCCGGTTCGCGGGGAGTGGTGAAGCCGCCCAAAAGTTCGGGGCAGACCATAACAGCTTTCTTTTCTTCTACGAGTCTGCGGATTTTTTCCGAAGCGGCGTGAGAGCCGTTATACCTGCATTCGATACCGCCGAGACAAGAGCTGACTAAGATCATCTGTGTCCATTCCCTTCAATATTTTGATACTTTCATCATAAATGAAATAAGAGAGGAGGGATGAGTTTTTCAGTTAAAAAACGGGTAAAAAAGTTTGAAAATAAAAAAAATAATTTTTCTCTTTACAAATGGGGTACAACCTGTATATAATAACTTTTGTCAGCTCGACGCGGACACAAAGGCCCGTTGGTCAAGCGGTTAAGACACCGCCCTTTCACGGCGGTAACACGGGTTCGAATCCCGTACGGGTCATATGGAGGATTAGCTCAGCTGGGAGAGCATCTGCCTTACAAGCAGAGGGTCGGCGGTTCGAGCCCGTCATCCTCCACCATATTTGCCGGCCTAGCTCAATTGGTAGAGCAACTGACTTGTAATCAGTAGGTTGGGGGTTCAAGTCCTCTGGCCGGCACTGTTTTTCAAAAAAATACGGAGGGGTAGCGAAGTGGCTAAACGCGGCGGACTGTAAATCCGCTCCCTCAGGGTTCGGCAGTTCGAATCTGCCCCCCTCCACCATTTTTGGGCTATAGCCAAGCGGTAAGGCAACGGACTTTGACTCCGTCATGCGTTGGTTCGAATCCAGCTAGCCCAGTCTCAGACACCTTTTGCATAAAGGTGTCTTTTTTTTATCAGCATTTTGTTTCGATTTCTGATTGTTCATCAGATATACTATTTTTAAGCTGCTGTTAAGGCAGTATATTCTGTATTTTCCATCTACACCCTGCCTGAAATTTGGTAAAATAAATGTAATAAAAAAATGAAACCTTTTAAAACAATCAACGTATAGATACAGACCGGTGAAGGGCAGAGGTAAGATAAAACATGGAAAACCTGATTAAAAAAAGAATCAAGCAAGTCAAAAAAGGCGATCAAAATGCGTTTGCAGAAATCGTTGACCTTTATAAAGATAAGATTTACCAGCTTTGCTACCGCATGCTCGGCAATGTTCACGAAGCGGAAGATATTGCGCAGGAAGCTTTTATCAGAGCGTATGTCAATATCGACAGTTTCGATATCAACAGAAAGTTTTCAACGTGGCTTTACAGAATTGCGACCAACCTGACCATTGACCGCATCCGCAAGAAAAAGCCTGATTACTATCTGGACGCAGAAGTAGCGGGAGCAGAAGGGCTGACGATGTATTCGCAGATCGCCGCGGACGGGGTTCTCCCTGAAGACGCCGTATTGTCATTGGAGCTGTCGGACACAATTCAGAAAAAGATTTTAAAGCTGCCTGACAAGTACAGAACGGTTATTGTATTAAAGTATATTGACGAACTCTCTTTAATTGAAATCGGGGAGATTCTGAATATCCCTGTCGGCACCGTCAAGACAAGGATACACAGAGGCAGAGAGGCTCTTAGAAAACAATTGAGGGATCTTTAAGTGGGGTGATGAAATGAGCTGTCCTGAACAGATCGTGCAGCTTATGCATAAGCATCTTGATGGAGATATCCTTCCTGAAGATGAAAACGTATTAAAACAACATTTGCAGTCATGCGGGAATTGCAAACGGCATTTTCATGAAATGGAGAAATCCGTAGCACTCGTCCGAAGCACATCGCATGTCACGGCCCCTGCTGATTTTACTGCCAAAGTTATGGCGAATCTTCCAAAAGAGAAAAAACGCGCTTCTGTAAAACGATGGATCAAAACTCATCCGATGATTGCAGCCGCAGCGGTTTTTGTGATTTTAATGGGCGGCGGTTTTTTCAACAGCTGGCATAATGACCACAATTTCAGTGTGTCCAAACAGCCGAACCTTGTCGTGCAGAATCACACGGTCACCGTCCCAGAAGGCGAGACCGTAAAGGGCGATGTCACAGTAAAAAACGGCAAGCTGTTCATTGAAGGAAAAGTCGACGGCAATGTGACCGTCGTCAACGGAGAAAAATACATGGCCTCAGCCGGACAAGTCACCGGGCAGATTGAAGAGATTAACCAATTGTTTGACTGGGTCTGGTACGAACTGAAATCGGCGGGCCAGGGCGTCGTGAGCGCTTTGGACCCGAGTGAAGATGAGTAAAGCGTATAATCGCTTTACTCTTTTTTTGTGCATCGCCGTTCTGGCTCATTTCACTTGAGAAATCAAAATGTGGTATAATGAGCACGCTATATGATGTACATATTGCTCATGCAGCACAATTCATAACAGAAAAACGAAATGACTGAATTCTTGGAGGACGAGGAAATGGCTTTTGAGGACATCCCATTTTTGCAATACCTCGGCAATGCCGTTGATATTCTCCTTGTTTGGTATGTGATATATAAATTAATTATGGTCATACGCGGGACGAAGGCGGTTCAGCTTTTAAAAGGAATCGTCGTCATCGTATTGGTTCGGATGGCCAGTTCATATTTGGGACTCAGCACGCTTCAGTGGCTGATGGACCAAGCGATAACATGGGGATTTTTAGCGATCATCATTATATTCCAGCCTGAGCTGAGACGGGCGCTTGAACAGCTCGGACGGGGCCGGTTCTTTTCCAGGAGCGGAACCCCCGTGGAGGAAGCGCAGCATAAGACAATTGAAGCGATTACAAAATCGATCAGCTACATGGCGAAACGCCGCATCGGCGCACTCATCGCGATTGAGCGCGATACGGGAATGGGCGATTATATTGAGACGGGCATCCCGCTTAATGCGCAGGTCAGCTCGGAGCTTTTGATTAATATCTTCATCCCGAATACACCGCTGCATGATGGAGCGGTCATTATGAAAAATAACGAGATTGCGGCGGCTGCCTGTTATCTGCCGCTTTCTGAAAGCCCGTTTATTTCAAAGGAGCTGGGGACGCGGCACAGAGCGGCTGTCGGCATCAGTGAAGTGACGGACAGCTTAACCATTATCGTATCTGAAGAGACGGGCGCCATCAGCGTGGCCAAAAACGGAGACCTTCACAGAGAATTGACGGAAGAAGCACTGAAAGAAATGCTTGAAGCTGAGTTTAAGAAAAACGCCAGAGATACTTCTTCTAACCGCTGGTACTGGAGGGGCAAGAAAAATGGATAAATTCTTAAACAACCGCTGGGCTGTAAAGATCATTGCATTGCTCTTTGCGCTGCTGCTTTACGTTGCGGTTAACAACAACCAGGCGCCGACTCCGAAAAAGCCGGGGGAATCCTTTTTTCCGACATCAACGACTGACGAGGCTACGCTTACTGATATTCCTGTAAAAGCATACTATGATGAAGCGAACTATGTTGTCACCGGCGTGCCCCAGACCGTAAATGTCACGATTAAAGGCTCGACAAGCGCGGTGAAAAAGGCGAGACAGACGAAGAATTTTGAGATATACGCCGATATGAATAAGCTGAAGACCGGGACTCATAAGGTCGAATTGAAGGCGAAAAACGTATCGGACGGACTGACAATCTCCATTAACCCGTCAGTCACGACGGTTACGATTCAGGAAAAAACGGCTGAGAGTTTTCCCGTGGAAGTTGAATACTACAATAAAAGCAAAATGAAAAAGGGATACACCCCTCAGCAGCCGATTATCAGCCCGAAAAACGTGCAGATTACAGGTTCGAAAAATGTGATTGATAACATTTCACTTGTCAAAGCATCCGTGAACCTAGAAAATGCAAATGAGACCATTGAAAAGGAAGTGAAGGTGACCGTCTATGACAAAGACGGCAACGCACTTCCTGTTGATGTTGAACCGTCAGTCATTAAAGTGACGGTTCCCGTAGCCAGTCCGAGCAAAAAGCTTCCTTTCAAAATCGAAAGGAAGGGAAGTCTTCCGGACGGGGTGAGCGTTGCGAGCATTGACTCGAATCCGAGTGAGGTGACGGTTTACGGCCCGCAGGATGTGCTGGATTCACTTGAATTTATTGACGGCGTATCTCTTGATTTAGGCAAAATTGATAAAGATACCGATATCAATGCCGATATCCCGCTTCCTAAGGGTGTCACCAAGGTATCACCGGAAAAAATCACGCTTCATGTTAAAGTGGACAGTGAAGACAAAAAGGATTTTGACAATGTCGGAATCAAGACGGTCGGACTGGGAGGCTCACAGCAGATTGAGTTTCTCGATCCTGAATCGCAGGCGATAAATATTACGGCCAAAGGCTCCCCCGCCAACATTAAGGCGCTGAAAAAGTCGGACATTGAACTGTATGCCAATGTCTCGGACTTGGATGACGGAGAGCACTCTGTAAAGCTTGAAGTAAACGGCCCGCAAAACGTCACATGGGCCCTGTCAAAAGACACGGTTAAGATCAAGCTGACTTCTAAGAAAAACACAAGTTCAAATAAAAATGACGGCGGCTCCGCTGATTCCGGCAATAAGAACGGCACAAGCGGAGACGCAGACAAAGACAAGAACAAGAACCGGGAAGACGACACTGACAGCGATCAGAATAAAAGTCAAAACCAGGATCAAAATCAAGACCAGGATGAAGACGGATCAAGCGCTGATTCTTCTTCAACAGAATGAAAAAGGAGCGATACAAAATGGGCAAGTATTTTGGAACAGATGGTGTAAGAGGTGTTGCCAACAGCGAGCTTACGCCAGAGCTGGCCTTTAAAGTTGGGCGTTTTGGCGGTTATGTCCTGACCAAAGATAAGCAGCGCCCGAAAGTGCTGATCGGCCGTGATACACGTATCTCCGGACATATGCTGGAGGGAGCCCTTGTCGCCGGACTTTTATCGATCGGAGCTGAAGTGATGCGCCTCGGCGTTATTTCTACGCCGGGGGTATCCTATTTAACGAAAGCCATGGATGCTGAGGCGGGCGTCATGATCTCCGCTTCTCACAACCCCGTACAGGATAACGGAATTAAATTTTTCGGAGGGGACGGCTTTAAGCTTTCTGATGAGCAGGAGGCCGAGATTGAACGTCTCATGGATGAACCAGAAGATAAGCTGCCGAGACCGACAGGCGCGGACCTCGGGCTTGTAAACGATTATTTTGAAGGCGTTCAAAAGTATCTGCAATTTTTAAAGCAGACGGCGGACGAAGATTTCACAGGCATTCATGTAGCGCTTGACTGCGCCCATGGTGCGACATCATCCATTGCGACGCACCTTTTTGCCGATCTCGATGCTGACGTATCTACAATGGGGACGTCTCCGAACGGATTAAACATTAATGATGGCGTCGGGTCTACACACCCGGAAGCGCTGAGTGCTTTCGTCAAAGAAAAAAACGCCGATATCGGCCTTGCGTTTGACGGAGACGGCGACCGCCTCATTGCTGTTGATGAAAAAGGAAACATCGTCGACGGTGATCAGATTATGTACATATGCGCGAAGTATTTGAAATCAGAGGGTCGTCTGAAGGATGATACCGTCGTATCGACTGTGATGAGCAACCTCGGTTTCTACAAAGCGCTTGAAAAAGAAGAAATCAAAAGCGTTCAAACGGCAGTCGGCGACCGCTATGTCGTAGAAGCGATGAAAAAAGACGGCTATAATGTCGGCGGCGAGCAGTCAGGGCACCTTATTTTCCTTGATTACAACACTACCGGCGACGGTCTTTTGTCCGCGATCATGCTTGTGAATACGCTGAAGGCGTCCGGCAAAACCCTTTCAGAACTTGCGGATGAAATGAAAAAATTCCCGCAGCTCTTAGTGAACGTGAAAGTGACGGATAAATATAAGGTAGAAGAAAACGCTAAGGTGAAGGCCGTTATTTCTGAAGTGGAAAAAGAAATGAACGGAGACGGCCGGATTTTAGTGCGTCCGTCAGGCACCGAACCGCTCGTCCGCGTGATGGCCGAAGCGAGAACAAAAGAGCTTTGTGACGAATATGTCACAAAAATCGTGGATGTCGTGCGGACAGAAATGGGAGCGGAGTAGCGAAGTTTATAAGCAGAGAGCGAACAAGACAAGTGCGATCAGCATAATATGATAGTAAACATGATGCCGGGGCGGCAAAAAATAATTGACCGTCCTTGGCACATGCTGTAAAATCAAGCTTGTTCAGCCTTTGTTTTTCACTTGCAGGAAAGGCGGGATTGTTTGCATCTTTTATAATTACAGCGCCCGAACTAAGCGCCCGAAAAACGGCTTAGTTGACGAGGATGGAGGTTATCGAATTTTCGGCGGATGCCTCCCGGCTGATTCATTTAGATCACAGCCGTAAGGATTTCTTCAAACCGGAGGGGCGACTCTCCGAACAAAGAGAAATCACATGATCTTCCAAAAAAACATGTGGGAGGGGACGATTGAAAGTCCCCTTGTAATTTGACTTTCTTCGTCTCCTTTTGCACCTTTAGGAGGAAGAAAAAATGTGTGGAATTGTAGGTTATATCGGTCAGCTTGATGCGAAAGAGATTTTGTTAAAAGGATTAGAGAAGCTTGAGTACCGCGGCTATGACTCTGCAGGTATCGCTGTGGCGAATGAGCAGGGCGTGCATGTGTACAAAGAAAAAGGCCGCATCGCCGACCTTCGTGAAGTGGTGGATCACTCGGTTGAATCTCAAGCGGGAATCGGCCATACACGCTGGGCGACTCACGGCGAACCAAGCTTCCTGAACGCTCACCCGCATCAAAGCGCACTCGGCCGCTTTACACTTGTTCACAACGGTGTGATCGAGAACTATGTTCAGCTGAAGCGCGAATATCTTGAAAACGTTGAACTGAAAAGCGATACGGACACTGAAGTAGTCGTTCAAATGATCGAGCAATTTGTGGCGGGAGGTCTTAGCACAGAAGAAGCGTTCCGCAAAACACTGACTCTGTTAAAAGGCTCTTACGCAATTGCATTATTTGACGGTGAAAACACAGACACCATTTACGTTGCAAAAAACAAAAGCCCTCTGTTAATCGGCCTTGGAGATACGTTTAACGTCGTGGCGTCTGACGCGATGGCTATGCTTCAAGTAACGAATGAATACGTTGAGCTTTTGGACAAAGAAATGGTGATCGTGACAAAAGACGAAGCCGTGATTAAAAACCTTGACGGTGAAGTCATGACACGTGCGTCTTATATCGCTGAGCTTGACGCCAGTGATATCGAAAAAGGCACATACCCTCACTACATGTTAAAAGAAACGGATGAGCAGCCGCTTGTTATGCGCAAAATCATCCAAACGTATCAGGACGAAAACGGCAGACTGGCCGTGGCCGGCGATGTCGCTGACGCCGTGGCGGAAGCGGACCGCATTTATATCGTGGCTTGCGGAACGAGCTACCACGCTGGTCTTGTCGGGAAACAATATATTGAAATGTGGGCAAACGTACCGGTTGAAGTGCATGTAGCGAGTGAATTCTCTTACAACATGCCGCTTCTGTCTAAGAAGCCGCTCTTTATCTTCCTTTCTCAAAGCGGAGAAACAGCGGACAGCCGCGCCGTGCTTGTTCAAGTCAAAGCGCTGGGTCACAAAGCGCTGACAATTACAAACGTTCCGGGATCAACGCTTTCCCGTGAAGCGGATTACACATTGCTTCTGCACGCAGGCCCTGAGATCGCTGTTGCATCAACAAAAGCGTATACGGCTCAGATTGCCGTCCTCGCGATCCTTGCGTCCGTTGCAGCAGAACGCAACGGCGTTGATATCGGTTTTGATTTAGTCAAAGAATTAGGTATTGCGGCAAACGCCATGGAAGCCCTCTGCGACCAGAAGGACGAAATGGAAATGATCGCGCGTGAGTACCTGACTGTTTCAAGAAACGCTTTCTTCATCGGCCGCGGCCTTGACTACTTCGTATGTGTCGAAGGCGCCCTGAAGCTGAAAGAGATTTCTTACATCCAGGCGGAAGGCTTCGCCGGCGGCGAGCTGAAGCATGGAACAATCGCTCTGATTGAAGAAGGAACACCGGTCTTTGCGCTGGCGACACAAGAACACGTCAACCTGAGCATCCGCGGAAACGTGAAGGAAGTCGCAGCCCGCGGCGCCAACACTTGCATCATCTCGCTGAAAGGCTTAGAAGACGCAGACGACAGATTCATCCTGCCGGAAGTCAACCCTGCGCTTGCTCCGCTGGTATCTGTTGTGCCATTGCAGCTGATCGCTTACTACGCTGCACTGCACCGCGGCTGTGACGTTGATAAACCGCGCAACCTTGCGAAGAGTGTGACTGTGGAATAGGAATAAATAATTCACGGTAAACTTAAATATAGTCGGAAAGTTTGACCCCTCTGGTTCTAGATAAACCAGAGGGGTTTTTAGTATAAAAATAAGAAGTGTTCGCCTATTGATTAACTGGAGATTTTTATATTTATAAAGAAATCTCCGTATATATATTGAAAAGAAGTAACACCTATTTTATAATATAAATATATTCCATTTTAAACCCATAAATGTAACCATTAGTAAAGAACGGTAGCGATCAATTATTGATTTTTGAATAAGTATTTGTTTGGTGTTTTATTCCCATTGCTCATTCTTTTATAGGGCATACTTCATTCTTGAAGGGGCTCCTCAATTAGACAATTAGACAGTCATGATTAAATCTGTTATCTCATGAATACATATATACTTTATAGAATGCACATTTTCTTTTCCAACAAGTAAGTCCCCTCCAGCAATTTTCATCATGAATATTCCATTATATAAACGTAATCAATCGATTACACATCCACATTATGCTTAGGACCTTAAAATCCCTTTTGTATTTGCCGACTCCTGATCCATTATGAATACCTCGACTAGATATGAAAATAACAACATTTTTGCAATAATCCGGTTCAATTCTCAAAAAAAGTCCTGACAACAATGATAGGAGTGGAATGATGTCAAACCTTTTAGAAATCAGAAACATCAGCAAATCTTTTGGCCATAAAGCTGTTTTAAAGGATGTTACATTCAATGTGCCTGCCGGATCAATTGTCGGTTTTATCGGTGATAACGGCGCAGGCAAGTCAACAACATTTAAAACGATATTAGGATTAATCTCTCAGGATAGAGGTAAAGTGAAAATTTTTGGTAAAGAGAATCTGGATAAACATATAAAGTTCAAAGAAGATATTGGGGTCGTATTTGATGCGATGAATCTTCCTGCGCACCTTACGATAAAGCAGCTGAATCATGTATTTAAGAAACTATTCGACGCTTGGGACCAAGATCATTTTTACCGGTTGGTTCATTCTTTCTCTTTACCTATGGACAAAAAAGTGAATACATTCTCGCGAGGCATGTCAATGAAGTTATCCGTAGCTGTTGCTTTGTCGCATAATGCAAAATTATTACTCTTGGATGAAGCAACGGGAGGGCTTGATCCCTCTTCAAGAGATGACCTGTTAAATGAATTAAAAAGCTTTGTGAGTAAAAGCAACGGCGGTATTTTACTTTCATCGCACATTATGACTGATGTCGAGAAGATAGCCAGCCATATCATTATTATGAAAGATGGCGAAATTTTATTAAATGAAGAGAAAGATAAGGTTCTTGAAAGCTATACTGTTATAGACGTTGATGAAGGCCAATTGGCTGAGCTTGACGAAGATATCGTTCTAGCAAAAAGGAAACATGGAGTTTATTGGAGTGTGCTTGTATCGGATCAACAGAAATTGCCGAATGGCGTAACGGCCAACACCATTTCCATAGAAGAAATCAGCGTCTTTTTAACGAGGAGTGAAGACATTGAGAGGTCTGTTACTGACTAACTATTACTTGGTTTATCGAAGTTTCTTTACATACACGGGGTTGGCCATATTGGTATCAGCAGTCATTTTTTATTTTGGGGATGCTTCAATGCATCGTTTTGTTGCTATGCTGATTATTTTGTTTGTCGTCATGCCCGCACTTGAGGTTATAAAGTATGAGAGCAAGTCTGGCTATGACAGGTATGTCCTGACTTTACCGGTCAGCAGAACAAATATTGTTCAAAGCCACTATGTCTTCTATCTTTTGGTTGTTGTGATCGGAGCTGTACTATCTTATGGTGTTTTCTTTGTATACAGCCTGGGATCAGATGAACCGATTGACAGCATATTTAATATTGTCTCTTTTGGAACGTTCATCGTTCTCTTTGCCGGTGCAATCGTTTATCCTCTTCTCTACATGGTAGGCCCGGAAAAATCCGATGCTATCGTGATTGGAGGTGCAATGGGGGGGCTTTTTGCTACCTTTGGATTGCAAAGTGTCGTTGGGTATGTAGCAGAACAAGTACCGCTGTCATTTTTGCACATAAACCCTTCTTTATATGTTCCGATTATATATCTCATGATAGGCGTTATCTTATATATCATTTCATTTTTCATTGCCGCAGCTATATATCATAAAAAAGAATTTTAGCAACTGATCAAGTTATAACAGGATAAGACATGGCACGGGCTCATAAATTCACTTTAACTCCAAGCAGACAGCCGCCCGCCCAATGGGCGGCTGTTCTTCTAATTAAAACTGCGTTGTCACATCGTACTCATAATCAATCTTCAATTTTACATTTTTCATAGTCGATTTAGCTGTTGCAAGTGTGTTGTATTTAAAATTCCAGATGCTTGCCGCTGAGAGGTTATCATCCAGTGTAATACCGTAATTCCCTTGAGTGGAGCTGTTTGCAAGTGCACGGTGCCACACTTTATTTTCTTCCGACATGATGTAGTGGCTTGTATTTCCTTGGCTTGGTGTTTGGGTTGCGGTGGTGCTGATTCTTTTCACTGTGGCGTCTCTTGGAATGCTTGTCTGTTTGGTTAAGTCGAGTCTAAGAACAGTTGAATCTGATCCATTCGGACTGAGGCTTGTGTTCCCTTTATTTTCAGCTGTACCGCTGAATGAGAAGGTCTCACTGCCGGATTAGATAGTTATAAGGTTGAAAATAAACAGAGTCAGTCAACTTATTCAGACAATTTGTATAAAAATATAGTCGAAGGAGCAAAAAAGGAACCAATGTTCCAAGCCTATCTTGAAACTGAGTACTTTAGAGAAAAAGTAATTGATCGATACTCGATTTTTAAACAGCATTACACATAAACACAAAATTGCTGCAAATCTTCATCTTATTAAGGCAGCAGGAAATAAAGAGAAAAAAGATAATGATCAATTCCTTTTATATAATTGGGAAGACTTTACTGAGAGAGCAGTGCATTATTATAATGGATTCGGGGAACATGGTGAAATGCTTTCAAAGGGTTATTTATCAGGAAATACGGCATTAATTACTGATATATTAAAAAAAACAGAAGAACATTCATTACCTTATAAAGGAATGTAACATTTAACACAGGAGGGAATTGATTTTTTCTTCCTTCCTGTTTTATTTTTAAATAATCCTTGAGAGAATGGTGAGCTATTTTTATAAGAAGGTGAGAAAATGGATAATATATATAAATTGCTGATTATAGAAGACGATAAGGATATGGCTAAGGCGTTACAAAATTTACTTGTTAAATGGAATTTTGAGACCGTTATATGCGGAGATTTTGATAATATTTTGTCAATATATGAAAAAGAAGAGCCTCACATCATATTATTGGACATTAATATTCCTTCATTTGATGGTTTTTATTGGTGTAAGAAAATAAGAGAAGTTTCAAGTGCCCCAATTATTTTTTGCTCTTCTAGAAACAGTAATATGGATATTGTCATGGCTATTAACAATGGCGGGGATGATTATATTCAAAAACCATTTGACAGCCATGTATTGGTGGCGAAATTACAAGCAATTATAAGAAGAACTTATGAGTACATAACAGCAGAATCTCATCTAATCGAATCTAATAATGTGATATTAAACCTTAACGATGCAAAAATATATTTCCAAGACCAGAGTTTAGAGCTTACAAAGAATGAATTTAAAATTCTAAAAACGTTAATGGAAAACAAGGGAAAAGTTGTTTCACGGGATAATTTAATGAGACAGCTTTGGAATGATGATATTTACGTAAATGAAAATACGTTGACAGTAAATATAAATAGATTAAGGAATAGATTAGAGGGGATTAATGTTGATGACTTCATTTTAACAAAAAAAGGAATGGGATATATAATTCAATGAAATTAATTGATTATGTGAAAAACCATATATTATGGATTTTATGCAGTGCACTTATTCTGGTTGTAATCAATGGGATTTTGTTTGCGAGTACCTCTATACATCAAAGTTATATAGACATTTTTTATATGGATTTGTTGATTGTCTTTATTCTACTGATCAACATTTTCTATGGATTCGTCAAGGCAAAAAAGAAATACGAAGTTGTGTTTAATAGTTCTATCGAAACTTTAGAAAAAAACAAAGTTAGAAATGATTATTTTATAGATATGCTTATAAAAGTCTCCAAAAAGCAACAAAATAAATTTTTGAAAGCAGAAGAAGATTATAAAAACGGTATTAACGAAATTCAAGACTATACTACTCAATGGGTTCATGACATAAAAGTTAATATAGCTGTGTGTGAACTGCTACTGGATGAGATCAACTCAGAAAGCAGCAGAGAGCTGCGTAATCAAATTGAACAAATTAAATTTAGGATTAATCACATTTTACATGTGACAAGAGCTAATCACTACGATCAAGACATTTTAGCGGGAGTAGTAGATGTATGTCATATTTTAAGAAGTGCAATAAAAGAAAATGCTCTTTTTTTTATTAATAAAAACATTGAGATTGAGACTAATTTAAAACCATTTAGTGTTATCAGTGATGAACGTTGGATCTATTATATTTTTGGTCAAATTCTTAATAATAGCAGTAAATATACACCTGAGGGGGGAACGCTGACTATTACAACTAAAGAAGAGAAACAAGCCTATTATATAATGATTAAAGATAATGGAATTGGCATTTCAAAAGAGGATTTATCTAGGATATTCAATAAAGGCTTTACAGGTAAAAATGGTAAGATAGGAACGAAATCTACAGGGATGGGTTTATATTATGCTAAAAAAATGGCTGATAAACTAAGTATAGGAATTGAGGTAGACAGCGTAGAGGGTGAATATACTGAATTTCACATTATATTTTATAAACTATCCGATTACTATAAAGTGGAAAATGAGGCAATAAATAATTAGTTAAAAACAGGAGGTAATCTAATGAGAAGAAAAGCTAAAATATTTTGTATTCCATTTGCAGTGGGTCATCGATAGTTTATTCTAAGTGGAAAAAATTCATGGATCCACTTGGAGGTAAATGAAGTAGAGTTGGCTGGCAGGGGAAGAAGATTGAATGGCTCTCAATAGACAATATGGAAGAAATGGTTGAGGATATATATAATTATTAAGAATAATATAACTGAACCTTTTGCTATTTTCGAACATAGTATGGGTGGACTGCTTACATATGAGCTTTGTCACAAATTTCAAAATGAAGGAAATCCTGCCCTCGTGCATATTTGTCTCCGTAGAAAAGCTCCTCAATTAAAGGGAAGAAAACGACTAATACACATCTTCCTAAAACATGAATTTATTTCTGATATTTTAAAATTAGATGGTACAGGTAATTTATTTTAAGAACAAGGAGTTAGAAGATATTTTCTTGCCGATTTTGAGAACTGAATTTAAGTCAATAGAAACCTATGAATTTAATCCTAAAAACAATTTACTGGACTCCAATTTTTCTGTTTTTTATGGAGTAGACGATAAGACTGTTGATTTTGAAGAATTATCTTTTTGGAGAAAAGTAACTCGAAAGAGATGTTAAATTTTCGCCTTAATAAGATGATATTTCTTATAAATAAATATACCGAACAAGTAGTAAAAAAATGAATGAGACGTTAAATACATTAAAAAATAATGAATCAGAAAGTAACAGTGTTTAGTTATTATGAATTGATTAAGAAAGGTTTATGACCTATGGGTTCCTCTAATTTATTTTACCTTGGAAACATAGTTCATGTTTACTTTGGAAATGGTTAAAGTCGTCAATTCGTTGGGTATAATTCTGTCTGCATTTTTATCAGTATATTTTGAAAAATAGGAACAAACAGACTAATCACTCAGTAAGTAAATTCGATTGGTAATACAAGGTGAAAAAAATCCGCCTTGTTATATAAGGAGCGGTGCCGCTCCTTATATTTCCTTAAAAACCTCACATGCTGATTATGTACAAAAGTCCTCTAACCCATCACCCCAACCTAACATGAATGTCACATTCACTTTTAGAAATGTAACCTAAATCGATAGCAGCGTTTTTTGCTCTAAATTATAATACAACTATAAGAATCAATGTCCTACACATGATCAGATTTTATGGGGGTTTATAGATGAATAAGATCGTAGAGGTATCAAATGTAATAAAGGAGTATGGTGAAATTGGCAGTACCTTTCGAGCGCTTAAAGAGGTAAGCTTAAATATCAACAAAGGTGAATTTGTTGGGATAATGGGCCCTTCAGGCTCAGGTAAGACAACATTGTTAAATATTATGTCCACTATTGACAAAGCTACTTTAGGAGAAGTTTTAATCGATGGTAAAAGAATAGATGATTACAAGGATGAGGACCTTGCAAAATTCAGGAGAGACACAATCGGATTTGTCTTCCAAGCTTTTAATTTATTAGACAATATGACAATTAGAGATAACATTGCTCTGCCTCTTGCACTAAACAATGTAAAACACAAAATCATCCTAAAAAAAATTGATGAACTAACTGAGCTCTTAGGAATTTCAAATCAGTTAGATAAGTATCCATATGAATTGTCAGGCGGTCAAAAGCAAAGAGTAGCTATTTGTCGTGCGTTAATTACCTCTCCAAAGGTTATTTTTGCAGACGAACCAACAGGGGCCCTTGACTCTAAGTCATCCTCAGAGGTTCTAGAATGTTTTAAAAATATTAACAAAACCATAGGAACAACCATCATTATGGTAACCCATGATGCAAACGCAGCAAGTTATTGTAATAGGGTTATGTTCTTAAAGGACGGTAAATTACACGGAAGACTAGACAGCAGCGGAGATAAAAAGGAATTATTTAAGAAAGTGTTAAACATGCTTGCCGTAATGGGAGGATCGGAAAATGAACTCCTTTAAAATTGCGTTTAAGCTTTTGAAGAACAATTTAAAAATATATGGATTATATTTTGTGGTTTTAGTTGTAACTGTGGCAACTTACTACAATTTTACTGCTATACAGTACAATGAAGTGTTTGTCCAATTAACTGAAAGATTTCAATCAGCTGTAGTGGCAAGTGCAACATCTGGCTTTGTTCTAATTTGCACAGTGGTCTTTTTTATGTGGCATGCCAATGGATTCTTTTTAAAGCAACGTCAAAAAGAAACCGGGTTATACATGCTAATGGGAATAAGTACGTCTAAAATTGGAAGAGTATTCGCAATTGAAAGTATTCTAATAGGCAGTTTGTCTCTATTAATGGGTTTATTGATCGGGATATTATTCTCGAAATTGTTCTTAATGTTATTAAGTAAGTCCATGACACTGGGTGGTGAAATTCCTTTTAGTATATCTGCACAAGCCATCATTCAGCTTATTATTGTGTTCGGGATCATCTTTGTAATGCTGGGAATGAAAAACTATAGAGTTGTGAAAAAAACACAACTAATTAATATGTTGAATGCTTCGAAAGCAAAGCCCTCACCTCCAAAATATAATTATATAAAGGGTTTTACAGGTTTAGTATTAATTGCTGCAGGCTATATAGTTGCACTAAACTTTAAGCAATGGGATTTGGATTTATTGCTTTCTGCGATGGGAATCTTGATCTTGGTCAGCACGGGGACTTATCTGTTTTTTGGAAGTTCTCTGACTATAATTTTAGGGAAGTTAACAAATTCAAAAAAAATTATTTATAAAGATGTAAGGTTAGTCAGTATAAGCAATACATTCTTTAGACAAAAAGTTAATTATAGAAGTTTAGCGATGACGGCTATTTTAACAGCAGCTACCGTAACTGCATTCAATGTAAGCATTTCGTTCAAACAGTTTGAAGCAAATTATGACATCACAGCCTCCCCATACAGTTTAAGTTTTGAAAGCAATTCTGAAGATGTCAAAGATAAAGTCAAAGAAGTGATCCGAGAGTCAAAGCATGACTTAATCGGAATCAATAAGATTCACTTTTTTATTGGTAATGTCCAATACGACGATAATAAGCAAAATATTGATCCGAATAACAAAGGTATTATCACTAGTTACTCACAAATAAAGAAAACATTAATATTTTTGGATTATAGTAACAAATCAAGTATTTTGAATCAAATTAAACCAGAAATTCATGAAATTTCTTTTATTCTAAATGCTGATTCGATAGCTTCACCTATTTATGTTGATGGTAATAAAGTGAGCATTAATAATAATAATTTTCTAGTTTCTAAACATACACAGCTCCCTTTTACAGGGAAAATTAAAAAATATGGTGACAAAAACATTTATGTTTTAAATGACAATGATTATAAAGAATTAAGAAAGAAAAACCAAGAGATTGTATTAAATGGTGTGCGAATTACAGATGAAAAAGAAAGTAGGGAAGTGGTTAATAGAATCAAGGAAGTTGTACCAGGTGGAGATACGAATGTAAATGGAAAGAATCAAAGCTTTACATGGGAGTATTATGCTTTAGGTCAATTTTTCTTTTTAGGCCTGATTATGTCCCTAGTATTCATACTAGCGACCTTTAGTACAATTTACTTTAAAATTTTAAGTGATGCATTCACTGATAGGGAACAATATTCAATGTTGAAAAAAATTGGTATGAGTAAAAAGGAAGTGCAGAGGTCTGTCTATCTGCAAGTTGGAATTGCATTTTTACTGCCTGTGATTGTGGGGGCCCTTCATAGCATTGTAGCAATGAATATGCTGGAACAGATTATGAATGTAAAATTCACCATTCCAATTCTATGCGGCATCGGATTATTTGTTTTTATAATGGTTGCTTTTTATATAGGACTCTGTAAAAACTATACCAAATTGGTATATGAAGAGCAGTAAAAAAATGAGAAGGATTGTCCAGTAAATTTATAAAGAGAGAGAAGATTTCATATGTCATGGTTAACTAAATGGTCCTTTGCTAATAAAGCTGCTATTACGTTAACATCCATTATTATAATAGCCTGGGGAGTAGTCAGTTATCTTCGTATATTAGTGAAGAAATCAGAGTCGGTCAATCTTGTCTCACAAAGCTTAGCAGTTGTTGTGATTGGAGGTTTGGCAGTAGCAACCATGCTTACCTTAATAGTGATACCATGCGTATATGAAATATTTAATTTTAAAAAATCAAAAATG
Organism: Bacillus sp. D7-8; assembly: GCF_052055895.1. Lineage (NCBI taxonomy): Bacteria > Bacillati > Bacillota > Bacilli > Caryophanales > Bacillaceae > Bacillus > Bacillus sp. D7-8. The sequence goes on from NZ_CP179922.1 coordinate 210,441, forward strand.
CAAAGGCGTGAAAAAACATTGAAAGATGATATAACAATTTAAATAAATTTATTGATGTTTTTGGGACAGGGAACAGAACACTTTTCGAAGTCAGCTGTCGGTGATATGACCGGCGGCTGGTTATTTAGTTAGACGTCTATAAAGAAGCGCTGCAGCAAGATCCTTTGTTGAGACATACGGCGGCAGAAGCGGCCGCCCATTACGGACAGGGGCTCACGAAGCTTGCGAGAACGGGTTATGATGCAATTCCTGATTTGGTTCTGTCCATTGAGTATAAAAACGGATCTCTGCGTGATGTCGGCCAAAGCAGGCAATACGGATTTGGGGATACAGATTGGCTTTCTGAATGGAAACGGGAGCTGGGTGTGCGTATATAAAATGAGAAAAAAGCTGACAAATGATGCCGTCAGCTTTTCTTTATGCGTTTACTTAAAACTCCTCATACTCCGCCGGGTCTTGGCCGTTTATGCGTCCGTCGGGGCGGGTAAGCGAGTCGATAATGCTCATGTCGTTTTCATCAAGAGAGAAATCAAAAACGGAGATGTTTTCAAGCTGGCGCTCGGGCGATGCTGATTTTGGAATCGGGATGGCGCCCAGCTGGATATGCCAGCGTAAAATGACTTGGGAAATGGTTTTGCCGTATTTGTCCGCAATCCGTCCGAGTTTTTGATCGTTCAATACTTCGCCGGCGCGGGATAACGGACTCCATGATTCTGTCACGATGCCCTGTTCTTCGTGCCATTGGCGCTGCTGCTGCTGATTAAAAGCGGGATGCAGTTCAATTTGGTTGATGCCTGGCTTTACGCCGGTTTCACGTTCGAGCCGTTCGATATGCTCAGGCAGGAAATTGCAGACGCCGATGGATCGGATCAGACCCCATTTTTTCGCATCAATCAGTGCCTGCCATGCTTCCGTGTAGCGGTCTTGTTTCGGGTTCGGCCAATGGACGAGATACAGGTCATAGTAGTCCAGACCGGCGCGGTATAAAGATTCTTGTATGGTTTGTACAGCTTTGTCATAGTCATGGTAGCGTCCGGGCAGCTTGGACGTCACGTATAGCTGTTCTCTCGGAACAGAGCTTCTCTTGATGGCTTCTCCGACCGTCCCTTCATTTTCATAGTTATAAGCGGTGTCAATCAGACGGTAGCCGATATCAATGGCGCTGGTAATGGCATGAACGCCGTTGTTTCCGTTAAGAGCGTATGTACCGAAGCCGATCGCGGGAATGCTTGTCCCATCCAGCAGTTTCTTTTGCGGAATTGCTCCAGTCATCATTAAATCCCTCCTTGTTTTCTACTTTACCATTATTCTTACAAATGAAACATAATAATGGAAGGAAATGAGATGATCCGCACATGAAAAAAGCTGACGGAGAACCGTCAGCTTTAAATTTGAAACATCCATGCTACGACGGGGCCGAAGACCGACCCTAACACGGCGCAGAGCGTCATGGAAACAGAACTCATGGAGACTGTTAATTCTCCGTACTCCATTGCTTTTGAGGTGCCGAGCGCATGGGAAGCGCTCCCGAATGCAATTCCTTTCCCGAGTGAGCTGCGGATGCGGATCCACTTGAGAAGCAGCGGTCCTAAGATAACGCCGGAAAACCCTGCGATCATGACGAACACGACTGTCATGGAAGGGACACCGCCGATACCGGACGCAATCTGTATCGCGACAGGCGTCGTAATTGATTTTGGGATAATTGACAAAATCAAACTCCGGCTGATGCCGAACAGCTCTGCAAATAGCAGGCCGCTGACCATTCCGGAGAATAAACCGGCCAACACGCCGCCGATGATCGGAAACATATACTTGATTAACACCCGGCGCTGCTTATAAAGCGGGTATGCCAAAGCCACCACGGCGGGTCCGAGCAGTGAATTGATCCATTGGCCGCCGATCATATAGTCTTTATACGAAATATGAAAAACAAGCAGCACGGCGATAATGAAAATCGTAGTCGTCAAAACCGGTATGAGAAAGGGATATGGAAAGCGCACATATAATTTCACCATAGCCAGATAGGCGGCGGCCGTGAACAAAATTATAAGGATTGCGATACATGCTTGCTGCACTTCTTTTTCTCCTTTCTCTGATTGGCTTTGTGCTCTAACAGCTGGCTGGCGTACCCTGCGGCGATCATTGTGACGATGGTGCTCAGCACGATGATCAGAAACAGAGCAGCCCCGCTGGCGGAAAACAGTGACGGGTAATTGATGACGCCCGTCATGGCCGGAATGAATAACAGCGGAAGAAAAGACAGCAAAAATCCGGCTCCGTCTTCAATCATTTTGACGGGAATGATCTTAACCGATAAACATATGATCAGCAGGATCAAACCGATGATACTTCCGGGAATGGGCAGGTGAAAGAACTGCTGAACGGCTCCCCCGATAAAGGAAAATGCGAATAAAATAATGATTTGCAAGATGATGCGTATGACTTTCACGACAATGCTGTTCTTTGGAGAAGAGCAGCTTCCCCCTTTCTTGATGCTTCGATATGTTTCTTTACTTTTTGCGCATATATTTGTACTATACAAATATATGTATGCAAAATCTTTCTATATGTTTTCTGAGTAAATGTGCATATGTTTGTATTATACAACTAATATTGCTGTTGTCAATTGTAAGGAGTGAGGCTGTTTGTCAAAACAAGATCCGATTGAATTAATTGAATATGAGCTCACCACTTTTATCAGGAGAGCTGTTTATCTTGATAACTCCGATCGTAAAATCGGACATCTGGAAAGGGCTGCGTATTTGTTATTACGGCAGCTGGATGAATTCGGACCGGCGCGTGTAAAGGAATTAGCCGAATCTTTTAAGCTGGATATTTCCACATTGTCACGCCAGGCCGCGGCCTTGGAGTCGAAAGAGCTGATCCAGCGTTTTTCCGATCCTTCTGACGGGCGGGTCAGTCTGTTTGCGATTACGAAGCTTGGCAAACAGAGGTTAAAAGCTGATAAAAAGATGCGTCTTGATCGATACCGACATATGCTTGACGATTGGTCAGGCGATGAAAAAGAAAAGTTCGGCCGGCTTTTGCTGCGGCTGAATGAGGCATTTATCGATTAATGCATGATTTTTGCCGGTTAAGCAGGATTATGGCGTATACAAGGGAGAATGGAAGAGAGTAAGACTTTACGCCATTCTGCTTAGCAAAAATAATATTGAATAGGGGGCGGAACATGTTTCTCCAGGGACATCCTGTTTCTCGGAGGCTGCAGCATTTATTATCTTAATATTCATAATTCAATAAAAATGAAAGCGCTTTATTTTTAGTTTGTTGGTTTAGGGTGCAAGGTGTTTACCTGAAAAAAACAATTGTATTTTCCACGGAAATTTATTATGATGGAATAAGGAAATTGGAGATTATATAACAATAGAAAGATAGAATATTTCTAATATTGCGGGAAATGAAGAGTGAGTTAGGTTCAACAGGTGCACCTTCTGCTTCATTATTTCACATATATCAGAGCTGTTAAGAGGAGGAAGCGAAGTGGCAAACAAAGAATTAAAGAGAGGCTTAGGCGCGCGTCATATACAGATGATTGCGCTGGGCGGCACGATCGGTGTCGGTTTATTCATGGGGTCATCCAGCACGATCGGATGGACCGGGCCGTCTGTCCTGCTGGCTTATGCGATCTCGGGTATCTTTATCTTTTTTATCATGCGTGCGATGGGCGAAATGCTCTATGTAGAGCCGAGTACAGGGTCGTTTGCGACATTCGGCCATAAGTATATACATCCGTTAGCCGGCTATATGACGGCGTGGAGCAACTGGTTTCAATGGGTGATCGTCGGGATGTCTGAAATTATCGCCGTCGGTTCGTATATGAAATATTGGTTTCCTGATCTGCCGGCATGGATTCCCGGCATTATCGCCATGGCCATTCTCGGTGCGGCGAATTTAATTTCGGTAAAATCTTTCGGTGAGTTTGAATTTTGGTTTGCCATGATCAAAATTGTCACCATTATTCTGATGATTGTGGCCGGAATCGGAATTATTTTCTTCGGTTTCGGTAACGGAGGGCATGCGATCGGATTATCTAATTTATGGTCGCACGGCGGTTTCTTTACGAATGGTTTTTCAGGATTTTTCTTTGCCTTGTCTTTGGTTGTTGCGGCCTATCAAGGGGTCGAGCTGATCGGGATTACGGCAGGGGAAGCGAAGGATCCGCAAAAAACGCTGCGAAGCGCGATTCAGAGTATTATTTGGCGGATTTTAATTTTCTACATCGGTGCGATTTTCGTAATCGTTACCGTATATCCGTGGAATGAGCTTCACTCACTCGGCAGTCCGTTTGTTTCGACATTTGCGAAAGTCGGGATTACGGCGGCGGCCGGTTTGATTAACTTTGTTGTGATTACCGCTGCGATGTCCGGATGCAACAGCGGGATATTCAGTGCGGGACGCATGCTTTACACATTGGGCGTGAACGGACAGGCCCCGAAATTCTTTAAGAAAGTTTCTTCGAGCGGTGTGCCGATATTCGGTACGCTTGCGGTATTAATCGGACTTGTGATCGGTGTCGTGCTGAACTACATCGCGCCTCCGAAAATCTTTGTCTATGTGTACAGCGCGAGTGTGCTGCCGGGAATGATTCCGTGGTTCGTCATTTTAATCAGCCATCTCGGTTTCAGAAGAGCGAAGGGCGCTGAGCTTGATAAGCATCCGTTTAAAATGCCTTTTGCGCCGTTTACAAACTATTTGACGATCGCTTTCTTACTCATGGTATTGATCGGCATGTGGTTTAACAAAGATACGCGGATTTCGTTGGTTGTCGGGGTGATTTTCCTGGCGATTGTGACGGTCAGCTATTATGCGTTCGGTATCGGCAAGCGCATGCCTGGTGAAAAATCGAAAATAGAAGACGCTGTATAATTCAAAAAGACACCTCTCTTACAGGGGTGTCTTTTTCGGCTTGTCCGCGAGTGGTATACTGGTTAAAAAAAGCAGAACCGGGGGAAACATCGATGAGTCATTACCGTACGTTATTATTTGATATAGACAATACGCTGCTGGATTTTACCGCTTCAGAAACCGATGCTCTTCAAAAATTGTTTCAAGGTTCAAAGCTGGAGCTGACGGCAGAGGTGGAAGCCCGTTATAAAGCGTTAAATCAAGGGCTGTGGAAGGCGTTTGAAGAGGGGGAAATGACCCGCGATGAAGTGGTGAATACACGGTTTGCCCTTTTGTTTAAAGAATACGGCCTCGAAGCCGACGGCGTGCTGATGAATCAGGCGTACCGCCAATACTTAGAAGAAGGGCACCAGGTGATAGACGGAGCTTATGAGCTGATTGAACGGCTGAGTCCTTTATTTGATTTATACATCGTGACGAACGGCGTCTCAAGATCACAATATAAGCGGCTGGGCGACTCCGGTCTGTATCCGTTCTTTAAAGATGTGTTTGTATCTGAGGACACGGGTTTTCAAAAGCCGATGAAGGAATACTTTGATTACGTGTTTGCGAGAATTCCCGGTTTTTCTGCCGAGGGCGGACTTATTATCGGCGATTCACTGAGCGCGGACATAAAAGGCGGTCAGATGGCGGGAATGGATACGTGCTGGTTTAATCCCGGAAAGAAAGCAAATGAGTCCGGAATCATCCCGACGTATGAAATTCATTCGCTTGATGAGCTGTATGATGTGCTGAACGTGGAGCGGAAAGCCGCCGCTCATTTGTAAGGAGAATACGATGAAGATTGCACATACGAAGTTACTGATCAGGGGTTTTGCATTACTATCAATCTTTCATGCGATTCTTCAGCTTCCTCCCGGCCGGGGGGAGCTGAAGGTTTTTTTGTCTGTGCTCGTGATGATGCTGACGGCTAATGACTGCCTGCGGCCGCTATATATGAAGAGAAGGCCGGCTGTATATCAAGTCTCTTTTCTCCTGAGCAACGTTATCGCGGGAGTTCTTTTGTACAATGTCTATAGTGTGGGGACACAGGCCGTAATGGTGCTTTTATTGGCGGAGGTGCTTATTACTGATAAGCAGATTTCGGCTGTTTTGTTAACGATGAATGCCGCCGCATTTGCCGCAGCTTTATACGCCGGCGGAGCGGGTGTCAGTGATATCGTGCCGCCATACTTCATCATGTTTGCGGTGATTTATTTATATCGGAGAAACCTGCAGGAGAAGTCGAAGGTTGAATTGCTGAACCGAGAGCTGAAGATCGCTAATGACACACTGAAGGAATATTCAGACCGGATTGAGGAACTGGCCGTTACGAAAGAAAGAACTAGAATTGCGCAGGAGCTCCATGATTCTCTCGGTCATTATCTGGCTGCTCTGAAAATGAATTTGGAATTTGCCGGGAAGACAGCCGGGCATCAGCCGGACAAAGTGAAGCAGATCATTCATAAGGCGCATGATCTTACGAAAGAATCCATTTTAAAGCTTCGCCAGGCCGTTATGCTGCTGCAGGGCTCTTTGCCGGGGCGGGGATTTGAGCAAGAGCTCCGTGACATTTTCAGCCATTTTCAAGAGGCGGGAGGCATACGCTTCGAGCTGGAGATGGACGCGGCCATAGAAGCGGAACAGCCGGATGTGAAGCATTGTCTTTATCAATCCGTTCAGGAAACGATTACGAATGCGATAAAGCATGGACATGCTTCATATGTTTCTGTCCGGATTCAAAAAAACCGAAACATGATATTGGCGCATATTCATAATAACGGCTCAGCCTGCGGAACGATCATAAAATCAAATGGTCTGAAAGGAATTGAGAAAAGAGCAGCCGCACTTGGCGGAGAGGCTGTTTTCTCGTCTGGGAAGGAAACGGGTTTTGACGTGAAAATAAGGATTCCATGCAAGGAGGAATAATCAAGTGAATGTCATGGTTGCAGACGACCAGTCCATTGTGAGAGAGGGGCTGAAAATGATTCTGAGTCTTCACGAAGGAATTCAAATATCGGGAGAGGCTTCTTGCGGCGAAGAGGTTCTCCGGCTGCTTTCTCAAACCGAAACCGATGTGATTTTGATGGATATCAGAATGCCCGGTATGGACGGAATCGAAACGACAAAAGCGGTTAAAGCGCGATATCCGTCCGTAAAAGTCATCATTCTGACAACGTTTGAGGATGATCACTATATTTTTGCCGGGCTGAAAAGCGGAGCCGACGGCTATCTCTTGAAGGATGCTGATTCAGATGAAATGATCGCCTCCCTTCAAGCCGTTTACGAAGGGAAGATGATGCTGAATCCCAAAATCACGGTTTCCGTCGTAAAAGCGCTGAACAATATGGAGATCCCTGCGGTGCAGAAAGAGCCGCGGACAAAGCTGAAGGAGATTCTCACGCCGAGAGAGCTTGATGTGGCGAAACACATTATGGAAGGCAAAAGCAATAAACGCATTGCCGCAGACTTATTTCTGACTGAAGGCACTGTGAAAAACTATGTATCCAGAATCCTCGATAAACTAGAAGTGTCAAACAGAACTGAGCTTACCTTATATTTGCAAAAATTGCTATAACCCCGCTTCACCTCCTCTCTCCCTTTTTATCACTAAACATATGACGAAAGTAATACCCATATCGAGTACGAAAGTGAATAGAAAACAAGGATTGCCAAGAGTAGAATAAGTGCAGACATGACACAAGGAGTGCTGCACGAATGCTCGAATTAACGGATTTGACAAAGAAGTACGGCGATTTTACCGCTGTCAATCATATATCACTGCGCGTCGAAAAAGGCGAGATATTCGGTCTGCTGGGACCAAACGGCGCCGGTAAATCAACAACGGTGTCGATGATCAGCACCGTGCTCCCGCCAACGGGCGGAACAATCTGCATTGACGGAACCTCATTACAGGAGCAGCCTGCGGCCATAAAAAAAGTGATGGGAGTCGTCCCGCAGGAAATCGCTTTATATCAAGCGTTAAGCGCAAAGGATAATTTGGCTTTTTTCGGGGGTCTGTACGGACTTTCCGGTAAGGAACTTTGTAAACGGGTTGATGAAGTGCTGGACATCATCGAATTACAGGAACAGCGACATCAAAGGGTATCTGAGTTTTCAGGCGGCATGAAAAGACGGGTGAATATCGGGGCCGCGCTAATGAATGAACCTAAACTATTCATTTTAGATGAACCGACCGTCGGAATTGATCCGCAATCCAGACACCATATTCTTGAAACCGTGAAGACGTTAAATCAAGAAAAAGGGATGACCGTCATCTATACGAGTCATTACATGGAAGAGGTCGAATACCTCTGTGAAAAAGCGGCGATCATGGATCACGGCTCAATCATTGCCTGCGGGACGAAAGACGAATTGAAGCAGTCAGCCAAAGCCTCTGATACCCTGATCGTGAATGCAGAGGGGCTGAATCATGACGCCGTTAAAAAAATCCGCCGCATTTCCGGTGTTGCCGAGGCTGCTGTCAGCCAGCAGACCATTACGATGCTCGTCTCTGCGGCAGATCGCAATATCCTTGATATTGCGGATGATATTAGGAAAACCGGTATCACCATTAAAGGCATTCATTTCGAGGAAGCCAATCTGGAAAGCATTTTCCTCCGGCTTACCGGCAAAACGCTGCGGGATTCATAGGGGGCGTCATGAAAATATTATTCAGGCTGATCTTATTAGATTTTCGGTTATTGGCCGGAGCAAAGTCTTTCTATATAAAACTGATTCTGTTTCCGGCACTGATGATTTTTATTTTAGGAACGGTTTTTCACGGCGATTCGAAAGTAAAGCCATTTCAGACCGCGTTTTATAATGCGGATCACGCGGAGAGTTCTTTGGGCGACGTATTAAAGAATGACGTGCTGAAACAAACTGATCTCATCCGTGTAAAAGACATAGGCAGTTACCAAGAAGGGAAACAGCTTGTCAAAAGCGGCAAAGTCTCCGTTTTTGTATACGTGCCGAAAGGCTTTGCAAAAGCGGCAGAACACAATGAAAAAACAAGTATCAAAGTCATCTCGGACCAACAAGGCTCTGTAAACGGAGACATTGTGGAAATGATGGCCGATTCGTTTGTCACCAGAGTAAAAGCGGAGATCAGTGAAGAGAAAGCGGTGCTGAAGCAGTCGGGACATCTGTCAAAGGGAGATGCCAGCAAAATCATCAGCGGCCTTTCGGGTGAACGTGAACAGGCTGTCACCATTCCGAAACAGTCGGCCGGCAATCACGCGGCCCCGATTGATGCGATGCAGTATTATTCAATCGCAATGGTCGTCATGTTCTCCATTATGACCGCGTTTGCGCTCATTCACGGGATAGTGGAAGAGAGACAGCAGCACACGTTATTCAGAATCAAATCAATGCCTGTTTTACGTATCCAGTACGTGGCGGGTAAGCTTTTGGGAATCATGCTTGCCATCCTTATGCAAATGGCTGCCGTCATCATCGCAAGCAGCATCTTGTATCAGGTAAAATGGGGCAATTTGTTTGAAATATTACTGGTTACGATTGTTTATTCATTTGCGATCGGCAGTATCGTGCTTCTTTGGGGGTTTACTGCAAAAAACCACGAGACCGTCTCAAGCATGGCGGCTCCCATTTTATACGGATTCAGTTTTTTAGGCGGAAGCTTTATCGCAAAAGACGGCTTGCCTGACAGTTTGAAAATTGTCCAGGAACTGATACCGAACGGCAAAGCGATCAACAGCTATGTCAGTGTCACGCAGCATGCCGGTCTGAGCGGTATTTCGACGGATTTGGCAGAGCTTGCCGCCATCGGCGCCGTGTTTTTATGTTTGACCATCTGGGTGTTTAAACGGAAGGAGGCTGTTTCATGACGCAGCTGTTATTCATGATCAGACATCAGCTGAAACTGATGCTGCAAAATCGGGCTGCCATCTTTGCGACGATTTCCGCCCCGCTCCTTCTCACATATTTCTTTTCCTTTTCTGCGGATGGCAGTCAGCAGAAGGAAGTATATGTAGCTGATGAGGATCAGAGCGCCTATTCAGCGCAATTTATGAAAATGATTCAGAAAGCCGGCCATATAAAAGTCACGAAGGTCACGGAGGACGTATTAAAAACAAAGGTTCATCATCAGGATATATCCTTTGGATTGCTGATCGGCTCTCATTTTGAAGAGACATTATTTTCCGGAGATGAATTGAACGTTTCATTTATTCAGAATGAAGAAAAGGGTGATGCTGTTTTGACAGAGCAGCTGATTGCGCAGCAGGCGGGCGCGCTGAAAAAAATAGTCCGCGATGCAAAAGTGATATCCCGCACGCTGCACACCGACGGGAAGCAGGCGGCAGCTGATCTCTTGAAGGATATTCAGGGTCATTCCGCCGTCAATGTTGACCGCCATCACGTTTATGAAGGCGGACAGGCAGCCGACAGACTTATCGGGTTTTTAGTGATGTTTATCTGGTTCGTTGCAGTCCAAAGCCTGCGATCATTTATAGATGAACAAGAAAATCATACATATGACAGATTGCTGAGCACGCCCGTTTCCTATACGGCATATGCAATCTCTAAGTTTGCGGCGGCGTATCTTTTCGGTCTTCTCCATATTATCGTGATCCTCGCTGCCGGAACATTCATGCTGCATATCCGTTTTGCTGATCATGTTTTTGCTGCGGGAGCGGTGCTTGCGGCCTGCTCGTTTGCGCTGACTGCTGTAACGATGGCCGTGATACCGTTCATGAAGAGCCAAAAGCAATTCACGTCGCTTGCTTCGGTTTTTATAGCTGTCACGGGTTTATTGGGAGAGGCTTTCTTCACATTAGACGCGGCTCCAGAGTACATGCAGATGCTGTCGTTGTTTACTCCTGAAATATGGGCGATCGGCGCGTTTCAAAACAATGGCGGAGGCAGCATGCAGATAGTGCCGCTGAGCCTGTTTCTTGCTGCCGGTGCAGCGTCATTGGTCTTATCACTTTATATGATAAATCGTCATATGAAAAAAAACGGTTAGAAGGGTGGCTGCTTTGTATATGGCAGAAATGATCGGAATCATAGAATTGCTCGCGGGAGCCGCAATGAACGTATGGATCGGGAGGCTCGGAAAAACCTTTTTCGGTAAAGATGACAGAAGTTCGAGAGTCGTGTTAAGAATCTGCGGCATCTTTCTCATGATCAACGGTGTTTCAAGAGCGTTTCATATCTAGTTCACAAAGTGTTCCGGACTCTTTTATAAAATGTAATCTTTTTCCTTGTAAATCATGTAAAATAGTATAGGATTCTACGAAAAGAATAAGAGGGGGAAGAAACATGAAAAAGAGACTCGTTATGCTATTCGCGGCGGCCGCCGCTGTTTTGTTGCTTGTGAGCGGGTTGTGGGTTCCGTCTGCGTCTGCGGCGCCGGCTCCTGCTTTAACACAAATCCGTATTATCGGTGTGACGTCTGACGGTCAGAATTACCAATGGGAAAATATCGGACCGAACCAAATCAGCGCATCAAAACCGATGAAGGGTACAACGGGTTATTTAGCCGTATATTTCCAGGGGTATCCGAACAATAACACGATCCAGGCGTTTAACAACGGAACGAATATTACAAATCTTACGTCAAAAGCGCTGGAAGATGAATATACGAAAAACGGCAATATCGTTACAGGCTATATTAAATATTACAGTGTTCCTCTTTCTTATGTCAGTTCAGGAACGTTCTCTTTCTCCGCAACGGGGCTGAACGGGCCGTACACGCCGTTAAGCAGCGGATTTTTCTCCATTCAGGTACAGAGTTAAAACAGCCGCCCGGTGCTTTCATGTATAGTTTTTCTCTCTTTCCGGGAAGCTATTCCTAAAGAAAAGGGAGGGCTTACATGATGGACAGGACACTCGGATATTTGCGCGAGTCGCTTTCGAACCACTTGGAGCATGACGTGTGCCGAGGGATTTATAAAAAGCTTCAGGCGAAGCATTATGCAAATGAGGGCGAGTTTGTGAAAGATCTAAATGATTTGGAAATGGATGCGCTGAATCAGGTGCTTGAAAAGGAAATCAAATATGCTGAGAACGAGCAGGATGAGAAGCGCACGATGGAATTGAATGAAGTATATGAGCTCCTGTTTTAAAAAGCCTCCCGGCGGTCGGGAGGCTTTTTATTGTTTCGGAAACAGTTTACATAATCATCCAACCCTTTGTATAATGGATAGTTGTGAAAAACACAGACGGAGGAGAAACATGAACGAAATAAAAATAAAAAAACAGACGGTTCTTGAGTTATCATCGGTTGAAAAAGCTTTGGTTTTTCTGGTGCCGCCAATATTGGGGCTGGTCATCGGATGGTTTCTGCCGGTCATTGCGAAATGGGCCGTAACATTGGATTGGCTGCCTGTTATCGGGCCGCTGGAAATGATCGCTTCTTTTCACGGATGGAAGGCTGCGGCTGCAACCGCCGTTATCGGCTTAATCGGGGGAGTGTGGCTGACGCGGGCAGCTTTTAAAGAAACTCTTGTGGCAGTCGTGACGGACAGCGAGGTGTCCTTAACCATATATAATGAAGAAAGCGTGTTTTCGAAAGACAGCATTTCCGGTGTGTTTACGGATGAAAAGCATCTTGTCTTATTGGGGACTGAAGGGCAGGAGCTTTTTCGGGAGAAGCTTGAGCCCGCGGTTGAAAAAGCGGCTGATGCGTTTCGCGCGCATGGGTATGTCTGGCTGGGGACGGAAGATCCTTTTAAAGAAGAATACAAACGGTGGGTGCCGGACACGCCGGATTTGGAGCCTGGGGCAAATGCTCTTTTAAAAGCGAGAGAAAAGGCGCTGAAAGAGGAGGAAAAGGCTGATGCGAAAGAGCTGAAAGCGGAAATATCCAAACTGGGCATTACCGTGCGGGAGAAAGGATCGCGCCAATATTGGCGGATCTATCAAACGCCGTCTGCATAAAAAAAGCTGCCGCCGTTTGATACGGCCGGGCAGCCCGGGAACAGATTATTTCTTCTTGTCATCATAATATTGAACCGGGTACATGGAGCCTTCGGATACCATTTTATTATCTTCAATATCTTCGGGATGCGGGTTGCCTGCTTTGTTGACGGGGAATGATTCAATATCCTGCTTCCCGGAGAGCGATGTTTTCATATTGCGGATAAAGTTCATCACCTTTTGGCGGTTTGATTTATCTTTGAGCAGGTAGGAAGTCACTCCGACAGTCGACACGGCAAGTCCTGAAATGAGCAGTTTTTGTTTCACGATAAAAACTCCTTTCTATTTCTGGCTTGCAGTAGTTATTCCCGCTTAACGGCTGTTTAAACATCTGAAGGGTAATTTTGGCTTTCCGCTTTAATGCGATAAAGATTGACAAAACTATTTTCAGAATAATATTATAAATATATGATAGCGCTGGAGTCATATTTTAATTGAAAGGTGTTAACTTTATGAATCAATTACATCGCAGAATGGGAACGTTTGCACTCATGATGGTCGGACTTGGGTCGATGATTGGCTCCGGCTGGTTATTCGGGGCGTGGCGGGCGGCTCAGATTGCGGGACCTGCCGCAATTATTTCCTGGATTATCGGTATGATCGTTATTTTGTTTATCGCACTTTCTTACAGTGAATTGGGTTCAATGTTCCCGGAAGCCGGGGGAATGGTAAAATATACTCAATATTCTCATGGATCATTTATTGGATTTATCGCAGGATGGGCAAACTGGATTGCGATTGTTTCCGTTATTCCGGTGGAAGCGGTTGCGTCTGTTCAATACATGAGCTCATGGCCGTGGGAATGGGCAAAATGGACAAGCAATCTCGTTCACAACGGCACTCTTACGGGAGAGGGGCTCGGCTTCGCATCCGTATTACTGATTATTTACTTTTTACTGAATTATTGGACAGTTAACTTATTTTCAAAAGCGAATTCATTGATTACCATCTTTAAAATCATTATTCCGGGGCTGACAATCGGAGCGCTGCTGTTTACCGGTTTTCATGGCGGAAACTTCACATCCGGTTCAAGTATTGCGCCGAACGGCTGGGCAAGCGTGCTGACGGCGGTGGCCACATCAGGTATCGTATTTGCGTTTAACGGGTTTCAAAGCCCGATTAACATGGCCGGAGAAGCAAAAAATCCCGGCAAATCGATTCCGATTGCGGTTGTCGGTTCGCTGCTGGTCGCAACCGTCATTTACGTCCTATTGCAAATCGCATTTATCGGTGCGGTTGAACCTTCCATGATCGTTCACGGCTGGAGTCACCTGAACTTCAACTCTCCATTTGCCGATTTGGCGATCGCATTGAATATCAACTGGCTTGTCATTATTCTTTATGCGGATGCGTTCGTATCTCCGTCGGGAACGGGTATCACTTATACCGCTACGACGTCACGCATGATTTACGGCATGGAAAAAAATAAATATATGCCGAGCATTTTCGGAAAGCTTCATCCGCTGTACGGCGTGCCGCGCCAAGCGATGATTTTCAACCTGATCGTATCGTTTATCTTTCTGTTTTTATTCAGAGGATGGGGCGTGCTTGCTGAAATCATTTCCGTTGCGACGCTGATTTCTTATATCACGGGTCCCGTGACGGTGATGACGCTGCGGCGGACGGCGGCGGATTTGTACCGGCCTCTCCGTCTGAAAGGCCTCAGCGTGGTTGCACCGCTCGGCTTCGTGTTCGCGTCTCTCGTGCTGTATTGGGCGCGCTGGCCGTTAACAGGGCAGGTGCTGTTTATCATTTTGATCGGCCTTCCGATTTATTTCTACTACCAAGCGAAAGCGAAGTGGAAAGGATTCCGCAGAAACTTTAAAGGCGGCGTCTGGATGGTTGTCTATCTGCTCAGCATGATGGTCATTTCATGGCTCGGAAGTGAAAAATTCGGCGGTCTGAACATCATTCCGTACGGCTGGGATATGGGGCTGATCGCAATCGTTGCCCTTGCCTTCTATGCGTGGGCGCTGAAGAGCGGATTCAAGACTGAGTATTTGAAAGACGCCAAAGCAATCAATGATCAATTAAAAGGCGGACAGGCGGAAGCCGCTGCCGGAAAAGAATAATGATTGATAAAAACCTTGCGGTAACGTTCCCGCAAGGTTTTTTGATCGGGCAAAAAAATGGGTTCGATACAGACGTGACGATGAATGAGAAAGCCTAACGACAGGCAACCAAGGACAGTATTCTTTTTTCTCATGATTTCTCCGCCTTATCAATAACTGTCTTCCATATTAAACAATGAATGTAAAAGATATGTTGGGCAACTATTAATCTTTTATGTTTCTTCTTCTTCATGCTTCATCTTTTTCCTGTACTCCAAAGTCAAAGTTTTAGAGACAAAACAAATAATTAACCATAGAATAAATACAGTACGTAAGTTGAGATTACAATAATTGTATAATAAATTAAAATATAGGAGAATAAATAAATAGCAGGAGGTAATAAGTATGAAAACGCGAAAATTATGACTGGGCGTCTATCCAAGAGACATCAGAGATTCCAATTATACAAAAACTATTAAAACATTTAGATGAATTATTTCACTCCCTAAGTTTATTTAGGGAGTCATATTATTTTAAGGAGAGAGATTATATTTGAACAAGATTAAGTGGCTTATTATAATTGCGGTCATAGTATTAATAGGTATATTTATATGTATTGGAACTTTTAAATATACTAATTCAGTTTCTAATGTTAAACAAACTGAAAAAGAAAAGGAAAAGTATTTCTTGAATGATAAAATTGCAGCTATATATTATTCAGCTACAATAGATTATCCTAAAGATGGGAGTTATACTGTATACATTGATGAAAAAGGAGCAGCAACAGCTGTAAAAGGAGATGCTATTGAGGTTGGAACCATTGCACAAGATGAAAAAAACATAGTTAGACAGGACAAAAAAGAAGTTTATATGATAGGCGATAACTTTAAAAAATTCCCGATGCAACATCAAGTACATACAAGTTATGGGCAATCATCAGGCCATTTAATAAAAGAAAATATCTTTTATTTTTTGAATAATCAAGGAGTCGGTGAAAACCATTATAATAGTTTAATTAGATGGGGTAACGGCAGTGGATTTCATGAGAAGATTATTCCGGGTTTCTATACAAGTACTGGTAATGACGGTGAATATATTTACGTGATAAATGAAGATTCTTCAATCAAAACACCGACTTTTCAGGGTGTTAAAATAGATAAAGATAAAGTTACAGTAGGGAAAGGAACAACAATTCCTATATTAAATGAAGAAAATTGGAGTGTTTATTCACAAATAATAGTTAAAAAAAGCTCAGCCTTTTTTATACTATATAACCAAACGGATAAATCAAACAAAGTACAATTCAAAGTAGCAGAAATTGATTTAAAGCATAAAAAGTTTAAAGGGGCATATCCTTTAGGCAGTTATCATATCCCTGATGAAATTTCTCAACTGGCAATTCCTCTTTCCACTAATAACTTTTTTGTGAAAAATGACACTTTATATCATTTGGCAGCTAATTCAATACTTTATACTTTCGATCTGAAAAGTATGAAGCCGGGAAAAAAAATCCCGTTAAATAGGTCGACAAAATTTGAAAACCAAGCAAAATTCACTTATTTTGACGAGTCTAAAATTTTCTTGTTAGAAATAAGCAAGGGTGGGAAATATGTGATTAATTCTTACTCTTATAAAAACGGAAAAAAATTAAAATCTACTCCTATCAGAGGACTTGAAAAAATTATTAACAATACCCATGTTTCTGAATATGACTTTTTTATGATTAAGAAAAACAAAGAAGTTTGGAGTGATTAGATACATTTTTTAAATCGCTAGACAGCTGAGTGAGTATATTTAAAGGGAAATTAAATTCACAAAGGAGAATAATAATGGATGAGCTAGATCTTGCTTTTGGTATTTTACCACTTTCTATTATCGTCTTATCGATTATATTCACTTATATTTTCAAAAAAGTCTATATAATGCCGCTTGTCAGTATAGTTGTTTCAGTCATATTAATGTTCACTGTTTTTAATCTATCCTTCTGGGGATGGGTGGTTGTCTATGGTTTAGTATCACTTGTATTATCGTCTATTACAAATAGTATAAGAAAGAAACTAGATAATAGAAATAAATAATTATATTCCTTTGTTTAAAAAGGTATCACAAGTAATTCATCATTACAGTGATACCTTTTTATAATTAAGGTGAGTCTCAGCCTTTTAATAATATGCTCCGCCCGCTACATAACCCATGATGGCGTTTGCATTATTGGGCAAAAAAAATGGGTTCGGCATCATCCCCGAACCCATGCTGGCTTTATGATTTGTATTCTTTTTTAACCTTTTGGAATATATCCGCATAGTTGGTAAACACACCGGTTACGCCCCAATTCAGCAGACGGCGCATGTCCGCCTCGCTGTTTACGGTGTAAGGATGAAGCAGAAGGCCGTGGCTGCGAATGTTTCGGACATTTTGAGCGTTCAGCGCTTTGTAATCCGGTCCGATTCCGACGGCATATGTTTTAATGTCCGTTAAATCTGCGTCAGTCATTGACGTCATCTGTTCCGCTTCAAGCAATTGGACGGCGGGAAGTTTCGGATCGAGCTGTTTGATTTTCAGAAGGCTGTCCCTGCTGAAAGACTGAATGATAACTTGTCCAAGTTTCGCATGCTTACCTGCCAATTTGTATTTTTTCAGTGAAGCGATCAGTTTTTCTTCCATACCCGGATATGTTTCGGGCGCCTTTGTTTCAATATAATAGTTTGCATGTCTGCCGAACCGTTTTAACACGTCATCAAGTGTGGGAACGCGAAGTCCGGCGTATTGCGGTTTTGCTTTTTCCGGATAGGCCTTATTGAACCAAGAGCCGGCGTCGAGCTTTTGAATCTCGGCTAATGTATGATCCTTCACCCAGCCTTGTCCGTTTGTGGTGCGGTCCAGTTTTTCATCATGCATGACGATCAGCTTGCCGTCTTTTGTCATTTGTAAATCCAGCTCAATATAGTCAGCCTTCATTTTTTGCGCAGTTTCATAAGAAAGGATCGTGTGCTCCGGGACATACCCCGAAGCACCGCGATGGGCAATGGTCAAAATTCTGTCAGGAGACAAGAGGTTTCCTTTTCCCGCTGCCGATACAGGCGTGACGATGAATGACAATAAACCGAATGAAAGCAATACCAAAGCAAACAATTTATGTTTCCGCATGTTTTCTTCCCCCTTAAAAATCAATATCTGTCTCTAGTGTAGAAAATCGTTGTAAATGCTGTACTGCAAAAATATTAATCTTTTATGTTGTTTTCTTACACATGCTCCGCCCGCTTGCCCGTATTCCACGTCATAGCCAAGAAGACGATGGACAGCACGCATGAGGAGATAAGCATGATAAAGCCGCCGTTCCAGTCAAAGCGGTCTACGACATAACCCATGATGGCGTTGGCGAAAGCAGAGCCTCCGATGTAGCCGAAAAACCCGGTTAAGCCGGCTGCCGTTCCCGCCGCTTTTTTAGGCGCAAGGTCAATGGCCTGAAGCCCGATCAGCATGACAGGTCCATAGATTAAGAAGCCGATGCTGATCAGCGCGATATTATCGATGAGCGGATGACCGGCAGGGTTAAGCCAGTAGACCAATACAGCGATAAATACGCCGGCCATGAACAGTACGCCTGCCGGCGCGCGGCGGCTTTTGAAAAACCGGTCGCTGATCCAGCCGCACAAAATCGTTCCCGGAATTCCCGCATATTCATAAAGGAAATAAGACCATCTGGAATCTTCAGGAGAGAACCCTTTCGCTTCCGTCAAATAAGTCGGCGCCCAGTCAACGACACCGTACCGCACAAAATAAACAAACACATTGGCAAATGCGATATACCACAGAAACTTATTATTCAGCACGTATTTGAAAAGAATTTCTTTGGTCGTCATCTCTTTTTCCTGGTCTTTGAACGCATGTTTCGGATAGTCATTCCGGTATTCTTCAATCGGCGGAAGCCCGCAGGATTGCGGCGTGTCCCGTACGAGAAGAACAATCACAAATGAAATGACGATGGCGATAATCGCCGGAAAGAAAAACACGCTTTTCCAAGTAACAAACATGGCGATGCCGAGAGTCACGAGCGGGGCGAGAATACCTCCGCCTATGTTATGGGCGACATTCCATATCGACATTTTCGTACCGCGTTCACTGATGGAAAACCAATGAGCCATCGTCCGTCCGCAAGGCGGCCAGCCCATTCCTTGAAACCATCCGTTAATAAACATAAAAATAAACATAATCGTCACGCTTGACGTGACCCACGGCATGGAAACAAATAAAATGTTTACGACACCTGACAAAAACAGACCCGTCGCAAGGAAATACCTCGGGTTGCAGCGGTCAGACACCATCCCCATAATAAATTTACTGAAGCCGTAAGCGATTGATACGGCCGCAAGCACCAAGCCAAGTTCCCCTTTTGAAAAACCTTGTTCCTGAAAATAAGGGATAGCGAAGGCAAAGTTTTTGCGAAGCAAATAATACCCGGCATACCCGATGAAAATCCCCAAAAATACTTGCAGCCTGAGCCGTTTATAGGCCGCATCCGTCTTTGAATCATCCAATCTCTCAATATGCGGAGCCGGCTTAAACAATTGAAACATCATATCCTCCCCTTTGCTGAACGTCTATCATGATGTATGTATGACTCCTTTCCTTGAAAATGACAAAAAGAACCAGAAATCACCCTTGTGAAAGGGCGGGGTTTCCTGGTTCTCCTCATCTCCATCCAAAAATCATTAACTTGTGTATGATAGCGCTTTCTTAAATTATCACAGTCTGACGTGAATGTAAACGCTTTAAGGAAAGTTTTCATTTTTTTGAATAAATAACCGGAGGGAAAATCAGCCGGAGCGCGAAAGATTTGAAGTACTCGATTTTGTACTCAGGCATAAGATGTGTTAGGCCGGACTAAGAAAAGCGAAGGGAGTGCATCTGTTGATTGATGAATTGGATTTTGCGTTCGGTGTTCTGCCGCTTTGTATCATCATCTTGTCAGTCGCCGGAACGTACCTGTTTAAAAACGCGTTCATTATGCCGGCTGCCGCTTTGGCCGTTTGCCTTATATGCACCTTTACCGTATTGAATTTCTCGTTTATCGGGTGGGCCGTTGTGTATACGCTTGTCTCTTTCGCGTTATCGCATATTACGATGGTGGTGATCAGCCAAAATAAAAAATAGGATCGGCGGCAGCCGATCCAGCTATCATAAGCAGAGATGCGCTCTCTGCTTTGTTTTATTTATGAATGTGCAGGAATTCCTTGATGACCGCGGTCTGTTCTTCTTTCGGATAGCTTCTGTACAGATGGCTGGTTAAGCGGACGGGGTCACCGAAGAAGTACCGCTCATATTGTGTCTGTCTTGTTCCGAAGGGGCTCATGGTCAAATCCCATGCGAGGCGGAACACTTTTACCCGGTCCTCAGCGTTCAATTCGGCCGCCTGCAAATATTGGTCAAGGTCTCCTCTGATGTCAGAACGGAACGCTTTTTCAGTCGGCAAAGTCACCATTCCGCTTGCCCCGATCAGCTGAATGATTTCCGTGAAGCGCGGGTAGATGTCGGGGAAAATCGCGCTGACCACACGAAGCGGAGTGACACTCGGACGCATATAACCCCATTCATCTGTTTCCGCATCATTCTCCGACTTTTCCAAAAGGGCTTTCATCGTTTCCAGACCGGTGATGATTTCAGCCATCTTAGCCTGAATATGCTGATATTCGCCCACATCTATCGCTTCGACAAGCGTTTGGGCGAGGCCCAGGAGAAACTCCGTCTTTACAATTTGTCTCGTGATAACTTGATGAAATGCGAAGGCGTTAAAAGAGCTTTTCATATTAAAATCAAAAGCCGCCTCGTAATTATTATAAAAAAATACGCGTTCCCAAGGGACCAAAACGTGATCAAATACAACGATAGAATCCATTTCTTCATATCTTGAGCTGAGCGGATAATCAAACGATGATTTTCCGAGTACGAAAGATTCCCTGCAGATGAATTTTACTCCCTTTGTATTGGAAGGGATTGAAAAAGCGAACGCTTCATCCGATTCAAAATACATTTTAGGCAGAGAAACCACGAGCACTTCATCCGTCAGGCCGCCTTGTGTGGCTAAAATCCGGGCGCCGTGTATGATGAGGCCTTTTTCATTTTTATCGACGACTTTTGCCGAGATAGGTGTCGGCGATACGTTTACACCCATTTGTGAACGATTCACCTGAGGGGTGATAAACGTGTGCGTAAAAGAAAGATCCTGTGCAGCAGCGCGTTCGTACAGCGCTTGAACATGTTCCGGAAAACAATGATCGCGGTCTTTCAAAAGCGCGGCGGAGGAGGCGAAGCTCATCAGCACGGTATTCATATAATCCGGGCTTCGTCCCATCATTCCGTGCGTGTGTCTGGCCCAATGTTCGAACATGTTTCTTCTTCTTTTTACGTCTTCTTTCGTTTTCGGCTGCAGGTATGAAAGCCCGGCCCGTTCTTTTTTACCGGGGAGACTGTAAGTCATTTGATCTTTCATATCCGGTTTCGTTTGCAAATCATAAAGAGAGCGCTTCGTTTCCAGAAGGCCCTTAAATGCGGGATGTTCAGAAATCTGTCCCTCGATCTTTTCACCATCAAGCCAAATCTCATTTCCAAGCTGATTTAATCGGTCAATGAACATTTTGCCATTAATGATACCCATCATGTCGCCCTTCTTTCTTTGCAGATCCACTACCTCATTATATTGAAAACGAAATTGGGTGTTCCGGTTATTTCCAAAGGGGAAGAGCCTTTTTGATAAGGGGGGTGAAGGGATTGCATAATAAAAAAACCCCTTAAGCAGAGGGGTTTTTAACTGATCATGTCTTTGTATCGTTGTTCGAGGACAAAGTCTATCATTCCGGTGATACGGGTGTTTTCAGATTTTTGTCTGAAACGGTCAGACACTTGGATTTTTCTTGAAAACGGAAATACAGCAATAATCCAAACAAGGCCGGCCAGGCCGAAAACCATCTGCAGAGCCATTTCAATCAAATCATTAAAATGAGTGCTGAAAAAAAAGATATATAACGTGATGAATGTAACTGTACATACGATTTTGACAGTATGTTGGAAGGTGAGGGGCGGTTCAGTGAAACACATTTTCATTTGATTCAGTGTGAGCGAATCTTGTTTCATTAAGTATGTAAGCAGTTCTTTGTCATTTTGACTTCGCGGAATCAAATCGGTTTCTATTTTTTGAACGGTTTCCTTGTATGTCTGCATATCAATCTTCATGCGAATCCTCCTTTAGAAATAACTCCAAGAATACTCATTGAGCATTCCTGGAGCAAGGAGCTGCCTGTTCAATTATAGAAATAGTGATAAAACCGTGCTGAACAAGGCTGCAGCTCCTCCTAATTCAGGTGCTAAAACGACTAAAGCACCGATCCCTACAATAACAATAATTCCTGCGCCTGCAATAGCCATGGTATTCACGACAGAATCCCAATCCGGGGAGTACACCTCTTCGGAATCCGGCAACCTGAAGCTCTTTTGTTTTATTTTAAATGTAATGGTAGTTGTTAGTCCAGTTGTAGCACTGTCACCGACCGGAATATCAGGTGTATAAATTTTAAATTGAATATTCAGCGATCCTGCAGCCGGATTGACATACACTTCTAAATAACCGTTGCGGACTGACAAGCTCAGACTGTTAAGCAGGTTTTGATAGGAATCAATTTGTGATGCTGTAAAAGAGACTTGTGAATCTCCCATCAGACCGGTAATATAGGCTCCCGGTTTGCCATTTGTAATGGTAACTGTGTTGGGAGAACCTTCGCTTGGCACTGTTGCCAAAAGTGAAGTAGATAAAAGAATATCCATTTCAGGTGATGCATAAATGGTTTCTGTCTTGTCGAATTCAAACATGGCATTCGCAAGATTCGATATATTTTCTAAAGCAGGAATGGTTGTTAAAATATCCGTCAGTGTGCGCAGTCTTGCATCATACACAGGATCAGAAGGCGGATGGACGCTGCTTACACCCGAGTCTTTTCCGGAGTATCCGTCTTTGTCAATGGCGACTTTTCCCGCTCCGCTTCCGATCGTTCCTTCATAAAATTGATCAAAAGCCCAGTTTTTCGGCATCGGGTATCCGAGGTTGCCGCTGAATCCGGTCGACATGTTAGCTGTAAAGCTATATTTGGTCAGACCTGCTTCTGATGTCCGGATACAAATGTTTCTCGGTCCGTATACCCCGATTTCATATTTCGGCGCAGTTGAGAACGCCTGCATTTTCATAAAAGCTGACTTGATTTCTTGGAAGTAAGGAATGATTTTATCCGTGACTTCATAATCATACGCATCGAAATCGACCGCAAAGTAAATGGTCGTTCCTGACGGAAAACCTAATCTTCGGGCGGCTGATGCAGCGCTGTACGCATCTCTCGTTCCTTGATCTTTTACAAAATAAGAAGATTCATAGCCGCCGTCCTGATAAATCGGAAACACGCTTAAGCCGGCATTGAAAATCGTGGAAAGTTCTTTTGACGTTAACGCTTTCGATGTCAGTCCGCTGCTTGTCCGCACATTCCCGGTCAGATATCTTCCCACGATCTTATAGCCATTCTCACGCAAAGTTTTAGCCGTATCTGCCGTCAAAATGGCAGCGGTGTCACAAGTTGAAGCAGCCCGCGTTGTGTCGCCTGAGCTTGATAATAAAGCTTTAATCGTCGGCATGTCCGCATAACCGGTCTGCGGCAGGCACATAAACTTTTGAAAAGCTTTCACTGCCGATACAACTCCGACGCCGTATTTTCCGTCGAATTCACCGGGATCAAACGCTTCCCCATTACAGTAAAGCGCGTATTGGACAATCAAAACAAAGCCTGTCCGTGAATCGCCGGGAGTCAAGGTAGGGCATAAGCTGGTCGTCCCGTTTCCGAAAAATCCATTGGCGACGCTTGTGCTCATGCCTTCTTCTTTTTGCAGGGCATAAATGAGAGCCTTGTTTGTATCGCGGGCATATAAGCCGTCACAAGGCATCAAGCCGATGTAGTCATTGTAATCCCGGTTCAGGTTCTGCTGGATTTGGCGGATTCTTTTGTCGCCTCCCGCTACTAATCGAAAAGCGCTCATATCCAGCAAGGCTTTCATAATGAGTGCCGTGACGATGCCGTCTTGCTTAGTGAGCCCGGCCGCTTTTTGAAACTCTTTTACAGCGCTTTCGGTATTTTCATAGAAAACGCCTGAAAATCCGCCGGGGTTAAAACCTTTACACCACAGCGCCCCTTGCAGAATGTAATTCATGTTTGTCGGCTTAGAATCGGGAGCCTGCTTTTTCAACGGCTTAAACAATCTTTGTGTCGTCGGTCCGAAGTTATCGGCAGGTTCTGAAATACCAAGCTCAATTTGAAGCGCCCGTGTCAGACCGTAAATGGTATCCCAGCCCGTTTTTCCGTTTTCCGGCACTTTGTTGTACCCGTGTCTGCCTTTGTACGTCTCATTCAGCCATTGTTGTGTTTCCAGGACCATTTCGTCCATTGCAATCCCTCCATTATGTGTATTGTGCGTTCATTCATAGGTGGCAAACGTATGACAGTTTGTCATGGGTGCAGGGGTTTATCCAAGGAGAGCCCCATTACAGCAGCAGAACAAACGCCGAAAGAGAGGCATTGATAGGAAAAGACCTCGCTATGACAATTGATACAAAAACAACAAAATGAATAGTGGTTTAAAGTAACTTTATCACTTAATCAAAAATGACAAGAATCATAAGTAGTAGTCATATAGTCATTTTAAGGGCTGTTCACATCTCTTCCTGCAGTCAAAATGGTTAGTTGGACGGATTTATGATTGGCTATATTGTCATTAACATAAATAGGGTAAATAGTTACAGGAAGGAAGGATTTTCTCGATGAAAAGCAAAAAGATTTTTAAGTCGCTCATCATTATTTTTACTCTTTTAATCAGCGGAATTGGTTTTATGGGTTTTTCTTCTCCGCAAAAAGCAGAGGCTAAAGACTGGCTTCATACTTATAAAAGCGGGTATTTCACTAACTATGTGATCAATACATATCACCCTAAATTCACTAAAACGACAAAAAAGTACACCTTGAGAGCTGTGACTTTTAAATCCAACAGTAAAGGGAAGGGCACGTATAAAATATACGTCCAAAAGCAAGTCAACGGCAAAGGTGCCTGGAAAACAATCAAAACCGCCAATGCAAAGAAAAATGGAACGACTTATTTTGAAACACCTTCGTTAAAAAAAGGAGATTCATACAGATTTAAAATGGTCAATCAGGGTTCGAAAAAACGTGTCAATTATAGTGCAAGATGGATTGTATTCGCTTCATAATGCTGATCTTCCGGTCTATAAAGTTTTAGCTGCTGCAGCTGCGGCAGCTTTTTATTTTCTCCGGAGCTCAACCGCCAGGGAGCCCGCACCTGTCTCTTCGGGCGTGCGTTTGTATTTCACCGCATCATTCTGGATTATGCGGAAAGGTACATCGCTTCAATGATAAGCCAATCCAGGGTTCTTTTGATTCGTTTGAAAATGTTCTGATATAAAAAAGGCGTGCCGCGGTGTAAAATGGCTATATTGATAAATATGGAGGTTGAGATGGATCAAGATTATATGACTGAGCTTGTCTCAGTCCAGCTGAAGAAAATCCGGTCGGAGAGAGGCTACACACAGGAGAAAATGGCGGATGTGATCGGTCTTTCTAAAAAGTCGCTGGTGCAGATTGAGAAAGGGCGGGCGCTTGCGGAATGGCCGCACGTTGTGGCGGTTTGCGCGCTTTTCAGATCAAGTGAAACACTGCAATCCGTATTAGGAGATGATCCGCTGGAGGTCATTGAAACGGTTGCTCACCGCACAATTGACAGGCCGAAGGGGAAGACGATGGGCGGCAAGGTGTGGTGGAAAGCCATCGAGAAAAAAGGCGAGTTCCGCTTGCAGCAGCATTTGATTTCCCACCATTACCGCATCCTTGATTCTTATGATGATCTGTGGTTCAGCAGTTTTGAAAAGGCAGAGGCTTTGGAGCGGCTTGATGAGCTGTTTTTGGAGGCGGAAGAAGCGAAGCGCTAAGCACCTCCGGTTGATGTATTTTCTGACAAGTGGGAAAATATATATAAATTCCAGCCAAAGGAGAGATTCGAATGAAGCCTGAAGATATCGTCCGAAGCGGCCCGAATCAGTACATATGCAAGGAAGGAATCGCAAAAGAACTTCCGGGGCTGCTGGAGACATTCAGAAAACCCGTTATTGTGACCGGAATCAAATCCTATCAGGCGTTCTCCGATTACAGCGGCGGTTCTTCCTGGGATGTGATTCAGCATAAAGGATACTGTTCACCTGAGGCGGTGCGTAAGGTCTGTGAGCAGGCGGAAGACGCGGATGTGATCATCGGTATCGGAGGCGGCACGATTTTGGATTTGGCAAAAGCGGCGGCAGACCGGCTTGATATTGAAGCTGTGATGGTTCCTTCCATTGCGGGGACGTGTGCGGCAAGTACGCCGTTGAGTGTCATATATGATGAGAGCGGCAATTTTATCAGAGTTGATTATCATAAGCGTTCAAGCTATTTGACGCTTGTTGATCCGCTGTTTTTGCTTTCCTCTCCCATTGAATATATGAAAAGCGGGATCGGTGATACGCTGGCGAAATGGTATGAGGCCGAGGCGGTCATCAGAAATACGGAGGAGGCGGCGCCGCTGATGGCGCAGGCGGGGCTGAGACAGGCGGAATATATCCGTAATCTGTTATTGCGTTACAGTGAAGCGGCCGTCGGAAGCATGGAGAAAGGCGAGCTGTCCGTGCCGTTCATCCATACGGCGGAAACGATCATTATGCTTGCGGGGACGGTCGGCGGGTATGGCGGCCGTTTGTGCAGGATGGCAGGGGCGCATGCGGTCCACAACGGACTCAGTTTTCTTCAGGAGACACATCAGGTGCTGCATGGCCAGAAGGTTGCTTACGGCATATTGGTGCAGCTCGCGCTTGAGAATCGGAGACCTGAGATTGAAGAGCTGCTTCCGTTTTACCGCCGGCTCGGTTTCCCCGTCAGTCTCTGTGATCTCGGCATCCTTGACAACCATGAGGAAGCCAAGCGCTGCATTGCTTCTCACGCCTGCCGGGCGGAAGAATCGTTATGCTTAATGGGGCAATATCGCGAGAAGGATGTGTCAGCGGCGATTGAATCGCTCGAATCAGCGCAAAAGACAGGATAGAGCTTGTTATCTATCTTGTCTTTATTTTTTGAATATTTCCGTTATAATGAGTGGGGTATAGAAAGGGAGGAGCCAAAGGACATGTATCAGGCGAAGAAGATGTTGTTATTAGGATCAGGCGAGCTGGGGAAAGAAGTCGTCATTGAAGCGCAGCGGCTCGGGGTTGTCACTGTAGCCGTTGACAGCTATGAGCATGCTCCCGCCATGCAGGCCGCGCACAAAAGCTATGTGATTGATATGCTTGATAAAGCGCAGGTCAGAGAAGTCATTGAGAAAGAAAAACCGGACTTGATCGTGCCGGAAGTGGAAGCCATTGCGACGGATGAGCTGCTGAAGCTTGAGGAAGAAGGTTTTCACGTCATTCCGAATGCGCGTGCGGCAAAGCTGACGATGGACCGTGAAGGCATCAGACGGCTTGCGGCAGAGACGCTTCATCTTCCGACTGCCGGCTATGAATTCGCGAATACATATGAAGAATTTAAAGAAGCGGCGGAAACAATCGGCTTTCCGTGCGTGGTAAAACCGCTGATGAGCTCTTCCGGAAAAGGGCAAAGCGTGTGCCGCTCGGCTTCCGGGCTGAAAAGCTGCTGGGACATGGCGATGGAAGGCGGCCGGGTGAAAAACGGCCGGGTCATCGTTGAGGAATTCATTCCGTTTGAATCAGAAATCACTCTTCTGACAGTGCGCGCGGCGAACGGTACGTCCTTTTGCGCGCCGATCGGACATGAACAAAAAGACGGTGACTATATTGAATCATGGCAGCCTCATCATATGACGGAACAGCAGATCAAAGAGGCGAAACACATTGCGAAAAGCATAACGGACGAGCTCGGCGGATACGGTTTGTTCGGGGTGGAGCTTTTCCTTACTGAAGATAAAGTATATTTCAGCGAGGTGTCCCCCCGTCCGCATGATACGGGGCTCGTTACGCTTGTAACGCAAAATTTGTCAGAGTTTGCGCTGCATGTCCGCGCGGTATTGGGATTCCCGATTCCGGAAATCACTCAGCTGTCGCCGGGGGCAAGCCGTCCGCTGAAGGCGCCAAAAGAGCTTGCTGATTATGCGGTTGAAGGTTTGGAGAAGGCTTTGGCGGTAAAAAGCACTCAGGTCCGCGTATTCGGTAAACCCGTCACGAAAGTAGGACGCCGTATGGCGGTTGCGCTTTCTGCAGCTGAGACCGTTGAAGAGGCCAGAGAAAGAGCGGCCGAAGCACTCAGTCATTTATCAATTACATAAAATGATCTTAAAAGGCGTTTTTACCGTAATGGTAAGGCGCCTTTTTTGTTTGGACAGACTATATACTGGAAAACGGGGTTGTGAGATAATGTATGAGGCCGTTTTGTGCCGGCTTTTTAATTCATGAAACTTTTTATGTCCGCAATCGTTATATGTAATGTTCTCATTTCACGGAGAAGGAAATAACAATACATCATACGGCTTTTCATTCATCAAGAACGGACAATCCGGATCGCGGCATGGAATATTTAAGCAGGGTAATCCGGAATAGAGGAAACCATGATTGCTTACCTTAATATGAACGGCGAAAAAACAAAAATCACCAGATTAGATTGTTCAAATAACACCAAATGCTGTATAATAAAAGAATTTGAATGATAGCATTGAAAGAATTTCATTTTATGTTTCCGTAAAATGGAGCCTTTATGCATACGCAGTCCGATTTGATATGGTTTTAATTGGAGGTTTGTGTAAACTGTGAATTATATACCTAGTATGATTACAATTGGAAATTTTATTTGCGGGCTCTTATCGATTCATTCCCTTTTGTATCATAATATACACTCTGCGGTGATTTTTATTTTCACCGGGATGTTTCTTGATTTCTTTGATGGTTTGGCCGCCCGTAAGCTGAACGCGGTATCGGAGATGGGAAGGGAGCTTGACTCTTTTGCTGATCTCGTGACGTTCGGCGTTGCGCCGTCCATGCTCGCTTACAGTGTTTCACTATATACGATTCCGTTCATCGGAATTTTAATCGCGCTTTCCTACAGTATCTGCGGGATGATCCGTCTTTCCAGATTTAATATTGAACAAAGCAAGCTGCCGACGTTTATCGGGATGCCGATTCCGTTTGCGGGTATGTGTCTTGTCATTTTGAGCTTTATCAATAACGCTTTTCTTCTGGGGGCGGGAACGATCGCGCTCGGTTATTTAATGGTCAGCAACATTAAATTTCCGCACTTTAAAAAACAGGCGCCTGAAAACCTGGAGAGCAGAAGATGGAATTAGTTCAGCAATTAATATCCGATTACGGATATATCGCGATTTTTCTTATGCTGACACTCGGTATTATCGGATTGCCTATTCCGGATGAAGTCATGATGACGCTTGTAGGCTACTTCGCTCATTTAAACGTGCTGAATTACGGGCTCTCCATTCTGATCAGCTTTATCGGAGCGCTCCTTGGGATGATTATCAGCTACTTCATCGGCAGAAAAGCCGGCCGGCCGTTTATTAATAAGTTCGGGAAATGGGTCGGCCTGAAGGAAAAGAGGATGGAGAAAGTAGACAGGTGGATGAAGAAGTACGGGCCGTACACCATTATTTTAGGTTATTTCATCCCCGGCATCAGACACGTGACCTGCTACTTTTCCGGAATCGGCAGAATGGAATTCAAAACCTACTTATGCTTCGCCGCCATCGGAGCGTTTTTATGGTGTTTTATTTTTATTACTATAGGAAAATTCATAGGAGTAATCAATGTTTAATACTGCCGCTAAAGTTCTTTACCGTTCATTGATTGAACTGACTAATAATCGATTGACGTCTTATCTCATTAAAAACTTCTGTGAATCGAAACTGAGCAAGCCGATGATTCCGCTGTTTTCCAAACACTATCGCATCAACTGGAATGAAACGGAGCGCACGGCTTCTGACTTTGATTCACTGGCGTCATTTTTCATTCGTGATATTAATTTGAATCTCCGCCCCGTGGCAAAAGAGAAGAACGCCATCGTCAGCCCGGTGGACGGCGTCGTTCAGACGGTGGGCATGATTAAACCCAATCAAACTTTCATGGTAAAAGGGAAGGATTATTCGTTCGCCGAACTGACGGGGTTTAAAAGCGCCGATCACAAGTATAACGGCGGGTGTTTTGCCGTGCTTTACCTGAGCCCGAGACATTACCACCGCTTCCATTCTCCCGTCAGCTGCACGTATCAGAAGCTGGCCGAGCTGGGGAAACGCTCCTATCCCGTTAATACGATGGGGTTAAAGTACGGGAAAGATGTGCTCTCAAAAAATTACCGTTATGTGTACGAGCTGACCCGTGCTGACCAGCAGATGCTCATGATTCCGGTAGGTGCGATGAATATTAACTCGATCGTTCAGACAAACACCGGAAACAGGCTTGAGACGGGGGAAGAGCTGGGCTATTTTTCATTTGGATCGACCGTTATTTTAGTATTCGAGAAAGATATGTTTACCCCTTCGGATAACCTGACTGAAGGCCGTGAATTACAGGTCGGCCAGATCATCGGTTATGCGGAGTCACAGGAGGAGGCGTCCGCTTTATAAAAGCTGCTCCTCTTTTTTATATGGTGTAAGGAAGTGAATATTATGGAAGAAAAGGATTTGGCAAAGCTGATAGAGCAGTACCAGCATACAGGGGATCAGCAAATTCTTGAAGCCGTGCGGGACGCATGCCGGCCTGTCGTTGAGGCGCTCATCTCAGAACTGGCTGAAGACAGCGCCTATCTTTTGCGGGCAAAAGGCCGTGACCGTTTTCCGTTTATTATCGGCAAGTATCAGACCGCGGCCGGCCTTTCGCTTGAGACCTTTTTGCGCAACACGTATCGGTTTTATTTTCAGCAGGTTTTAAAAGGCGAAGCGTGACTGGAAGAAAGAGTCCGGACGGAAATGTTCATCTTTCGCCCGTTTTCCTGTATGATATAGTAGAGTGTGCGATCATTAATTTAATTGAACAGGGTGTATAAATCATGGAAAAACAATATAGAGTTTTACTTTATTATAAATATGTAAAGATTGATGAGCCTGAAGAGTTCACGGCTCAGCATTTGAAGTTTTGTAAGGAGCTCGGTCTGTTAGGCCGTATTTTGATTTCTGAAGAAGGCATTAACGGTACGGTGTCCGGAACGGTTGAACAGACGGAACAATACATGAATGCGCTGAAAGCTGATCCGCGCTTTGCCGACATGCCGATCAAAATTGACGAGGCTGACGGACATGCATTCCGCAAAATGTTTGTGCGCCATAAAAAAGAATTGGTGACGCTTCGTCTCGAAGATGATGTTGATCCGAATGTCACGACGGGCAAGCATTTGAAACCGAAAGATTTTTATGAGCAAATGCAGGATCCTGACACGATCGTGATCGACGCCAGAAACGACTATGAGTATGACCTCGGTCATTTCCGCGGAGCGGTCAGACCTGATATTGAGGCGTTCCGTGAGCTGCCGGACTGGATTGAAGAGCACAAAGACATGCTTGAAGGCAAAAAAATCCTCACGTACTGCACAGGCGGCGTACGCTGTGAAAAATTTTCCGGCTGGCTGCTGAAGAAGGGCTTTGAAGACGTGTCCCAGCTTGACGGCGGTATCGTCACTTACGGTAAAGATCCTGAAGTGAAAGGGCAAATGTGGGACGGACAGTGCTACGTGTTTGACGAAAGAATCAGCGTACCGGTCAACCGCGTAGAGCACGTTATCATCGGAAAAGACTATTTCACGGGCGAGCCGTGCGAGCGTTATGTGAACTGTGCAAATCCGGCATGTAATAAAAAAATGATCTGCACACCTGAGAATGAATACAAATACATGCGCAGCTGCAGTCACGAATGCCGTACGAACGAACGCAACATGTATGTGAAAGAGCACGATATGACTCAGGAAGAAATCAATGAACGCCTTGCTTTGATTGAAAAAGAGGATCATGCGGCGATTGATTAAAGAAAAGACCACCAATAAGGTGGTCTTTTTTGTGTTTACATACTTTCTGTCCGGGCGGTCTGGTCTGCCGTGACGGGTCCTTTATATTTGAATGCTTTTTCCCACTTGGACACGACGATGCAGGCGACCGCATGGCCGGGCACGTTGACGCCGGTTCTCGCCATGTCCATGACGCGGTCGACACCGGCAATGATGGCGACGCCTTCCGCGGGGAGACCGACGGCATTCGCTGTCGCCAGAAGCACGACGAGTGAGCCTGACGGGACGGCGGCAATGCCTTTGCTTGTCATGACGAGGACAAGCATCATCAGAAGCTGCTGAGAAAGCGGCATTTCCACATGAAACGCCTGCGCCAGGAAAATACAGGACACCGATAAATAGAGGCTTGAGCCGTCACAGTTCAGCGATAAACCTGACGGAACCACAAAGGAGACGACCCGCTTCGGACAGCCGTATTTCTCCATCCGATCCATCAGCTGAGGCAGAATGGTTTCTGTGCTTGTCGTGGAGAAAGCGATCAAAAACAGGTCCCAAATCATTTTCAGCACTTCAAAGTATTTGATTTTAAAGATAAGCCCCACGATCGGAAACAGAACGAAGAGTATCAGGAACAGCCCGAGGAACACAGTGCCGATCAGCTTCAGCATCGGAAGCAAAAGCGCGATTCCGAATTGCCCGACAGAGGCGGCCATCAGGGCGAGAACGCCGATCGGAGCGGTGACCATTACCATTTGCGTCAGCTTGAACATAATATTTGCCGTGGATTCGAAGAAACTCATGACAGGTGCGGAGGCTTTGCCGATGCCGGCTGCGGCAACACCGAATAAAATCGCGAAAAAAATGACGGCGAGAAGATCGTTTTTCGCCATGACGTCAATAATGTTAACGGGGATAATATCAAGAAGCATTTGTTTCAGGTCGACTACTTTTTCCGTATAGCCGGAAAGCTCGTGAATATCTTTTTTAGCAAGATGAGAGAGGTTAAGTCCGACTCCCGGCTTCAGCACGTTCGCCAATAACAGACCGAGCGCCAGAACAAGCGTCGTAATCACTTCAAACCAAATAATCGTTTTGATGCCGAGACTGCCCATCTTTTTCATACTGCCGCTGCCGGCGGCTCCGATAACAATGGTCGAAAACACGATCGGCACGACAATCATTTTAATCAGGCGGATAAATCCGTCTCCGACGGGCCGCAGCGCCATCCCGAAATCCGGGAAGAAGTGGCCGATCAATGCTCCGATGGCTAAAGCGATCAAAATCTGGAATGCGATAAATTTTTTCAAGCGAATCCCCCTTTTACTTGCGCATTTCTTACGTAATTCGTGAAGCAGTCGGCAACCACCTTCCTATTCGCCATAAATTTGTCACATGATTGACTGTGCGAAAGAAAGGATTGCTTTACATTATGTAAGCGTAATCATTTAATATGACAGAAAGTCCTCATTGAAAAAAATGAAGCAGAATAAAATAAAGTTAGATTTTCGATTGAAAATATAAAAAATTTTGATAATTATCCTCTTATAAGTGGTATATTTGATATGATACGGTCAACTGCATCCTCATATATCTGTGCATACACGATTCAGGCAGAGAAAACAGGCAGCTTATAAAAGACTGAAAATTTTAACAATTACAAGAAAGGTGTGCTTTTGTTGAATCAACTGATTGAAAGACGTAAGGTCACAGCAAGAAAAGAAAAACCGGACTCCGCTTCATTGGGGTTTGGCAAGTACTTCACAGATTACATGTTTGTCATGGATTACGAAGAGGAGAGAGGGTGGCATGATCCGAGAATCACCCCTTATGAACCGGTCCATCTGGATCCTTCCGCATCGGTTTTCCATTACGGGCAGGCCGTATTTGAAGGGCTGAAGGCTTACAGGTCAGAAGACGGCCGGGTATTGATGTTCCGTCCTGACCAAAATATAAAACGGCTGAATAAATCGTTACGGCGGATGAGCATGCCGCCTCTTGACGAGAAGCTGGCGCTGGAGGCATTGATACAATTGGTGGAGCTGGAGCAGGAATGGATACCGATAGAAAAAGGAACCTCTTTATATATCCGTCCGTTTGTAATTGCGACTGAGCCTTCTTTAGGCGTCCGGCCGTCAAAGCGTTACAAGTTCATGGTAGTTCTGACGCCTGTCGGTTCGTACTACGGCGATCAGCTGAAACCGATCCGTATTTATGTGGAGGATGAGTATGTGCGTGCCGTCACCGGCGGAGTGGGCGACGTCAAAACGTCCGGAAATTATGCGGCCAGCTTACAGGCTCAGCGGAAAGCCGAAGAACTGGGGTATGATCAGGTGCTTTGGCTCGACGGGGTGGAAAAGAAATATGCCGAAGAGGTAGGGAGTATGAATATCTTTTTCATCATAAACGGAGAGGCCGTAACGCCGGCGTTAAACGGAAGCATTCTCGGGGGCATCACACGCGCATCTGTGATAGAGCTGTTAAAAAGCTGGGGCATCCGCGTCAGGGAAGAACAGGTCGCCATTGATGACATCTATGAGGCTGCGATGAGAGGCGAGGTGTCAGAGGTATTCGGTACGGGAACCGCGGCCGTCATCTCGCCGGTCGGCGCGCTGCACATTCACGGAGAAACGATTGAACTGAATAACGGTTTGATCGGTGAAGTGTCAGAAAGGCTCTATGAAACGATTGCCGGCATCCAAGTCGGGAAGGTGCGGGATTCGTTCAGATGGGTGGTTGAAGTATAAATGAAAAAAGAACCCTTGCGCTGCAGGGTTCTTTTTTTGGTTATTGGGATTTTACGGCTTGCACGCGGGCTCTGCTTTTCCGGTTTTTCAAGTAATAAGCGGTGTAGCAAACGGCCATAAATGCAATTCCGCAATAAAGGGCGATGGCCTGGTTCGGATCAAAAGCGATGCCGATACAGGAGGCGAGGCACAGGAGAAAGGCCGCTATCGGTACGGCCGGATATCCCGGCGTCCTGTATTTCAAGTCTGAAAGCTGGTGCCCTTCTGTAAGAAACCGTCTTCGGAACAAAAATTGCGATGCGGCGATGCTCATCCACACAGCCACTACCGCAAATCCTGAGACGGAGACGAGAACAAGATAGACTGTATCCGCTGCAAATACGCTTGACAACAACGACAGAATGCCGCCGATCATACTGAAGATCAGAGCGTTAAAAGGAATGCCTTTAGAGGTCAGCCTGGCAAAGGCGGGATGAAGCTCCCCTTCTTTAGACAGGGACCACAGCATACGTGATGACGCGTACAGCCCTGAATTGGCCGCAGACAGAAGCGCCGTTAAAATGACGAAATTCATCAGATCGGCCGCATAAGGCACGCCGACTCTGTCAAATACCGTGACGAACGGGCTTTCAATCACACCGGCTTCCTTGATGGAGACCATCCCTGACAGCACAAAAATCGTTCCTATAAAGAAAAGCGCCAGCCGCCAGACTGTGGTCTTAATGGCGCGCGGAACGGTTTTTTCCGGATCGGCGCTTTCCCCTGCGGCGATTCCGATCAATTCCGTCCCTGAAAAAGCAAAGTTTACTGAAAGCATCGTCATCAGTATCGGGAAAAAGCCATTTGGAAAAAGGCTGCCGCCATCCGTAAAGTTCGACAGCATAGGTGCGGCCTCACCGCTTTTCATCGGGACGATGCCGAACATCGCCGCTCCGCCCAATAAAATAAACAGTAAGATGGCTAAGACTTTAATGCTTGAGAACCAAAACTCCGATTCAGCAAAAAATTTCACGGAGAAGGCGTTTAATAAAAAGATGAAAAGAGCGAATACCGCACTCCACATCCAAACTGAAGTATGCGGGAACCAACGCTGCATGAAAAGCCCGGCCGCCGTGAATTCAGAGCCCAGCGCCACCGCCCACGTCAGCCAGTACAGCCATGCTACCGTAAAGCCCGTCGCGGGCCCGATATAGGTTTTCGCATAGGTGTGGAATGCGCCCGTCACCGGCATGGCCACTGACAGTTCACCAAGGCAAAGCATGACAAGATAGACGATGCCCGCGCCCAAAAGGTAAGCGAAAATGGTGCCCGCCGGACCCGCCTGATGAATGGTATACCCAGAGCTTAAAAACAGCCCCGTTCCGATCACACCTCCAAGTGATAGCATAAAGAGGTGTCTGCTTTTCATACTTCTCTGAAAATTCGTCTCGTTCTTGTTGTTCATTGTTTTCCAACTTTCTGCGAGGGCCGTCCTAATAAAAAATCTCATGCCGGCGAACGGCACGAGATTCCGGCGAACCGGCTTTTTGAATAGAATATACAAACTATTCCGATTAGTCAAGTTGTTTTTAAGGTCTTGGCCCAATCGGCAATGGCCTGAATGTCCGCGGGTTTCGTCCGGCAGCAGCCGCCGATCAGGCTCACGCCGTTTTCGTACCAGCCTTGCGCGCTTTTTCCGAAATTGTTTTCGCACGCTGCGCCTTTCCAGGTTTTTGTCACTGGGTCATATTGTTCGCCGGAGTTCGGATAGGCGATAATCGGTTTGGATGCTGCCCGTTTGATTTCTTCTATCAGCGGCGGAATATGTTCAATCGGTGTGCAGTTGATGCCGATCGCTGCGATTTGGCTGCAGGAGTCAAGCAGGGCCGCGCATTCGGAAATTGGCGTGCCTTCGCTGATATGCCGTCCGTCTTTGGCGCTGAAGCTGATCCATGCATAAGTGCCGGGGAATTCCTCCAGCAGCCTTGTGATCGCTTTTGCTTCTGACAGACACGGAATGGTCTCACAGGCCAAAAGATCGGCGCCGGATTCTATAAGGGCTTTCATCCGGGGGCGGTGAAAGCTGATCAGCTCATCCTCCGTCAGTCCGTAATGCCCGCGATATTCTGAGCCGTCAGCGAGGCTCGCGCCGTAAGGCCCGATAGAAGCGGCGACCAAAGGTTTGGGCCGGTGTAAACGGTTTTCTTCATGCGCCCAAAATTCATCGCGTGCTTGTGCGGCAAGTTCAACAGATGTCTGAATGAGACGTATCGCATCGGTTTCCGGGATGCCGCGCGCTGCAAATCCTTCAATTGTCGATTGATAACTGGCGGTGATCGCGCAATCAGCGCCGGCGGCAAAATATTCTGCATGCACCTGTTTGATCAGTTCTGGCCTCTCCAAAAGAATTTTGGCCGACCACAGATCGTCATGTAAATCACAGCCCATCCGCTCAAGCTCGGTTGCCATCGCGCCGTCTATGATCATAACCGGGTATTCATTTAATATTTGTGTAATGGGATTCATAGGCCTTCCTTTCTGACTTTACTGAAAATATATAAAAAGGGTAATGGATGCTATTCTCTTTGTCAATGAACCGGCAGAAAAAAGGTGTTCAGGACGCTGCCCGAACACCTTTTGTTTAGGAAATGTGTTTGCCTTTCGCACTTTTCGCGATGTCTGAATACTCCCAGCAGTCGATCCCGTCATCATCAGGGAGCACATCTCTGTAAAAGACGGGGTCCTTTCCGGCTTTCTTTTGCCGGGCATAATCGCTCAAAGCGGCAAACGCTTTTTTCGACAGAAGGAAAATCGCGATTAAGTTCACGACCACCATTAAGCCCATGAACAAGTCAGCCATATCCCACACAAGCTGGACTTTGGAAATACAGCCGAACAGTACCATTCCGAGCACGCAGATGCGGTAAATGAACAGCCATTTTTTGTTCTGGCTTAAAAATCCGATATTGGTTTCTCCGTAATAATAGTTGCCCATCAGAGCGCTGAAGCCGAACAAAAGCATTAAGACGGCAAGGAAACCTGAAGCCCATGCGCCGACATGATCGCTCAAGGCGGCCTGAGAAAGCGCGATGCCGCTCAGTCCCGGCTGGTGATACGCGTCTGAAAATAAAATGATAAGCGCCGTGCTTGTACAAATGACGAGCGTATCCGTCAGGACGCCGAATGCCTGAATGAGCCCCTGTTTCACCGGGTGGCTCGTTGTAGCTGTCGCCGCCGCGTTCGGAGCGCTTCCCATACCCGCTTCATTTGAGAAAATCCCGCGTCTTACACCTTGCATCAAGGCCGCACCTAAAGCGCCGCCCGCTGCCTGATCAATGCCGAACGCATTTTTTACGATTAGCGACAGAACGCCGGGCAATTGGGTGATGTTCGTCAGAATGACAAAGAAAGCGACACCGATATATAAAACGGCCAAGACGACTACGATGTATTCCGCCATTTTCGCAATTCGTTTGACGCCGCCGAAGATTACGCCGCCGAAAACCACGATTAAAATAATGCCCAATGTAAGCCGGCTGGTGCCGAATGCGTTTTGAAAGGCGACGCTGATTGTATTGGATTGAACGGAATTAAAAACAACCCCGAATGACAGTGTGATTAATACGGCGAACAGCGCGCCCATCCAGCGTTTCTTCAGGCCCTTTTCCATGTAATAGGCCGGGCCCCCGCGGAATCCGTTTTGATCTTTTACTTTATAAATTTGGGCCAGCGTGCTTTCAACAAAGCTTGAAGCCGAACCGATGACTGCGATAATCCACATCCAGAAAATAGCGCCCGGACCGCCGAGTGCGATCGCAATGGCGATTCCGGTAATATTCCCGGTTCCGACACGCGCCGCCATACTGATGCAAAATGCCTGAAACGGGGAAATGCTGTTTTTTGTCCGGGCGGCCGCGCCTTCCTTCAAAACCCGGATCATTTCCTTCAGCATGCGGACTTGCAGACCCTTTGATCTGAACGTAAAAAACAGTCCCAGAGAAAGAAGCAGTACGATTAACAGTTTTGACCATAAAAAATCATTTGCCGAGCCGATTACATTTTCAAGGAATTCCTGCATCCAATCACCTCTTGGTTCGTTTGATTAAAAAATACTGAGCTCCCACTCCTGTGCGATATGTTTCAGCAGCATGCCGCCGGTCAGGCTGTTGCCGTATTCATCAATGGCCGGACCGTAAATGCCGATGCCGCAGCCGTTATGAAAAGGCTGTTCTCTTCTGGCGCTTGGGGGAACCAATGCCATAATGCCGCCGGATACCCCGCTTTTGGCCGGGACGCCGACGAAAGCCGCATATTTGCCTGACGCATTGTACATTCCGCACGTCAGCATCAGGGCTTTGGCGAGTTTCGCGACATCTTTCGGAATGACCTGTTCCCGTCGGATCGGATGGTATCCGTCATGCGCAAGTATCAATCCGATTAAAGCGATGTCCTCGGTTGTACCCTCCATGGCGCACTGCTTTAAATACACTTCAAGCGTTTCTTCCACATCCGCCTCGAGAAAGTTCGTTTCTTTTAAATAGTAGGCGAGCGCTCGGTTCCGATGCGCGGTCTGCCATTCAGAACGGAAGACCTCCTCGTGAATGTGTGGGCGTTTTCCTATTAATTTTTCAAAAACGGAAAAGAGATATTCTAATTTATCATGCGCCGTTTCACCCGGAAGCAGCGAGGCGACGGTAATGGCGCCGGCATTGATCATCGGGTTGAAGGGCTTCCCGGGTTTATGGATTTCAAGCCGGATGATAGAATTAAACGCATCACCCGTCGGTTCCACGTCCACACGATCCAGCACGTAAGAAATGCCTCTGTTCATGCAGGCGGCAATAAAGCTGATGACTTTTGAGATGCTCTGCAATGTGAACGGGACATTCCATTCACCGGCATGAATCATTGAGCCATCCGGCTCTAATATGCAAATGCCCAGCTGAGAGTCGTTGATTTCTCCGAGGGCGGGTATATAATTTGCGCTTTTTCCATTGACGGAAAACGGTCGGTAATGCTCGACCCAATCTTGTAAAAGTGAAGCCAGTTCCTCTTTTTCAAGGCGCTCTCTGACCATATCTTTCATAACATTCCTCCTCTATTGCAAGCCTGTCCGAAGCGGAAACCGGTCTTGGAAAACGTTTTCAAAAATAGCGTGTTCCATGTTAATGTATAATGACATCTACAGAATCATACAAAATACGACAAAATCATTCTTAAAATAAGCCGATAGATTTATAAATCAGCCGGAGCGTCCCGCCATTCGGGTCTAAAGAAATTTGCGGACTGTATCGGTCTTGTTCAAAATAGACAGAAGAAGGAAGTGATTATGATCAGGCTCGACTATTTACTGAAAAAAGACGGCTATCTTTTCGCCCTTATGCTGATCACCGTGCCGCTGGCGGGGGAACTGAAATTTTACCCCCTGAATGAGGTATATCGGATCAGCTTCGGCGCCCCGGCTTTTTTCTTTTTTCTGCTGCTGCTTCGGCATGTGCCGGCAGTATTGTCAGGGCTGTTGACAGGTGCAGCCGTTGTGGCATTCCGGATCGGCCTGGAGTGCTGGGGAGGAGAGCATGCCGGCTTTACGGAGGCTTTTTTCAGCCAATATCCCAGTTTCTTTTTTTACTTTACATATGCCTGCTTGTTTTATGTGCTGAAGGTCAGGCTTTTTTGGGATCGGCCGCTGATGATCGGGTTTCTCGGTTTTCTCATTGAAATTGCGTCCGATGCCGTTGAAATGACGGTTCAGTTTTCCGGCGGCCGGCAGATTATGATGCCGGACAAGCTGGCGGATATTGCGGTTATCGCTGTTTCTCACACATTTATTGTGCTGAGTTTTTTCAACGTGATGAAGCTGCACGAATCTCAGGTCAGGGAAAAACAAACGAGAAAGCAGCATGAGCACATGCTGATGATTGTGTCTAACTTATATGAAGAAACGATTCATTTGAAAAAAACGCTGAAAACGACGGAGCATGTGACGAAAGAATCCTATCAGCTATATCGGGAAATGAGCGGGAACGACCGGGAGCTCGGTAGCCGAATGCTGCGCCTTGCGGGAGAAATTCATGAAGTGAAAAAAGACAATCAGCGAATATTCGCCGGTTTGTCGAAGCTGATTTCCAATGAGAGATTCCGGGATTACATGAATGCCGCCGCTCTGGTCGGCATCGTCATCCGAATCAATGAAAAATACGCCGAATCTTTAGGCAAGGACATTCAATTCCGGAGCGTGATTGAAGGAGAACATCCCGATTATCACGTCTTTACCGTCCTGTCGATCTTAAATAACCTGACCGCCAATGCCGTCGAAGCCATGGGAGACAGGGGTGAGATCCGCCTCGCGCTGCGCAGGGCGGAAGGAGAAAAGGCTGAATTTCAGGCGGAAGATGACGGTCCCGGCATTCCGGAAAAAATCGGAGAGGTCGTTTATGATCCCGGGTTTACGTCCAAATACGATGAATTCGGCACACCTTCAACGGGCATCGGGCTTACTTACGTGAAGGAAATCGTAACTGAACTTGACGGAGACATTTCCTTTCATAACAAGCCAAAAGGCGTCATATTTACGATTAAACTGCCGGTGAAGCATTTGATTGCAGAAAGGATGAACTCATAATATGCGTTTTTTTATAGCTGATGATGACCGGGCGATCCGTTCCATTTTAAAACAGATGATCGAGGACGAGGACTTAGGAGAAGTCGTCGGTGAGGCAGAGGACGGAAGCCAGATTGAAGGGCATTATCTCCATTTTAAACAAGTCGATATTTTATTAATTGATCTGCTGATGCCGGGTCGGGACGGGATTGAGACGATCCGGCATCTTCAGGGATCGTACAACGGAAAAGCGGTGATGATATCGCAGGTGGAGGCAAAGGAAATGGTGGGAGAAGCTTATTCTCTCGGCATCGAATACTTTATCCACAAACCGATCAACAAAATCGAGATTGTCACCGTTTTGCGAAAAGTAAAAGAGCGGATTGAACTGGAAACCTCGATCGGCGACATCCAACACTCGTTAAGCCGTCTTATTCAGCGGAATGAGCCGAAAAAAAGCGGGCCGGGGGGGATGCGCGAGAAATCAATCAAAGAAACAGGAAAATTTCTTTTATCGGAATTAGGCATCGTGGGAGAAAGCGGGGCGCATGACCTCATGGCCGTCCTTCACTATTTATTTGAGGATGAACAGGCGGAAAGAAACATCCCGTCTTTAAAGCAGATGTTTACAAACGTCGCCATCCGGAAGCTGGGGCCTGCGGCGGCACAAGCCGAGGTTAACAGGGAAATCAAAGCCTCGGAACAGCGGATCAGAAGGGCCGTCATTCATTCGTTAAACCATTTCGCTTCATTGGGCACAACTGATTTTTCAAACCCCAAATTTGAATATTACGCCTCGAAATTCTTTGATTTCCCCGCTGTCAGCAAGAGAATGAAAGAAATGCAGGCTAAGGAAACCGTGCCGCTTTCTCCGGTTAAAGTCAATATGAAAAAATTCATTCACGTCTTCTTTTTGGAGGCGAAAGATTTACGCGAGGGATCAAAATTTGTCAGCGGAGGCAGCCGGTAAGCTGGGCTTTGGAAAAGATGGCAAACGTGGATAAATGACAGCTCGTACTGGCTTGATTTTTTCCGCGCTGATCCATGGCTTGCACCCTCCGCATATTTTTGTAAACGAAAATCAGCATGTGACAGAATGGCAGGCCGCTTACCCTGTGGAAACGGCGAAGTTCGCGCTTCAGACGGGGCAAGAGGAGCATATGCAAATGGCGCGGGACATGCTCGGCCTGACCGATCCAAAAGGTTATTGACTTCCGCCGGATGACAGCGTATGATACATTTTAAAATAAAAGAACGGATGAACAATGCTGAGGAAGAGTAAGTACGCATCAGCGCGCGGGGTTCAGAGAGTCGGTGGCCGCTGTGAACCGATCCCCGTCCGGTGCCGAATGGGCTTCTGAATTGCTGCGCTGAAATGACAGTAGGCGGTGCCGGGATTCTTTCCCCGTTATCAAGAAAGGAGTATTGAAACCGTGTGTTTCTGTACTTTTTGAGAGAATGGCTTATCAGCCGTTAATAAAGGTGGCACCGCGAAAACCTCGTCCTTTGATGGACGGGGTTTTTTTGTATTGTTAAGGAGGTGATGGCCATGGAAAGTGACTGGAGACGGACAGACAATCAAAAAAGGAGGGATATTCATGGTGATCGCAACCGACGATCTTGAGCTCACGTGTCCGCATTGTGAAGGAACCGGCGAGGAGAAGGAAGGGACGCCCTGTCCGAAGTGCGGCGCGAAGGGCGTCATATTGACCGCTCAAGGAAACACGCTGCTGCATTTTATCAGAAAGCATATTGATCAGTGAAATCAAACGAAAAAGGCCGTTATCCGGCCTTCATGCTGTCGAGAAAATCTCGACAGCCTTTATTTTTCCCTTGTCATAAAATAAAAGAAAGACTGAAAAAAACGGTTTCTTTCTCATGTTCCACACAAGAAATTTTTCTCAAAACAGAGCCGAATTCGTTCTGTTTGACCAACTCGTCGAAGAGGATCACCTTCTTCGAAAAATTGATAAATACATAGACTTCTCTTTCATAGTTGAAAAGGTCAAACCTTACTGCAGTGAAAATAAAGACCGCCCCTCACTTGATCCGCTGATCTTATTCAAAATGATGTTGAAGATTGCCACATACCCAGCCAAGCAAAGCTAGGCATGTGGGAGTGCTTTTTCTGCACCTGAAATCAAATGAATATGTAAAGAAACAGCACAAAACAAAAAAGCTTGCAGAAAAAACATCGTTTTCTCTACAAGCTGCTTTTTCATTCTTCAAAATAAGGATTCACGTGGATGAGCACTTCTTCAACATCTGAAAAGTGTCTTTGGATTTCATTTCGGATTTCGCGGGCAATATCGTGTCCCTGCTTAATCGTCAAATCATGATCCAAAGA
Organism: Bacillus sp. D7-8; assembly: GCF_052055895.1. Lineage (NCBI taxonomy): Bacteria > Bacillati > Bacillota > Bacilli > Caryophanales > Bacillaceae > Bacillus > Bacillus sp. D7-8. The sequence goes on from NZ_CP179922.1 coordinate 254,090, forward strand.
TAACCGGACATCAAGCAATTTATAGTGGCCGTGTTCTCTTGCTCGGATTTTATCGAGCCGTTTGACTTGAGGGCAATGCAAAATAACGGCTTTATATTCCTCTATCAGTTCGGGATCAACACTTTTTTCCATGAGAACGTCAACAGACGGCTTGATTAATTCCATTGAAATCTTAAAAATAAGGTACGCCACGATGACACTGGCAATTGCATCGGCGTACAACAGATAGGACCATCCGCGTGTGTTCCCGATAATCGCCAATAGGACGCCGATAAAAGCGGCAAGAGAGGCAACGATATCGCCTTTATGATCGTATGCAATCGCTATAATCGCTTTACTGTTCCATTTTTCCCCTTGTTTGATCGAATAACGATATAAGATCTGCTTAGCCGCGTAGGATATCAGAGCCGCAAACAATGCGCTGTATTGCGGGATGCTTGGACCTTCAACAAAGGACGAAATCGCTTCTATCAGAATATACACGGAAACGAGCACTAATATGATTCCTACAATCGCTTCGCTGATGACCTCAGCTTTGCCATGCCCAAAAGGATGGTCTTGATCGGGCGGCTTATTAGAAATGCCGATGACGGCCAGGACAGCAATTGAAGCCACGACATCCGCTGCAGAATGTATACCGTCGGCAAAAACTGCTTCACTATCGCCTATCAGTCCAAAAAAGATCTTTCCTGCCATTAAGATCAGATTGGCTATCAATGCAATCAAAGCAACTTTTTTGCTTATTTGTTCTCTTTCACTTGTCATTTTTTCCTCCTATAAAACTGCACAAAAAAATAGGGGCGCTTTTGATTCGCTCTCCGTATCCTTTCTTGTGTAATCACTTTGCTTATCGTACCAATTCAGTTTCGAGTGGGTCTATAGCAAGGTTGTTTCCTGTTTACTAATAAATAAGGTGACAGAAAAAAAGTTGGAGCAGGGCTAAACAGTACACAGACAAAATGACGCTGAATTTAAAAATGAACTGTTGACATTTGAGTATTTATCTTTTATTATTATCTCGAATTCAAGATTTTTTAATTCAAGATAATTTAATTAGAGTGCAGGATAAGAACCTGCTGATCGTTTGAATCACGAAAAGATCAGTGAAGAGAACGTTTCGTTTTTGATCATATGTTATTTGATTTTTTATACTATAATATCTCGAATTCGAGATAAAGGGGGTACGAGGGAAATGGCTGAATTTGTACAGCTAGTGAATGAAAGAAGATCTGCAAGCAACTTTCTTCCAGAACATCCAATCACAAGAGATGAACTCAACGAAATGTTTGAATTGGTTGCGTTGGCTCCATCAGCTTTTAATTTGCAGCACACAAAATATGTGACGGTTCTTGACCCGGATGTAAAAGAAAAGCTGAAACAGGCCGCAAACGGACAATATAAAGTGTTTAGCTCATCAGCTGTTCTTTTGGTTTTAGGGGATAAGCAGGCATATCAGCAAGCGGCTGACATCTATGAAGGATTGAAGATGCTGGGGGTATTAAATAAACAAGAGTATGATCACATGGTTCAAGACACCGTTTCGTTTTATGAAAACAGGGGAGAACCATTTAAGAGAGATGAGGCGATAAGAAATGCTTCACTTTCTGCGATGATGTTTATGCTGAGTGCTAAGGAAAAAGGCTGGGACACCTGTCCGATGATAGGGTTTGATGCTGAAGCCGTGAAACAGATTTTGAATATAGATGATCAATTTGAGGTCGTCATGATGATTACAATCGGGAAAGAAAAAATAGAAAGCAGAAGGCCGCGCGGCTACCGAAAGCCTGTGAATGAGTTTGTGGAGTATATTTAACTATTTGCAAAGGAGCGAATAAAAATGGCGAAAAAAACGATGGGCATCCATCATATTACAGCAATTGTCGGTCACCCTCAAGAGAATGCTGATTTCTACGCTGGAGTGCTGGGGCTGCGATTGGTCAAGCAAACGGTCAATTTTGATGATCCGGGTACGTATCACCTTTATTTTGGGGATGAAGGCGGGAAGCCGGGAACAATCATCACATTCTTTCCGTGGGCGGGCGCCCGCCAAGGCATCATTGGAGACGGACAGGTTGGCGTGACATCTTACGCCGTGCCGAAGGGTGCCATGGCGTTTTGGGAAAAGAGACTTGAAAAGTTCAACATTCCATACACAAAAATCGAGCGTTTTGGAGAACAATATATAGAATTTGATGACCCGCATGGCCTGCATTTAGAAATCGTGGAAAGAGAAGCAGGGGAGGCCAATACGTGGACTTTCGGAGATGTAACCCCGGATGTTGCCATTAAAGGCTTTGGCGGTGCGACCCTGTTATCAGCACAGCCTGAAAAAACAGGTAAACTGCTGGAAAACATCATGGGGCTTGAGCGAGTCGGTAAAGAAGGAGACTTCGTTCGTTATCGTTCTGCCGGTGATATCGGAAATGTGATTGACCTTAAGTTAACGCCTATCGGCCGCGGGCAAATGGGTGTCGGCACGGTCCATCACATCGCTTGGCGGGCTCAGGATGACGAAGATCAATTAGATTGGCAAAGGTTCATTGCTGCGCACGGATATGGTGTGACTCCTGTTCAGGATAGAAACTATTTTAATGCGGTTTACTTCAGAGAACATGGGGAAATCTTATTTGAGATCGCAACTGATCCGCCGGGCTTTGCCCATGATGAGTCACAAGAAACAATGGGCGGAAAACTGATGCTCCCTGAGCAGTATGAACCGCACCGGGCACAAATTGAACAAGGGCTGCTGCCGTTTGAAGTGAGAGAATTAGATTGATTGATAGATGAACGTGAAGCATGAAGAAAAATAACAAGACATACATTTAACAGATGTTTGCTGGAAGCGACTGTTGGTAAACAGCTGCCTTGCAGACATCATATAATATGAAAAATAAGGAGAGATAAAAATGGAAGATGCAGGACTATTACTTATTCGAATCATGATTGGTGTGGTGTTTCTGTTTTATGGATCACAAAAATTATTCGGCTGGTTTGGCGGATACGGAATTAAAGGAACCGGACAATGGTTCGAGTCAATTGGAGTTAAACCAGGCAATGCCGCGGCCGCTTTATCAGGTCTCGGGGAACTCGCAAGCGGAATTCTATTTATTTTAGGTGTATTCCTCCCGCTTGGAGCTGCTATCATAACGATCATTATGTTAGGTGCCATTGTAAAAGTCCATGGAGCGAAAGGGTTTGCGAACGGTGCCGGCGGTTTTGAATATAACTTGGTGCTGATTGCAGTCTCCATCGGAGTTGCACTCATCGGTTCAGGGGCGTACGCTTTGCATTTTTAATATAAGTATCTAAGAACAGTTACTGAAAAGCGGTAACTGTTCTTTTATTTTTTAAGCAAAACGTTCAGGTGCTCTGAATATCAAAAAAGCGGATATGATCAATATAAATGTGTATAGTGAATGTACGAGTATTGATGAGCTTGGTCATGAAAGACGAGCCGATTTGAAGGAGGATTTTGATGAAAGAGCTGACAGACTTACATTCATTAGATTCTATCGAGAATTTTATTAAGCAGCATCAATTCAGTTTTATCTACATTTCAAGACCCGCCTGTACAGTATGTCACGCTGTTCTGCCGCAGCTCAGAAAAGTATTGGATCAGTTTCCGAATATCAAATTGGGGCATATCAATGCTGACGAGGTAGAAGAGGTGGCCGGCAGATTTTCAGTCTTCACTGTTCCCGTGCTTCTTTTGTTCATTGATGGGACTGAGTTTCTGAGAGAAGCCCGCTTTGTTCATTTTGAACAGCTCGAAGAAAGGCTGAAAAGGGTTTATCAGTTATATCAAGATGTATAAAGCGTTTATACTTTACAAATAAAAAGCCCCCTTTAAAGGGGCTTTTATCCGGCCTTTTTTACGTTATTCGGACCGGGGTTCTAAAAAACGGGACCCGCCCAAGTCTTTTCTCATCAGATAGATATGGAAAAAATATTCTCCGACGGCGATGATGACGGCGGAAATAAGAGCGGCAAACGCCAGTCTTCCTCCGGAAATGCCCATGGACAGCGGCATTCCCATCAGCCAGACAACAAGAAACGCGATTCCGAAATCAGCGGATGCCGCCGTGATATTATTCCATCTCGGAAGCACGTACAGGTCGCCCGTAAAGTAAGAAACGGCTCCCAGCACAATGGTCATCAGCAGCACGTCGCCGAATGTAAAGCGAAAACCTAAGCCGAGTATCAGATACAGAATAATGATGGTCATAATGCCTTTAATGGCAAGCGCTTTAATGTGTTCCATGCGAATTCCTCCTTATGGAAATCATGTTAGTATGTTTCCTCATAACGTGAAATATAAACCCGTTTTTCGTGAACATTTGTTTTCTGGCTTTTGTCTGTCATCACTGGGCCGCGGCTGAATATGATGAAGGGAGAAAATACGGGAGGTGTCATGATGGCAGTCGTAAAAGCGTCGAGCGCCGATCTGGATCTAATGGCAAGGCTGCTCAGGGCGGAAGCGGAAGGCGAAGGGAAGCAGGGAATGCTTTTGGTCGGCAATGTGGGAATCAATCGGGTGCGGGCGAATTGTTCTGATTTTAAAGGCCTGCGCACCATCAGGCAGATGGTGTTTCAGCCGCACGCGTTTGAAGCGGTGACTCACGGATACTTTTACCAGAGACCGCGTGAATCCGAGCGGAGGCTTGCCCGCCGGACGATTAACGGAGAACGGTTTTGGCCGGCTAAGTTCAGTCTGTGGTATTTTAAGCCGCCGGGAAACTGCCCGCCGACTTGGTATGATCAGCCGTTTGTCGCGAGATTCAAATCCCACTGCTTCTATCAGCCGACAGGTGAAACGTGCGAAAACGTGTACAATACATTTTAATCCCGGGCGCACCGTTCTGAGAATGAACGGTGTTTTTTTAATTTCTTGTGAAGAAAAATAGGAAAAAAGTTCGCTTGACGGATGACAAGCCAAAAAGAAACAGAGGGGGTTTTCTCCCGGCGGGGCAAGGTTTGTCGAAACAATGTGAAAAATGTCTCCCGCCGTCCATTTTTCAGCCTTACAAACCCTTCACAGTTCTTCATAGCGGTTTAACATTTCTTTTTTATAATAAGGGCGATCAATGAGACGAAAGGGGAACTGACATGACACATGACGGCCGTTTAGATGAATGGATCAAGGAATTGGAGAACAAAAGCTTTCAGAACAATACGTTTGACCGCCGCGCATTTATACAGGGCGCCGGTAAAATCGCCGGTCTTTCCCTCGGGTTAGCGATCGCGCAATCCATCGGCGCGTTTGAAGTGAATGCCGCTCCGAAATTTTCAAACTATCCGTTCACCCTCGGCGTAGCTTCCGGCGATCCGCTGTCTGACAGCGTCATTCTCTGGACGCGTCTTGCCCCTGACCCGCTGAATGGGGGCGGCATGCCGAAGCAGGCCGTGCCGGTAAAATGGGAAATCGCCGCTGATGAACATTTTCGTCACATCGTCAAACGCGGAACGGAAATGGCCAAGCCGAATCTCGGACACTCCGTCCATGTCGAGGCGGACGGGCTCAAGCCCAATAAAGTGTACTATTACCGGTTTAAAAGCGGGCATGAGCTCAGTCCCGTCGGCCGGACGAAAACGCTGCCCGCTCCCGGCGCTGACGTATCCGCCATGACGTTTGCATTTGCCTCATGCCAGCAGTATGAACACGGCTATTATACGGCATATAAACATATGGCGAAGGAAAAGCTTGATCTCGTATTCCATCTCGGAGATTACATTTATGAATACGGACCGAACGAATATGTGTCAAAAACGGGAAATGTCAGGACGCACAGCAGCGCTGAAGTGTATACACTGTCAGATTACCGCAACCGTCATGCCCAATACCGCTCTGATGCCAATCTGAAAGCCGCCCACGCCGCATTTCCGTGGGTCGTGACGTGGGACGATCATGAGGTGGAAAACAATTATGCCAATATTATCCCTGAAAAAGGCCAATCCGTTGAAGCGTTTGTGCTCAGGAGGGCCGCAGCTTACCAGGCTTATTATGAACATATGCCGCTCAGGCGCATGTCATTGCCGAACGGTCCTGATATGCGGCTGTACAGGCAATTTTCTTATGGCAATTTGGCATCGTTCAATGTGCTTGATACAAGACAGTACAGAGATGATCAGGCCAACGGCGACGGGAATAAGCCGCCTTCTGATGAGTGGAGAGACCCGAAGCGCACATTGATGGGGACAGAACAGGAGCAATGGCTCTTCAGAAATTTAGCCGCCTCAAAAGCGAAGTGGAATGTGCTGGCGCAGCAAATCTTTTTCGCGCAATGGAATTTCGGAACAACCGCCAATCCGATATACAGCATGGATTCATGGGACGGCTACCCGGCTCAGCGGGAGCGGGTCATCAATTTTATAAAAAGCAAAAACCTGAACAATGTCATCGTGCTGACGGGTGATGTTCACGCAAGCTGGGCGTCAAACCTGCATACCGATTTTAATCAAACGAATTCAAAGATTTTCGGAGCCGAATTCGTCGGGACCTCCATTACATCTGGAGGAAACGGGGCGGATAAACGGGCCGATACGGATCAGATCTTAAAACAAAACCCGCATATTAAGTTTTTCAACGATTACCGCGGCTATGTCCGCTGTACGGTGACCCCTGCCCAATGGAGAGCGGATTACAGAGTGGTGCCGTACGTGACGGAGCCGGGGGCTGAGGTATCCACGCGGGCTTCATTCATTTATCAGAAAGACCAGACGGGGATTCGGAAGGTCTCTCAAGCTGCGGTTGCAGGCGGTGTAAAGCAGTCAAACGAGGTGGAAGAGGATCGTTTCTTCGCCCATAACAATGCGCATGAAAAGCAAATGAGAAAGAAACGGGCCAAAATCTCACAATAAGGAGGCACACTCATGTTTTCTAATATCGGCATTCCCGGGTTGATCCTGATCTTCGTTATCGCTCTCATCATTTTCGGGCCTTCAAAGCTTCCGGAAATCGGCCGTGCCGCCGGCCGCACGCTGCTTGAATTTAAAAGCGCCGCAAAAACACTGGTCTCAAATGAAGAGCCGGACAAGCAGACGGCTGAGAAAGACAAAACGGCAGGCTGAATCCTGACATGGGGGCAGACGAATCCGCTTCTGCCTCTTTCTCTATAAGGAGGATGTACGATTGGATAAAAAAGAAACCCACTTGATCGGGCATTTAGAGGAAGTTCGGCAGCGTCTCATTAAAACCGTTATCGCCTTTCTCGTGTTTTTTATCGGCGCCTGCTGGTTTGTGCAGGATATTTATGACTGGCTGATCAAGGATTTGGATGGCAGGCTGGCCGTTTTAGGGCCGAGCGAGATTTTATGGGTGTATATGATGATTGCGGGAATATGCGCCCTTACGGCAACGATTCCGGTTGCCGCTTTTCAGCTCTGGCGTTTTACGGCGCCGGCTTTGACCCCGTTTGAACGCCGCGCCGCTTTGCTTTACATTCCGGGGCTTTCGGTTTTGTTTATTATCGGAATTTCCTTCGGGTATTTTGTGCTGTTTCCGATTGTGCTCGGATTTTTAACACAATTATCCGCCGGCCAGTTTGACATGGTATTTACGGCGGACAAGTATTTTACCTTTATGCTGAATCTTACATTGCCGTTCGGATTTTTGTTTGAAATGCCTCTGGCCGTCATGTTTCTGACACGGATCGGAATCGTGAATCCAACCCGGCTGGCAAAGGCGCGGAAGCTTTCGTATTTTGTGCTGATCGTCGTCTCGGTGCTGATTACGCCTCCGGATTTTATGTCTGACTTTCTCGTCATGATTCCGCTGCTCGTCCTCTATGAAATCAGTGTGACGCTGTCCCGCATCGTTTACCGGAAGAAATGGGCCGAGGCGCCGTCTGCAGCTTAGTGAAGTTCGCCTCCGCCGGTCTCAATATCGTCCTCATGCGCCGCGGCGGTCACCGCGGCGATTTTGAGCGCTTTTGTCACGAGATCCAGGCTGAGGCTCGGCGCAGACTTTTGCAAGGTTTGCTCCGGAATGTACGGGATGTGTATAAACCCGCCGCGGATGTGCGGATGATGGCGGGTGATTTCATCCATCAGGCCGTAAAAGAGGTGATTGCATACAAACGTCCCCGCCGTGTAGGATACAGCCGCGGGAATGCCTTCCTTTTTGATTTCCTCAACGATCCGTTTGATCGGAAGGCCGGTCCAATAGGCCGCGGGACCGCCTTGAGAAATGTTTTCCCCGACAGGCTGGTTTCCTTCGTTATCCGGTATGCGCGCCTCATTGAGATTGATCGCGACCCGTTCCGGCGTGATCTGCATTCTGCCGCCTGCCTGTCCGACACAGATGATAATGTCAGGCTGATGCTTTTTGATCGCCTCGCGCAGTACGGCAAGAGACTTATAAAAAACGGTCGGCACTTGTTCAGATACGATAGAGGCAGGGCCCTCAGCGGCACCATTCAGCCGTTTGACCGCTTCCCATGAAGGATTGACCGTTTCCCCGCCGAAGGGGTCAAAGCCTGTCAGCAATACTTTTTTCTCCATATAAAACCCTCCTTTTCTTTTTACCATACTCTATAATGGACATATATTCCTGCCGAAGGGGGAAACACGTCTTGAATTCGCCTCTGGTGCAATACCGATCTTTATTTCCGGCGCTCCGCACACATACGATGCTCGCCAGCTGCTCTCAAAGCGCTCTTGCCCTGCCGGTTTCAAAAGCGGTCAATGACTATCAGGAAAGCCTGCTTCAGCATGGCGGAAACTGGGAAGAAGCCATTGGACGAACGGAGCGGGCAAGGTGTGAATTTGCGAAATTGATCGGCGCCCATCCTGAAGAAATCGCCGTTTTACCTTCAGTAACGGCTGCTGTCTCTGCCGTCGTTTCTGCTTTGCCGGATTGCCGAAAGAAACAGGCGGTGTATACGGAATTGGATTTTCCGGCGATCGCCCACATTTTGAAGGCACAGACTGAGATGGAGCTTTCAGTCGTGCCGTCTGAAGACGGAATGATCCCGTTAGAGCGGTATGAGACGTACATATCGGAACAGACGCTTTTCACCTGTGTGCCCCATGTGTCATATACGTCCGGTTTTGTCCAGGATATGAAGCGCATTGCCGAGATATCCGCAAAGAAGGGATCGCTTCTTTTTGTCGATGCTTATCAATCGGCGGGGCACATCCCGATTGATGTAAAAGACTGGGGAGTTGATATGCTGGCCGCGGGTGCGAGAAAGTATATGCTCGGCATACCGGGAACGGCGTTTCTTTATGTCAGAAAGGAACTTGCCGAACGGCTGAAGCCGAAAGTCACCGGGTGGTTCGGGCAGCAGCGGGCGTCGATGCTGGATTTAACCCGTTTTTCTTATGCGGACGGAGCCAAACGCTTTGAGACCGGAACCCCGGCATTTATCAGCATATATGCGGCACAGGCGGCTTTATCTCTAGTAAACGATGCCGGCACAGACCGCATTCACCGGGAAGTAAAAAAACTCAGCACATTTGCGTATGAATACGCTTCTGAAAAAGGGTTGCACCTCACAGGGCCGCCGTCTGCCGATGACAGACCCGGCATGATTTCCATACGGGATGAAAAAGCGGCGGAAACGGCTGCGCTGTTGAGGCGGAAAAACATCGTATGCGCACCCAGCGGACAAATCATCCGGCTGGCGCCTCATTTCTATAACACGGCCGATGATCTGATGTATGCGATTGATGAACTGGCTGAAGCGCGCGGTATATAAAAAAACAGCAGACTCACGGGGAGCCTGCTGTTTTCTTATGAGTGATTCACTTTGACCCGTTTCATAAAGAAGGCGCTGATCAAGCCGATAACAGCGACAATCATCGCGAAGATAAAGGCGTGCTGGACGCCCGCAATCAGCGCGTGAGAGTATGCGGAAGGATCATTCGGGTTTTTCACGGTGCTCATATAATTCTTTTGCCCGGCTGCCATGATGCTGACCGCCACCGCAGTGCCGATTGCGCCGGCCATCTGCTGGAGCGTATTCATAATGGCCGTTCCGTCCGGATAAAATTCCGGCGGCAGCTGGTTTAAGCCGTTCGTTTGCGCCGGCATCATGATCATGGAAATGCCGATCATCAGGCATGTGTGAAGCGCGACAATCAGAAGCGCCGTTGAAGCGCCGTTAATGTTTGAGAAAAACGAAAGCGCAGTTGCCGTGATGACAAACCCGGGAATGACAAGCCACTTCGGCCCGTATTTATCAAACAGACGCCCCGTCACCGGAGACATAAAGCCGTTTAAAATACCGCCCGGCAGCAGGATGAGCCCGGACGTAAACGCCGTCAGCATCAGTCCGCTTTGTAAATACATAGGCAATAGGAGCATTGTTGATAAGATAACCATCATACAGATAAATACAATCACGACACCTAGAACAAACATCGGATAGCGGAAAGCGCGCAGATTCATCATCGGCTGCTTCATTGTCAGCTGCCTGATGGAAAATAAGATGAGCGCGATCGCACCGACAGTGAGCGAACCGATAACCGTCGGGCTTGACCAGCCGTCTGATCCTTCGCCCGCATTGCTGAATCCGAATACGATGCCGCCGAACCCGATCGTAGACAGAATAATGGAAAGCACGTCAATTTTCGGTTTTGTAATGTCAGACACGTTCTGCATGTAGGCGATGCCGAATAAAAGAGCCAACACAAGAAACGGCAGGGAAATCCAGAAAATCCAATGCCAGTTCAAATGCTCTAACACAAGCCCTGAAAATGTCGGACCGATCGCAGGAGCGAACATGATGACAAGCCCGATCGTCCCCATCGCCGCTCCGCGCTTATGCGGCGGGAAGATGACGAGGATTGTATTAAACATCAGCGGCAGCAGCAGCCCGGTTCCTAAAGCCTGCACGATTCTCGCCGCCAAAAGAAACGGAAAGCTCGGCGCAAGCGCTGCAATCAGCGTGCCGATAATGGAAAAAGCAAGTGAAACGATAAACAGCTGTCTCGTCGTAAACCATTGCAAAAGCAGACCCGATACCGGGACAAGAATACCGAGAACGAGCAGATAGCCCGTCGTCAGCCACTGGACGGTCGCAGGAGTGATATGTAACTCCTTCATCAGGTCAGTCAGGGCGATATTCAGCGCCGTTTCACTGAACATGCCGATAAACCCTGCCGTCAGTAAAGAAATCATGATCGGCATGACTTTATATTGTTTGGAAGGCTGAGCGTTTTCCAAAATCATTCTCCTCTCTTTCTATACGTACATGTCTCTCGTATTTTATGTCTTCAGCAGGTTCGGGATTTGTTTAGAAATATGGAGGATCGGCATTTTGTCTTTTTTGGCTAAGGACACAATGATGCCGCCTTCTATCAAGGCATTTAAAACAGTGCTGATTTCCGCCGCTTTCTCATCAGAAAAACCGGCTGATCTCAATTTGCCCGCGAACAGATTCTCCCATTCCTGATAAGCGCTTTGACAGGCCTGCTGGAGCTTTTCGCTCTTTAAAGCAGTCTCGGCAGCCAGTAAACCGACAGGAAACCCTTCAAAGTTCTCCGGACATGTGAATTGGCTTGATAAGTCCTGTAAAAACGCTTGAATGCTTTCCGCAGGATCAGGATGGGCATCAAGGCTTTCTTTTATTTTCATACGGATATAATGGCTCATTTCATTGACAGCCTCAATGGCGAGCTGCTCTTTGCCGTCCGGAAAATGATAGTAAAGAGAACCTTTCGGCGCACCGCTTTCTTTAATAATCTGATTCAGCCCCGTGCCGTAATACCCCTGAAGCTGAAACAGCCTGGTTGCCGCGGCGAGGATTTTTTCACGAGAATCTCCATAGCTCATAATGTTCCCACCTTACTGATTTTTGACAAATTTAAAATATAGTGACTGGTCTATTATCTTGATTTCACATGATGGTGTCAAGGTTTTTTAACGGTTATTTTCTTCGGGAGGTTGCCTGACAAGCGCGTTGACCGGTGAGAGGAAAATCTTCATAAATAAAGAAAAGGAGAGAAAAGAATGAAAAAACAATTCATGCCCTTCATTACATTTATCACGGCTCTGCTCTTCATCGCGGCCGGCTGCTCCCAATCTCCTCAAGCGAAAGAAACACCGCCCCGGATGGCAGCAGCAGCCCCAGCGAAAAAAGACGGACTTCCGAATGTTAAAATTCTTGCCACCGGCGGCACAATTGCAGGCGCTGCTCCTTCAAAGACGTCAGCTACGGAGTACACGGCGGGGGCAATCGGAGTTGATGCCCTGATTCAGGCCGTTCCGGAGATAAAAGAGGTCGCGCATGTGAGCGGAGAACAGGTTGTGAATATCGGCAGCCAGAATATGAATAACGAGACACTGCTGAAACTTGCAAAACGGGTAAACAAGCTGCTCAAGTCTGATGATACAGATGGCATTGTCATTACACATGGAACAGACACACTTGAGGAAACCGCCTACTTTCTCAATCTGACGGTCAAAAGTGACAAGCCCGTTGTTGTCGCCGGGTCAATGAGGCCGTCCACGGCGATCGGAGCGGACGGGCCATCCAACTTATATAACGCTGTAAAAACAGCGGCTGCGCCTGATGCGAAAGGTAAGGGGACGCTTGTCGTATTAAATGACAGAATCGCTTCGGCGCGCTATGTGACAAAAACCAATACAACCGCGGCCGACACATTCAAATCGGAAGAAATGGGTTATATCGGAACAATTGCTGATGACATCTATTTTAATAACATCATGACCCGAAAGCATACGAAGGATACAGATTTCAAGATAGATAAACTTGATAAACTGCCGCAGGTCGATATTATATACGGCTATCAAAATGACGGAAGCTATCTCTTTGAAGCTGCCGTAAAATCAGGGGCGCAAGGCATTATTTTTGCAGGCCCGGGAAACGGCTCAATGTCTGATGCGGCGCAAAAAGGCGCCGTAAAGTCGGTCAAAAGCGGGCTGGCGGTCGTCCGCTCCACAAGGACGGGAAACGGAACGGTAACACCTAATCGAGAGTATGAAAAAGACCATTTGACAGCTTCAAACTCTCTCAACCCTCAAAAAGCGCGGATTCTTCTGATGCTTGCGCTGACAAAAACGCATGACCCTAAGCGGATTCAAACCTATTTCAATGAGTACTAGGAGAAGAGAACCGGGTGTTCTCTCCTTTTTTGGTATGCCGTATTAAAGCATAAGAGTGCTTTCGGGAAAGGGGCGTCTTTCTCATTTTTCCGCTCTTTTTTTAATTGTTGAAAACAGTAAAAAATACACTATTTTTTCCTTTTCTTCTCTAATAGAATGAAAACTGCAAAAATATTACATAGCAGGAGGAAAGTTCATGAAACATATAAAAAACAAAATTCTAGTTGTCCTTACAGTTTGTATGCTGTCCGTCATTTCCGTATTTGCCTTCCAGCCGACCGTATCGAAAGCCTCCTCAGGGCATAACCCTGTTGTCATGGTCCACGGAATCGGCGGGGCGTCCTTTAACTTCGCGGGAATCAAAACATACTTGGCATCCCAAGGCTGGTCAAGAAAAGAGATGTACGCCATCGATTTCTTAGACAAAACCGGAAACAACAGACACAATGCGCCGAGACTGTCCAATTACGTGAAAAAAGTGCTCAGCGAAACAGGTGCGAAAAAAGTCGATATCGTCGCGCACAGCATGGGCGGCGCCAACACGCTCTATTACATTAAAAATCTTGACGGCGGAGACAAAATCGCAAACGTCGTCACACTGGGCGGAGCGAACGGCCTTGTGACCAACCGGGCGCTTCCGGGGACTGATCCGAACCAAAAGATTTTATATACATCGATTTACAGCTCAGCGGACTTAATCGTCCTGAACCCGCTGTCACGGCTGATCGGCGGGAAAAACGTGCAGATTCACGGTGTCGGACACATCGGACTTTTGATGAACAGCCAAGTAAACGGGCTGATTAAAGAAGGTCTGAACGGCGGCGGACAAAATACAAATTAACAGTTTCAAAGCCCCGGAGAATGAGAATATCCCGGGGTCTTTTTTTCTTCCATATTCTTTTTTCGCCGTAAACCAAGCCCTCTGAAGTTATTTTTGTTAAAATAATAAAGTTATATCAGAATTCGGAGGGTTTATTGTGGGAAAAGTGAAAAGAAATGCCCCTTGCCCATGCGGCAGCGGGAAGAAATATAAAAAATGCTGCGGAAGCAAAGAAGCTGCCATTCCGGCAGACATCGCGGCAAAAGAAGCGAAACAGATTCAGGAAAGCCTAATGGAGTACGCCTTTACAGCACATAGAGACGGCATATCATCATTTATTAACCAGCACGCGTTCATTACGGAGCTGGACAGACAGACAAAAGACATCGGAGTCTTCAACCTCGGCATCTGGGGAATTTTCTTCCGTCCGCTGGCAGGCGGCAAGACGATTTTTGAAGAATATCTTCAGAAAAAAGCCGGCGGCATCAACCGCCCGAAAACACGGGAAATCGTTGAATCATGGAAAAGCATGACACCTGCCGTTATGGTGCTTGAAGATGTGAGAGAAGGAATGATTCACTTTGAAGATGTGATGACCAAGAAACAATTCAAAGTGGAAATGGACGTCAGCCAGCAGGATCTTCCGCCGGCGGGAAGCCTGATTCTCGGCTATCCGATCCACGAAGCGGAAAAAGCGGAGTTCTTCATGCAATTTACGATCTTCCCTGTGAAGCGGGCCGAAGCTCTAATCAGCAAAGTGAAAAAGGCGGCTGCCCCGGCTCTTGCGGAAGGAAAATCGCCTGAGCGCTTTATGCAGGAAAACTTCGACATTGTGCTGGCCGCTCTTTTAGGAACGGCGGAAGAGCCTGAGCAGGCTGCTGAAGAAAAACAGACAGAGTGGGCCAACGACATGGAGAAGGAAACGGCAGACGCCATTGAAAAAGGCCTGAGCGGGGATGAATACCCGGCTGAGCTGGTTCCGGCCGTAATTGATCTGTGGAAAACGTTCTGTGTCAAAAAAACACCGACGATCAGAAAGCCTGAAGCTTTCGCGGCGGCGGTCGAATATTACGTAAACAGCATTTCTCTGAACGGCGCGTCCGTTTCTCAAGCCAAGCTGGCGAAGAAGTACGGCGTCAGCGCCTCAACGATTTCCAGCCGCTATAAGGAAATCGAGGGTGCTCTCACGGATGAAGCCGAACGCTTCGCCGCAGCTCTGACATCTTAATACACAGCCAAAAAAACCTTGAAGGGCAAACGCTTTTCAAGGTTTTTTCTGTAGAGAGGCTCTCAGGCAGGATAATTCTTACCGTCTATCTAATACTAAACAGAGCGATAAAAGGAAGGGAGCCTGAGCCATGGATGAGACACGTACGCTGGGCAGGACGGATTTACGGGTAAAGCGTATCGGTTTTGGCGCAAATGCGGTCGGAGGACATAATCTGTTTCCGAATCTTAATGATGAAACGGGAAAAGAACTCATCCGCACAGCATTGGACGGCGGCGTCAATTTTATTGATACGGCGTTTATATACGGTTTGGGGCGTTCCGAAGAGTTAATCGGTGAAGTTGTCGCAGAGCGCGGCGTGCGGGACAGCCTCGTGATTGCGTCAAAAGGCGCGCACAAAGAGGTCAACGGACAAATCGAGCTGGACAACAGCCGTGAATTTCTCCGGAGTGAGGCGGAAAACAGCCTGAAGCGGCTGAAAACAGACGTGATTGATTTGTATTACGTCCACTTCCCTGACGGCAAAACACCGCTCTCCGAAGTGGCGGGCACGCTAAAAGAACTGAAGGACGAAGGGAAAATCAGAGCAATCGGCGCGTCCAATCTCAGCTTCCGGCAACTGCAGGAGTTTAACGCCGACGGCTATTTAGAGGTTTTTCAATCGGAATATTCACTGATTCAGCGTGAGGCGGAGCATGATCTGCTGCCTTATTGTGAAAAGAACGGCATTTCCTTTATTCCTTATTTCCCGCTTGCTTCCGGCTTGCTGACGGGAAAGTTTACAAAAGACACAGTCTTTGAGGACAGCCGAAAGAACAGGCCGCCGTTTCAGGGAGAAGCTTTTCACCAAAATCTGGAGCGAGTGGATAAGCTTCGGGCCGTTGCGGAGGAAAAAGGGGCGCAGACAGCGCATATCGCACTCGCATGGCTTCTGTCGCAGTCGGCGGTGGATGCGATCATTCCCGGAGCCAAACGCCCCGTCCAGCTGAAACACAATCTGGACGCGCTTAATGTGCAGTTAACCGAGGATGAGGTTCAATATATCAGTGACATCTTTAAGTGAAAATAAAAAAAGGAAATAGCCTGCGCTATTTCCTTTATTGTTGTCAGGACGTTTTCAAAAACGCTTCTGTCAATCCTTCCAGATCGGCGTCTGTATCCAGATACCACTGGCCGCGGGCGTTTTTCTTCATCTCAATTTCTCTTGTAACAGAAGAAGAAGCCGGTTTCAGGCGCATAAACTCTTCCGGATAGACAGAAAGCAGGTGGCTGACAATTTCGTTTTCATCAGCATCAGGGTGCTTTCCGGCATAGTCTTGCACGCGGTCTTGCAGCTGGCCCGCAAGCGGAGACATATCAAGCGGCGTCACTTTTGCTTCAAGGACGGCTTTTTTGCCTGACATGGACTTGGTATGCACCTTGAGCTCTGTGTTATCCCGAAGCGCTGATGACATGGCGTCAATAATAGCGGAAATGGCTTTTGAATCCGCCTGTTCTTGTGATATGCCTGCAGAAGCGATAAAGCTGGCTTTCGCCGATTCCTGATATGCGGCGGCCGTCATTTTTTCATTTACACCGGTCAGGCGGGTGAAATCTTTATTGTGCTTGCCGTACAGCATCACATCAATGTATGCGGATAATGCGTCCGCTGGGTCAGGTTTTGCGTTGGAGGCTGTGCCTTTGACTTTCAGTTTATAAGATAAAGGCTTCGCGTCTTTTGCCTGCGGCTGATATACCAATTCATAGGATTTGCCTTCGTCAGCCGTGAAGTACAGATTGCCCGTCACTGTCTTACCCGCATGAAGCGTGCCGCTCTGCATCAAGTCTTCCTTATCGGTCTTGGCTGTTTTCGCGTCATCCTGATAAAGCGAGAAGTCGCTGCTTTTGACGGTAAGCGGGTCTTTGCCCGTATTTTTGACGGTGACCGTTACTTTCAGCGCGGCCGGATGTTCAGTATCGTCTGAAGCGGCCCATGCCGTCTCTTTTATTTTCACTTTCGCCGTGCTGCTTTCCTGGCCGCCGCTCGTTTCGCTGCTGCACGCGGCGGTAAATGCCGTGAGAAGCAGAATGAAAAACACGGCGCTCATTTTTTTGATGGACATCTGGTTTACCCCCTGTTGTTAATGATTAATTCGATAGTCATGAAGACGGACAGGTTAATTATACTAGTTTTGTATAAAAGAGTCTTGGTAATCATCAATCTTTTTGGAAGAAAAGGAAGTGTTATGATGAATAAAGAAGAATTGAAACAGCTGGCTCTCCGAATCGGAAACGTACCTGCCCGCTACGAGAGTAATGTGGAAGAATACCGGGAAGATGAGGTTCTGTTTTGGTGGGAAGATAAGAATGATCCGGAAGCCGGCATCATGGTCGAATTAGACCGGGACGGAAAACTGAAATACTTATCCCGTCCGGCTTTCCAGACTGATCTGCCGGCTCTTTCGGAATCGGACATAAAAAAACGGATGCGGGCGTTTTTAGAAACCCATCGTCCTGGGGCATTGGCTGAGTTCGAATTGGAAAACAGCGGCTCCGCCAATGATGGCGATGTGAGATATTCCTATGTTCAGATGGCTGACGGTCTGCAGCTTCCGCTGACCGGGTTTTACATCGACCTGGCTGTGACAGGGGAAGTAACCGGCTTTTCTTACCATGGGAAGGCTGATGATCTGATAAGACCGGAGACAATTGCGGACAAGCGGGAAGCATTGGCTCACTTTGTCAAACATATTGAAGCAGAGCTGTTGTTCACCGTCCTGCATCAGTCCGTCTATGTGCAGGGGGATGACAAGCCCCATCTCGTCTATGAAATCGTGTCTCCGACGCGGCCGATATCGGCCGACCTGAAGGAAGAGAATGCAGAATTAGACGAATATGAAGAGCTGGAAGACGACACGCGGCCGTATGTCCCGATTTCACGCCCTGCACCTGAAGCGGAAAAGATGAGCATCAATGACATGATCGGGCTGCACGACGGTTTTTATAAAGAGAGGGAAACGGATCTTGGAGACGGCCGTATCGGCATTGCCTGGCGTCCTGAAAAAACAAAATCCGCACGGGAAGATAAAAGCTTTGAAAGTCTGTTTAAAGAACGGAATGAACACGTATTGAAAACAATGCATGATAAAGAATCGGGCCGGCTCACCGGGGTGATGTCATTTATAAAAGTTGAAGGCGAACCGAGGTTTTCCGAGGAAGAATGCCATCACATGGCCATCCGCTTTTTATTCGCCATGTTTCCGGAAGCGGATCAGTATTTCCGGGTTCAATATGATGAGCCGGATGATGAAGGAGAAAACGTGGGACTTACATATAAGGCTTGTTCGGGCGGCGTTGATTTGCGATTCGGAGAGGGGAGAATCTGTGTCAGCAAAAAGACGGGTCTTGTCACTGTATATATGCCGCCGGAAATTGATCCGAAAGAGCTCCAGGAAATCGATCCCGTTCCTTCATTGACAATGGAAGAGGCGAAAGACGCGATCCGCCGGGCCATCAAAGCCGAGCTCGCTTGGGATCGTTGTTACGATGACGACAGCTGCGGAAAAGTGTACAGGCTCGTATACAAGCCGGTTTTCCCGCTGTTTATTGAGGCTCATACAGGGGAAGCGATCACGAGTTTAATAGGCTGAAGGTCATGGGCGTTCGTCCCGGGGCTTTCACGGGGAATGTGACATTTGTATGAAAAAGAGCCGCTCTGAATACGGCTCTTTTCCCTCTTTGCTAAAAATAGACACATAAAAGGCACTTTCTTCCCTTTAAAAGGATAAGGACGTTTTTATATAATAAAAAACAGTTCTTTTTTATACACTCTTCTGAAAGGATGACCCCATTGCTGAAAGAACATCTGAGAAAAAAAGCGCTGGAAATCGGGAACATACCGCCGGACTATGAGCTTGAAATAGAAGATTATGATGAAAAACAAAAAACGAAAGCCTATTATATATGGAAAGATCGTAACCATCCGGATAAAACGGTCACGATTGAGCTGGGCGACGACGGATCTTTGCTTACCTATTCACGCAACGACTGTCCGGGTTCAGACATGCAGCTGTCAGACGCCGAATTAAAGCTGACGGCTCTTCGGTTTGCGGCGAGACACCGCCCGCTTACTTTTATGAATTTCATCTTTCAGGCGAGGGAAGAACGCAATGGGTGCATCCGATTTATCTATACAAAAAAAGTGCTCGGCCGGCCGCTTCCCGATTCAGGTTTTTTCGTTGATGTAACCAGAAGCGGCTTCGTCGTGCAGTTTATCTATTACGGGGATAAGGGTGAAGCGCCCGTCCCGGAAACATTCGTCGATCGGGAAAAAGTCGTCTCGCATTATATGAGTGTGCTGACATTCAGTCTCGTCTATGATGTGGTCAATTTTGAGAAAATACCGCGTCTCGTCTATGAACCGATTCTGCCGGCTTACAGCTATCCGGCCGGTGAGGATGATATCGTGCCGGATCAGCAGCTTTGCGAAGACAGGAATGAGCCGGCAAAACCGCTTCCCGCGTTTGAACATAAACGGGAAATCAGCCTGGATGAATTAATGGGGTTTACCTCGGATATGGTTCAGACGCGCCGGCGCGATCTCGGGGATGAGATCGGAACGACATGGCGGAAAGGATCGGTTCCGGAACGGAAAGATTTGAGTATCGAAAGCTATTTTGAAAGCAGCAACAAAAATACAATGAAGATGAAAACGGACAAAAAGACAGGGAAAATGACAGCCTTTAAATCTTTTATTGAGCATCAGGGCCCGGCCTTTTATTCTGCGGAAGAGTGTGAGGCCGTCGCGCTTCAATTTTTATACAAGCTTTATCCGAGAGCGGACGAGTTTTTTAAAATGAACCCGCTGAAAACGGACGGAAGGGGCAGGTTCCGCTTCCATTTTTCCATATGGCATCAGGATATTCCGCTGCGGTTCGGCGCTGCGAGAATACTTGTCAGTCCCGTAACGGGGCTTGTGGAAGCTTACATGGCGCCTGACATTGACCCGGAGCAGCTGGAGAAGATCAATCCGGTGCCGGCCGTTACTCCCGAAGAAGCAAAGGCCGCTTTTTTATCCGATTTCCATCTGCGGCTGGAGTGGCAGCGCGATTTTACGCCGTCCGGCAATGAAGGATATAAGCTTGTGTACAGGCCTGTCTATCCTCCGTACATTGATGCGCAAAAGCGAAAAAAGAAAAGGTTTTATTAGCCAGGGATCATTTGTAAATGAGGATAATCTTTAAAGCCTCTCCAATCGCCTCCCCAATCAAAACCGAGCGTTTTGGCAATCGATACGACCTCAAGCCAATCGGGCGTGCCGTTTCGGTTTCCGTCGTACGTCATATCCCAAATCAGGCTTCCATCCTTTTTTTGCAGGGCGAAGTCGATCGCAAGGCCGTAATTGTGGTAAGATTCCCCGCCTTTTGCGTAGGTGACGATATTTCCTTTTTTTGAACGTCCTTGACGGTACAATTCGTTTTGTTCCTCAATTGATCTGAAACCCTCTGTGATAACGACGGTGATGCCTTTTTTCAGAGCGGCCGTCTGCAATAGCTCCGCATTCTGTTTCACGAGCGGATGAAGAGCGCTTGGAATGGCTCTATCTTGTAATGCCGTCTGCGGCCTCAATTCTTTCTGCACATAGGAAAAACATAGGTCTGCGGAAAAGAAGAGGATCAAAAGCAGCGCAATTCTGACTGGTCGTTTCATGGTGAATTCTCTCTTTCTTTAATTGATTAAAATCTTTGTTTGCTCACTGCCATAAATTTGCTATGATAAAATATAACATAATTAGTAGCCGGAGGAAGGAGGCAAATCTATGAAATCCAAGATTCCATCTGAAGAAGTGGCCGTAAAGATGAATGAATGGTATAAGCTGATCCGCGCGTTTGAAGCCGATCAAGCTGAAGCGCTGAAGCGGGAGATTCAATATGAACTCGAAGATATGGAAGAGAACCAGGATTTATTGTTGTATTTTTCATTGATGGAATTTCGGCACCGCATCATGCTGGATAAATTAAAACCCATGAAAGACGGCGACTGCCAGCCTCCGTTCTCTGAAATGCTCACTGAGATTGAGATGAACCAGCAAAAGCTGACCGGCTTACTGGAATATTATTTTTACTATTTCAGGGGAATGTATGAATTTAAGCAGAAAAACTTCATCTCAGCGATTTCTCATTATAAGCGGGCTGAGGAAAAGCTTGAATATGTGGAAGATGACATAGAGAAAGCCGAGTTTCTGTATAAAATTTCTGAGGTGTACTATCATATCAAGCAGACTTTCTTTTCGATGAATTACGCGGGGCAGGCGCTTGATATTTACAAGAAATATGAATTATACGGAATGAGAAGGGTGCAGTGCAAATTTATCATTGCCGGAAATCTGATGGACGCCCAGCAGCATAAAAAAGCGCTGGAATACCTCGAATGCGCCTTGGAACACGCGGAGCGGCTTGATGATCAATATATGATTGCTGCGGCCTTTTATAATATCGGGCACTGTATGTACAGTCTGGGTGACTTTTGCAAGGCGGCGGAGGATTTTGAACGGGCGGCTGCCGGATTTGAAGCACACAGCTTCCGGCAGGTCATCCAGGCTGTTTTTTCACTCACGCATATCTACTTTAAAACGGAAAAATACAGTGAAGCCGCCGCCAGCTGCGCGCGGGGCATGAGAAGCGCGGCGGAGTGGGAAGATGAGATCTATATGACGAAATTCCGTCTGATTAAAGAGCTTTATCAGGGGGAAGGCGGACAGGATTCGCTCAAAGAGTATTTTGACATTCTGGAATCAAAAGAGCTGTTGGCTGACACAGAGGAACTGCTTCAGGACGCGGCTCATTTCTTTCATAAACGGGAGAACTACAAAGCGGCATCTTATTTTTTCAGCAGGCTTGTCGGCGTGCAAAAAAGGCTGCAAATGAACAACTACGCATAATGAAAAAAAGAACGAGGGAGCTTCGGCTTCATCGTTCTTTTTATGATCTCTTTTGTTTTCAGCCGATTAAAACCGGGTACATGCTCTGTATTAACATCAGGGAGGAAATGAGACAATGTATCAGGATTTACAGGGGAAAACAGCAATCGTAACAGGTTCTTCGAAAGGAATCGGAAAAGCCATTGCCGAACGCTTCGGCAAGGAACGGATGAATGTGGTTGTGAACTACCTCGGTGATTCCGCCGGAGCGGAAGAAGCGGCGGACATCATTGAGAAAGCGGGAGGCCGAGCCGTCACCGTAAAAGCCGATGTATCCTCAGAAGAAGGGATTCAGGCGCTGTTTGATGCCGCCCAGGAGCATTTCGGGGGTGTGGATGTGATGGTCAACAATTCCGGCTTTAACGGGACCGAAGCGATGCCCCATGAAATGAGCCTGGAGGATTGGCAAAGGGTCATCGACGTCAACGTGACCGGCACCTTTTTGGGGGCGAAAGCGGCACTGAAACATATGCTCGATCGCGGAAAAAAAGGAACGGTCTTAAACATATCGAGCGTTCATCAGCAAATACCCCGTCCTGAAAACGTGCAGTACTCGGCATCCAAAGGCGGGATCAAAATGATGACGGAAACGATGGCGCTCAATTACGCAGACAAAGGCATCCGGGTGAATGCCATCGCTCCCGGCACGATCGCCACGGAGTCCAATAAGGATCTGGAAGATGAAACACATAAACAGGCCCAGCTGAAAAAAATTCCGATGAACGCCTTCGGAAAACCGGAAGAAGTCGCCGCGGCCGCCGCATGGATGGTGTCGGAAGAAGCGAGTTACGTAACCGGAACGACACTTTTCGTCGACGGAGGCATGACGCTTTATCCGTCTCAGCTGGACAGATAAAAGAGAAGGGGAAACCTTCTCTTTTTTGTTTAGGGAAAGGTCATAAAGGAAATGGTTTTCTAAAAAAACAGGGGGATCACAAGATGGCGAGTGACTGGTGGAAAGACGCCGTTGTCTATCAAATCTATCCGCGAAGCTTTCAAGATACGAACGGCGACGGCATTGGCGACCTGCGGGGGATTATCGCGCGTCTCGATTATATAAAAGAACTTGGCGCTGATGTGATATGGATCTGCCCGATTTACCCGTCGCCAAACGTCGATAACGGCTACGATGTGACGGATCATCAAGCGATTATGGAATCTTACGGAACGATGGAGGACTTTCACGATCTGCTTACAGAATGCCGCAGCCGCGGATTAAAGCTTGTGATGGATTTCGTCTTAAATCATACCTCCACGGAGCATCCTTGGTTCAAAGAGGCGGAAATGAATCCGGACAGCAAATACCGCGATTATTATATTTGGCGGCCGGGCACCGCGGACGGCCCGCCGACCGATTGGGTGTCGGATTACGGACAATCCGTCTGGCAGTACGAAGAACATACGGGCGAATATTACCTGCATATGAACGCCGTCAAACAAGCCGATCTGAATTGGGAAAATCCCGAGGTTCGGCAATCAGTATACGAGATGATGAGATTTTGGCTCGATAAAGGCGTGGACGGATTGCGTATAGACCAGCTCCATCTTCTGTCAAAAAAAGAATATTTGCCGCCATATGAAGATTACATCGCCCGCCGGGCCGATCCGAAGCCTTTTCGGCCAAACGGGGCACGGATACATGATTACTTAAAAGAAATGACGAAAGAGGTATTTTCCAAATATAACGTGATGTCGGTCGGTGAGGCCGGATCAGTGACGCCTGAAGAAGGGCTGGTCTACACGGGAACCGATGAGCATGAGCTGAATATGATTTTTCATTTTCAGCATATGGAGCTTGATCAAAAGCCGGGCCAAGAGCATTGGGATGTAAAACCGCTTGAGCTGTCCGATTTGAAGAAAGTGCTCACAGACTGGCAGGAAAAACTGGAACATCAAGGCTGGAATACGCTGTATTGGTGCAATCATGACCAGCCCCGGATCGTATCCCGTTTCGGAGACGAAGGCACATACCGCAAAGCATCCGCCAAAATGCTTGCCGTCCTGCTTTATTTCATGAAAGGCACGCCGTACATTTACCAGGGGGAAGAAATCGGCATGACAAACGCTCCGTTTGACAGAATAGAGGATTATCAAGATATTCAGACCGTCAATATGTATCATAAAAGGGTATTTGAAATGGGCCGCAACAGGGAAGAAGTCATGGTGTCTATTATGGCGAAAAGCCGTGACCATGCCCGTACACCGATGCAGTGGGACGGCAGCAAGAATGCCGGGTTTACAAAGGGAGAACCGTGGCTGAAGGTCAATCCCAATTACAAAACCGTCAATGCGGCCGAGGCTCAGGATGATCCCGATTCTGTATTGAACTTTTACAAAAAACTGATCCGCCTGCGAAAACAGTATGCTGATGTCATAAAAGGCAGCTACACGCTGCTGCTTCCTGATGACCCGCAGCTGTTTGTATATGAAAGACAAGCAAACGGACAAAAGCTCATCTCCATCAGCAACGTATCGAAAGAAGAAGCCGTCTTTTATTGGCCTGATGGCTCCAAACCTGAAAGCGCCGAGCTTCTTCTCAGCAACTATGATAATGACAGCGGCACGGAATCCCGCATCGCATTCCATCCTTATGAAACAAGAGTTTATCTGCTTGCCTGATATGTGATAGGACGCCCCCGTCCATACATGGCGGGGGCTTTTTAGGTAAATTGGATATCAATTTAGAAAAAAATATCTTGCAAAACGTAATTACTTCGTTTTATTATGGTATAGGTAACAAATGAACGAGAAAGTACGCTTTGGAAATCGTCATCATTCTGATTTACAGAACAGGGGGAAACGGCTTGTTTAAAAAATGGAGCGGAATCATTGTCATTGCGGCATGCTTTTTAATTGCGGCGGGCTGCGGCAATTCATCTTCAAAAGGTTCGTCAGGTTCTTCAAAAAGCGGCAAACTGCACGTCGTGACGACCTTTTATCCTATGTACGAATTCACGAAACAAATTGTCAAAGACAAAGGCGATGTAGACATTCTCATCCCGTCTTCGGTCGAACCCCATGATTGGGAGCCGACGCCGAAGGATATCGCCGGCATTCAAAACGCCGATCTTTTCGTATACAACAGCGAATATATGGAGACATGGGTTCCTTCAGCGGAAAAAAGCATGGGCTCTGATCATGCGAAGTTTGTAAAGGCGTCGAAAGGAATTGACTTACTCGAAGGTTCGGATGAAGAGGAAGAGGAACATGGACACGGCGGTCATGACCACAGTCACAGCATGGACCCTCACGTGTGGCTCAGCCCGGTTCTTGCGCAAAAAGAGGTCAAAACCATTACGGCGCAGATTGTAAAACAGGACCCGAAGAATAAAGCATACTATGAGAAAAATAGTAAAGAATATATTGCAAAACTGCAGGATCTTGATAAACTATACCGTACAACATTAAATAAAGCGGCGAAAAAAGAATTGATCACACAGCACGCGGCATTCAGCTATCTCGCCAAAGAATACGGCTTAAAACAAGTTGCGATTGCAGGCCTTTCTCCTGAAGAAGAGCCGAGTGCGGCCAAACTGGCGGATCTCAAAACGTTTGCCAAAAAGCATGATGTGAAGATCATCTACTTTGAAGAAGTTGCATCGCCTAAAGTTGCAGATACACTTGCCGGTGAAATCGGCGCGAAAACGGAAGTGCTCAATACACTGGAAGGTTTAAGCCAAAAAGAACGGGATAAAGGCATCGGTTATATCGACATTATGGAGAAAAACCTTGATGCACTGAAAGATTCGCTATTGGTTAAATAACATAGTGTGCGCCGCGGGGTGCACACTATTTCTATGCGGGAAAGGAAGGTCAGCATGAATCTCGTTACATTACAGGATATCGTTTTTGGTTATTCGCATACACCCGTGCTTGACGGCGTGTCGCTGGAAATCAAAAGCGGCGAATTCGTCGGCATTACAGGACCGAACGGCGCGTCAAAATCGACGCTGATGAAAGTCATGCTCGGCATGCTCAGACCTTGGGAAGGAACGGCCGAGATCAGTAAAAAAAACGCAGCCGGAAAACGCCTGACAATCGGCTATGTTCCGCAGCAGATTTCTTCATTTAACGCAGGATTCCCAAGCACGGTTCTGGAGCTTGTGCAATCAGGCCGTTATACGAAGGGAAAATGGTTTAAACGATTGAACGAAACGGATCACCATGAGGTGGAAAACGCGCTGAAGATGGTGGAAATGTGGGAGTTCCGCCACCGGAAAATCGGCGATTTATCCGGCGGACAGAAGCAGAAAATCTGCATTGCGAGGATGCTTGCGAGCAATCCGGATCTGCTGATGCTTGATGAGCCGACAACCGCGGTTGATTATGAAAGCAGACAGGGTTTCTACGAATTTATGCACCATCAGGTGAAAAATCACAACCGCACCGTCGTCATGGTGACACACGAACAAAACGAAGTACAGCAGTATCTGGATAAAGTTATACGGCTTGAGAGGGGGGAAAAAGGCGGATGGAAATGTTTGACTTGGAATTCATGCGACGAGCTTTTCTAGCGGGAAGCATGATCGGAATTATGGCGCCGATATTAGGCGTATATCTCGTGCTGAGAAGACAGGCGCTGATGGCGGATACGCTGTCTCATATTTCATTGTCGGGCGTGGCCATCGGTTTTTTTCTCAGTACCAATATTACGGCGGCGAGCATCGTTGTCGTCACGATCGGAGCGATCGGCATTGAATACATGCGGCGGGCATACCGTACATATTCAGAGGTATCTATCGCAATCTTAATGGCGGCCGGGCTGTCGTTTGCGATGTTTCTGATCAGCCTGTCAAAAGGCGGCGCGTCGATGAGCATCGATCAATATTTATTTGGATCGCTTGTCACGGTCAGCCAGCAGCAGGTCTATATTATCGGAGGCATTACCCTGCTGATTCTGCTTTATTTCATTATATTAAACAGACCGCTCTATCTGCTTACCTTTGACGAGGCGACGGCGAAGACATCAGGCATTAACACAAACCTCCTGTCAATGTCATTCAGCATCGTGACGGGGCTGGCGATTTCGGTCATTATTCCGATTATCGGCGTGCTGCTCGTTTCCGCGCTCCTCGTACTGCCCGCGGCTTTTGCAATCCGTATCGCCAAAGGGTTTAAATGGGTGTTTGCGGCAGCCATTATTATTTCTCTTTTCAGTGTGTTCATGGGGCTGACGTCTTCGTACCAGCTCGGAACGCCTCCGGGGCCGTCAATCACTTTACTGTTAATCATTCTGCTTCTGCTCGGGTTTACGCTGCAGGGGATTTGGAATGCGTTTAAAAAAGGAAAAGAACGAAAAAACCGCCGTTAAGCGGTGCAGCAGTCTCATCTGCTGCTCCGTTTGACGGCTTTTTTTTACAGAAATATATCAGCAAGACGCTCATATGACTCTTTTTTTGCTTCGAAATCAAAGACGTTGCACAGCACCATCATCTCTTTTGTCTGATACCGCTCGGAAAGTTCAAGCAGACGGCGTTTCACTGCGGCAGGAGAGCCGATCACCATCCGCTTCCTGTTTTCTTCTATCTGTTTACGGTCCTCCGGCGAATACGGATAAGCCTTCGCTTCCTCCACACTCGGCACGCGGCTGTCGGCGCCTTTTCCGACACGAAGAAGCCATAAATCCTGGCTTAAGGCGAGTTCTTCCGCTTTCTCATCCGTAGCCGCGCATATGACGAAAATGGCACAGAGCGAGGCGGGAGCGGAAAAATGGGCGGAGGCCCGGAAATGGTCCCGATAGATCTGAAAAGCTTTTTCCCCGCGTTCCGGATTAATGAAATGGCCGAAGACATAGCCCGCACCTTGAAGAGCGGCGCGTCTGGCGCTGTTTTCCCCGAGGCCGAGCACCCAAAGCTGCGGGGCTGTTTCAATCAAAGGCGCTGTTTTTATTCCTGCATAAGCATGGTCCGAGGGAACCGAATCTGTCAGAAAGGATGATAAATCCTGAAGCTGCCTGTTGAACTCGGTCATGCTTTTCTTTACCCCGTCTGTGAGGGCGAGCCGGATTTTCGTTGTACCGCCCGGTGAGCGTCCGACCCCGAGGTCAATCCGGTTCGGATGCAGCGCCTCAAGCTGACGGAAAGTTTCCGCGACTTTATAAGGGCTGTACTGCGGCAGCAGCACGCCGCCTGATCCGACACGGATGGACGTTGTGGCTGCGGCGGTATGAGCGATCATAATTTCCGGCGAAACGCTTGCGAGCCCTCTTGTGCCGTGATGCTCGGCAAACCAGTACCGCTTATAGCCCCAACCTTCGCTGAGGCGGGCGAGCTCCGCGGAACGGCGGAGCGTCTCGTGCGGCCCG
Source organism: Bacillus sp. D7-8 (assembly GCF_052055895.1). NCBI lineage: Bacteria > Bacillati > Bacillota > Bacilli > Caryophanales > Bacillaceae > Bacillus > Bacillus sp. D7-8. Next base: position 282,469 of record NZ_CP179922.1, read on the forward strand.
TTTCCTTTGGATACTGGCGCCTGATCAAGTATGCTTAAATCAATCACTCGTCTGCCCCTTTCCTGACATGTATTGATACAAGGATAGGAAAAATGTTCAGTCCCCGTCAATTTCTTTGTTTTCTCTATTCTCTCCGGAACGAAGGAGAATATAGGAAGTAATTTTTCGCCGTTTTTCGCCAAAAATTCTTATGTTTTATGAAACTTTGATATAATAAAAGACGTATATCTTAATAAACACCGGGATTCTTGTCCCGGAATTTAGTAAAAATGCGCACTTGCGGCGTGCTTAGCGGCACCCTTACAGAATAGGAGTGAATCATATGGCGATCTCTTTACAAAAAGGACAGCGGATTGATTTAACAAAAGGAAAAGCCGGTCTGTCAAAACTGCTGGTCGGACTCGGCTGGGACCCTGTATCATCCGGGGGCTTTTTCGGAAAGCTGTTCGGCGGAGGCGGTGCCAATATCGACTGTGACGCTTCCGTACTGATGCTTGAAAATGATAAAATGACAGACAGTAAAAACGTCATCTATTTCGGTAATCTGAAAAGCCGATGCGGCGGTGTCGTACACACGGGTGACAACCTGACGGGAGAAGGCGACGGCGATGATGAACAAATTCTCATCGATTTGGCGAAAGTCCCCGCTCAGATTAATAAACTTGTGTTTGTCGTCAATATTTACGACTGCGTCAGACGAAAACAGGACTTCGGCATGATTCAAAACGCGTTCATCCGCGTCGTTGATCAGGCTAACCGCGAAGAACTGGTGACTTACAATTTAAGAGATAACTATTCAGGCAGAACGAGCCTGATCGCGGCTGAAATCTACCGCGAGGACGGCGAGTGGAAATTCGCTGCGATAGGTGAAGGCACAAACGATACGAAAATCGGCGATATCGTTAACCGATACGCCTAAACGAAAAAAAGGAGAGTGCACACATGGCAATTTCATTGGCAAAAGGACAAAAAGTAGATTTGACTAAAACAAATCCGGGTCTTTCTAAAGTCGTTGTCGGCCTTGGCTGGGATACAAACAAATACGACGGCGGACATGATTTTGATTTAGATTCCAGCGTCTTTCTATTAAATGAAGCAGGAAAATGCGCGTCGCCCGATGATTTCATTTTCTATAATCAGCTTGAAGGCGGAAACGGCTCTGTCGCACATTCAGGCGACAACCTGACAGGCCAGGGCGAAGGCGATGACGAAAGCGTAAGAGTCAACCTGAGCGCGGTGCCCGCGGCTATTGACAAAATTTCATTCGTCATCACGATTCATGAAGCGGAAGCGCGCGGCCAAAACTTCGGACAAGTTTCCAACGCGTTCGTGAGAATTGTCAATGAAGAGACAAATGAGGAGCTGATCCGCTATGATCTGGCTGAAGATTTCTCAATTGAAACAGCCATTATCGCAGGGGAGCTTTACAGACATAACGGCGAATGGAAATTTTCCGCGATCGGCTCAGGCTACCAAGGCGGACTGGCCCGTATTGCGACAGATTACGGCCTGCAAATCGGCTGAACCATATCAAACACAGAAGGGAGAGACGGCACATGGCTATTCAATTGGCGAAAGGACAGCGTGTTGATCTGACAAAAACGAACCCCGGCCTTACAAAAGCGGTGATCGGTTTAGGCTGGGATACGAACAAGTACTCCGGAGGGCATGACTTTGACCTTGACGCGTCGGCTTTTCTTGTCGATGCCCATGACAACTGTGTAAATGATCTTGATTTTGTTTTCTACAATAACCTGGAACACCCAAGCGGGGGCGTCATCCATACGGGAGACAACCGGACGGGCGAGGGCGAGGGAGACGATGAACAAATTATCGTCGACTTCTCAAAAATACCCGCAAATATTGAAAAGATCGGCATCACCGTCACGATTCATGATGCGGAAGCGCGCGGCCAAAATTTCGGACAAGTTTCGAATGCGTTCGTGCGCGTCGTCGATGAAAACAGCCAGAATGAACTGCTTCGTTTCGATTTAGGAGAAGACTTCTCGATTGAAACGGCGGTTGTCGTTTGTGAGCTTTACCGCCATGGGGCTGAGTGGAAGTTTAACGCCATCGGCAGCGGGTTTTCCGGCGGTCTGGCATCACTTTGCCGGAATTACGGCTTGCAGGTGTAAGCAGGAAATTACCGTTTTACTAAATAGGAGGAAAAAACTTGGATTTTCTACATCATATTATGTCGACCTACGCTTCCTTTTTTGATTGGAAAATGTGGGGTGAGGTGCTGACTGACCCTGTATCATGGGGGCTGATCGGTTCCTTGGTTCTGCTGGAAGGGCTGCTGTCGGCCGACAATGCGTTAGTGCTTGCGGTGATGGTAAGGCATCTGCCTGAAAAACAGCGGAAGAAAGCATTAACATACGGATTGTTCGGGGCATATATTTTCCGTTTTATCTTTATCGGGATCGGAATGCTGCTCATTAAGTTCTGGTGGATCAAAGTGCTTGGCGCGCTGTACCTGGCTTGGCTCGTCATTAAGCATTTCTGGATCGGAGAAGGTGATGACGATACGGAAGGCATGAAGAAAAATTCATGGATGGTCCGTACGTTCGGAATTTTCTGGGCCACTGTCGTTTCAGTTGAGTTAATGGATTTGGCCTTCTCTGTTGACAGCATTCTGGCCGCGTTTGCGGTATCGGAAAAAGTGTGGGTGCTCTTGATCGGCGGTATGCTTGGCATTCTCATGATGCGTACAGTCGCAAAAGTATTCCTTGTTTTAATTGATAAAATCCCTGAGCTTGAAAATACGGCTTTTGTGCTGATCGGGATTATCGCCGTGAAAATGGCGGCGAGCGCCTTTGATTATGAAATGCCGCACGTGGTGTTCTTCGGAATCATCATCGCTGCGTTTGTGGTAACGTTTATTATCCACTATTTCAACAAACAAAAGCAGGTTCAGGAGCAAACGGCTGCATCTAAAGAAGAATAAAACAAAAAAGGAGGGAGAGTTCATTTCCTTCCTTTTTTGTACCGATCATCATGAAGAGAAAGGAGGAAGATGATGAGGCAGGAAGAATTGGTGATCCGAAAGGCCGAGCCGGAAAACGATGACTGGGAAACGTTTCTGATGCGGCCGCTGCCGGAACGTCCCGGTTACGAGCGGGAAAACGGGCTGGCGTTTACCCGTCTCGCCGTCCGGGTTTTGGGCACTCCTTATGATGAGACGGAGTATTACAATAAGCTTTTCGAGCTGTCTTCTCATGAAAACATCCATGTGTTGAGCGAAACGCTGGATAAGACCATCGCGCCTGAAACGTTTCAGGCGCTCCAGCACATCCATTCGGTCAATCAAAAAGAGAAAGGGCTTTCGGTTTCCAGATTTGTCGCGTTTCTCGATGGGGGCAGGCTGCTTGCCAAACATGCTGATCCGCTTATGCACCGCCGGCTGAGAACCGCGTTTATGACGCTTTTGGAAACCTTTGCGGGCCGGCATGAAAACGGGCTGAATCATCCCGATTTCCGGCGTGTGCTCTTGGATGTGTCAAAGTTTTCGCTGAACCACCTGAATCCATGGCTTGAACAAGCCGATATAGAGCGTGAGATGCCGAAGGTGGTGTGGTATGGAGACGCTACCAAAAGCCAGCTCTATTTTCTCTATTATCTCATGCTGATCGGCTGTGACGTCCTATTGTTTCATCCGGCTGCGGAAGATCCGTTCAGCTTGATTGATCCGGATGAGGAACTCAGCTTTGTGATAAAGCTCCCCGCAACAGGCGGCCTTGAGCCATTCCCGAAAGAAAAGCCGGACAGAACGTCCACGACGGCCTACCGGTCAACGAAAGAAATTGAGCATGTGCTGAACCATGAGGAATCTATGATGTATAAGCCTTGGCAGTTCAGGGATCATACCCCGCAGTCCGTGACATTAAAAACGACGTATGATGAGTTATTTCTCATTGCGAAGGAGCGGGCGTTTATCCGGCCGCAATTTAAAGCGGACAGGGAGCGGGTGGCCGTTCCGAACCTTTTTGCGAAAGTGATGGGGGTTTCCAAAGATACGAAAGAATATTGGAATAGACTCCATACCGCCGCAGACTATCAGGAGACACACATGATCCGCAGTTTTCCGTTTACGGAAGAGCTGAAAGCCAACTACCAGTATCACTACAGTCAGGTTTTGAACGAAGAAGGAGCGATTGACGCGGACAGGCTGAAAAGAAGCAACATCTGGCAGTACAAGCATCTCCCGTCAGGCGTCCAGAACGCCATCGCCAATGTGATTTCTGACATGTGCAGAAACCCAGGGCTGAAGGCTTTGCCCGGGGAGCAGGCAAGGGATGCCGCAATCTATTTGTTCCGCCAGGCGACGAACCTGCCCGCTTCGCTGCTGCAATTGATTCAGACGTTTGATTACGCCCAAACCGTTCCGAAACTCGTTTTATATCATACGGAACAAAATGGCGAACTCAGACGTTCTGACGCCGCCGCTCTGTTGTTTTTAAATAAATTCGGCGTCGATATCATCTTGTATAATCCGCCGGGGCATCAAGACATTGAGCATTATATTGAAGAAAGCCAATTTGATGTCCATTGGCTGGAGGACATGGTATTTCGGCAGGAATATAAGGAGCCGTCACTCGTAAGAAAGCTGTTTAGAACCATTACGCAAAAGCAGGGAGAGTAAATAAACATGACAGAAAATCAAAATCCGCTTGTTCTTGATAAAAATGAAGAGATTTCTGAACAAAAAGCAGATGACATCAGGGTGCAGCTGCGCCAAGACCCTGAGGTGCAGCGCATTTCACAGCAGATTGACGTGAAAAACCAAATGGAGCTGCTTGAGTACGGAAAAGAACCGGCAGTTGAAATCTCGAAGTTCTCCGACCGCATCTTAAATATGATGAAAACAACAAGTGTCACGGATTCAGGCACAATGCTGACGCAGCTCGGAAAAATCATGGACCGTTTTGACAAAAATGATTTCGATGAACCAAAAGGATTTCTCGCTAAAATGTTCAAACGCGGCAACAGCATGATTGAAAAGATTTTTCAAAAGTACCGCACCCTGGGCGGAGAAATTGAAAAAATCCACGTCGAAATTTCAAAATACAAAGATGAAATGGCAAAGACGAACCATACGCTGGAAGAGATGTATGAAAACAACATTAACTACTACATGGAGCTTGAAAAGTATGTCGTTGCCGGGCAGATGAAGCTTGAGGAAATGCAGGCGCTCATTCCTTCTTATGAAGAAAAAGCGGCAGGCGGAAACCAGCTCGCTCAAATGCAGCTTGATACGCTGCGTGACGGGCTTCAGGCGCTTGAGGAACGTGTCTATGATTTAGATATGGCGCGGATGGTAGCGCTGCAAACGGCGCCGCAGATCCGCCTCCTTCAGCGCGGAAATACGAAGCTCATCGGGAAAATCAATTCCGCTTTCGTCATTACGATTCCGATTTTCAAAAACGGCATCATTCAGGCTGTTACAGTCAAACGGCAAAAGCTTGTGGCTGATTCAATGAGCGAGCTGGACCGCCGCACGAATGAAATGCTGAAGCGAAACGCTGAAAATATTTCAAACCAAAGCGTGGAAATTGCCCGTATGGCAGGCCGTCCGAGTATTGACATTGAGACGATTGAAACGTCTTGGAATACGATTGTCAGCGGTATGCAGGAAACGAAACAGATCGAAGAGGAGAACAGACGTATCAGAGAAGACGGAGCGAAACGGATTCAACAGCTTCAGGATAATATTAAAAACGCAGTCTTAAAGAATTAACACACACCCCGCTTGCTTACGGCAAGCGGGATTTTTTTGCGAAAAAAGATAATGACAATGTGTAAAGACAGGTGTAAACTTATACGGTAATCATTTTCGATTTGAGGTGCTGCTTATGAATAAACAACCTGCCGTCACTCCGCGAAAACTTCTGGCGATTGCCGGAATGGGCTGGCTGTTTGATGCGATGGATGTCGGAATTTTATCGTTTATTATCGCCGCGCTTCACACTGATTGGAATTTAACACCCGATCAAATGAAATGGATCGGAAGCGTCAATTCCATCGGTATGGCAGCGGGCGCCTTTGTATTCGGAATGCTGGCCGACAGGATCGGCCGGAAAAAAGTGTTTATGATCACGCTGTTATTCTTTTCTGTCGGAAGCGGCATATCCGCTTTCGCAACGGGATTGACGGTTTTTCTCATATTGCGTTTTCTGATCGGAATGGGGCTTGGCGGGGAACTGCCTGTCGCCTCGACGCTCGTGTCAGAAGCGTCCGCTCCCGAAAAGCGGGGACGGATCATCGTGCTGCTTGAGAGCTTTTGGGCCGCGGGCTGGCTTCTTGCGGCGGTGATTTCCTACTTTGTCATACCGTCATTCGGCTGGCAGGCCGCGCTGCTCTTAACGGCGCTGGCCGCATTTTATGCGCTGTACTTGCGGAGAAGCCTTCCGGAATCACCGGCGCACCAGGCATTGCCGCAGAAAAAAAGCATACGCGGGCAGGCGGGAAGTGTCTGGACGAAACCGTATATCCAACCGACGGTGCTGCTGTCTGTCGTTTGGTTCTGCGTCGTCTTTTCATATTACGGCATGTTTTTATGGCTGCCGAGCGTGATGCTGATGAAAGGCTACAGCATGATTGAGAGCTTCGAATACGTCCTTCTGATGACACTTGCCCAGCTTCCCGGATATTTCTCTGCGGCGTGGCTGATCGAAAAAGCGGGGCGGAAGACCATCTTAGTCATCTATTTGCTCGGAACGGCGGGCAGCGCTTATTTCTTCGGTGCCTCGGATTCATTGGCCATGCTGCTCACAGCGGGCATGCTGCTGTCCTTCTTCAATCTCGGCGCATGGGGCGTGCTTTACGCCTATACACCGGAGCAGTATCCTGCGGCGATTCGTGCGACCGGTTCCGGCACAACGGCGGCGGTCGGCAGAATCGGCGGCATTTTCGGTCCGCTTCTTGTCGGATCGCTTGCAGCCCGGAACGTTTCGTTTACAGTGATTTTCGCCGTCTTTTGTGCGGCCATCCTGATTGCCGTCATCACCATTATTATTCTCGGAAAAGAAACGAAACAGACAGAGCTTGCGCAATGAGCACCCTTTTGAGGTGCTTTTTTTAGTGAGCGGTCTGTTGACAGACCTATATTTTTCCTTAATATTCCTTATTTTTAGGAGGGGAAAACTTCTTTTTTTAGGACAATGTCGCGAAAAAATTCTTGTTTTTGTAAAAAAAGGATAGGAAATCAGTTTGCAGCACATTCGATGGAAGCGTTCTCAAGCCTGATAAAAGCCCGATTTCCTTTATAATTTATCCTCAATAAGGAGGATTAGAGAGTATTTAGAAGCATACCAGAGGAAAATAAGACACAGGGATGTTTTTAAAGTAATGATACAAAATAAAAAGGGATTATGATGTTTGTTTGACTTATTACAAACGTGTTACGGTATTAAAGATTGCTTATTATGGAGGGAAAATATGAATTTGGATGAGAAACCAATTAAGATAAAAGTCGAAAATGTATCTAAGGTTTTCGGAAAACAGACAAAAAAAGCCATTCAGATGCTGTCCAGCGGAAAAAACAAAAAAGAGATCCTGAAAGCTACCGGATCAACCGTTGGTGTCAATCAAGCAAACTTTGATGTATATGATGGGGAGATATTTGTCATCATGGGTCTATCGGGGAGCGGTAAATCAACTTTAGTTCGGCTGTTAAACCGGCTTATTGAACCGACTGCCGGGAATATTTATATTGATGGTGACATGATAACAAATATGTCAAAAGACCAGCTCCGGGAAGTGCGCCGGAAAAAAATCAGCATGGTCTTTCAAAAATTTGCACTGTTTCCGCACAGAACGATTCTTGAAAATACGGAATACGGCCTGGAGCTTCAAGGCGTCGACAAAAAAGAGCGTGAGCAAAAAGCGCTTGATTCGCTTAAACTTGTCGGTCTTGAAGGCTTTGAACACCAATTCCCAGATCAGCTCAGCGGAGGAATGCAGCAGCGTGTCGGACTTGCCCGCGCATTGACGAATGATCCTGACATTCTTCTGATGGATGAAGCTTTCAGTGCGCTTGATCCGCTGATCCGCAAAGACATGCAGGATGAGCTTTTAGACCTTCATGACTCTGTCGGCAAGACGATCATCTTCATCACGCATGATCTTGATGAAGCATTGCGCATCGGCGACAGAATCGTGCTGATGAAAGACGGTAACATCGTTCAGATCGGGACGCCTGAAGAAATTCTGATGAGCCCGTCCAATGAATACGTTGAGAAATTCGTTGAGGACGTTGATTTATCCAAAGTTCTGACAGCGGGCCACATCATGAAGCGCGCTGAAACCGTGCGGATTGACAAAGGGCCTCGTGTAGCGTTGCAGCTCATGAAGAATCTCGGTATTTCTTCTATTTACGCCGTTGATAAACAGAAACAGCTTCTCGGCGTCATTCACGCGGCGGATGCGAAAAAAGCGGTGGAATCCGACTTATCGCTTCAGGATATTTTAAATACTGAATTTACGACTGTGCACGAAAGCACATACTTGACGGAAATTTTCGATGTCGTGTCTGATGCGAATATTCCGATCGCCGTCACGGACGATAAGGACCGCATGAAAGGCATTGTCGTAAAAGGCGCATTAATCGGCGCGCTTTCAGGAAATAACGATTATATAAATGTTGAAGATTCTGCTGAACAAGCTCAGGATTCTTCTGTTCAGGGGGTGAAGTAAATGGACAGATTGCCTAGAATTCCGTTAGCAGATATCGTTGACCGGTTTGTTGACTGGCTTACCATGACGTTCGGAGGTTTCTTTGACGGAATCTCAAACGGTTTGGCCGCTTTCGTAAACGCGATTGTGAGCGGTTTGGGTTTCATCCCGTCTATTTTATTGACTGTTATTTTTGCAGCTCTCGCTTGGTGGATCAGTACGAGAGGAATTGCACTCTTTACGTTAATCGGATTCCTTGTTATTGATTATTTGGGCTATTGGTCGCCGATGCTGCAAACGTTGGCGCTTGTCGTCACATCTGTTTTGATTTCCATTATTATCGGGGTTCCGATCGGCATATGGGCGTCTCAGAAAGAAACGGTCCGCCGCATTGTTACACCGATTCTGGATTTAATGCAGACCATGCCGGCTTTCGTATATCTGCTGCCTGCGATTTTCTTCTTTAATATCGGGGTTGTGCCAGGCGTCGTGGCATCTGTTATTTTCGCAATGCCTCCGACGATCCGCATGACGGTTCTCGGTATTAAACAAGTTCCGGCTGATTTGATCGAAGCGACGGAAGCATTCGGTTCAACGACGTCTCAGCGTCTGTTCAAGGTACAGCTTCCGCTTGCCACAAAAACAATTCTTGCCGGTATTAACCAAAGCATCATGCTTGCTTTATCAATGGTCGTTATCGCGGCCATGGTCGGTGCGCCGGGCCTCGGTTCTGAAGTATACAGCGCCGTGACACAGTTGAAAACCGGTGTCGGAGTGGAAGCGGGTATCGCGATCGTCATCGTAGCGATTACACTCGACCGTATCACGCAAAACATTAAAGTGAAGAAGAAGAGCAGGGGGAATGCCTGATGCTTAAGAAAATCATCGGTGTCGGCGTTACCGCTGCGCTGGCTCTTTCTTTGGCTGCCTGCGGTTCGCAGACTGATGGTAAGGCAACGGCTGCGGACCAGGTGAACAAAACCATTATCGGTATTGATCCGGGATCGGGGATCATGGCCCTGACGGATGAGGCCGTGAAGGATTACGGGTTGAAAGACTGGAATGTCGTCACGGCGTCAAGTGCTGCCATGACGGCGACATTGAAGAAATCATATGACCGGAAAAAGCCGATCATCGTAACGGGCTGGACGCCGCACTGGATGTTCTCCAGATACAAGCTGAAGTTCCTTGATGATCCGAAAAAAACGTACGGAACTGCCGAGCAGATTCATACGATTACTAGAACCGGCTTCAGTAAGGAACAGCCTAACGCGGCCAAAGTTCTCAGCCAGTTCAAATGGACGCAGGACGATATGGGAGAAGTCATGATTGCCGTTGAGGAAGGCGAAAAGCCGGCCAAAGCCGCAGCTGAATATGTGAAAAAACACAAAGACCAAGTGGCTCAATGGACAAAAGGCGCCCATAAAGTCAAAGGGGATAAAATTAACCTGGCTTATGTGGCATGGGACAGTGAAATCGCAAGTACGAATGTAATCGGAAAAGTATTTCAAGACCTCGGCTATGACGTGAAGCTGACGCAAGTGGAGGCGGGACCGATGTGGACTGCGATTGCGACAGGCAGCGCGGATGCGTCATTGTCTGCTTGGCTTCCGAATACCCATAAGGCATATGCGTCTAAATATAAAGGCAAATATGAAGATGTAGGAACGAGTCTGACAGGCGTCAAGATGGGTCTGGTCGTTCCTCAGTATATGAAAAACGTCAATTCAATTGAAGATTTGAAGAAATAACGAAGAAAAGCAGCCCTGTAACGGGCTGCTTTTTTTATGCTTCAAACGATTTGAGGACGGCAGCCGTTAATATCTCAACGCCAGTAAAGATGGCGCTTCGGTCAAATGTCATTTGGGGATGGTGAAGCCCCGGCTCCAGACCGCATCCTAGGCCGAGCATCGTCGTTTTTAAGTTCGGCACCTTTAACCCGTAAAAGTGAAAATCCTCTCCTCCGGTTGTCACAAGAGGTTCATCCACATATTCTTCTCCGAGAATGCCGCTTATCGCAGATGCCATGATGGCTTCCGCCTCTTTGTTTCGCTCGGCTGCCGGGAGGCTGTGTTCTTTTTGCAGTTCGATTTTTGCGCCGAATGCGGCAGCCGCCGCCTCACAGGCTCTTTCGGTTTCGGCGGTTAATTTCTCCATGGCGGCATTGGTTTGTGCGCGGAGATCAAGGCTGAACGATGCTTTTCCCGGAATGATATTGGAACTCTCACCGCCTGCCTGAAGCTTTGTCATCTTCACGGAATGCGGGATGCCGGGATCAAGATGAATGAAGCTGAGTTTTTGGACGAGAAGAGCGGCGATTTCGATACTGTTAAGGCCGAGATGCGGTCTCGCGCCGTGGGCTTCTTCTCCGATAATCAGGCCTTCTATATGCTGGCTTGAGCCATGCAGAATGGACGGTGCGCATCGGCCGTTTGCCGTTTCCTGTACGGGGCGCACGTGCACGCCGTATAAGAAATCAACATCATCCAGTACGCCTTTTTCAATCATTTTCAGCGCTCCGCCGCCTTTTTCTTCAGCCGGCTGAAAAATAAAGCGGATGGTGCCCTTCGGAAGTTTCGGCTGACTCTTTAAAAGCATCATCGTGCCGAGCGCCATCGTCATATGTGAATCATGTCCGCATGAATGGTTCGCCTGAAAGACACCGTCCACTTCCTGCCACAGCGCGTCAATATCCGCCCGGACAGCCACAACAGGCGAGCCTTCTCCGATTTCGCCGACAACACCGGTACAATCATCAAACGTGCGGGTCCGGCAGCCGGCCTCTTTCAGTTTTTCAGTCAGATATTCAGTTGTTTGATATTCTTTCCAGCTTACTTCGGGATTGGCGTGCAGGTGGTCAAAAATATCCATAATGACTTGCTTTTCATGCGCTGTGAGTCTGTTCATGCCGTAAGTCCTCCTTCAAAAGCTGTCTGTTTTTTATTTTTGATATTGAAAACAGGCAATCGGTCTGTATATAATATAGCACATATCTGTATTTTCTGAATAGTTTATAAATTTAAAGCGGGATGGTGATGTTATGGCTGTGCCGAAGGCCGAACCTGTATTGAAAAAGAAGAAATTGTTTGTGATGCCTGATGCTTATGTGCTGCTGTTCATTGTCGCTTTACTATGCGCGATAGCGTCGTACATCGTTCCCGCGGGGGAATTTGACAGGGTGACAAAGGGCAGTGTGACATCCGCCGTCCCGGGAAGCTATCATTCTTTAGACCAGTCTCCTGTCAGCCCGATCGCTTTTTTTACCGCGATTCAGGAAGGGATGACAAGTTCCGCGCCGATTATTTTTTTAATCCTGTTTACGGGCGGCACCATTGCGATTTTGGAGAAAACGGGCGCCATCAATGGATTGATCAGTAATGTCATCAGTACGTTCCGCACAAAACAGCTGCTGTTTATTGCGATTGTCGGATCTCTATTTTCGATCCTCGGCACAACCGGCATCGTCGTTAATTCCGTGATCGGTTTTATTCCGATCGGCCTGATCGTCGCCCGCTCGCTGAAATGGGACGCCGTGGCCGGAGCGGCCGTCATTTATATCGGCTGCTATGCCGGGTTTAACGCGACGATTTTATCACCTTCACCGCTCGGGTTATCACAAAGCATCGCGGAGCTGCCGCTGTTTTCCGGTATCGGCCTGCGGATTGCCGTCTACATTTGTTTTCTGTTATCATCTATTTTATATATTTATCGGTATACGAGAAAACTCAGAAAAGCAAAGGACGCCAGTCTGCTGGGGAACGATTGGTTTCCGGCGGCAGGTTCACTCCCGCAGGTTTCTGAGCCGGAGGACAAGCATGTCCCGTTTACCGTCCGCCATAAATTGATTCTGGCTGTTGCGGCTTTGTCGCTTGCCGGCTTTTTATACGGCGCGCTTACTCTTGGCTGGTCTGATTCAGAGATGGCCGCCGTGTTCATTTTTATCTCAATCGTGTCAGGCCTGATTGCGGGAATGGCGGCAAATGATATCGCAAAAACGTTTATTACAGGCTGTCAGGGGCTCGTTTACGGTGCGCTGATCGTCGGAATGGCGAGAAGCATTTCCGTTATCCTGGAACATGGAAAGCTGCTTGATACGGTAGTCAATGGACTAGCGTCACTGCTGCACGGTTTCAGCCCGATGGCAGGCGCCATCGGAATGTATATTTCCAGCGCCCTGCTTCATTTTCTGATTTCATCGGGCTCAGGGGAGGCGGTCGTATTTATTCCGATCTTGGCGCCGCTTGCCGATCTGATGGGCATCACGAGACAGGTCGCGGTTGAAGCGGTCATGCTCGGAGAAGGCGTCGTAAACTGTGTCAATCCGACTTCCGGTGTGCTGATGGCCGTACTGGCTGCCAGCGGCATTCCGTACGTAAAGTGGCTTCGCTTCATGATTCCGCTGGCGCTGATTTGGTTTGTCATCGGTCTCGTATTTATCTGCATAGGCGTCCTGATCAATTGGGGTCCTTATTAACATTTTTGTCAATGATATTTCGGTTTATCATTATGAATCGGCAAGATATAATGGGAGTTGTAAGCCATTCTTAATAGTACGGGAGGAAGTCATGAATCAGCGTCGGAACGGACTTTCAAACGTGAATGGAAAGAGTGAGAGTGTGAAAGAGAAAGAACGAATGATTTGGTCAGAAGTCGGAATGCTTGTGGGCACACTGTCTTTGCTTGACATCATCGTACGCGGACTTGTTCTGAACTGTCCGTTTAGGGAATGGGCCGGAAGCTTGGCGGTTTTCTTCATTATAATTGTTTATTATTGCATCAGGGCGGGGGCGTCGGGAATGCTCATGCCGAGAATAGACACCAAAGAAGAACTGCAAAAGCGGGTGAAGCAGCAGCGGATAGATTCAATTGCGGTCACTTTTGCGGTAGCGGCGATTACGATGTACGACAGGGGGTTTCCCCATACATTCTTTGCTTGGCTGAAAATGATCTTTCTTTTTATCGTCTGCGGAGGCATTCTGTTTCTGCTTCGGTATGTCATTGTGAAGCTGTCTTACAGAAGAGCGATAAAAGAAATAAAAAAGAAATCATCTTGACAGGTGGTTTCTTTTTTTGTTTGAAAGCGGGAAGTCTTTTTATTTGATAGGAATATAGATTTGAATTCACTCTGCCACGTTGCTTTGATAGAGAGTGTGTGATAAGTTGAAATGTAAGCGTTAACAGAATTCTCCAGTCTTCACAACAGTTGAAAGGAGCTGAAGAAAGAGTAAGAGGAATTTTTGACTCCGCAGTCAGTCTTCAAAAATCAAATAAGGAGTGTCAAAAATGTTTGAAAAACGATTCAAAACCTCTTTACTGCCGTTATTCGCCGGATTTTTATTGCTGTTTCATTTGGTTTTGTCAGGCCCGGCGGCTGCAAACGCTGAAACTGCAAACAAATCGAATAAGGTGACCGCGTCATCGGTCAAAAACGGGACCATCCTTCATGCATGGAATTGGTCGTTCAATACGTTAACACAAAATATGAAAGATATTCGTGATGCGGGCTATGCAGCCATTCAGACGTCTCCGATTAACCAAGTAAAGGAAGGGAACCAAGGAGATAAAAGCATGAGGAACTGGTACTGGCTGTATCAGCCGACATCGTACCAAATCGGCAACCGTTACTTAGGCACTGAACAAGAATTTAAGGACATGTGTGCAGCGGCGGAAAAATATGGCGTAAAAGTCATTGTCGATGCGGTTATCAATCATACTACCAGCGATTATGGCGCGATTTCTGACGAGATTAAGCGTATTCCAAACTGGACCCATGGAAACACACAAATTAAAAATTGGTCGGATCGATGGGACGTCACTCAAAATTCATTGCTCGGGCTGTATGATTGGAATACACAGAATACTGAGGTGCAGGTCTATCTGAAACGTTTCTTGGAAAGAGCATTGAATGACGGAGCAGACGGGTTCCGCTATGATGCCGCCAAGCATATAGAGCTTCCGGATGACGGGAATTACGGCAGCCAATTTTGGCCGAATATCACAAATACATCAGCGGAGTTCCAATACGGAGAAATCCTGCAAGACAGCGCGTCCAGAGATACTGCTTATGCGAATTATATGAATGTGACGGCTTCTAACTACGGGCATTCCATCAGATCCGCTTTAAAGAACCGTAATCTGAGTGTGTCGAATATCTCCCATTATGCATCTGACGTGTCTGCGGACAAGTTAGTCACATGGGTGGAATCACATGATACGTATGCCAATGATGATGAAGAGTCCACATGGATGAGTGATGACGATATTCGTTTAGGCTGGGCAGTGATTGGTTCCCGCTCAGGAAGCACGCCTCTTTTCTTTTCCAGACCTGAGGGCGGAGGAAATGGTGTAAGATTTCCCGGAAAAAGTCAAATAGGAGATCGCGGGAGCGCCTTATTTAAAGATCAGGCGATCACTGCGGTCAATACATTTCACAATGTAATGGCCGGGCAGCCCGAGGAACTCTCGAATCCGAATGGGAACAACCAAGTCTTTATGAATCAGCGCGGCTCAAAAGGCGTTGTGCTGGCAAATGCGGGATCGTCTTCTGTCACCATCAATACTTCAGCGAAATTACCTGACGGCAGGTATGATAATAGGGCCGGCGCCGGTTCATTTCAAGTAGCGAACGGCAAACTGACAGGTACGATCAATGCCAGATCCGCGGCTGTTCTTTATCCTGATGATATTGGAAATGCGCCTCATGTCTTTCTTGAGAATTACCAAACGGGGGCAGTCCATTCTTTCAATGATCAGCTGACGGTCACCCTGCGTGCAAATGCGAAAACAACAAAAGCCGTTTACCAAATCAATAATGGGCAGCAGACAGCATTTAAGGATGGAGACCGACTAACGATCGGGAAAGGAGATCCAATCGGCACGACATACAACATCAAATTAACCGGAACGAACGGCGAGGGTGCAGCGAGAACCCAAGAATACACATTTGTCAAAAAAGACCCGTCCCAAACCAACATCATTGGCTATCAAAATCCGGACCATTGGGGCCAGGTAAATGCTTATATTTACAAACATGATGGAGGCAGGGCCATAGAATTAACCGGATCGTGGCCGGGGAAAGCAATGACTAAGAATGCAAATGGAATGTACACGCTGACGCTGCCTGAGAATACGGATACGGCCAATGCCAAAGTGATTTTTAACAATGGCAGCGCCCAAGTGCCCGGACAGAACCAGCCCGGCTTTGATTATGTGCAGAATGGTTTGTATAACAACTCCGGTTTGAATGGTTATCTTCCGCATTAATGGATAGGGCCATCATCACATCAGCGTGCCGGCAAACCCCCGCTTCTGGGAAAGGGACAGCGCGTCTTCAATCACGCTGAAAAGATGACAGCATCCTAAAACGGTTCCGTTTTAGGATGCTGTCAACAATCTGGAAACCATCACCGATATTTTTTTGTCCAAAAATCAAACTTTTCTCTTGCAAAAGTTTGTGAAGTATTGCACAATATAAATGTGAAATACTTCACAAGATAAAACAGACACCACGAAACACTGGAGGATGAGCATACATGATGAACGAACGAGTGAACAAAGTAGCATTAATCGGAGCAGGTTTTGTTGGAAGCAGTTATGCATTTGCGTTAATTAACCAAGGGATCACAGATGAGCTTGTGATCATTGATGTAAATAGAGAAAAAGCCATGGGAGATGTCATGGATTTAAATCACGGAAAGGCATTTGCGCCTCATCCGGTCAAAACGTCTTACGGCACATATGAGGATTGCAAGGATGCCGATATCGTGTGCATCTGTGCAGGGGCCAATCAAAAACCGGGCGAAACGAGACTTGAGCTGGTCGAAAAAAATCTCGCCATTTTTAAAAGCATTGTCGGTGAAGTAATGGCAAGCGGATTTGACGGCATCTTCCTCGTTGCCACAAACCCGGTCGACATTCTCACCTATGCGACTTGGACATTCAGCGGCCTGCCGAAAGAACGCGTCATCGGCAGCGGCACGACACTGGATTCTGCGCGATTCCGTTATATGCTGAGTGAATACTTCGGAGCCGCTCCGCAAAACGTACACGCCCACATTATCGGCGAGCACGGCGATACCGAGCTCCCTGTATGGAGTCACGCCAATATCGGCGGAGTGCCGGTGCAGCAATTGCTGGAGAAACATGCAGCTTACAAACAGGACGAGCTGGATCAGATCGTTGACGATGTGAAAAACGCAGCCTATCATATTATCGAGAAAAAAGGCGCGACATATTACGGAGTGGCGATGAGCCTCGCCCGCATCACAAAAGCGATTTTGCGTAATGAAAACAGCATTTTAACCGTCAGCACATATCTGGACGGCCAATACGGTGTAAACGACGTCTTTATCGGCGTTCCGGCCGTCGTCAATCGGAACGGCATTGCAGGTGTGACGGAACTTGAGCTGAATGAAACAGAACAGGCTCAATTCAGCCGCAGCGCAAACGTGCTGAAAGATATTCTCGCTCCGCATTTCGCAGAGTAAACAAAAAAGCAGTACATGGCAAACGCCATGTACTGCTTTTTTTAATTCGCTTTTTTCACCATTTCCTGAGAGGTTTTTACTCTCGCTTTTCCCATAAACAAAATGGTAACGGCCGCAATGACGATCGGCGCCAGCGCAAGCGTAAATACATATGTGATGCTTTGCGACATGGCGTCAATAATGCGATCCAGAATGTGCGGCGGAATATGAGCGCGCGTGCCGGCCTGGAAAATCTCCTGCGGATTTCCGATGTTCTGCATCGCGCCGCCCGCTCCTTTCATGCCGCTGAATGAATCTGTGAGCTTGTTGGTAAACACATTCGTCTGGATGGTTCCGAAAATCGTCACACCGAGCGTCATACCGAATGATCTCAAAAACGAGTTTGTTGAGTTGGCGCTTCCGCGGTAACGCGGCTCCAGATCGTTCATGGACGCAGCCGGCAGCAGTGAGAAGTTGAAGCCGACGCCGAATCCTGAGATCAGCATGAATACCGTCAGCATCGTACGCGCCGTATCCGGTGTCATATTGGAAAGCAGCAGCATTCCGATAAAGAAAGCGACCACGGAAATCAGCATTAAAGTGCGGAACCGCACTTTCGTCTGGAAAATTCCGCCGATCATACTTCCGATAACAGAACCGATCATCATCGGCGTCAAAATAAAGCCCGCGCTTGTCGCGGTGCTTCCGTACACAGCCTGAACGAAGATCGGGATAAACACCGCTAAAATGACGAACGTGGCTCCGTAAAGGAACGCCAGAATCTGTGCCGTAGCAAATAAACGGTTTTTAAACATCCAAAATGAGATAATCGGTTCTTCCGCTTTTCTTTCCACAATAAAAAAGGCGATAAAGAACACGGCGAACACAGCGAACAGACCGATGATCTGCACGGAGTTCCAATCATACGTTTTTCCGCCGAGCTCAAGAGCGAACATCAGACCGACAATGGAAACCACCAGCGTGATTGCGCCGGCCCAGTCGATTTTCTGCTTCTTGTGTTCAAGGGATTCTTTATAATAACGAAGAATGAAAAACAATGATAAAATACCGATCGGCACGTTGATGTAAAACACCCAATGCCAGCTGATGGAGTCGGTAATGAGCGCGCCTAAAAGCGGCCCGAGAACGCTGGACAGGCCGAAAACGGCACCGAACATGCCCGACATTTTTCCGCGTTTTTCCGGCGGAAATAAATCAAAAATGATCGTGAAGGCGATCGGCATCAGCGCGCCTCCGCCGATTCCCTGAATGACGCGGTAAATAATGAGCTGATCCATTGTTTGGGCGATTCCGCATAATGCGGATCCGATTAAGAAAAGAATAAGACCGAATAAAAAGAAACGTTTGCGTCCGTACATATCGGACAGTTTTCCGTAAATCGGCATACCGGCCATAACGGCTACCATGTATGATGCCGTCACCCACGCGAACTTATCGAAACTTCCGAGGTCCGCCACGATATTTCCCATCGCAGTGGCAACGATTGTATTATCCATAGCCGACATTAAAATGCCCAGCAAAAGACCGATGACGACAAACTTCGTCGAGGCGTCCTTCGCGGCTGTTTGTTCCATGCTTTTTCCTCCCATACTTACTTTTGATCATTAAATTTGCTATGATCATATTAGATTTGCCGAAAATTATCTTGATCGTCAAGATAAATTGATTTTATAGGGAGGCCTGTCAGTTGTCAACAAGAAATACCAGAAGCGAGACGGAGGAAACCGCGATACAGTTATTCCGAAAGATGGCCACAAGGACGATCCTTTTTCATCAGGCGGCCGCTCAATCTCTCGGTCTGTTTCCGACCGATTTAAAATCAGCTGATATCTTAAATGAAGCAGGCCCGATGACCGCAGGCGAGCTTGGGAAAAAAACCGGTCTCAGCACAGGTTCGGTAACGGCGCTCATTGACCGGCTCGAAAAAGCGGGATATGTCATGAGGAAAAAAGACCCCGAAGACAAACGTCGGGTGATCATCGTGCCGCTGACAGCCGGAAAGGCGAATGTGAAGCAATTGTTCAGCTCCTTATCCCAGTCTACGATCAGCCTTTGCCGGCAATATAAAGAAGAAGAACTGCGGCTGATATTCGATTTTTTAGGAAAAGCGACGGACATGATGGAAGACGAGCTTGAGAAATTAAAATAATATATCATAGCACGGCCCATTCATGAATAACTTGTACAAGTTGCATGAATGAGGGGGAAGCCAATGAACATCTTTTTAAGCTACATCGTTCTCGGGCTGTCATTGTCAGCACCTGTCGGACCGGTCAATGCGGCGCAAATTGACAAAGGCATCAAAAACGGCTTTTGGCATGCATGGATTTTCGGTCTTGGCGCCATGGCCGCGGACGGGCTGTATATGATTCTGATCTATTTCGGGCTGTCTCAATTTTTGACCGCTCCTTTTGTAAAAACGTTTTTGTGGCTCTTCGGTTTTTTCGTGCTGACCTATACGGGAGTCGAAACGCTAAAAAATATAAGGGAAGCCATGAATGTCAGAAGCGGAAAAGGAAAACCGGCTTTTTACAAAACATTCGGCGCGGGATTTTTTATTTCTCTTTCCAATCCGCTGAGCATTTTATTCTGGCTCGGCATATACGGCAGCATCCTCGCTAAAACCGCTGAATCCTTCGATGCAAATCAGCTTTTGATTTACAGCTCCGGCATTCTTCTCGGCATTTTGATCTGGGATTTCTGCATGGCGGTCGCCGCGAGCACTTTCAGAAATCTCCTTCATGAAAAAGCGCTCCGCTGGCTGACGGGAGCGGCGGGTGTGTCTTTGATCGTTTTCGGGTTTTATTTCGGATGGCAGGGGATTCAAATGCTCATCTCATAAATAGAAGAGTCACCCATCGCCTATCTTCATCATAACGTATCATGACGATACTGGAGGTGGGCTGATGGCAAGCGAGCTGTACACAAAAAGTTGCCTTGAGGAAAAGTTGTTGGATCTGCCAAATTGGCAGAGAGTCGCTTTTGAGCTTCTATCAGAAACAATAGGTGATAAAGCGGATACGTTTCCGTGCATTCCGGGACGTCAGGGATTTTTGACAGATCAGCTCCGGATATCCTTTGCGGGTGATCCTCGCGAAGAGGGAACCCCGGAGGAAGTGGGGATGCTGCTGTCCGAGTACGGAAAGATCTCAAGGAATACCGGAAGATACGCGTCGCTGCTTGTGATTTTTGATACGCCTGAGGATTTAGCTGAGCATTATTCCGTTGAGGCGTATGAAGAGCTGTTCTGGTCTTTTTTAAACCGGCTGAGCGGCTGCGACCCGAAAGACTGGCCGGAAGACATGCCGGAAGACCCTGAACATTATAAATGGGAGTTCTGCTTTGACGGCGAGCCGTATTTTATTCTGTGCGCGACGCCTGCGCATGAAGCGAGACAAAGCAGAAGCTTCCCGTTTTTTATGCTGGCGTTTCAGCCGAGATGGGTTTTCGAAGGATTAAACGATTCAACCGCGTTCGGACGAAACATGAGCCGGCTGATCAGAAAACGTTTAGAGGCATATGACGAAGCCCCTCTTCATCCCCGATTGGGGTGGTACGGAGGAAAAGACAATTTAGAATGGAAGCAATATTTCCTCCGTGATGATGAGACGGAAGTGTCAAAGTGTCCCTTTTCTTATTTAAAGAGGCTGTTTAAACCGACGAAATAAGCTATGATCCGGCAGGGCTGTGTCCCTGCTTTTTTTGTACGATCCATGTCACGATCGCAATGACGGCGAGAAAACAAAGGCTGACCAGAAAACCGGGCCGGCTCGATTTCTCAAACAGCGTCCCGGAGACGGCCGCGACAATCAGCACAAGGGCGATAACAATCTGTACGGTTCCCATCTTTGTCGTTTCGAGCAGTTTCTTGCCCGAGAACAAAATGAACAGCCACGTATAAAGAAGCATCAGGCCCGCCGCGGTTGTCATGTGTTCATATATATTTTTCGGCAGCACCAATGACAGGATGATGGAGACGATGAGTCCGGCAAACGTCAATCCGAGCGCAGGCCAGCAGATTTTTTTGTTTTCCTTTAATCTGAAGCATTTCGGCGCATCTCCGTCATCTGCCATCGTACAAAGCAATGTCGTCACGGCAAACAGCGAGGCGACGAGCGTGGAAAATCCCGCAATAATAAAAATCCCGTTAAAAATATCAAGAATGATATCTAAATGAAAACCCTTCAGCGATGTAATAAACGGGCTGTCCTGTTCGGTGAATTTGCCCAGCGGCACTAACAGCAGCGCCAGGCCGAGAGAAATGACGTAAATCACCGCAAGAACGGCAAGCATCAGCCGGCCTGACTTTGAGGCTTCCTCCGGCTTTTTCAAATGCACGGTCATCAGCCCCAAGACTTCAATTCCTCCGAAGGCGTAAAACGCATAAATCAATCCCGTCCATAACCCCATCGCTCCGTGCGGGAACAAATCCTTTGATTCGTTCGGCACCTGCACATCCGGTTTATGAGAAAATATACCGCACAGCGCCAATATGGCGATCACGATAAACATAAAAATCGCCGCTGTCTTGACAACAGCGAGCACATTTTCCGTTTTTTGAAAAACGGACAGCCCCGTAAATATAATCAAAAGACCGAGCACCGCATAGATGGAGGCGAAAATCCACAGCGGCACATTCGGAAACCAATGCTTTGTAAACAGCGAGATCGCTGTCAGCTGGCTTCCAGTGATCAGCATCTCGGACGACCAGTACACCCATCCGTTGCTGAAACCGGCCCAAGTGCCGAAAGCCTTTCTCGCATAAGCGCAAAAAGACCCCTTTTCGGGCTGTTTGGCCGAAAGCTTCGCGAGCTGCTCAAAGACAAAATAGGTGCCAAGCCCGGCAATAAGAAATGAGATCAGCGCGGAATATCCGCTTTTGACAATAGCGATGCTGGACCCGAGAAAAAAGCCCGTCCCGATTGTGCAGCCGACGCCGATTAAGGAGAGCTGCCACCAAGCGAGATTTCCTTTAGGCTGGTCCTGTGATTTACCCATGAAGTTCAACCCCTTTATCAAAGCTTAGATTGCGGCCGTCAGAAGGGGAATATACATCCAATAAATTGCTTTACATGAAACAAACGGCCGAAGTTCATAATAGAAGAAAAAAAGGAGCAGTCTGATGACACAGCAATTTATTGTACCGCCGAAAAAAGGGCTCGGCCTGAAGGTTCACAAAGGGCAGATTATAAAAGTAGTCGATGTGGAAGGGCAGCAGGTGGCTGATTTTACGGCGTATCATGCCAAGGACTTCTATGAGCATCTTGATCAGGGCGCGACGATTGATGCCAACCAGTCCATTCATGTAAAAACGGGTGATCATATTTATTCGAATTTATACAAGCCGATGCTGACGCTGATTGAGGATACAGTCGGCAAGCATGACCTGCTGCTTCCCGCCTGCCGTCCGGATATGAACAGGCTTTTATACGGAAAGCATAAAGACGAGCTCCAGGATACGTGCTATGACAATATGAGCGGGGCGCTTGAACCGTTCGGGGTGCCGCGGCCGCATATGCATTACCCATTTGCCATCTTTATGAACACGGTGCTCGATGAGAAGGGGAACTTATCAGTCGAAACGCCTCTTTCTGACGCGGGTGATTATGTACGGCTCCGTGCGGAAATGGATCTCGTCGTGGCGTTTTCATCCTGTCCGATTGAAAAAGGAAAATGCAACGGAGACAGCATCACGGCGCTGCGGGTGGAAATCAGCTGATCCCGGTGTATTTGATTCACTTAAAATCTGCACCTGTGCTATATTTAACAGAGAGTCGTACATAGTGGCATGATTCATTTTCAGCATGAACGGGAAATGGATCATAAAGAAACAATGCAGGAGGAGTGATTGGGATGAGCATCCAGAAACAAATTATGAATGATCTCCATGTAAAGCCCTCAATTGATCCGAAACAAGAAATTGAGGACAGAGTGAACTTTCTGAAACAATATTTGAAAAAAACAGGTGCCAAAGGCTTTGTGCTCGGCATCAGCGGGGGGCAGGATTCCACGCTTGCGGGACGCCTCGCCCAATTGGCGGCTGAGAGCATCAGAGAAGAAGGCGGAAATGCGGAATTTATCGCCGTCCGCCTTCCGCACGGCACACAGCAGGATGAGGATGACGCCCAAATGGCGCTCAAATTCATTAAGCCTGATAAATCTTGGACATTTGATATTAAGTCCGCTGTCAGCGCGTTCACTGATCAGTACAAAAAAGACACGGGAGATCAGCTGTCTGACTTTAACAAAGGAAATGTAAAGGCCAGAATGAGAATGATCGCTCAATATGCCATCGGCGGACAAGAGGGGCTGCTTGTCATCGGAACCGACCATGCGGCCGAGGCGGTGACTGGTTTCTTCACGAAATACGGTGACGGCGGAGCTGATCTGCTGCCGCTGACCGGATTAACGAAACGCCAGGGCAGACGTTTATTAGAAGAGCTCGGCGCGCCGGAACGCCTGTATTTGAAATTACCGACGGCCGATCTGCTTGATGAAAAACCGCAGCAGACTGATGAGACCGAACTCGGCATCACATACAATGACATTGATGATTATTTAGAAGGCAAGGACGTTTCTTCCGAAGTGATTGAGGCGCTGGAAAAACGCTATCTCAGTACGGAGCATAAGCGCCAGGTGCCGGCATCAATGTTTGATGATTGGTGGAAATAGAATGAAAAAAACCTCCCTTTTGAAAGGGAGGTTTTTTGTTTATCTCATTTTTATTTATCTACACTTTCATAAATCCCTACCCAATACCCTTTGCTGCTGTCATAGTATTTGCTTTTGAAAATCCACGTTGTTCCATCTAAAACGAAAGAAGCAGCGAAGTTGCCGTTAGGGCTTTGAACGAGTTTGATGGCATTAATGCCGGCATCTGCTTTCGTTGAGATTGGGCTATTTTCCGCGGATGCGGATGCTGTTGGTGATGCGGCAAAGGCAGGAGCGGCAGACATCAGTAAGGCAAGAGACAGCGCAGAACCGGTTAACACTTTTTTGAATTTCATTTCGAGCACTCCCTTTTCAAATGAAATGTGTTACAGTGTTAATAATTAGATTATTATCCATAAAATTCCTTCTGTATTTCTAAAATTTTTTTCTTAATTTGAAAAAACATCCCTTCAGAGGGGCTTTTTATTTATTGATCCATTTGCATGGATCAGGGACATGTTTTCAAAACGTTTTTTTATTTGATACGGATATGATTCAGCTTCACCATCAATCTGTCGGTGAATCTTCGAAGGCTTCCTCTCGAATCAGGCTCAAGAGGCAGATTTGCTTGGGCAGCGATCGTTTCTGCGACCTGCTGAATAGACATTTGGTCTGTATGGAGATGTTCTGTGAAGAGGCTATCAGACAGGCTGTTGATGCAGCGGTCGATTTGTTTTGCGGCCCAGGAGTTTTTTCCTTCCGCTCTGGTGCGCAGGCGTTTCAGCAATGTTTCCTTTGAAGCCAGCAGGGTAAAGTGGTGAATGGTCCGGCCATCCTGTCTCAGCCTGCTGATAATGTCATGGAAGTATTGATCGTTCGTAATGGTCATGGGCACAATGATGATGCCCTGATATGTATCTGACAAATAGGAAAGCATGCTGTAATTGAATTCCCGCCACAGAGGGTAGCTTTGAAAGTCATCTTCAGCGATATCGGGCGGTATCATCGAACGCATCGCAAACCCCATCTTTTCAGGATCATATACGTAAGACGGTTTCAGTCTTCTGTGCAGTTCAAACGCTGTTTGTGTTTTTCCGGAACCGAAAGCCCCATTTATCCAAATGATCATCATGATATCCCCCTTTTTCTATATGATACAAAAAAAGACCCTTCGATCGAAGAGTCAGCGGGAAAAAACAGACGTATATTGGCGGAGCGATTCCTTTATATGCGTAAAGGCATGTTCTCCAAAATACTCAAGAGAAACAAAACCGTCATATTGTCTGTTCATCAGCTCTTTTAAAAATGCTTTTTGATCGAGATCTCCTTGAAAAATCGGAGTTGGCTTGCTGAGATACCAGTTGTCAAAATTCCAGTGATAGTTTTTCAGATGAATGTGGCTGACGGTATGATACAGTTTTTCCAAAGCGGACATTTGGTCAACGTGATTGACGTGTAGGTTGGAGCCGTCAAAAATGGTGCGGACCCGCGGATGTCCGACATCCTCCAAAAATGCCAGCGCCGCCTCCGGTGTATCCGCGTACGTATCGTAATGAATCTCAAGCCCGATATCGACTTCATAGTCATCTGCGAGCCGTGCCGCCTGCTGAAATTGATCAACCGCACGTTGCCACTTTTCCGGTGACGTCCGGTGCGAAGGAAGATTGCCGGCAAAGACTCTGATCAAGGGACTGTGCAGCTGTCGTGCCGCGCTTAATGCCCTTTGAACATCCTTTAACGCCTGCCTTTCATCCTGAGTGGCGAAGTCAGTGTACAAACTGACGGCAGGCACCCCGATGCTTTCCTCCTGAAGCTGCTGATAAAGCCTGTCGAGCGGGCCGATTTCCTCTATATATTGTTTAGCGTGTCCGTACCACAGTTCGATTCCCTCAAAGGAGTGCTCCTTCGCGAAAGAAATGATGTCGAAAATATGCTTTTTCTTAAATCCTGTCGTGCAAAAACTCAGTTTCATCGATAATCCTCCCGTAACTGTCTATCATATGTGTACTTTTTCCCCGGGTGCGATACGGATAAACAGGTGAAAAGGGCAGACACTTTTTATAAGCGGGGTGTGTCTGCATCAGGTCAGTGCGGCACACAAATTGTTTAACGCTTTTTTGCGTCAAAGTATTAAATAATTAACCGAAGTGTTGTACAATTAATTTCATTCGAGTAAGGGGGGAGAAGCCATTGAAAAAAGAAACGGAGCTGAGGGCCTTCAGTCCCGTCCGCAATAAACCGACTCGCGCTCGTTATGTGATATTGGTTCTTTTGTTTTTTATCACTGCGATTAATTATATAGACCGAGCCAGTGTATCTATTGTCGGCCCATCCATTCAACATTCGCTGAACCTAAGCCCCGCGCTTTTGGGCATCGTTTTTTCTGCGTTCAGCTGGACCTATACGGGGATGCAGATTCCAGGCGGGCTCATTTTGGATAAATTCGGGTCAAAACGGACATACGGAATTTCTTTATTTGTGTGGTCGGTTTTTACCGGAGTACAAGCTTTTGCGACAAGTTTCGGGTTTCTATTCGGCTGCCGCCTGCTCATCGGCATAGCTGAATCGCCGGCGTTTCCGGCAAACAACCGGATTGTCACGACATGGTTTCCAAGGCGGGAACGCGCCTTTGCGACGGGTGTTTATACGGCGGGGGAATATGTCGGGCTGGCGTTTGCCACACCGGTTTTATTCTGGGTGTTAACGGCATTTGACTGGCGCGCCGTATTTATTTCCTCAGGAGTGCTCGGAATTGTTTTCTCCGTTTTCTGGTTTAAAATGTATCACGAGCCGAACGGGTATCGGAAAGTGAATCGTGAGGAGCTTGATTATATTAAAGAAGGCGGCGGACTGACTGAGGTGTCTGATGCAGCCGGCAGGATATCGTGGGCGGATTTCGTCCAGCTTCTAAAATACCGCAAGCTTGTCGGATTGTATATCGGCCAATTCGCCGTAGCCTCCACGCTGTTCTTCTTTTTGACATGGTTTCCGACTTATCTGGCGGAGGCAAAGCACATGGCTTTCTTAAAAGTCGGCTTCGCCGCATCAATCCCGTATATCGCCGCTTTTTTCGGCGTATTGTTCGGCGGATTTTGGTCTGACGGCATGATGAAACGGGGGGTGTCGGTGAACGTTGCCCGGAAAACGCCCGTCATCCTCGGTCTTCTGCTGACAGGCTCCATCGTGCTCGCGAATGTTACGGATTCTGCTCCCGCGGTTTTGACGATCTTATCCATTGCTTCTTTTGCGCAGGGCATGTCCAACATATCCTGGACGATGCTGAGTGAGGTCGCGCCAAGCGAAACAATCGGATTGGCAGGGGGCGTCTTTAGCTTTTTCGCCAATATGGCCGGTATTATCACCCCGCTTATCATCGGGTTTATCGTTTCTGCGACCGGTTCTTATAACGGAGCGATTCTGTTTGTCGGCGCTGTCGCATTTATCGGGGCATTTTCTTATATTTTCATTGTCGGAAAGGTGGAACGCATTAAGCTCCGATAGAAAGAAAAACTCATCTCTTCTTATAAAGGATGGGTTTTCTTTCATTGCATTATCTCTATATTTCAATATTGAGTTATCATATAATAAACATAACTTTTTCATTTCTTAGGAGGATTTCGCCGAAGATGAACGCAAAACGTGCCATTCCCGTAAGAGAAAGAAATATCGTACTGATCGGATTCATGGGTGTCGGAAAGACAACAATCGGCCAGCTGGTCGCTAAGAAACTATACAGAGACTTTATTGATATTGATCTGCAGATTGAGAAAGATTTCAATATGTCCATCCCTGAAATGTTTGAGAAAAAAGGTGAGGCCTTTTTCCGTCAGACTGAAAAGGACTATATATTAGATATCTGCCGCAATACGAAATTCAAGATCGTGTCGCTTGGGGGCGGTTCGTTTAAACAAGAGGAAATCAGACAGTGCTGCCTTGAAAACTGTCTCGTGCTCCATCTTGATTTATCATGGGAGAATTGGAAGCAGCGGGCTGATCTGCTGATTGAAAGCCGTCCCGTTCTGCATAACCGTTCCATGGATGAAATGCAGCAGCTCTTTAACGAGCGCCAAAGCATCTATGATAAACATAATTCAAAAGTGGCGACGGATAATCTGGAACCAGAAGAAATAGCCGATTATATCGTAGAAACGTTAAAAATCGGCTGGGACCTGTATCAGCCGATGTAAAAAGAGCCGTGACGCTGTGAGCGCACGGCTTTTTTGTTTTTAAACAAACGTTTATTAAAATGTTTAGAAAATGAGTGTAAAATCGTGTTAAGATAGAGTCAGAAAATTAAATCTTATAAAACAAAGGAGAATAATCGGATATGCAATTATACGACTTGCCGCTCGACCAACTGCAAACCTATAAACCAAATAAAACCGCTCCTCATGACTTTTCGGATTTTTGGGCATCATCATTACATGAGCTTGCAAAGGAAGAGGCAAAGCCTGAATTGAAGGCTGAAAGCTACCCGGCTGACGGCGTGAAAGTATTCCGGCTGACATACCGAAGCTTCGGCAAGGCGGAAATTGAAGGATGGTACGCCGTTCCCGACCGGCAAGGACCGCATCCGGCCATCGTGAAATATCACGGCTATAACGCGAGCTATGACGGGGATATACATGACATCGTAAATTGGGCGCTTCACGGATATGCCGCGTTCGGCATGCTTGTCCGCGGCCAGCACAGCAGCACAGATACAAGCGTCTCACCGCACGGACACGTGCCCGGCTGGATGACGAAAGGGATTTTAGATAAAGATACATATTATTACCGCGGCGTGTACTTAGACGCCGTCCGGGCTTTGGAAGTCATCAGCGGCTTTGATGAAGTGGATGAAACGAGGATCGCCGTCATCGGCGGGAGCCAGGGAGGCGGACTTTCAATCGCCGCGGCGGCACTATCTGACATTCCGAGAGCGGTTGCGGCCGATTATCCTTATTTAAGCAATTTTGAGCGGGCCATTGATGTCGCTCTTGATGAGCCGTATCTTGAGATTAACTCCTTTTTCAGAAAGAACGGCAGCCCTGAAACGGAGAAGGCCGCGATGAATACACTGGCCTATTTTGATATCATGAATCTGGCGGACCGCGTAAAAGTTCCGGTGCTCATGTCCATCGGGCTGATTGACCGCGTGACTCCGCCGTCGACGGTATTTGCCGCGTACAATCATCTGGAAACGGAAAAAGAATTGAAGGTTTACCGGTATTTCGGACATGAATACATACCTTCTTTCCATACGGAAAAGCTGGCCTTTCTGAAAGCGCATCTGAAAGGCTGACGACAGCGAAAAGCCCAAGTACTTGGGCTTTTTTCAGGAATGATCACGGAAAAGGACGGATACAGATGAAACAAAGGATCATCGAAGAATTAAAACGAATTGAAGCACAGCACGGCGTCAAGGTGCTTTACGCCGTAGAATCAGGGAGCCGCGCATGGGGGTTTCCGTCAAGCGACAGCGACTACGATGTGCGGTTTCTTTATGTGCCGAAAAAAGAATGGTACTTTTCGATCGAACCGCATAGGGATGTCATAGAAGAGCCGATTCATGACATGCTTGACATCAGCGGCTGGGAACTGAGAAAAGCGCTTAGGCTTTTTAAAAAATCAAATCCGCCTCTTTTGGAATGGCTCTCTTCTGAGATGATCTATTATGAAGCTTTCTCAGCGGCTGAAAAGCTTCGAAAACTAAAAATCCGCGCCTTTTCGCCTGAAGCCGGCATCTATCATTATCTCAATATGGCAAAACGGAATGAAAAAACGGAATTGCGGGGCAGTGAAGTAAAGATTAAAAAGTATTTTTATGTTCTGCGTCCTCTCCTTGCCTGCAGATGGATTGAAACGTTCGGCTCCGTACCGCCGATGTCATTTCCCGTACTGGCCGATGCCTTATTGACGGATGAAGCGCTCATTTCTGAAATCAATACACTGCTTACAAGGAAAAAAAGCGGTCAGGAGCTGGCTCCGGAACCCAGAAATACGATCATTCATGCATTTATAGAAGAAGAAATAGAACGCATCGGGCACTATGTCAAAACGATCAAAACGCCGAAACCTGACATAACGGAGGAACTGAATCGGCTATTGATTCAGACCGTCGAAGAGGCGTGGGGGGAAAAAGGCGGAAATTGACGATTGCCGTCATTTCCGTCCGCCTTTTTTCGGCATAATCCGCCTGCTATCTAAGAAGATGATTGTGGTAAAACCACAAAAATTTATCAGAATCTTTGTATTTTTAGAATATTGTGAGAGGATGTTTTGTCCATTTACAATAGACTCATACAAATACTTCTTAGATTGCGGGGTGTTAAGGTTGGAAGTGATTACAAGAGATTTTTTCTTATTTTTATCCAAGAGCAGCTTTCTCAATAAGATGGCGCGAAGCTGGGGAAGCCGTGTGGCAGCCGGCAAAATCATCGGAGGAATGGATTTCCGCAGTTCTATCCCGACAATCCGACATTTGAACAGCCAGGGGCTGTCAGTTACTGTCGATCATTTGGGGGAATTTGTCAACAGCGGTGATGTCGCGAAAGAACGCACCGAGGAGTGCATGCAGACCATCGCCTTAATCGCTGATGAACAGCTGAATTCCCAAGTGTCATTAAAAATGACGTCTTTAGGTCTTGATATAGATCTCGATCTCGTCTATGAAAATATGACGAAAATCCTCCAGACAGCTGAAAAACATAAAGTCATGGTGACGATTGACATGGAAGATGAAACGAGATGCCAGAAGACGCTGGATATCTTTAAAGACTTCCGGAGCCGGTATGAATATGTAAGCACCGTGGTGCAGGCCTATCTGTACAGAACGGAAAAGGATCTTGATGACCTCAGCCCGCTGAATCCGTTTCTGCGGCTTGTCAAAGGGGCCTATAAAGAATCGGAAAAGGTGGCCTATCCTGAAAAAAGCGACGTCGATGAAAATTATAAAAGACTCATCCGCAAACAGCTTTTAAAAGGACATTATACGGCAGTTGCCACGCATGATGACAAAATGATCGAGTTTACAAAACAGCTTGCCAAAGAGCACGGCATTCCAAACGACCGTTTTGAGTTTCAGATGCTGTACGGCATGCGCTCGCAAACCCAGCTCAGCTTGGTGGAAGAAGGATACCGCATGAGAGTCTACCTGCCTTACGGGGATGACTGGTACGGTTATTTCATGAGACGGCTCGCCGAACGCCCCTCAAACATCGCATTCGCCTTTAAAGGGATGACTAAGAAGTAAAAAAGGGAGAGATGACAATGACTACACCTTATAAACACGAACCATTCACGAATTTCCAAGATCAATCGAACGTTGAAGAATTTAAGAAAGCGCTTGCGACGGTAAATGAGTATCTGGGAAAAGATTATCCGCTCGTCATCAACGGTGAAAAGGTAGAGACCGAAGCAAAAATCGTATCCATTAACCCTGCGGACAAAGAAGAAGTCGTCGGAAAAGTGTCAAAGGCGTCCCAGGAGCACGCTGAGCAAGCGATTGAAGCTGCTGCGAAAGCGTTCGAAGAGTGGAGATACACATCCCCTGAAGAAAGAGCGGCCGTTTTGTTCCGCGCAGCTGCCAAAGTCCGCCGCAGAAAGCACGAATTCTCCGCCCTGCTCGTCAAGGAAGCGGGAAAACCTTGGAACGAAGCTGATGCGGATACGGCTGAAGCGATTGACTTCATGGAGTATTATGCACGCCAAATGATCGAACTGGCAAAAGGCAAACCGGTCAACAGCCGTGAAGGCGAGAAAAACCAATATGTATACACGCCGACTGGAGTGACAGTTGTTATTCCGCCGTGGAACTTCTTGTTTGCGATCATGGCAGGAACAACAGTGGCGCCGATCGTTACTGGAAACACAGTGGTTCTAAAACCTGCGAGTGCTACACCTGTTATTGCAGCAAAATTTGTTGAAGTGCTTGAAGAGTCCGGATTGCCAAAAGGCGTAGTCAACTTTGTTCCTGGAAGCGGAGCAGAAGTAGGCGATTATCTTGTTGACCATCCGAAAACAAGCCTTATCACATTTACAGGATCACGTGAAGTCGGTACGAGAATTTTCGAACGCGCGGCGAAAGTGCAGCCGGGCCAGCAGCATCTGAAACGCGTCATTGCAGAAATGGGCGGTAAAGATACGGTTGTCGTTGACGAAGATGCGGACATTGAATTGGCGGCTCAATCCATCTTTACATCAGCATTCGGCTTCGCGGGACAAAAATGTTCTGCAGGTTCACGTGCAGTTGTCCATGAAAAAGTGTATGATCAAGTATTAGAGCGTGTCATTGAAATTACGGAATCAAAAGTAACTGCTAAACCTGACAGTGCAGATGTTTATATGGGGCCTGTCATTGACCAAGGTTCTTACGACAAGATCATGAGCTACATTGAAATCGGAAAAGAAGAAGGCCGTTTAGTAAGCGGCGGCACCGGAGATGATTCAAAAGGCTACTTTATCAAGCCGACGATCTTCGCTGACCTTGATCCGAAAGCCAGACTCATGCAGGAAGAAATTTTCGGGCCTGTCGTGGCGTTTTCTAAAGTGTCAAACTTTGATGAAGCTTTAGAAGTGGCCAACAATACTGAATACGGTTTGACAGGCGCGGTCATTACAAATAACCGCAAACATATTGAACGGGCGAAACAGGAATTCCATGTCGGCAACCTGTACTTCAACCGCAATTGTACGGGAGCGATTGTCGGCTACCATCCGTTCGGAGGCTTCAAAATGTCCGGCACTGATTCAAAAGCGGGCGGCCCGGATTATTTGGCCCTCCACATGCAGGCGAAAACAATCAGTGAAATGTTTTAAGAGGGACTGAATGGGCATCCTCCTCGCGGGGGGTGTCCATTTCACCATAAACATATAAAGCGGAGGAGGAAATGCCATAGCAAACATTCAGTTGATTATTTCCATTTGTATTTATATGGCGGGTATGCTGTTTATCGGTTATTTCGCCTACAGACGGACGTCAAATCTGACGGATTACATGCTCGGGGGGCGTTCTTTAGGCCCTGCCGTCACAGCGCTCAGCGCGGGAGCGGCGGATATGAGCGGATGGCTCTTGATGGGGCTTCCGGGTGCTATGTTCTCGACAGGATTAAGCGGCGCTTGGATTGTGCTCGGGCTTGTGCTCGGGGCGTGGGCGAACTGGCTTTTCGTGGCGCCGAGACTGAGAACGTATACCGAAAAAGCGGGGAATTCCATCACCATTCCGGGTTTCCTTGAAAACCGTTTCGGTGATCATACGAAGCTTCTCAGACTGTTTTCGGGTCTTGTTATTCTCGTCTTTTTCACATTTTACGTATCATCCGGCATGGTATCCGGAGGTGTCTTATTCAACAGCATTTTAGGGTTGAATTACCACACGGGACTGTGGGTCGTGACAGGCGTCGTTGTCGCCTACACCTTGTTCGGGGGCTTTTTGGCGGTAAGCTGGACGGACTTTGTTCAAGGGATCATTATGTTTGCGGCGCTTATTCTTGTGCCGATTGTGACGATTTTCCATACGGGCGGCCCGGGGGAAACCGTTGCCGATATCCGTTCCGTCAACCCGGAACTGTTTAACATGTTCAAAGGGACGACCGTCCTTGGCATTATTTCTTTATTTGCGTAGGGGCTCGGCTATTTCGGGCAGCCGCATATTATTGTGCGCTTTATGGCGATCACATCTGTGAAAGAAATCAAACGCGCCAGACGGATCGGAATGGGATGGATGATTTTGTCTGCACTAGGCGCGCTGTTTACGGGTCTTGCGGGAATCGCGTATTACCACCAGCACGGACTGAAGCTGGCTGATCCGGAAACCATTTTTATTCAGCTCGGCAACATTCTGTTCCACCCGATTATTACGGGATTTCTCATTTCTGCGATTTTAGCGGCCATTATGAGTACGATTTCGTCTCAGCTGCTCGTTACGTCCAGTTCTTTAGTAGAGGATTTGTATAAGTCCATGTTCAGGCGTTCGGCTTCTGATAAGGAACTCGTATTTCTGGGGAGAATGGCAGTGCTTGCGGTGTCAATCATCGCTTTGGTGCTCGCCTGGGAGAAAAACAACACGATACTTGGTCTTGTCAGCTATGCATGGGCGGGATTCGGCGCTTCATTCGGGCCGGTCGTACTGCTCAGTTTATTTTGGAAACGGATGACGAAATGGGGGGCACTCGCCGGCATGATTGCGGGAGCGATTACCGTAATCATTTGGGCGAATGCCGGTCTTTCAGACTTTTTGTACGAAATCATTCCGGGCTTTGCTGTAAGCCTTGCCGCTGTATTTGTCGTCAGCTTATTGACACAGGCTCCGTCAAAAGATGTCACAGATCAGTTTCATGAGTACCGTGATACACTTTCTCAATAAAAGCAAGGAACGAGAGGAAGAAGGGACCGCCCTTTTTCCTCTTTTCACGATACAGAATTCCGGATTATGCCGTTTTGGGAATATGTGAATTTTTTTCTATACAAAAAGTCACCCCGCAGAGTATGATAAAGATAAAAAGAGCATAGGAGAAATAGGTATGGAAGAGCTTTTAGAGAGAGTTTTTTCATTTACGGACATTGATAAATTAATTGATTTCATCAGTTATGAATTGCAGAAGCCCGTTATTCTGGAAAGCGCGGATTTCTTTTTGCTTGCCTATAATTCTTATTACATTAATCACTTCGACTCCGCCAACCAGCAGACGATATTTTCAAAAAAATGCCCCGTGCAGATTTTTGAAAGGTTTCTGAAGGACGGGGTGATCGAAAAGCTGAAAACCGTTCCTGAACCGTTCCGTGTCGAAAAAATAGACAGTATCGGACTGAATCAGAGAGTGGTTGTAAGCGCAAAACATAAAGGCGAAGTGATGGGCTACATCTGGATTCAGGAGCTCGACCGAAACTTGACGGACGAGGAGCTCGATTTTTTATATGAAACTTCATTCCATGTCGGAAAAATCATCTATAAAACGAACCGGCTGAAACAGGAAAAAGAAGAGAGAGCGGAAGACCTGGTGAAACGGGCGATCTTTCAGCAATTCTCCTCTGAAAAGGAGTTCAGGCGGGAAGCGGAAAAGATGAACGCCGTGCTGCCGTCGGTTTTTTCAGTAGTCGTCCTGCACGCCGCAAATGGGGATGGGGAGGCAGTCGAAGATGTGAAGGAAAACATCAAATCGTACTTGAATTTGCGGGATAAAGTCAGTCACGTCTTAACCATTGATTCCAATATTGTCATCGTCGTCGCAAGCTTCTCGCAAAAAAGCTCCGGCACTTCGGCAGCATCTGAATTCATCCACAAACTGCTGACTCATTTTCACTTTCAGAAGATCCCCACTCCCATCTATATCGGAATCGGCAATGAATACAGCAGCATCCTGAAGCTCGGCAAAAGTTATATAGAGGCCCTTGAAGTCATAAAGGCCGCCGAAATTACCGGAAACCAGGAAAATATTCCGTACGAATACAGTAAGCTCGGGATTTACCGCTATCTTGAAAGCATCGAAGAAAAAAACGCCTCACTGGAATATGTAAACGATGATTTAGCGTTATTAAAAGCCAAAGACAGAGAAAGCAGTACAGAACTGCTGAAAACGTTAGAAATCTATCTCCTCAATAACTGCAAAACAAAACCAGCCGCAGAACAGCTTTTTATTCATCAAAACACATTGAACTACCGTATCAAACAGATTCTTGACATGACATCAATTAATTTAAACGACTTCAGGACAAGGTGCCAGCTGTACCTCGATATCATGCTGATGAAAAAGAGATAAAAAAGAAACCAGTCGCCGTACTGGTTTCAGTTTTAATACCTTCCCGCTTATCAATCTCAGAACCTCACTTCTGAATCACTCCTTTTCCGCAAGAGAGAAATGAATAAACACTTCTCCTCAATATGTGTTATACTTTCATTGATATTGATTCTCAATTAAAAATGTTTGAAGTATAGATATAAACGGGAGGCAGAACGATGGCGGAAAATCATGAGGTGTATGACGTCACGATTATAGGCGGAGGCCCGATCGGCCTGTTTGCGGCTTTTTATTGCGGGATGCGCGAGCTGAAAACGAAAGTGATCGAGTTTTTGCCGCGGCTCGGAGGGAAAGTGTCTATGTTTTTCCCTGAAAAAATCATCCGTGATATCGGCGGAATACCCGGGATTGCCGGAGAACAGCTGATTACGCAGCTGAAGGAACAGGCGGCGACATTTAAGCCGGATATCGTGTTGAATCAGCGGGTGACCGGATTTGAACGGCTGGAAGACGGAACCATTGTGCTGGAAAGTTCCGAAGGGGAAAAGCACTATACACGCACGGTGATTTTGGCCGTCGGCATGGGGACGCTTGAGGTCAATGAACTTGACAGCGCGGATGCGAGCCGTTATTCGGGAAAGAACCTTCATTATAAGGTGGAGAAGCTTGATGCGTTTCGAGATAAGCATGTCGTGATTTCAGGAGGGGGAGATACCGCGGTTGACTGGGCGAATGAGCTGGAACCGATTGCGGCGTCTGTTACCGTCTTGCACCGCAGGGAGGAGTTCGGCGGTTTGGAAAGCAGCGTGGCGAAAATGAAGCGGTCTTCCGTGCGGGTGCTTGCGCCGTATCGTCTGAAGCATCTCAACGGCACCGGAGAACGGATCGAGAGCGTCACCATTTGCCAAACTGAGTCCGGACTTTCTGAAGTCATCAAGCTTGATGAGCTCGTTATCAACCACGGGTTTAAAATTGATCTCGGTCCGATGAAGGACTGGGGGCTTGAGATAGAAGAAGGCAGGATTAAAGCTGACAGACATATGCGGACGAATCTTCCGGGCGTGTTTGTCGCCGGTGACGCCGCCCATTATGAAAGCAAGCTCAGATTGATTGCAGGCGGTTTCACGGAGGGGCCGACCGCCGTGAACAGCGCCAAAGCCTATTTGGACCCGCAGGCGGATCAGATGGCGATGTATTCGACTCACCATAAAAAATTGGTGACACAATAAAAAAGGGCTGACCCCCGATGTTGAGTCTGGGGGGTCAGAAAAGCATTCCGGCGTATCAGCTGTGAACGAGCATGTCTTTCATTTCATTTCGTATAAACGCAAATAACTGTTCCTGATTTTTCACGGCGGTAAACCCGCAGCCGGCGGGGACGTCTTCGCCCATGCAGATGACGGGAGGGCGGTTTGCTGACGGATCCGGTGATATGCCGATTTGTTTTCCGGCGCTGATCAAATGCTGAGCGGATTCTTTGCCAGTACAGATAATCATTTGCAGAGGAGACTCACTGATCGTGCGTTCGATCATGGAAGTGAACCGCTCATCTGCGATATGTTCATGGGTGATATAAAACGGGCATGATTTTGAGTCTGACAAGTTTTCTGCTGCTTGACGGCTTCCTACAATGAGTGAATGCGGAGAATCAATTTGACATTCGGATAGGAGAAAGCCCCGTTTTGTCAGTTCCGTCTTTGCGGCCTCAGTCGCTGCATTCAGGCTTGCGGTCACCCGGCGGATGTCGATCTGCTTGAAAGCCAGTGTGTCAAAGAATTCGCATACCGCAAGGCGTGATGTGAAAAATAGTTGTTCAAAGGTGCTGATCTGTTTCAGGATGTTTTCGTTTGCGGGCATTTTTTTAACGATCCGCTTCGGCCATTCAATAACATCGGCGCCATACTCGCGCAGCTTGTCTGTCAATGTATGTTCTTCATCGCCATGAGTGACAACCATGATATGCCGCCCGATGAACGGCTTGCTTTCAAACCAGCTGTGTGTTTGAAAATTGACAATATCACCGATGACGATAATGGCAGGGTTGGTGATGTTTTGGCTTTGAACTTTTTCATGGATATCCTGAAGCGTTCCTTTAACGCTCCGCTGCCGCCCCCACGTCCCCCATTGAATGACGAGTACGGGAACGGAAGGGGATTTTCCGTACTCCGTAAGCTTACGGCATATAAATGACAGATTTTTAACGCCCATGTAAAACACAAGCGTTTGAACGCTTCGGGCAAGCCCTTCCCAGTCGAGATTCGGCCTGCCGTGCAATGATGTATCATGAGCGGTGATCATCGCGAAGGACGAAGCGAAATCACGATGAGTGACGGGGACTCCCGCATACAGCGGCGCTGCGATTCCCGAGGTGATGCCGGGCACCATTTCGTAGCGGATGCCGTGCTGATGAAGCGCCTCTGCTTCTTCGCCGACTCTGCCGAACACACTTGGGTCTCCGCCTTTCAAGCGGACAACGGTGAAGCCCTCCGCCGCTTTTTCAATCAGCAGGGCATTTATCTCAGACTGTTTCATAAAATGGCGGTCGGGCAGCTTTCCGCAATAAATGAACCGGCAGTCCGGTGAGGCATATTCAAGAAACTTTGGGTTTGCGAGCCGGTCATACAAAATAATATCCGCTTTCTCCAGAGCCTGTTTTCCTTTTACGGTGATCAGCCCCGGGTCTCCTGGTCCGGCACCGACAAAATATACGATTCCGTTTTTCATGATGGCGTCATCCCTTCAGCAGTTTAAAAAATGAAGGACCACTTGAAAAAGTGATCCGGTCTTTGCTCAATACAGGAGGTATACATTCTCTCCTTCAATCAGTGTTTCGTATGTTTTGACACAGCCATGATCCGGCTCTTGGACTTTTCCGTCTTCTAAGGAGATTTTCCAGTCATGCATTGGGCAGAAGACATATTCTCCGCTGACGATGCCTTCAGCCAGGACGCCCCCTTTATGGGGACAGCGATTTTCGACGGCGCGGACGCTCCCGTCAGAAAGCTTAAATACGGCAAGCTCTTTATCTTCTATATATACGGTTTTTCCTAACTCCTCGGGTAATTCGTTTACTTTGCCTATGCAAACCTTTGTCATATCTTTATTCACCATGTCCGTTCCCCCTTACTGTTTTATGAAGTCGTGACGACATTTTCGAATAGATCTTTAGATGCTTTTTTATCTTTAAGGAAGTATTGCCACGGATCTTTGTGGACAGAGAGTGTCTCATTCATTCTGTCGTTGAGCTCCTGCCTTTTTTCCGGATCGTTTAATACGGATTGGACATGAGATAAACCGACGCGCTCAAGCCATGCGGATGTCCGCTCCAGATAGTTTGCCGTTTCTCTGTAGTACTGAAGGTAAGCCCCCGCATATTCTAAGACTTCTTCATTCGTTTTTACTTTCATCAGCAAATCACCGGCGCGCAAATGGGTTCCGCCGTTTCCGCCGACATAAAGCTCCCAGCCTCCGTCGATGCCGACAACGCCAAGGTCCTTAATGCCTGATTCCGCACAGTTCCGCGGGCAGGCGGACACGGCCATTTTGACCTTATGAGGCGTATTGAGCCCTTCGAATTTTTTCTCAAGCGCAATGCCCAGTGCCATGGAGTCTTGCGTGCCGAAGCGGCAGAATTGTTCGCCTACGCACGTTTTTACCGTGCGGAGTGTTTTTCCGTACGCGTAGCCTGACGGCATATCAAGCTCGGCCCATACTTTCGGCAGATCTTCTTTTTTGACGCCGATGAGATCAATTCGCTGGCCGCCTGTCATTTTAACGAGCGGGATCTCATATTTGTCGACGACATCGGCGATCTTGCGGAGATCCTGAGAGTTGGTCACGCCGCCGTACATCCGGGGAACGACTGAGTATGTTCCGTCTTTTTGAATATTGGCGTGCATCCGTTCGTTCACAAAACGGGATGTTCTGTCATCCTCGTATGTAGCCGGATTAATCATGCCTAAGTAGTAGTTGAGGGCAGGACGGCATTTGGAGCAGCCCTCCGGCGTTTTCCAGCCGAGCACGTTCATGATTTCTCTTGTATGGGACAGCCCTTTGGCTTTGATTTCTTCTACGACTTCATCTCTCGACAGTGATGTGCAGCCGCAAATCGCTTCTTTTTGCGCGGACGCGTCAAATTCTGAGCCCAGTGTATATTGAAGAATGTCTTCCACGAGCGGTTTACAGCCTCCGCAGGAACGGGATGCCCCGGTGCATGCTTTGATTTCGTCCGTAGATGTGCAGCCTTTTTCCTGAATGGCTTGAATAATCGCGCCTTTTGATACGCCGTTGCATCCGCAGATGATTTCATCGTCGCTCATCGCCGCGGTCATGCTTGCGCCTGCTTCCTGATCAAGAGGCTGTAAGATTGATATTTTGGAGGTTTCAGAGATATCGGCTTCTTTTTGAATCATTGAAAACAGGCGGCTGCCCTCGCTGCTGTCTCCGAACAAAACAGCGCCGACAATTTGATTGCCCCTCAGGACGATTTTTTTATAAATGCCGTCCTGCTCATCGAACACTTTAATCGCTTTTTTGTCCTCTGATTCGTTAAAGTCACCGGCAGAGAAGACTTCGACGCCTGATACCTTTAATTGAGTGGAGAGAACGGAGCCTTCATACGGTTTTGTTTCAATGCCGCAAAGATGTTTGGCCAGCACTTTTGCCTGTTCATAGAGCGGCGCCACAAGACCGTATGCGATTCCGCGGTGCTCGGCACATTCACCGACCGCGTAAATGTGCGGAATGTCAGTCTGCATATAATCGTTGACAATGATTCCGCGGTTTACCGGAATGCCGCTTTCTGTGCCAAGCTGTGTATTCGGGCGGATGCCGACCGCCATGACGACCAGGTCAGCTTCGATGCTTGTGCCGTCTTTGAAGCGTACCCCTTCGACACGGTCAGTACCGAGAATTTCTTCGGTTTGCTTTTCAAGGAAAAAGGTCATGCCTTGTTTTTCTAATTCGTTTTGCAGCAGGCGTCCCGCCGCTGCGTCAAGCTGGCGCTCCATCAGGAATGGGGCGAGGTGGATGACAGACACGTCCATTCCGAGATTCAGCAGTCCGCGAGCGGCTTCCAAACCAAGCAGTCCTCCGCCGATGACGGCTGCTTTTTTATATTGTTTTGACGCGGCGAGCATCGTGTCTGTATCTTTTATATCCCGGAAAGCCGTGACGCCTTGTTTGTCTGCGCCCGGAATCGGAAGGATAAAAGGGACAGAGCCTGTCGCCAGGATGAGTTCATCGTAAGGCTGGATTCTGTCTGCATCGGTGATGACGGTTTTGTTTTCCGTGTCGACTTTGATGACTGTTTCACCGGTATACAGCTGAATGTTGTTTTCTTTGTACCAGTTCCAATCGTTTAACGTAATGTCTTGAATGTCGGTATCGCCTTGCAGCACTTTTGACAGAAGGATTCGGTTATAGTTGGGATGAGGTTCGGCCCCGAATATTGTAATCTCGAATTCGTCTTTTGAAACACGCAGTATTTCTTCAATCGCTCTTACCCCGGCCATTCCATTTCCAACAAGGACTAGCTGTTTTTTTCCCATCAGATGATCCGCTCCTTATCTATGTTTTCTTTAGCGTAGCACAGCAAAAACAAATATTTAAGGTGCATGTTATGAAATGTAACAAAAAATACTAAAAAATCTAAAAATTTTATGAAAAATTATATAGGGCTGATTCGTACCGCACACATCTTAAAACCGGGCATTTTACAGTCCGGGTCCAAGGCTTCACCAATTAAATCGTTGACGTTTTGCGTGTCAGACCAATGGATGGGAACAAACAACGTGTCTTTTCGTACTTTCTCCGACCATCTGCTCCGGACCGTGATGCTGCCCCGGGGGGATTCTATTTTCACGAGAACACGGTCTTCGATATGATAGTCGGCCGCCGTTTTTGGATGGATTTCCACAAAGGATTCGAAATGTCTTGCAGCCAGGGCGGAGCTTTTTCTCGTTTGTACACCCGTTAAGTAATGAGACATCACCCTTCCTGTGGTTAAATAAAGCGGATAGCCGGCGCTCGGTTTCTCTTTCGGGACGGCCGGTTCATTTGGAATCACGCTTAATTCAGCTCTGTGATCGGGATGGGCAAATGAGTGCTCAAACAATCGCCCGGTTCCGGGATGATCCGCTTCAGGACATGGCCACTGAATGCCGCCTTCCCGCCTGAGCCTGTCATAGGTGATGCCAGAGTAATCAGCAATTCCGCCGCGGCTCGCTTCTCTCAGTTCGTTAAAGATTTCCTCCGCCGACGTATAGGGAAAATAATGCCCTTTACCAAGAGCCGAGGCAATGTCACAGATGATCTGCCAATCATGTTTCGCTTCTCCGGGGCAGGTGCGGCTCGCTTCTCTTAATGTCACGCGGCCTTCTACATTTGTCATCGTTCCTTCGTCTTCCAAATAAGAGGAGGCGGGTAAAATCACATCCGCGAATGCCGCGGTCTCAGAAATAAATAAATCAACTGCGACAAAGAATCTCAGTTTCTTGATTGCCTGCTTGACGAAATTCGCATTTGGGCCGGAAACAGCCGGATTGGAACACATGAGAAACAGTCCTTTGATGTCGCCGCTATCTATTTTTTCTATCATTTCATAGGCTGAGACGCCTTTTCGCGGCAGCTCATCCTGATGAATCCCCCACACCTTCGCAATATACGCCCGGTGTTCTTCAATTTCGATAGAACGGTAGCCCGGAAGCTGATCCGCTTTTTGGCCGTGTTCTCTCGCGCCTTGTCCGTTGCCTTGACCGGTAATCGCCCCGTAACCTGAGAAGGGCTTGCCGATTTTTCCGGTGATCAGCACCATATTTAAGAAAGCTTTCACTGCCGCGGTACCGTCAGTCTGCTGTTCGATCCCCCGCGCTGTAAACAGCATGCCGGATGTTTCCTTGGCAAACTTCACGGCGGCCTTTCGTATATGCTCCAAAGGAACACTTGTCTGCTCGGAAATCTCTTTCAGATCCAAAGCGTCGATATGCCGTTTGAGCTTATTGAATCCGTTTGTTCGTGTGCGGATAAAGTCTTTGTCTGTAAGCTGTTCGTCAATGCAGATTTTGACGAGTCCGTTTGCCAAGGCGGCGTCTGTACCGGGCTTGATTTTCAGGTGAAGATCGGCTATTTTGGTCGTCGCCGTTTCCCGGGGATCAATGGCGATAATGTAAGCCCCGTTTTCTTTCGCTTTATCAAAATATGGCATGATCGTCGGCTGGCATTCGGCGATATTGGTGCCTGCCAGGATGATGACACGTGTATGCGGGATGTCCGATAATGGATTCGTCAGGCCCCTGTCCGCGCCGAATGTCTGGCCGGCCGCCGTTGCTGCGGCAGACATACAGAGCCGCCCGTTGTAATCGATGTATTTCGTCTGTAAGCCGACCCGTGCGAACTTTCCAAGCAGATAGGCTTCTTCATTTGTAATTGAGGCGCTCCCGTAGACAGCCATCGCATCATTGCCGTGTTCGGTTTGGATCAGATTGATTTGTTCCTTAATGCGATTCAGTGCTTCAGCCCAAGAGACAGGCACAAATTCACCGTTTTTTTTAAGCAGGGGGCGTGTAATGCGGGAAGAGTGCACGGCATGCTGATGGGCATTCATGCCTTTTGTACATAAACGGCCATGTGTCGTCGGATTATCAATGCCGATTGCAGTGTATTTCTTCCGTGCCGCGAAGGTTTGTTCCGTAAGCTGCATTTTGCATTGCATGCTGCAGAACGGGCATTGCGTCTCATATGTTTTTTCCGATTGAATATCTTGCAGTTTGTCACGGAAATAACGGAGCATCGGTTCAGTCAAAAAGCTTCATCCTTTCGTATGGCGTTTTCCCGGCAGACAGGTTTTGCAGCAGGGATATGTCTGAACGGAGATTTTTCAGAAGCTGTGTCCGCATATCTTCTTCAAACAGCATTTCTCTGATATGGACGAGGCCGAGTCTGTCAACCCATTGATAAATCGCTTCGTTGTAGTGAGCCGTTTCGCGATAATATTGAATAAGGCCTTTCATCATAGCGGCGGTACTGTCTTCGTTATCCGTCACACAAAAAAGGCTGCCGGCGCGGGCTTGTTTTCCGCGGAAGCCCCCGATATAAATCTCCCAGCCAGTTTGTGTCTGAATCGCGCCGATATCCTGAATGTAAGCATCGGTGCAATTGTTTTCACATGACAAGCTGACGGATACGTAAGCGGAGACGGCAAGCGTGTCGGTATCTCGTTCAATCCTGCTTGCCAGCTCTTGAAAGGAGCGATGCTGTCCGCACGTACATGCTCTGATTTGAATCGTCCAGCGGTGCCGGGGGGAGAAAACCGGCATGTTCAGTGCTTTTCTGATGCTTGCAAGGTCATTTGGCCTGATTCCGGAAAGCCTCAGCCGGTGACTGTCAGTCATCGAAACCCCGGGGATGCCGTATGCTTCGATGACGTCTGCGATGTTTTTGAGCTCTGCCGCACTTGTCAGTCCGCCGTACATTTGCGGAATCAGGGTGCATGTCTCTTCTGCCGATATTTCATTGAACTGCATAAAATCAGGCCGCGTCCTTTCCAAGTAATAGTGAAGCGCCGGAATACAAATGCGGCAGCCGTTTTCTGTTTTCCAGCCGATCTCTCTCATTACCTCGGCGGCATCAGTGAACGGACGGCGGCAAATTTCGGCGATGACTTCTTCCTCTGTCAAATCGGTGCAGCCGCAAAACGAAGGCTGGCGGGAGGGTTTTGTGTAATCATCGCTCGCCATATACTTCAGCAAGTCTTCAACGAGCGGCCTGCATCCTCCGCAAGATCCGGACGCTTTTGTCATGTGCTTCACTTCCTCCGCGGTTTTTAAGCCATATTTGTTCACCGCTTCTTCAATGGAGCCCTTGGTCACTGAGCTGCATTGGCAAATGGTTTCATGGGGAGGCATGGATTCAAAGGATATACCGCCCTGATCCGGTTCCATGAGCTGTTTTTTCACGATGGAAATATCTCTTTGCTTCACAAGACTGTCGAGAAGCCGCTGTTTACCGCGCGTGTCCCCGAATAAAATAAAGCCGGCCGGTTTATCGTCCTCAAAGAGCGCTTTTTTGTAGATGCCTGCATGCTCATCATGGAACAATATGCCGGCTGTGTGCTCATCCTCGTGCAC
This sequence comes from Bacillus sp. D7-8, assembly GCF_052055895.1. NCBI lineage: Bacteria > Bacillati > Bacillota > Bacilli > Caryophanales > Bacillaceae > Bacillus > Bacillus sp. D7-8. Next base: position 327,121 of record NZ_CP179922.1, read on the forward strand.
CTTTCCTGCCGACCATACATCAATACCGGCTATTTTTAAGGCTGCAGATTGTGCAAAGCCTTGAAACCCTTCGCACGGGACGCCGCATAGATGCTGCGCGAGCACTTTTCCCTGTTCATAAAGCGGCGGCGCCAATCCGTATACAATCCCGTCATGCTCCGCGCATTCACCGACGGCATACACATTCGGTTTGTTCGTCTGCATGAATTGATTGACGATGATTCCTCTGTTCACTGAAAGTCCGGCAGATGGAGCCAATCGGATATTGGGCCTCACACCGGCGGCCATGACAATCAGGTCTGCTTCTATGGAAGAACTGTCTTTGAAACGAATGCCTTCCGCCCGTGAGTTCCCTGTAATGGATGCCGTGCCTTTCTCTAAAAGAAAGACTAAGCCTTTTCGTTCCAGCTCTTTCTGCAGCAGGCGGGATGCCGTTTGATCAAGCTGTTTTTGCATAATGGCGGAAGAGTGGTGAATGACGCTGACGTCCATGCCGAGCTGCCGTAAGCCGACGGCCGCTTCAAGACCTAATAAACCGGCGCCGATGACCGCCGCCTTTTGATACCGGCTGGCCGCATTGATAAGGGATTGGCAGTCCTCTATTGTCCGAAAGCCGTACACACCTTCTTTATCTGCTCCGGGTATGGGGAGAATATAAGGAGAGGAGCCCGTTGCAAGGATGATTTGATCGTAAGTCATGCTGCGCTTCCGATCCGTTGTGACAACCTGCCGTTCTGTATCAATGTCTACAACCGTTTCTCCCGTGTAAAGCGTAATTCCGTTTTTTTCGTACCATTCGCGGCTATTCAGCGTAATGTCATCAAGCGAAACCTCACCTTGTAAAACGGAGGATAAGAGAATGCGATTGTAATTGGGATGAGGTTCGCTTCCGAAAATGACAATCTCAAACATGTCACGGTTCATCTTTAAAATGTGTTCAATACAGCGGATTCCGGCCATTCCGTTCCCTGCTGCAATTAATCGTTGTTTCTTCATTCGCCAAACCTCCTTTGCAGCTGCCTGTAAGATTGCTTCTCTATGAGAAATTATGGCACATTGCCTGATTAACGCATTAAATGTGTCGCATTATCTTACACATGTCTTTTCCGGTGAATGCCGGTCATATATTCTTGATTCAGCAATTTGAAATGATAGAAGACCGGAAAGGAGAATGTTATGAAGCTGTCGGAATTAAAAACAAGCGGTCATCCGCTCACTCTGCTCTGTTCCTTCTTATATTTTGATGTGAGTTTTATGATTTGGGTAATGCTGGGGGCGCTCGGCGTTTATATTTCTCAGGATTTCGGGTTATCTTCTTTTGAAAAAGGGTTTGTCGTGGCTCTGCCGATCTTATCAGGATCTGTGTTTCGGATCATTTTAGGTGTGTTAACGGACAGGATCGGGCCGAAGAAAACAGCCGTGATCGGGATGCTGATCACGATGATCCCGCTGCTTTGGGGGGCATTCGGCGGCCGTTCTTTGACTGAGCTGTTTGCGATCGGCATTCTGCTGGGCGTAGCGGGCGCAAGTTTTGCTGTTGCGCTTCCGATGGCGAGCCGGTGGTATCCGCCTCACTTGCAGGGGCTTGCGATGGGGATAGCAGGTGCCGGCAACAGCGGCACTTTGTTTGCGACATTGTTCGGCCCCCGCCTTGCGGAACAGTTTGGGTGGCACAGTGTAATGGGAATTGCGCTTTTTCCGTTGATGATCGTTTTTATACTGTTTATCGTCATGGCGAAGGACTCTCCTGCACAGCCCGCACCGCAGCCGCTTAAAAACTACCTTCACGTGTTCAGGCAGAAGGAAACATGGTGTTTCTGTCTTCTGTACGGCGTCACTTTCGGAGGTTTTGTGGGATTATCAAGTTTTTTGGCCATTTTTTTCGTTGATCAATATCAATTGTCAAAAATCCATGCCGGTGATTTCGTCACAATATGTGTCGCAGCGGGCAGTTTTTTTCGCCCTGCAGGAGGCTGGATTTCAGACCGTGCGGGAGGTGCGAAAGTTCTGGCTGTACTGTTTGTCATCGCGGCTCTGTGTATGGCGGGAGTCAGCAGCCTGCCTCCGCTTTCAACGGTGATCGTTCTGCTGTTTATCGGAATGATGGCGCTCGGTATGGGCAACGGAGCGGTATTTCAACTTGTCCCTCAGCACTTTGCAAAAGAAATCGGAATGGTGACGGGAATCGTCGGAGCAGCCGGCGGCATAGGGGGTTTTTTCCTTCCGAATATTTTAGGATCATTGAAGCAGATGACGGGAACGTATGCGATCGGTTTTATCTCTTTCTCATGTATCGCATTGCTCGCATTTGTGCTTGTTCTGGCCGCAGGCTATTTTTGGAGAAAAAGCTATGGCACTGAAAACAGTCCTGCGGATGTTTAAGTTTGGGCGGAAGACACGTATGACAGCGTGTCTTTTTTATGCTTGATTATTTTTCACTTGATTTTAAACGGAGAATACATCAGAATAAATAGTAACGATTACGATTTATAATAATGTACATCATGATGAAAAAAGGGCAGGTGTGGGGTGTAAATCGTAATCATTCTATTTTGTCAGGAGGCTATTTTATGAAAAAAATTCCGGTTACAGTATTGAGCGGCTATCTTGGTGCCGGAAAGACGACCGTTTTGAATCATATTTTACAAAACCGCAACGGTTTAAAAATTGCCGTCATCGTCAATGACATGAGCGAAGTAAATATAGACGCGGGCTTGGTGAAGCAGGGAGGCGGCTTGTCAAGGACGGATGAGAAACTCGTAGAATTATCCAACGGCTGTATCTGCTGCACGCTGCGTGAAGATTTATTAGTCGAAGTTGAGAAACTCGCGAAAGACGGCAGATTTGATTATATAGTGATTGAATCAACCGGGATCAGCGAACCGATTCCCGTTGCCCAGACATTTTCTTATATAGATGAAGAAATGGGCATTGATCTGACAACTTTCTGCAGGCTGGACACAATGGTGACCGTGGTGGATGCAAACCGCTTCTGGCATGATTTCCAGTCCGGTGACAGCCTTCTTGACCGGAAGGAAGCGGCGGGAGAAGAGGATGAACGGGTGATTGCCGATTTATTAATTGACCAAATCGAGTTTTGTGATGTGCTCATTTTAAATAAATGCGACATGGTCGGCGAAAAAGAGCTTGAACAGCTGGAAACGGTTCTTCGCGCATTACAGCCCCGTGCCAGACTGATCCGGTCCGTCCGCGGAGAAGTGCCCGCCGAATACATATTGAATACCGGTTTATTTGAGTTTGAGGAAGCGAGTTCATCAGCAGGATGGATAAAGGAGCTGACGGCAGGTCATGAAGCGCACACTCCGGAAACGGAAGAGTACGGCATCACTTCGTTTGTGTACTCGCGGCGTTTGCCGTTTCATACCGTTCGTTTTGACAGCTGGCTGCATCAATCAATGCCTGACAACATTGTGCGCGCAAAAGGAATTGCTTGGTGCGCAACCCGCAACAGCCTTGCGCTGCTGATGTCTCAGGCGGGTCCGGCGGTTTCGATTGAGCCTGTTTCTTATTGGGTGGCGGCAATGCCGAAACTTGAGCAGGAGCAGATTAAACAGCAGGAACCGGAGATTCTGGAAGATTGGGACGACCAATTCGGAGACCGTCATACGAACCTGGTGTTTATCGGAACAGATTTAGATGAAGCAGCCATTACAAAGGAATTGGATCAGTGCCTGCTCACGCCGTCTGAGTTCGATTCCGATTGGTCGCAGCTTGAAGATCCTTTTCAATGGGATATTCAGCGGGCCGAATAACATACCGGCCAAGTTTAGAAGCAGGTGAAAAGGGAAGGAGTGATGAAAAAGGAGCTGACCAAGTGTGAAAGCACTGACATACCAAGGAAAAGAACATATGGAAGTGAAAGAAGTCCCGGCACCCGCCATTCAAGATGAGAGAGATGTCATCGTTCGAATCACCGCAACCGGGATATGCGGTTCAGACCTTCATTTATATAAAAACGGAATACCCGCCGATCCGGGTTATATCGTCGGGCATGAGCCGATGGGAATCGTTGAAGAAACGGGCAGTCAAGTCAAAAAGCTGAGAAAAGGCGACCGGGTCGTGATTCCTTTTAACATCGGCTGCGGAGAATGTCATTATTGCAAGCACCAGATGGAAAGCCAGTGTGATGAATCTAATCCAAATCCTCATACAGATGCCGGCGGCTTATTCGGTTTTTCGGAGTTTAACGGTAATTATCCCGGCGGGCAGGCTGAATATTTACGTGTTCCTTATGCTGATTTCTCTTCTTTTCTGGTTCCGGCAGACAGTGAGCTTGAAGATGAGCAGGTGCTGCTTCTGTCAGATGTCATGCCGACCGCCTTTTGGAGCGTCCAGCACAGCGGAGTGAAAAAAGGAGATACAGTCGTGATTCTGGGATCAGGTCCGATCGGTTTAATGGCGCAAAAATTCGCGTGGAAAAAAGGAGCAAAGCGGGTTATCGCAGTCGATCAAGTCCCGCATCGCCTTGAACATGCGAGACGCATAAACGGAGCAGAGACCTTCAATTTTTCAGAACATGATGAGATCGGGAAACTGCTGCATGAATATACGTCAGGGGGCGCGGATGTAGTGATTGATTGTGTCGGAATGGACGGCACGCCGCTTTCAAAAGAAAAAGCAGAGCAAAAACCGAATCAGTTCGGAACGATCAGTCCGATTCTTACAGCATCAGAAGCCGTTAAGAAGTTCGGAACCGTGCAGCTCACGGGCGCATACATTTCTGAAGCGGACGGCTTTCCGCTCGGTGATTTTTTCACACGCAACGTTTCTTTGAAAATGGGCCAGGCACCCGTTATTCATCTGATGCCGATGCTGTATCAAATGATCGAACAAAATGAAATTGATCCGACGGATATCATTACACACAAAATGAGTCTTGCGGAAGCTCCTGCTGCATATGATATATTTGACAAAAAAGAAGATGGCAACATTAAAGTGATTTTAAAGCCATAGCGAGGAGAAACACGATGAATATTTACAGACCGGCGGGATTTTGGATCAGATTGGGAGCCGTGGTACTCGACTATTTAATTACTTCAGTGCCTTTGGCGATTATTTTTATGCTGGCAACAGGAAAAGATCCGAATGAGAGCACAATGATCAGCATCATTTTGACTCTTTATGCTATTTTGCTCCCTGTATACTGGAACGGTTATGTTATCGGCAAAAAGATCTGCGGTATCCGCATCGTCAAAAAAGACGGCACTCAGGTAGGCTTTCTCACTATGATTTTGAGAGTGCTTGTGGGCGGCCTGATATATGGCGTGACGTTTGGAATCGGCGTGATCGTGAGCGCATTCATGGTCGGAATGAGAGAAGACAAACGGTCAATCCACGATTTTGTAGCAGGAACGTATGTCACATACGCGCTGCCGGACGAATCGATTGAAAAGAGCGAATAATTTCGCTCTTTTTTTTGCATAAAAAATGGATGAGGGAGCAACATATAACAAACGTTAAAGGAGGAAAGAGTCATGAAAAAAGCTGCATTGTCTTTAGCTGCGTTTTTCATTACAGCAATGGTTTTCACAATGCCGGCACACGCCGCCGGAACAAAAATGCCTTCAACAATGTCACTCACGGAACAGCAGAAAAAAGAAATTGAATCACTTGAAAAAGAAGTGCTCGAAAAACGAAAACATGTTATATCCAAATATGTTGAGTACGGGGTCCTGCCGAAAGAAAAAGCAGAACATATTAAACAGCATATGGACAGGCGCTTTAACATGATGAAACAAAATGGGTTTGTCCCGAAGCCTCCGCCTCATAAATTGGAAAAGCGGCATCATCATTCTTAAGCATCCGGCAAGCCGGATGCTTTTTTGTTTTTATCGGGATTGCTCTGAAACGCGTTTCATAACGTATGATATCAATATCATACGCATCAGGAGGATGAAACACATGATACATAAAAAACAGGGCCTGTTCCCTGATACATTTCTATGGGGGTCAGCCTCGGCTGCCTATCAGGTTGAAGGAGCCTGGAATAAAGACGGTAAAGGACCTTCAGTATGGGACTTATTCACGAAAATACCGGGTAAAACGTTTAAAGGCTCAAATGGCGATACAGCAGTCGGCCATTATGAGCGTTATAAAGAAGATATCGCCTTGATGGCAGAAATGGGTTTGAAAGCTTACCGCTTTTCTGTCAGCTGGCCGAGAATTTTTCCGAATGGCAGAGGGGAAATCAACGAATCAGGGATCGCATTTTACGAAGACCTGATCGATGAATTGATTTCTAACGATATTGAGCCGGTGCTGACTCTTTATCATTGGGACTTGCCTCAGACGCTGATGGATGAATACGGCGGCTTTGAATCAAGAAAAATTATTGATGATTTTAATGATTACTGCATTGCGTTATACAAAAGATTCGCCGGCAAGGTGAAGTACTGGGTCACGTTAAACGAGCAGAATTATAATTTTCATAACGGGTTTATTACAGCTGCACATCCGCCCGGCGTAAAGGACAGAAAACGATTTTATGAAGCGAATCATATCGCATTTTTAGCTAATGCCAAAGCGATTGAATCCTTCAGACAATATGTTCCTGACGGTTTGATCGGCCCGAGCTTCGCTTATTCACCGGCTTATCCGCTTACAAGTCATCCTGAAGACATAACTGCATTTGAAAACGCAGAGGAATTTATGAATCATTGGTGGCTTGATATGTATTGCCGGGGGACTTATCCGCAAATTCCTTTCAATTATTTAAAGGAAAAGGGCTGGGCGCCCGCCATTGAAGCCGGGGATATGGAATTGCTTGCAAAAGGCAAGCCGGATTTTATCGGTGTTAATTATTATCAGACGATTACGTACGAAAGAAATCCTCTTGACGGTGTATCGGAGGGGAAAATGAACACGACTGGTCAGAAAGGGACAAACCAGGATACCGGTATACCAGGTCTGTTTAAAACGAAAAAGAATCCGAACCTTGTGACGAGTAATTGGGATTGGACGATTGACCCGATAGGTCTGCGCATCGGCCTCCGGCGTATAACGAGCCGCTATGAGCTGCCGGTTTTTATAACAGAAAACGGGCTGGGGGAATTCGATAAAATAGAAGAAGACGGCTCAATTCAGGATGACTACAGAATTGACTATTTACGCTCCCATCTTGAACAGTGCAGAGAGGCCATTAGTGACGGAGTTCATCTCATCGGCTACTGCAGCTGGTCATTCACGGATCTGTTAAGCTGGCTGAACGGCTATCAAAAACGCTACGGTTTTGTCTATATCAATCGAGATGAAGAAGATGAAAAGGATTTAAAACGGATCAGGAAAAAAAGTTTTTATTGGTACCAGAATGTAATTGAAACAAACGGTAAAAGTTTATAAAAGTTCCCTGAGAGAAATATGATTCTCTCAGGGATTTCTTTTACATTGCGGCTGCATCAATAATATACGTATCGGCATGAAGATCGGATATTTCGGCAGGCACTGAATAACAGGTAAGGCTGTATCGGCCTTTCGGAATATGAAAGAAAAGCCGCTTTGACATCACGCTTTCAATCTCAATTCCATCTTTTACAGCCTCAAAGGGAACAGTCGCTTTTTTCTCATAGGATGGTACCGGTTCACTTGTGTTAAGCCTGAGAACGATAAATGCCCTCGTATTTCTCCTTGCCTCAAATGAAACAGCCCCGTCAGCTTCCGCATATCCTTTTTCAATGGCTTCATCGGTCCAATCGATAACAGGCGGTTCTGAATCTTTTTGGAAGATTGTAAATTGATGATAAGAAATGGCCAGTTCTTGCGGTTTCCATGATTTAATCAATGCGCTGTTCCTCCTGTTTTTTACTTGATTTTAAATAATACTCTCGTTCCGTCGGGATCATTGGTAAGCTGGTGTCCGACCCAAGAGCCGGCTCCGCGGTTGTCTGCCGGAGAAATATATTCTACGGAGGCGTTGTTTCCGCCCTGTTTACAAACCGCCATCGGCCATTCATCCCTATCGTATCCCGTTTTGACAGGCACATGTTTAAGAGATTGCTCACGCCGCTTATGTACTCCGTCTCTGTCAATGGTGCATATGCTGGAATGTCCTTCTTTTATCGCGTCCTTAATATGCTTTGCTGTTTCCGGATATCGATCGGACGGAAATAAGATTACTTTGTCGTAATCACTCTTCTGAACGGTCTGCTCGTTATCTGAGAAAAGATCACCCTTGATCAGGGCCGCGACTGCTCCGGCAATGATGATAAGAACAAGCAGCAGTGCTTTTAATGTTTTCAAGAGTATCAATCACCTCCAGTTTTAATTGCTGTAAAGCTGGTCCAAGAATAAAGCAGAATCGGGTTGCTGTAAAGCTGTTAAAATATATTTCTCAGCGGCAATTCAGCTGAATATCTGTAAAACCATCCGCACAAATCAACTTTATTCATTAAAAATTCGATCAGAAAGTGTTTTTTGCCGTTTCCCTATTCAGAAATGAATAGTTGCGGGTGTATCGTCAATTGACTTATTATAGCGATAAGCTCACCGCAGGATATCTTTGTCTGCGAGTGTCCGACCCGAAAAACTTGGCCGTCTTGTCACCGTGCGCAACAGGACGATAAAAAGACGGCCATCTGATAAGAAGGCCGTCAGCAAATCATTCCAGATTCGCATGCTTTGTAAACATGTCTGCTGAATTCAATTCTTTTTTCTCCATGATTTTTAGAATAACCGCATCGTAAAACAGCAGAAGAGTTTGTTCGAATAAAGAACCCATCGGCTGAATCGTCTTTCTGTCTCCGCCGGTCTCTTCCTTAGGAGAGCCGGGAATCGTTATTGTAAGATCCGCAAGTTTGCCGAGACTTGAGTCGGGGTTAATCGTTAATGCAGTGATGATGCCGTTAAGGCTTTTGGCTTTTTCAGCCGTATGAAGCAGACTTTTTGTTTCGCCTGAGCCTGAGCCGATGATGACGAGACCGCCTTCTTGGAGGGGAGGGGTAAGCGTCTCACCGACGATGTAAGCGTTCAGACCGATGTGCATCATCCTCATGGCGAACGCTTTAGCCATAAAGCCGGAACGTCCCGCTCCGGACGTGAAGATTTGATCTGCCGATAAAATCTGATCCGCAAGCTTGTCAGCTTCACTGTCGGATATTAATGCTGCGGTGCGGGATATTTCATTTAGTATTTCATGTAAGTATTCAGTCGTTTTCATGATCCTTGTGTGATCAGCTGTTTTATTTTAGCAGCAGCATCCGCTTTATTGTCAGCTCCCGTAATGCCTCCGCCGACAATGATTAAATCTGGGTTTTGTTTGATGGCTTCAGGAAGCGTATCAAGTTTAATGCCTCCGGCAATTGCGGTTTTAGCGCTCTTGACCGCTTTTTTAATCGCCGTCAGTTCCTCGAATGAATTTTTTCCTTCTGCTTGAAGATCATAACCTGTGTGAACACAAATATAATCAACACCGAGCTGGTCAATTTCTTTTGCCCGTGTTTCAAGGTTTTTTACGTTAATCATGTCGACGAGAATTTTTTTCTGCTGTTTTTTTGCTTCGGCAACCGCCCCTTTGATCGTTGAGTCGTCTGTCGCTCCTAAAACGGTGATGATGTCGGCTCCCGCTTCTGCCGCTTTCATGATCTCGTAGCCGCCTGCATCCATGATTTTAAGATCGGCAAGCACTTTCAAGTGAGGAAAGGCTGATTTCATTTCCTGTACGGCTTTCAGGCCTTCATTAATGACAACGGGAGTGCCGATTTCTACAACATCTATATATGGTTCGACCTCTTTCACAAGCTCAATTGCTTCCGGGATATTCACTAAGTCTAATGCCAGCTGTAATTCCACTTTATATCCACTCCTCTTTTTTATGTATTTTCATTCTATAGAGTGCCCCGCATGTTGAGAAGTACGCACTTTGAAGTCTAATAGTTACTTTGAGGATACTGTCCCCGCAGGCAATGCGCTTTGTTTCAGCAAAACTGCGTGGTAGTATAAACTGATGAAAGTTGTGTAAAAAAGTAAGCGTGTATGAATAGATGATGACCGTACAAAAAGTAAGAGGAAGGAGAATGGCCCGTGAGCCGAATGGATAAGAAAACGTTTAATTGCGAAAAGGAATTGACGCTTGCCGTGATAGGCGGGAAGTGGAAAATGCTGATTATGTGGCACTTGGGAAAAGAAGGGACGAAGCGGTTTAATGAGCTGAAAGCTTTAATTCCGGATATTACGCACAAAATTCTTGTGAATCAGCTCAGGGAGCTGGAGCAGGATCTGATCGTTCACAGGGAAGTTTACCCTGTCGTCCCTCCGAAAGTGGAGTATTCTTTAACGGCGCAAGGAGAAAGCCTTATGCCGATTCTGGACGCCATGTATAAGTGGGGAAAAGATTATATGGAATTAATCAACATTGATAAAACTGCAATAAAGGAATCTTTTTGAAGTGCTCTATGTAAAATAGAGTGCTTTTTTTGCGGTTTAATGAAATCATATTGCGAACATTTGGGCTGTCTGTTTCGGTTCTTGCGCTTTTTTTTCCGGGTCAGCTTACGTACGTAAATTTTTTTCATTCTGCCATAACTGGATATTCGACAGCTTTTCATTATAGTTTAAAGATTTTTAATTTTACGTAAATAATATTTTTAAAAATAAATTGCGGGATGCCGCAAAATACCCTCTGGATTTGTCGGAATTTTTTTCGGTGTGCCGCATGAAACTTTTCACCCATTTTTCGGTGATAAAAACAATATTTTCATATAAAGTGAACGTAAGTAGATATATAGAAATACATGCAGAAATAGGTAAACCTTTCGTGCTTACAATCAATGGCTTTTTGTCTTGATTTCTCATAAATTTGATGCCGCATTTCGGACTGCGCGGGTGAACGGATGACGGATTTCGGCGGTGATTGAATCGGGATCGTTTTTGGAGGTAAGTGGTTCTTTTGGCTTGAGAATGAGTTAGGGACATAGAGGGAGGCTGTTTCTAAGGGAGAATTGACATCTTTATCTTAAAAAGGGGAGGCGCACACATATGGAAATAACTTTTTATCCTTTAACAAATGCTCAAAAACGTATCTGGTATACAGAAAAATTCTATCCGAACACAAGTATTTCAAATCTTGCCGGGTTCGGGAAACTCATTTCTGAAGACGGCGTACAGGCTCATTACGTTGAGAAAGCGATACAGGAATTCGTTCGGCGGTATGAGTCGATGAGAATCCGTCTGCGGCTTGATGATGAGGGGGAGCCCGTTCAATATGTGAGCGAATACCGTCCGCTCTCTATCGGGCACACAGATATCAGGCAAGCCGGCTGCTCTGCGGACGAGCTGTCCAAATGGGGGCGTGAAGAAGCTGGCAAGCCTCTGGCGTTATATGATCAGGATTTATTCCGTTTTTCCGTGCACACGATCAGTGAAAATGAGGTCTGGTTTTACGCTAATGTGCATCACATTATTTCAGACGGGATTTCCATGACGATTCTGGGCAATGCGATTACTGATATTTATTTGGAGCTTTCAGGCGGGACAAGTGAGGAACAGACGGAGATTCCTTCTTTTATCGAGCACGTGCTGACAGAGCAGGAATATGTGCAGTCGAAGCGGTTTAAAAAGGATCGGGATTTTTGGAACGGGCAGTTTGAGACCGTGCCGGAGCTTGTGTCCCTGAAACGGAGCCGGGCAGATGCGGGTCTTGATGCGAAACGGTTTTCTCAAGAAATTCCTCACGACTTATATGGCCGCATTCATTCATTCTGCGAGGAGCATAAAGTCAGCGTACTATCTCTGTTCCAGTCAGCTCTGATCACTTATCTCTACAAAGTGACCGGCCGGGATGACGTTGTCACGGGTACGTTTATGGGAAACCGGACGAATGCGAAAGAAAAGCAGATGCTCGGGATGTTCGTATCTACGGTGCCTGTGCGGACAAGCGTTGACGGAGGACAGTCGTTCTTGGAATTCGTTAAAGGCCGGATGAAGGATCTGATGAAAATTCTCCGCCACCAAAAGTATCCGTATAACCTGCTTGTCAATGATTTGCGCGCTTCGAAAAGTTCGCTGAGCAGATTGTTTACGGTGGCTCTGGAGTACCAGGTGATGCAGTGGCAGAAAAAAGAGAATCTGTCCTTCCTGACAGACCCTATTTTCAGCGGAAGCGGTACAAATGATATTTCAATTCATGTGAAGGAACGATGGGACACCGGGAAATTGACAATTGATTTTGACTATCGCAGCGACATTTTCAAGGGGGAAGAGATTGAATCTGTTTCTGAACGTTTGATCACGCTGATTGAAGATGCGATTTCATCTCCTGATCGCATAATTGATGAACTTACTCTTCTTTCTGAATCCGAGAAAGAGCGGCTGCTGAAACGGGCCTCCGGCAATCCGGTGAATTACCGCGGAGAGATGACGATACCGGGGCTGTTTGAAGAGAAAGTGAAGTCACTGTCTGACAAACCCGCGGTTGTGTATGAAGGCCGAACATTGTCCTATCGCACATTGCATGAACAGTCAGGCCGTATCGCCGGACGCCTTCTTCAAGCCGGGATATCAGCCGATTCTCCTGTCGCGGTGCTGCTTGGCCGTTCTGAGCGTGTCATTGCGGCAATATTGGGAATTTTGAAAGCGGGCGGCGCCTATGTGCCGATAGATCCTGACTTTCCGGCGGATCGGATTCAGTACATTTTGGAGGACAGCGGAGCGAAGGCTGTTCTGACGGAGGCCGGAATACAGGCGCCCGCAGCGGATGCCGAACGGATTGATTTTGACGAGGCTGTTCAGTATGAGACGGCTGCGGACGGTGTCAGCACACAATCAGACCGGCTGGCTTACATCATCTACACATCAGGTACAACGGGGCGGCCGAAAGGCGTGATGATTGAGCACCGGCAAGTTCATCATCTGGTGCAATCACTGCAGCAGGAGATTTATCAATGCGGTGAGCAGACATTAAGAATGGCGCTTTTGGCTCCGTTTCATTTTGATGCGTCCGTCAAACAGATTTTTGCCTCGCTTCTTTTGGGACAGACGCTTTATATCGTGCCGAAAACGACTGTAACGAATGGCTCGGCACTGCTGGACTATTATCGTCAAAACCGGATTGAAGCCACTGACGGAACGCCTGCGCATCTGCAGATGATGGTTGCGGCGGGAGATGTCAGCGGAATTGAATTGCGCCACATGCTCATTGGGGGAGAGGGCCTGTCCGCCGCTGTTGCTGAACAGCTGATGGCGCTCTTTCATCAATCGGGCAGGACGCCGCGTCTGACGAATGTCTACGGGCCGACAGAAACGTGCGTAGATGCGTCCGTGCATCAGGTGTCAGCGGATAACGGAATGAATCAACAGGCGGCGTACGTTCCGATCGGAAAACCGCTCGGCAACGCCCGTCTGTATATATTGGATAAGCACCAGCGGCTTCAGCCCGACGGCACGGCCGGTGAGCTGTATATCGCGGGTGACGGTGTAGGCCGCGGCTATTTAAATCTTCCGGATTTGACCGCAGAGAAGTTTTTGCAGGACCCGTTTAACGGAAGCGGCCGCATGTACCGCACGGGTGATATGGCACGCTGGCTGCCGGACGGGACGATCGAATATATCGGCCGTGAAGATGATCAGGTGAAAGTCCGCGGCTACCGCATTGAGCTGGGAGAAATTGAAACGGTGCTCAGAAAAGCCCCGGGCGCGGCGCAGGCCGTCGTGCTGGCACGGCCGGATCAGCAGGGCAGCTTAGATGTCTGCGCATATATCGTTCAGGAAAAAGGAACCGAGTTTCACCCTGCCGAGTACAGGGAGTATGTGTCCAAGCACCTTCCTGATTACATGGTGCCCGCTTACTTTACAAAAACGGACGAAATTCCGCTCACGCCGAGCGGGAAGGCGGACCGCAAAAAGCTGTTTGCGCTTGATGTGCAGGCTGTCAGCTCATCTGAATATGCCGCGCCGAGAAATGAAACGGAGGAAACACTTGCCGTCATCTGGCAGGAAGTTCTCGGAATGGACAAGGCGGGCATTTATGATCATTTCTTCGAGTCAGGCGGTCATTCATTAAAGGCAATGACGCTTCTGACGAAAATTCATAAGCAAATGGGCGTTGAAATTCCGCTGCAATACTTGTTTGAGCATCCGACGATTGCGGCGCTTGCCGATTATGCGGAAAACCGAAACGAAGGACCGGCATTCAGGGCAATTGAGCCGGCTGAGAAGCAGGCGAGCTATCCGCTTTCGCTCGCTCAGCAGCGGACTTATATCGCAAGCCAATTTGAAGACGCGGGAGTCGGATATAACATGCCGGCTGCGGCCATGATTGAGGGCGCTTTAGACCGTGAAAAGCTTGAGCGTGCATTTTCTGCCTTAATCAGCAGGCATGAAGCGCTCAGAACATCGTTTCAATCAGAGGACGGCACGCCGAGACAAGTGATTGGCGAGCATGTTCCGTTTCATATTGAAATGATCGAAGCGCGCGGAAGAACGAATGAACAGGTCATGAAGGACTTTGTGCGCCGTTTTGATTTATCTGAGGCGCCGCTGTTCAGAATCGGCCTGCAAACGCTCGGTCACAATCGCCATATGCTGCTGTTTGATATGCATCACCTGATTTCTGACGGGGTGTCTATTTCCATCATGCTGAAGGAACTGGCTGACATCTACGGCGGAAATCAGCTGCCTGAATTGCGCATTCAATATAAAGATTATGCCGTATGGCAGGCGGAACGGGCGAAAGAAGGCTACAAGAAGGAGCGGGCGTACTGGAAAGAAGTCTTCAGCGGCGAACTGCCGGTGCTTCAGCTGCTCCCTGATTATCCGCGGCCGCAGGTGCAAAGCTTTGAAGGTGACCGCGTGTCCGCCAAGCTGCCGAAAATGCTGCGGGAACGGCTGCAGAAGCTTGCCGAGAAAAACGGAGCCACCCTTTACATGGTGCTGTTATCAGCATACTATACGCTGCTTTCTAAGTATTCGGGACAGGAAGACATCATCGTGGGAACACCGTCAGCGGGAAGAAATCACTCCGATACCGAGGGGCTTATCGGGATGTTTGTCAACACGCTTGCGCTGCGAAGCTCCGTGAAGCAGGATCAGACATTTGCCGGCTTGTTAGGTCATGTGCGCAAGCAGGTGCTGGATGCGTTTTCTCATCAGGATTATCCGTTTGAGTGGCTGACCGAGGAGCTGAACGTGCCCCGGGACATGAGCAGGCATCCGATATTTGACACGATGTTCAGTCTGCAAAACGCCTCGGACGGAATTGCGGAGATCGGTAATCTGACGCTGTCTCTTCATGAAACAAACTTCAATATCGCCAAATTCGACCTGACTATGCAGGCTCGGGAAACAGCGGAAGGCATTGCGCTTGATTTGGATTATTGCACGAAGCTGTTTAAGCGCTCAACTGCGGATCGCATGCTTGCGCACTATGTCCGTCTGCTGGAGAGCGCGGCAGCTCAGCCGGATGCGAAAATCAGCGAATATGATCTGCTTTCTGAACGGGAGGCTTTGAATCAATTACAGCGGTTCAACCCGGAACGCACGGTATACCCGAAAGATCAAACGATCGTGCAGATCTTTGAAGAACAAGCCCGGAAGAACCCTGACCGGACGGCTCTACAGTTCGAAGGGGAAACCCTGTCGTATCAGCAGCTGAATGAACGCGCCAACAGGCTTGCGCGGCATATTCTTTCGGTCGGAGGCGGCGGAAAAACCGCGGCTGTTCTGTGTGAACGGTCAATGGATATGATTGTTTCCATTATGGCTGTGTTAAAAGCGGGGTCCGCCTATGTGCCGATTGATCCTGAGCATCCGGTTCAGCGGATTCAGCATTTCTTCCGCGACAGCGGGGCGAATGTGCTCCTGACTCAGCAAAGCCTCAAGCCGCTTGCGGAAAAGGCCGGTTTTCAAGGCGTCATTGTGCTTGCTGATGATGAGGCGAGCTATGAAAAGGACTCTCGCAATCCAGCATTGCCGTTTGATTCCAAAACGATTGCCAATCTCACTTATACATCAGGCACGACGGGAACGCCGAAAGGAAACATCGTCACACATGCCAACATTTTGCGGACGGTAAAAAACACGAACTATTTGACTGTTTCTGAAGAGGACACAGTGCTCGGTCTGTCAAACTACGTTTTTGACGCTTTTATGTTTGATATGTTCGGTTCGCTGTTAAACGGTGCAAAGCTTGTGATCGTCCCGAAAGATACGGTGCTGGATATGTCACGCCTGTCCCGTGTGATCAAACGGGAGAATGTCAGCATTCTGATGATTACGACGGCCCTGTTCCACCTGCTTGTTGATATGGAGCCGTCCTGTCTGACGACGCTTCGGAAAATCATGTTCGGGGGCGAAAGAGCGTCTGTAGAACATGTCAAAAAGGCGCTTGCGGCAGTCGGAAAAGGAAGACTGCTTCATATGTACGGCCCGTCGGAAAGCACGGTGTTTGCGACATACCATCCGGTGGATGTCATTGAAGAGGATACGCTCTCCGTTCCGATCGGGAAACCGGTCAGCAATACGGAAGTCTTTATCATGAACTCAGCCGGACGCATTCAGCCGGCGGGTATCGCGGGAGAGCTGTGCGTCAGCGGGGAAGGACTCGTAGAAGGCTACTACAACCGTCCTGAACTGACGGAAGAAAAATTTGTAAAGCATCCGTTTAAGGAAGGTGAACGGATGTATAAAACGGGCGACTTGGCCAGATGGCTTCCGAATGGCGATATCGAGTTTATCGGACGTATCGACCATCAGGTGAAAATCCGCGGTCAGCGGATTGAGCTTGGCGAAATTGAGCATCAGCTCCAAAGTCATGACCAGATTCAGGAATGTATTGTGCTCGCTGTGGATCAGGGTGCGGGTGACAAACTTCTTTGCGCTTATGTTGTCGGCCTCAGGGAAATCTCTTCCCGGGAGCTGAGGGAGCATACGGCGAAGGATCTTCCGGCTTATATGATTCCGTCCGTCTTTATTCAATTGGATGAACTGCCTCTTACAGGGAACGGAAAAATCGACAGGCGGGCGCTGCCGATGCCGGATGTGACCGCAGCGAATGCCGTGTCATATACGGCGCCGCGCAATGAAACAGAACAAAAACTGGCGGATATTTGGGCTGAGGTGCTGCAAATGGAGCGGGTCGGCGTCCATGACCAGTTCTTTGAGATCGGGGGCCACTCGTTAGCGGGGATGAAACTGCTGGCCCTTATCCAGAAGACATTCGGCGTGCAGCTTACCTTAAAGGATCTGTTCACTTCTCCGACGGCTGCGGGGCTGGCGCAGCTGATTGAAGGGACTGAGCGGAAGGCGGCTGAGAGCATCGCACCGGCGGCCGAGCGGGAAACGTATCCGGTTTCTTCACCGCAGAAGCGGATGTTCGTGCTTCAGCAGCTGGAAGGCGCTGAAACAAGCTATAACATGCCGTCTGTGCTCCGCTTAAAAGGAAAGCTTGATGCAGAAAAGCTGAAATCCGTCATGAAACAGCTGACAGAACGCCATGAAGCCTTCAGAACGACATTTGACATAAAGGATGGGGAAACGGTTCAGCGCATATGGACGGAAGCTGATATCGACATGGAATATTATGAAGCCTCTGAAGAAGATGCTGAACGGATTATTCAGAGCTTTATCCGGCCGTTCCGCCTGGATCAGCTTCCTCTCGTCAGAACGGGACTGGTCAAGCTGGCTGAACATGACCACCTGCTGCTGTTTGACATGCACCATATCATTTCGGACGGCGCTTCAGTCGGCGTGCTGATAGATGAACTGTCCCGCTTGTATGGCGGCGAAACGCTTGAGCCGCTGCGGATTCATTATAAAGACTATGCGGTATGGCAGCAGAAATTTATTCAATCAGAGCAGTACCGCAAGCAGGAGGAGCATTGGCTTCGGGAGCTTGACGGCGAGCTTCCGGTATTGACGCTGCCGGCTGATTACAGCCGTCCGGCCGTGCAAACCTTTGAAGGAGACAAGCTGGTCTTTTCTCTGACTGAGGAACAGACGTCGGCTCTTCGCAGTCTTGCGAAACAAACGGATTCTACCATGTACATGGTGCTGCTGGCGACATACAGCGCCTTTCTATCAAAACTGAGCGGACAGCATGACATCATTGTCGGCTCGCCGGTTGCGGGACGGTCACATGCGGATCTCGCAAACGTCATCGGTGTTTTTGTGAATACACTCGCGCTTCGTACGTATCCGGAAGCGGACAAAACGTTCACGGACTATCTTAAAGAAGTAAAACAAACCGCTTTACATGCATTTGACGCGCAGGATTATCCGCTTGAAGACCTTCTGCAAAAGGTTGAGGTGCAGCGTGATACGAGCAGAAATCCGCTGTTTGATGCGGTATTCTCGATGCAAAATGCAAATGCGGAAGATCTGGTCATGGAAGGAATTGAGCTGAAGCACCATCCGTTTGACAGAAAAACAGCCAAGTTTGACCTGACAATGACGGCTGAGGACACAGACGAAGCTTTAACGTTTGTGCTTGAATATAACACCGCGCTGTTTAAACCGGAAACGGCAGAGACATGGAAGCATTACTGGCTTCAACTGTTAGAAGCCGCAGCGGAAAATCCGGCTGCGAAGCTTTCTGAGCTTTCATTGGTGAATAAAACAGAAAAACAAGCCCTCCTTGACGCATGGAAAGGAAAAACAATTTCTGTGCCGCGGGACAAAACGGTTCACCGTCTCTTTGAAGATACGGCCGCCCGCTACGCGAACCGGCCGGCCGCGGCATACAACGGCGCGAAATGGACGTACGGCGAGCTGAACGCAAGGGCGAATCGCATCGCGCGCATTCTCATGGACTGCGGTGTCACGGCTGACGAACGTGTCGGCATTTTGACGAAACCGTCCTTGGAAATGGCCGCGGGCGTACTCGGCGTCCTGAAAGCAGGCGCGGCATTTGTGCCGATTGATCCCGACTACCCGGAAGAGCGCATCAGCTACATTCTGCAGGACAGCGGCGCCAAGCTCCTTCTCACACAGGAAGCGCTGGGCGTGCCGGAAAGCTACAAAGGAGAAACGATTCTGCTTGACGGCAGCCGCTCCATTTTGAGCCTGCCGCTTGATGAAAACGATGAAGCGAACCCGCAGACGGAAACAACGGCGGATCATCTCGCTTATATGATTTACACGTCAGGAACGACCGGACAGCCGAAGGGTGTCATGGTCGAACACCATGCGCTGGTGAACCTGTGCTTCTGGCATCACGACGCATTCGCCATGACGGCGGATGATAAAAGCGCCAAATACGCGGGCTTCGGTTTTGACGCCTCCATCTGGGAAATGTTCCCGACATGGACCATCGGCGCGGAGCTTCACGTCATTGACGAAGCGATCCGGCTGGATATCACCCGCTTAAATCACTATTTTGAAGAGCACGGCGTGACCATCACCTTCCTGCCGACGCAGCTGGCCGAACAATTTATGGATCTGGAAAATACCTCTCTCCGCATGCTTCTCGTCGGCGGCGACAAGCTGAAGCGGGCGGTGAAACAGCCGTACACGATCATCAACAACTACGGCCCGACGGAAAACACCGTCGTCGCGACAAGCGGCGTCATCAATCCGGAGGAAGGATCGCTTTCGATCGGACGGGCGATTGCCAATACGAGAGTTTATATTCTCGGCGACGGCGATCAGGTGCAGCCGGAAGGCATTGCCGGTGAATTGTGTGTGGCCGGCCGCGGTCTGGCGCGCGGATACCTGAACCGTGAAGAAGAAACGGCGAAGCGGTTTACCGCAGATCCGTTCGTGCCCGGCGAGCGCATGTACCGGACCGGCGACCTCGTCAAGTGGAACGCGCAGTGCGGCATCGAATACATCGGCCGTATTGACCAGCAGGTCAAAGTGCGGGGCTACCGGATTGAGCTTTCAGAAATCGAAGTCCGCCTCGCCCAGCTTGCGGACGTTCATGACGCAGCGGTGACGGCCGTGGAAGACAAAGCGGGCAATACCGCGCTTTGCGCCTATGTCGCGCCTCAGCAGGACGATATTGAAGCGCTCAAATCCGCGCTGAAAGACACGCTGCCTGACTACATGGTGCCGGCGTTCTGGGTGGAGATGGACGAGCTTCCGGTCACCGCGAACGGAAAGATTGACAAAAAGTCCCTGCCGGCGCCTGACATTGAAGCGGGAAGCGCCGCGTACAAAGCGCCGGAAACGGAGATGGAGACGCTGCTTTCCGACATTTGGCAGGAAGTGCTCGGTCTTGACCAGATCGGCGTAAGCGACAATTTCTTCACGCTCGGCGGGGACTCGATCAAAGGCATCCAAATGGCGAGCCGTCTGAACCAGCACGGCTACAAGCTGGAGATGAAAGACCTCTTCCAGCATCCGACCATCGAAGAGCTCGTCTCGTATGTGGAGCGGACGGAAGGCAAGCAGGCCGACCAGGGCCCTGTCGAAGGCGAAGCGGCCTTAACGCCGATCCAGCGCTGGTTCTTTGAGAAAAACTTCACGGACAAACACCACTGGAATCAATCCGTCATGCTTCACGCGAAAGACGGCTTTGATCCGGAGATAACAGAAAAAACATTACACGTCCTGACGGTGCACCATGATGCGCTCCGGATGATTTATCGTGAACAAAAACCGTATTACAGAGGGCTTGAGGATGCGTCTGTTGAACTGAACGTCTTTGAGCTGAACGGACCTGCTGAAGACCATGAGGACCGTATCGAAAGGGAAGCAGACCGTCTTCAAAGCAGTATTTCACTGGAAACAGGACATCTCTTGAAAGCCGGGCTCTTCCGGGCTGAAGATGGAGACCACCTTCTTCTCGCAATCCATCACTTAGTCGTGGATGGTGTATCTTGGCGGATTTTACTGGAGGACTTTACGTCCGTTTATACGCAGCTGAAGCAAGGCAATGAACCCGCGCTGCCGCCGAAAACACATTCATTCGCCGAATTTGCCGAGAGAATCAAAGAATACGCAAATACGAAGGCGTTTCTGAAAGAAGCGGATTACTGGAGAGAGCTTGAGGAAAAAGAGGTTTGCACTCAGCTTCCGAAAGACAGGCAGTCTGGTGATCAGCGCATGAGACATACGAGAACGGTCAGCTTCTCTCTGACGCCTGAACAAACTGAACAGCTGACGACAAACGTACATGAAGCCTATCACACCGAAATGAACGACATCCTGCTCACGGCGCTCGGACTGGCGCTGAAAGAGTGGACGGGTGAAGACACGATCGGCGTTCATTTGGAAGGCCACGGACGCGAAGACATTCTTGACGGCCTGAATATCACCCGGACGGTCGGATGGTTTACGAGCATGTATCCGATGATCCTTGAGATGAAGCACGCCGACGATCTTTCATATCAGCTGAAACAAATGAAAGAAGACATCAGACACATCCCGAACAAAGGAGTCGGCTACGGCATTCTGCGTTATGTAACGGCGCCTGAGCATAAAGAGAATCTTTCATTTGAGATTGATCCGGATATCAGCTTTAACTACTTAGGCCAGTTTAATGAGATGTCGGATTCCGGCTTATTTACAAGATCCGGGATGCCGTCAGGACAATCGCTGAGCCCTGACACAGAGAAGCCGAATGCGCTTGATATTGTCGGATTTATAGAAAATGGGCAGATGACGATGACGTTTGCCTATCATTCTCTCGAATTTCATGAAAAAACCATTCAATCGTTCAGTGACAGCTTTAAAGGGCACCTCTTGAAAATCATAGATCACTGTCTGGCCCAAGACGGACCTGAGCTTACGCCTAGCGATCTTGGCGATGATGATCTGACGCTTGATGAACTTGATAAATTAATGGAAATTCTCTAACAGAAAAGACAGAGGTGACATATGAGCAAAAAATCGATTCAAAAGGTGTATGCACTCACACCGATGCAGGAGGGAATGCTGTATCATGCGCTGCTTGATCCGCATTCTTCCTCCTACTTCACACAATTAGAGCTTAGGATTCACGGAAGCTTTCAGCTGGAGCTTTTTGAAAAAAGCGTCAATGAGCTGATCCGGACATATGACATTTTGCGTACGGTATTCGTGCACCAGCAGCTTCAAAAACCGCGCCAAGTCGTATTAGCCGAGCGGAAGACGAAGGTGCACTATGAAGATATCAGTCAATTAGATGAAGCGCGCCAAACCGAATATATTGAACGCTATAAACGCGGCGTGCAGCAGCAGGGCTTTCATCTGGCGAAAGATATTCTCTTTAAAGCGGCGGTGTTCAGACTCAGTGAGAAGGAGCTGTATCTCGTCTGGAGCAATCATCATATCGTCATGGACGGCTGGAGTATGGGCGTTTTGATGAAAAGCCTGTTCCAAAACTATGAAGCGCTTCGTGCCGGCCGGCCTGCCGGGGGAAGCCAGGGCAAACCTTACTCTGACTATATCAAATGGCTCGGAGGCCGGGATTATGAGGAGGCGGAACAATATTGGAGCAGCCGACTGGCGGATTTCGAACAGCCGAGCCTGCTCCCGGGCCGTCTGGCATCAGAAAAGAAAGACTACCAAAATGAAGAATATTCTTTTGTCTGGGATGAAGAGCTGGTCGCGCAGATTCAGCAGACCGCCAACCGGCATCAAGTCACGGGACCTAACCTGTTTCAGGCCGTTTGGGGTGCGGTGCTCAGCAAATACAACTATACAGACGATGTGGTGTTCGGCACCGTCGTATCAGGCCGTCCTTCAGAAATCAACGGCATAGAAACGATGGCGGGGCTGTTCATCAATACAATTCCCGTCAGAATCAAGATTGACAAAGATGCAGCCTTTTCGGACGTGATGGCGGCAGTTCAGAAAAACGCCGTGGAAGCCGAGCGCTATGATTATGTGCCGCTCTATGACATTCAAAAGCGCTCCGCCCTGGACGGCAGCCTCTTAAATCACTTGGTCGCGTTTGAAAACTATCCGCTGGACAAAGAGCTGGAAAACGGGGGTATGGAGGAAAGACTCGGCTTTTCCATTAAAGTTGAACATGCTTTTGAGCAGACGAGCTTTGATTTCAATCTCATCGTGTATCCGGGAAAAACGTGGACTGTCAAAATCAAATACAACGGAGCGGCTTTCGCTCATGATGCCATCGAACGAACGGCGCACCATCTGACCCGCATGATGAAAGCCGCGGTCGGAACGCCTGACGCGCCCGTGCGGGAACTCGGCCTTGTTTCAGGCGAAGAAGAGCGGCAGATTGTTGAGGTATTCAATGATACGAAAACGGCGCTTCCGGAAGAGGAGGCCGTTCACCGTTTGTTTGAAGCACAGGCAAACCGGACGCCTGCAAGCATCGCGATAAAAGAAGCGGGACGCGAATGGACCTACCGTGAAGTGAACGAAGCGGCCAACCGCCTGGCGAGACACCTTGTGAAGAGCGGGCTGGAAAAAGGCCGGACCGCCGCTATTATGAACGACCGGTCTGCGGAAACCGTTGTCGGAATGCTTGCCGTCCTAAAAGCAGGCGGCGCATATGTGCCGATTGATCCGGCTTTTCCGGAGGACCGTCTCCGCTTTATGGCGGAAGACAGCTCGATTCGGCTCGTGCTGACAGTTCAGGACTATCAAGAACAAGCGGGCGCATTACAAGTCCCGGTCGTCATGCTGGATGAAAGCGCGGATGAAACGGTAAGCGGAACAGACTTGAATCTTCCGGCCGGCGGCAACGACTTGGCGTATATCATGTATACATCCGGATCGACCGGCAAACCGAAAGGCGTCATGATTGAACACAGAAATATCATCAGGCTCGTCAAACATTCGAATTACGTGCCGGTTCATGAAGAAGACCGGATGGCGCAAACGGGAGCCGTCAGCTTTGATGCCGGAACCTTCGAAGTCTTCGGCGCATTGCTGAACGGAGCGTCATTGCACCCGGTGAAAAAAGAGACGCTGCTTGACGCCGGACAATTCGCCCAATTTCTGAAAGAGCAGCGGATCACGACCATGTGGCTGACGTCTCCGCTGTTTAATCAGCTTGCCCAAAAGGATGCCGGCATGTTTAACACGCTCCGGCACCTCATCATCGGCGGTGATGCGCTTGTGCCGCATATCGTCAGCAAAGTGAGAAAGGCATCACCGGAGCTGTCGCTTTGGAACGGATACGGGCCGACGGAGAATACGACGTTTTCGACGAGTTTTCTCATTGATCAGGATTATGACGGTTCGGTCCCGATCGGGAAGCCGATTGGAAATTCCACTGCGTACATTATGGATGAAAACCGCAATCTCCAGCCGATCGGCGCGCCCGGTGAGCTGTGCGTCGGCGGAAGCGGAGTGGCAAGAGGCTATGTGAACCTGCCTGAATTAACGGAGAAGCAGTTTGTCCGCGATCCGTTCAGACCGGATGAAATGATATACCGGACGGGGGACTTGGCGAAGTGGCTTCCGGACGGCACGATCGAGTTTCTCGGCAGAATTGACAACCAAGTAAAGGTCCGCGGTTTCAGAATCGAGCTCGGCGAAATCGAGGCGAAAATCAGCCAGGCGGAGAATGTGACGGAATCTGCGGCTGTGATCCGGAAAAATAAAGCGGATGAAAATGAAATCTGCGCTTACTTTACGGCAGACCAAGCCCTTTCGCCGGAAGACCTGCGCAAAACGCTTTCGGAATCACTTCCGGAATATATGATTCCCGCGCACTTCATCCAGATGAATCAATTTCCGCTGACGGCGAACGGAAAAATTGATAAAAAAGCGCTGCCTGAGCCTCAGGCTGAAGCCGTTCAAAAAGAATACGTAGCGCCGAAAACGGAAGCGGAGCAGAAACTCGCTGACATTTGGGAAGGCATTCTCGGTGTAAAAGCGGGTGTGACTGACAATTTCTTCACGATTGGCGGACATTCTTTAAAAGCCATGATGATGACCGCTAAAATCCAGGAGCACTTTCAAAAAGAAGTGCCGATTAAAGTGTTATTTGAAAAGCCGACCATTCAGGAGCTTGCGCATTATTTGCAGCATGAGAGCGAGGAGGAGCAGCAGTTTGAACCGATCCGACAAGCGCCTTATCAGAAGCATTATCCTGTTTCCTCAGCACAGCGCAGGATGTATATCCTTAATCAGCTCGGACAGGCCAGCACGAGCTACAACGTCCCTGCTGTACTTTTGCTGGAAGGGTCAGTAGACAAAAAGCGTCTTGAGGAGGCCATGCAGGCATTAATCAACCGTCATGAGACACTGCGTACGTCGTTTGACATGGCAGAGGGAGAAGTCGTGCAGACCATTCATAAAAATGTGTCGTTTGAGCTTGAAACCGCCGAGGGCCGGGAAGAAGATGCAGAAGAGCTGACAAAAGCCTTTATCAGGCCGTTTGCGCTCAACCGCGCGCCGCTTGTCCGTTCGAAGCTGATCCGGCTTGAAGAAGACCGGCATCTTCTGCTGATTGACATGCACCACATTATTACGGACGGAAGCTCAATGGGCATTTTCATCGGTGATCTTGCGAAGCTTTATCAAGGCACGGAGCTTGCGCTGCCAAAGATTCATTATAAGGATTTTTCAGTCTGGCAGCGTGAAAAAGCAAATCTCGATCAGCACGAAGCCTACTGGCTTGATACGTTCAAAGGCGATCTGCCGGTGTTGGATCTGCCGCTTGATTTCCCGCGTCCTGCCGAGCGCAGTTTTGAAGGGGAACGCGTCATCTTCGGGCTTGATAAACAGGTGACGGCGCAGATTAAGAAGCTGCTGGCTGATACGGATACGACGATGTACATGTTCTTGTTAGCCGCTTTTCAAGTGCTGCTGTCCAAATATTCGGGTCAGGAAGACATCATAGTCGGGTCTCCGGCGGCCGGAAGACAGCATCCTGATCTCCAAGACGTGCCGGGCATGTTTGTCAACACAGTTGCGCTTCGGTCGCATCCTGCCGGCAAAAAAACGTTCAAACAATTTCTGGATGAGGTGAAAACGGCGAGCCTTCAAGCTTTTGAGCATCAAAGCTATCCGCTTGAAGAATTAATTGAAAAACTGCCGTTAACGAGGGACACAAGCCGGAGTCCGCTGTTCAGCGTGTTATTTAATATGCAGAACATGGAGATCCCGGCCCTGCGGCTCGGAGATTTGGAGATTTCTTCATACTCCATGCATCATCATGTCGCTAAATTTGATCTTTCCTTAGAAGCGGCTGAGCGCGGAGAAGAGGTCGGATTGAGCTTTGATTACGCGAAAGCCTTATTTGCGGACGAAACCATCCGCCGCTGGAGCGCTCATTTTGTCAATCTGATTAAAGCCTGCGCTGAAAATCCGGATATTCAGCTGGCCGACGCAAGCCTGCTGTCCGCTCCTGAACGGGAAGCGCTCCTTTCTGATGAAAAACGTACGGAAGCGGATCTGCCTGAGGGCACTTTTGTTTCGCTGTTTGAACGGCAAGCGCAAAAAACGCCTGATCTCACGGCGGTTGCGGGCGGAATAAGTCTGACATATCGTGAGCTTGATGAACGCTCGAACCGGTTTGCCCGCCACCTTCAGGCTTGCGGAACGGGCAGTGAGGACATCGTAGCCATTATGATGGATCGTTCGGCCGACTTGATTACCGCGATTCTCGGCGTCATGAAAGCCGGAGCGGCATTTCTCCCGATTGATCCGGAGACTCCTGAAGAGAGAATCCGCTACTCTCTTGAAGACAGCGGAACGAAGCTTCTGGTCGTCAATGAGAGAAACATGACCGCGGCCGCCGTTTATAAAGGAAATACGGTCGTAATGGAAGACGGAGAATGGCAGAACGAAAGCGCCGACCGGCTTGAAACGGAGCCCGGCTTCGACCAGCTTGCATATATCATTTATACCTCGGGAACAACGGGCAAACCGAAAGGCGTCCAGCTGGAGCACCGCAATCTAATCAATTATGTCACATGGTTCAGCCGTGAAGCCGGTTTGACCGAAGCTGACAAATCCGTGCTGCTGTCTTCTTACGCATTTGATCTCGGCTATACGGCCATATTCCCGATTCTTCAGGCGGGCGGAGAGCTGCACATTGTGCCGAAAGAGACGTACACCGCGCCTGATCAGCTTGGTGAGTATATACAGAAAAACGGCATTACGTATATGAAACTGACGCCGTCATTGTTCCATATGATCGTCAATACAGCCCGCTTTGCGGCAGAACGCCGTTTCAGCCCGCTTCGTTTAGTGGTGCTCGGCGGAGAAAAGATCATCACGTCCGATGTCCGCAAGTTTCATGACGTATACGCCCATACCGACTTCATCAATCACTACGGGCCGACGGAAACGACGATCGGCGCCATTGCCGGACGGATCAATATGGAGCGCCTTGATCAATATGAGCAGCGTCCCGTCATCGGCCGCCCGATCGCAAATACCGGCGCGCTTGTATTGGACGGAGCAATGCAGCTCGTTCCTCCGGGCGCAAGCGGCGAGCTTTATATTGCCGGGAAGGGGCTTGCAAGAGGATATCTTCACCGTCCGCAGCTGACGGCGGAGAAATTTCTCTCAAATCCTTTTTCACCGGACAGCCTCATGTACAAAACGGGGGATGTCGTCCGCAGGCTTCCTGACGGGACGATTGAATTTATCGGCCGTGCGGATGATCAGGTGAAAATCCGGGGCTACCGCATTGAATTAAAAGAGGTTGAAACTGTGCTGTTAAGCGTAAACGGCATTCAGGAGGCGGTCGTTCTCGCAGTCAGCGAAGGCGGGCTGCCGGAACTGTGCGCGTATTATAAAGCTGACAGCGAGCTGAAAGGCTCTGAGCTTCGCAAACGGCTTTCCGAAACACTGCCGTCTCATATGCTTCCGGCCTATTTCGTGCAGGTAGACCGCATTCCGCTTACAGCCAACGGAAAAACCGATAAAAACGCCCTTCCGAAACCGGGCGTCAGCCAAACGGCGCAAACAGCTTCAGCCTTGCCGGAAACGGAATTGGAGGAAAAGCTGTGCCGCATTTGGAAACAGACACTCGGTACGGATACGCTCGGCATTGACGATAATTTCTTCGATTATGGCGGGCACTCTTTAAAAGGCATGATGCTCCTCGCCAATATTCAGGCTGAACTGGACAAAACGGTTCCGTTAAAAGCGCTGTTCGAACAGCCGACTGTCCGCCTGCTTGCCGCATATATTGAAAAATCAGCGGTTTCTGAGGGATATCGGATGATCTCACCGGCCGACAGTGCAGACGCGTACCCGTTATCATCCGCCCAAAAACGGATGTACGTCCTGAACCAGCTTGACCGGGAGACAATCAGTTATAATATGCCGTCCGTTCTTCTGATGGAAGGAGAAGTCAATATTTCAAGGCTTCAGGAAGCGCTCAATCAGATGATCAATCGCCACGAGTCTTTGCGGACGTCCTTTATCGATCAAAACGGCCGCCCGATGCAGCAGATCGCAGAACAGGCTGACATCGACCTGCACATCTTTGAAGCAGCAGACGAGGAGAAAGCGGATCTTATCATTCAGGCATTCATTAAGCCGTTCGATCTGAGTGCGGCTCCGCTCATTCGGGCCGCTCTTGTCAGACTGAATGAAAAGAAACACCTGCTGCTGCTGGATATGCATCATATTATTGCCGACGGCGTGTCCAGAAGCATGCTGGTCAAAGAGCTCGCTCATCTTTACAAAGGCGGAAGCCTGCCGTCGCCGAACCTGCACTATAAAGACTTCGCCGTCTGGCAGAATGAACCCGAGCAGGCCGAACGGATGGAAGACCATGAGCGTTATTGGCTCTCCGCATTTTCCGGCGAGCTTCCTGAATTGAATCTGCCGACCGATTTCCCTCGTCCGCCGGTTCAAAGTTTTAAAGGACAATCCGTCCGTTTCAGAGCGGTGCGTGAAACGGAAAAAGCGGTGCGTGAATTAATGGAATCATCGGGAGCGACTCTTCATATGGTGCTTCACGCCGCGTTCCATGTCTTTTTGAGCAAAATCACGGGGCAGCGCGATATCATTATCGGCTCGGTGACCGCCGGAAGAACGAGCGCTGAAGTTCAGGAAATGCCGGGGATGTTTGTCAATACGCTTGCACTTCGCAATGAAACGCGAAAAGAGCAGACCTTCGCCGGGCTGCTCGAACGGGTGAAACAAACCAATCTCGACGCGCTGGCGCATCAGGATTATCCGTTTGAAGATCTGATCGGAAAGCTTGACCTGCCGAGAGATATGAGCCGCAACCCGTTGTTTCAGGTTATGGTGACGACAGAAGATCCGGATAAAGAAACACTGGAACTGGAGAACCTGCGCATCACTCCGTATGAGTCAAACCAAGGCACGGCGAAATTCGATCTGACACTCGGCGGCTTTACGGATCAAGAAGGTCTCGGCCTTCAGTTTGAATATGCGACTGATCTGTTTAAAAAAGAAACAATTGAAAAGTGGAGCGCCGGGTTCCTGCGGATTCTGAAGCAAGCGGCAGAAAGTCCGGACAGAAAGCTGCCTGAGATTTCACTGATCAGCGATGCTGAAAAACAAGCCCTCCTTGACGCATGGAAAGGAAAAACAATTTCTGTGCCGCGGGACAAAACGGTTCACCGTCTCTTTGAAGAAACGGCCGCCCGCTACGCGAACCGGCCGGCCGCGGCATACAACGGCGCGAAATGGACGTACGGCGAGCTGAACGCAAGGGCGAACCGGATCGCGCGCATTCTCATGGACTGCGGCGTCACGGCTGACGAACGTGTCGGCATTTTGACGAAACCGTCCTTGGAAATGGCCGCGGGCGTACTCGGCGTCCTGAAAGCAGGCGCGGCATTTGTGCCGATTGATCCCGACTATCCGGAAGAGCGGATCAGCTACATTCTGCAGGACAGCGGCGCCAAGCTTCTTCTTACACAGGAAGCGCTCGACGTGCCGGAAAGCTACAACGGAGAAACGATTCTGCTTGACGGCCGCCGCTCCATTCTGAGCCTGCCGCTTGATGAAAACGATGAAGCGAACCCGCAGACGGAAACAACGGCGGATCATCTCGCTTATATGATTTACACGTCAGGAACGACCGGACAGCCGAAGGGTGTCATGGTCGAACACCATGCGCTGGTGAACCTGTGTTTCTGGCATCACGACGCATTCGCCATGACGGCGGATGATAAAAGCGCCAAATACGCGGGCTTCGGTTTTGACGCCTCCATCTGGGAGATGTTCCCGACATGGACCATCGGCGCGGAGCTTCATGTCATTGACGAAGCGATCCGGCTGGATATCACCCGCTTAAATCACTATTTCGAGGAGAACGGCGTGACCATCACCTTCCTGCCGACGCAGCTGGCCGAACAATTTATGGAGCTGGAAAATACCTCTCTCCGCATGCTTCTCGTCGGCGGCGACAAGCTGAAGCGGGCGGTGAAACAGCCGTACACGATCATCAACAACTACGGCCCGACGGAAAACACCGTCGTCGCGACAAGCGGCGTCATCAATCCGGAGGAAGGATCGCTTTCGATCGGACGGGCGATTGCCAATACGAGAGTTTATATTCTCGGCGACGGCGATCAGGTGCAGCCGGAAGGCATTGCCGGTGAATTGTGCGTGGCCGGCCGCGGTCTGGCGCGCGGATACCTGAACCGTGAAGAAGAAACGGCGAAGCGGTTTACCGCAGATCCGTTCGTGCCCGGCGAGCGCATGTACCGGACCGGCGACCTCGTCAAATGGAACGCGCAGTGCGGCATCGAATACATCGGCCGTATTGACCAGCAGGTCAAAGTGCGGGGCTACCGGATCGAGCTTTCAGAAATCGAAGTCCGCCTCGCCCAGCTTGCGGACGTTCATGACGCAGCGGTGACGGCCGTGGAAGACAAAGCGGGCAATACCGCGCTTTGCGCCTATGTCGCGCCTCAGCAGGACGATATTGAAGCGCTCAAAGCCGCGCTGAAAGACACGCTGCCTGACTACATGGTGCCGGCGTTCTGGGTGGAGATGGACGAGCTTCCGGTCACCGCGAACGGAAAAATTGACAAAAAAGCCCTGCCGGAACCGGATATTGAAGCGGGAAGCGCGGCATACAAAGCGCCGGAAACGGAGATGGAGACACTGCTTTCCGACATTTGGCAAGAAGTGCTCGGTCTTGATCAGATCGGCGTAAGCGATAATTTCTTCACGCTCGGCGGGGACTCGATCAAAGGCATCCAAATGGCGAGCCGTCTGAACCAGCACGGCTACAAGCTGGAGATGAAAGATCTCTTCCAGCACCCGACCATCGAAGAGCTCGTCTCTTATGTGGAGCGGACGGAAGGCAAACAGGCCGACCAGGGCCCTGTCGAAGGCGAAGCGGCCTTAACGCCGATCCAACGCTGGTTCTTTGAACGAAACTTCACGGACAAACACCACTGGAACCAATCCGTCATGCTTCACGCGAAAGACGGCTTTGATCCGGACCTGGTGGAAAAAACCCTGCAAGCATTGATTGAACACCATGATGCGCTCCGCATGGTTTACCGTGAAGAAAGGGAAGGCATCATTCAGACATACCTCCCTGTCACAGAATGCAAGGCAAGCTTTGAAATCGTTGATCTGTACGGAACTGACGAGGATATGCTGAAAAGCCAGATTCAGCGGCTTGCCGATCATCTTCAGGGAAGTCTGGATCTGGAGAACGGCCCGCTGTTAAAAGCGGAGCAATACCGGACAGAACAAGGCGATCATCTGTTAATCGCGATTCACCATCTCGTCGTGGACGGGGTTTCATGGAGAATTCTGCTTGAGGATTTCGCTTCAGGTTATAAACAGGCGCAGCAGCAAAACAGCATCGTCCTCCCGCAAAAAACCCACTCCTTTAAAGATTGGGCGGAGGCGCTGAACACGTTTGCGCAATCAGAAGATCTGAAAAAGCAGGCGGCTTATTGGGCGCAGGCAGATGCGGAAGAACTCCAGCCGCTGCCGAAAG
The DNA here is from genome assembly GCF_052055895.1 of Bacillus sp. D7-8. NCBI lineage: Bacteria > Bacillati > Bacillota > Bacilli > Caryophanales > Bacillaceae > Bacillus > Bacillus sp. D7-8. The sequence goes on from NZ_CP179922.1 coordinate 358,868, forward strand.
ACCATGATCCGAACAAACGGCTCGTCAAACATACGGCGGCCGTGAAATGTGAATTGACTGAGGAAGAAACGGCACAGCTGCTCACAGATGTTCATCATCCGTACGGAACGGAAATCAACGACATTCTGCTCAGCGCGCTCGGCTTAACGATCGGTGAATGGACGGAAAACGGCAAAGTCGGCATCAACTTAGAAGGACACGGCCGGGAAGAAATCATACCGAATGTCAATATTTCACGGACGGTCGGCTGGTTTACGGCCCAATATCCTTTGATTCTGCAGATCAGCAAGGAAGACGGCGTCTCTTCCGTCATTAAAACGGTAAAAGAGACGGTGCGGCGCGTTCCTGATAAAGGCGTCGGTTACGGGATTCTCCGGTATCTGTCATCCGATGAAACAGAAAAAGGCGTCACGCCTGAAATCAGTTTTAACTACTTGGGGCAGTTTGACAATGAAGTGAAAACGGAATGGTTTGAGCCGTCTCCATATGATATGGGACGTCAAGTCAGCGAAGAGTCAGAGGCGTTATACGCACTGAGCTTCAGCGGGATGGTTACAGGCGGCCGCTTCGTCATTTCCTGCTCATACAATCAGGAAGAATATGAAAGAAGCACCGTCGAAACACAGATGCAGCGGTTTAAAGACAATCTCTTAATGATCATCCGCCATTGCACGGCCAAAGAGGAGAAAGAATTTACGCCGAGCGATTTCAGCGCGCAGGATCTTGAGATGGATGAAATGGGAGACATCTTTGACATGCTTGAGGAGAATTTAACGTGACAAAAACAGATAACAGAAGGGGGGAGCGGAGCAGATGAGCCAATTCAGCAAAGATCAGGTTCAGGACATGTATTATTTGTCGCCGATGCAGGAGGGAATGCTGTTTCATACTCTCCTGAATCCCGGCCAAAGTTTTTACATCGAACAAATGACAATGAAAGTAAAAGGCAGCTTGAATATCAAAAGCCTTGAAGAAAGCATGAATGTGATCATGGACCGGTACGATGTATTTCGTACCGTGTTCATTCACGAAAAAGTAAAAAGGCCGGTCCAAGTCGTATTGAAAAAACGGCAGTTTCAGATAGAAGAAATCGATCTGACACATGTAACGGACAGCGAGCAAACAGCCAAAATCAATGAATACAAAGAACAGGATAAGATCAAGGGCTTTGATTTGACGCGGGATATTCCGATGCGGGCAGCCATTTTTAAAAAATCGGAAGAAAGCTTTGAATGGGTGTGGAGCTACCACCACATCATTTTGGACGGCTGGTGCTTCGGCATCGTCGTGCAGGATCTGTTTAAGGTATACAATGCCCTGCGTGAACAAAAGCCGTACAGCCTGCCGCCGGTCAAACCGTATAAAGACTATATCAAGTGGCTTGAAAAGCAGGATAAACAAGCATCACTGCATTACTGGCGCGGGTACTTAGAAGGTTTTGAAGGACAAACGACATTTGCGGAGCAAAGAAAGAAACAAAAGGACGGCTATGAGCCGAAAGAGCTGCTCTTCTCACTGCCGGAGGCGGAAACAAAAGCATTTACCGAGCTTGCAAAATCGCAGCATACCACTTTGAGTACGGCGCTGCAGGCGGTTTGGAGTGTATTAATCAGCCGCTATCAGCAGTCCGGCGATTTGATCTTCGGCACAGTCGTTTCCGGGCGTCCCGCAGAAATCAAAGGCGTTGAACATATGGTCGGGCTGTTTATCAATGCTGTCCCGAGGCGGGTCAAGCTGTCTGAGGATACCACATTTAACGGCTTGCTCAAGCAGCTGCAGGAACAATCGCTGCAGTCTGAGCCGCATCAATATGTGCCGCTCTATGATATCCAAAGCCAGGCCGATCAGCCAAAGCTGATTGACCACATCATTGTGTTTGAAAATTATCCGCTTCAGGATGCAAAAAATGAAGAGAACAGTGAAAACGGCTTTGATATGGAGGACGTCCATGTTTTTGAGAAATCGAATTATGATCTCAACCTGATGGCTTCTCCAGGTGATGAGATGCTGATTAAGCTTGCCTATAACGGGAATGTGTTTGATGAGGCGTTTATCCTGCGCTTAAAATCTCAGCTTCTCACAGCGATTCAGCAGCTCATCCAGAAGCCGGATCAGCCTGTCAATACGATCAGACTTGTTGATGAAAAGGAAAGAGAGCTTCTGCTTACCGGCTTAAACCCGCCGGCTCAGACTCATCAGGCGAAGCCTCTGACAGATTGGTTCAAGGAAGCGGTGAATGTAAATCCAGATGCACCGGCGCTTACGTATTCCGGCCAGACTCTTTCCTATTGTGAATTAGATGAGGAAGCGAACCGTCTTGCGCGCCGTTTGCAAAAGCAAGGTGCGGGTAAGGACACTGTTGTCGCGTTGTACACGAAGCGCTCGCTTGAGCTGGTGATCGGCATTCTCGGCGTATTAAAAGCGGGAGCGGCTTATCTGCCGGTTGATCCGAAGCTGCCGGAGGACCGAATCTCGTACATGCTGGCTGACAGTGCGGCAGCCTGTCTGCTGACACATCAGGAGATGAAAGAAAAAGCGGCTCAGCTGCCGTATACAGGAACAACACTCATCATCGATGATCAAGCACGGTTTGAGGAACAGGCAAGCGATCCTGCAGCCGCAATTGATCCCGATGATCCGGCGTATATTATGTATACGTCCGGCACAACCGGAAAGCCGAAGGGCAATATCACCACTCATGCCAATATTCAAGGATTGGTCAAGCATGTAGACTACATGGCATTTTCTGAAAAAGATACGTTCTTATCTGTTTCCAATTACGCCTTTGACGCATTTACCTTTGATTTCTACGCATCAATACTGAATGCGGCACGGCTCATTATCGCAGATGAACATACACTGCTTGATACAGAACGGCTCACTGATCTGATCCGGCAGGAGAATGTCAATGTCATGTTTGCGACAACCGCACTTTTTAATCTTCTCACCGATGCGGGAGAGGAGTGGCTGAAGGGGCTTCGCTGTGTGTTATTCGGGGGTGAGCGCGCGTCAGTGCCTCACGTCAGAAAGGCGCTTGAGATCATGGGGCCCGGCAAGCTGATTAATTGCTACGGACCGACTGAGGGAACGGTGTTTGCGACAGCTCACGTCGTGCATGATATACCGGATTCCCTTTCCTCATTGCCGATCGGAAAGCCGATCAGCAATGCCAGTGTTTATATTCTTAACGGGCAAAATCAGCTTCAGCCGTTTGGAGCTGTCGGTGAACTGTGCATCAGCGGAATGGGTGTATCAAAAGGGTATCTGAACCGTCATGACCTGACGAAGCAAACGTTTATCCCAAATCCGTTCAAGCCGGGAGAAACGCTTTACCGCACAGGGGATTTAGCACGCTGGCTGCCGGATGGAACAATTGAATACGCCGGGCGTATTGACGACCAGGTCAAAATACGCGGACACCGGATTGAGCTTGAAGAAATCGAAAAGCAGCTGCAGGAATACCCGGGTGTGAAAGATGCGGTCGTTGTTGCAGACCGCCATGAGTCTGGAGATGCATCAATCAACGCCTACCTCGTGAACCGGACGCCGCTTTCAGCTGAAGACGTAAAGAGGCACCTGAAAAAACAGCTTCCTGCTTACATGGTGCCGCAAACCTTTACTTTCTTAGAGGAGCTTCCGTTAACGACAAACGGGAAGGTCAATAAACGGCAGCTGCCGAAACCGGATCAGGCTCAGGCGGCGAAAGAATGGATCGGGCCTCGAAACGCGACGGAAGAAACGATTGCACACATCTGGTCCGACATCCTCGGCAGACAGCAGATCGGGATTCATGATGATTTCTTCGCGCTCGGAGGCCATTCCTTAAAAGCGATGACGGCAGCGTCGCGCATTAAAAAAGAGCTCGGTACGGATATTCCGGTGCAGCTGTTATTCGAAGCGACGACAATTGCAGACATTGCCGGTTATCTGCTTCACGGTGAAGAAAAAGGAATGAAAGATCTCACCATCATGAATAAAAATCAGTCTGACACACTGTTTGGGTTCCCGCCGGTTCTCGGTTACGGGCTGATGTACCAGCCGCTGGCAAAACAGCTGTCCGGCTATAAAATCTGTGCGTTTGATTTTATCGAGGAAGACAACCGCATCGAACGCTACACAGAGCTGATCAATCAGCTCCAGCCGGAAGGACCGGTCAAGCTGTTCGGATACTCGGCAGGCTGCACGCTCGCCTTTGAAACGGCCAAACGCCTTGAAGCAGGGGGCCGTAAAGTGGAGCGGCTGATCATGGTTGATTCCTATAAAAAACAAGGCGTCAGCGACTTGGAAGGCCGCACCGTAGAAAGTGATGTCCAGGCGCTGATGAAGGTAAACCGGGACAATGAAGCGCTGAATGACGAAGCTGTCAAAGAAGGTCTCGCCAAAAAAACAAACGCGTTTTATTCTTATTTCGTGCATACCGTCAGCACCGGCACGGTCAATGCGGATATAGATCTTTTAACGTCAGAACCGGACTTTGCGATGCCGCCGTGGCTCGCTTCGTGGGAAGAAGCCACGACAGGTGAATACCGTGTGAAAAAAGGCTGCGGCACGCACGCAGAAATGCTTCAGGGAGAATGTCTCGAAAGGAATGCGGCATATTTGCTCGAATTCCTAAAGAAGGAACATCTGAAGCTGACAACTTCACGATAGAAAAGGAGGAAGCCCGCCAATGGTCCAGCTCTTTAAATCGTTCGATACCACAGAAAAAACGCAGCTCATCTGTTTTCCGTTCGCAGGAGGCTATTCCGCATCATTCCGCCCGCTCCACACCTATCTTCAAGGTGAGTGTGAGATGCTTGCCGCGGAACCGCCGGGACACGGAACAAATCAAATGTCCGCCGTTGAGGATTTTGAACAGCTTGTCAGTTTATACAAGCAGGAGTTGAATCTCCATCCCGACCGCCCGTTTGTGCTGTTCGGCCACAGTATGGGAGGCATGGTCGCTTTCAGGCTGGCGCAAAAGCTGGAGCGGGAGGGCATTTACCCGCAGGCCGTGATCATCTCAGCCATTCAGCCGCCGCATGTGGAAAGGAAAAAAGTGTCTCATCTTGATGATGAAAAATTTCTCGCCCATATTATCGAGCTTGGCGGAATGCCGCAGGAGTTAGTGGAGAATAAGGAGGTCATGTCATTTTTCCTGCCTTCTTTCAGATCCGACTACCGCGCGCTTGAAAGCTTCCGTCCGTCTGATTCTCACATCATTCAATCACCCGTCCATATATTTAACGGGCGGAAAGATAAAAAATGTATCAAAGATGCGGACGGATGGAAAAAATGGGCCGACAATCCCGTATTTCATGAGTTTTCGGACGGCCACATGTTCATATTAAGTGAAACTGAAAAAGTGGCGGAACGAATCTATGAGATTATTAACAGGAGCACTGCAGGCCAATTGTTATAGGATATGACAGACAGCATTCGCTGTCTGTTTTTTGTAACAAAATCTGCCCGCGAGTTTTCTCATTTATCAAAAATTTTATGTTATGATTTGATGGAATAAAATTTTGAAGGGATTGTCGTACATGAATGATGCAGCAAAAGAGCTGAACAGAACATTATCTGAAGAAAACCCGCACGTGCTTCATATGCTTTCTGATTTGGGCAGAGAGTTGTTTTATCCGAAAGGGGTGCTGACACAATCGGCGGAAGCGAAAGCCAAGGCCGGAAAGTATAATGCCACGATCGGAATCGCCACCTCACAGGGCGAGTCCATGCACTTTTCCCATATTCAAGAGACACTGTCCGCCTATAACCCCGATGATATCTACGATTATGCTCCGCCGCAGGGAAAAGAGCCGCTCAGACAGGAATGGCTGAAAAAAATGCGTCTCGAAAATCCTTCATTAGCCGGCAAAGACATCAGCACGCCGATCGTGACAAACGCTTTAACACACGGGCTGAGCATCGCCGCCGACTTGTTCGTCAATGAAGGGGATACGCTGCTTCTGCCTGATAAATATTGGGGAAATTACAATTTCATTTTCGGTGTCCGGCGCAAGGCATCCATTGAGACGTACCCGCTTTTTCAGCAGGATGGGCGTTTTAATGCGGCGGGGCTGTCCGAGCTGCTGAAAAAGCAGGAAGAAAAGGCGATTGTCGTGCTGAATTTCCCGAATAATCCGACAGGCTACACGCCGGGAGAAGAGGAAGCGGCAGAAATCGTCAGCGTGATCCTGGAGGCGGCGGAGGCCGGCAAAGAGATTGTCGTGCTCGTAGACGATGCGTATTACAATCTGTTTTACGATGAAACGGCCATTCAGGAATCCATCTTCAGCAAACTCGCCCAAGTGCACGACCGGGTGCTTTGCGTAAAAATAGACGGCGCGACGAAGGAAAATTACGCGTGGGGTTTCCGCGTCGGTTTTATTACGTACAGCACAAAAAGCGAAAAAGCGCTGCGCGTGCTTGAGGAAAAAACAAAAGGGATTATCAGGGGAACGATTTCAAGCGCCCCGCACCCGTCCCAAACGTTTATGCTGCGGGCGATGCAGTCACCGGAATACGAGAAAGAAAAATCGCTGAAGTATAACATCATGAAAAAACGGGCTGACAAAGTGAAAGCCGTTCTTGCAGAAAACAAGCACTATGAAGACGTATGGACGCCTTATCCGTTTAACTCGGGTTATTTCATGTGTGTCCGGCTGAAAGACATAAACGCCGGCGAATTGAGAGTATCGTTGCTTGAAAAGAGAGGAATCGGGACGATATCCATTAATGAAACCGATTTGCGAATCGCATTTTCATGTGTTGAAGAAGAACACATCGCGGATCTGTTCGAAGAAATTTATCAAGAAGCAAAGCAGCTGCAGAAACAGGCGGAAATATCAGGCTGACAAAAAAGGAGGGGGGCACCCTCCTTTTTGTCTTTTATTCTGTTACATTAACTTTCTCATTCACATTTTCCCGGAGCATTTGCCTGAAAACGGCGATATCTTTTTGCGAATAGAAAAGTCGTTTCGGCAGCAGAAGTGTTCCGTAACCCGATGTTTGTAATCGAAACATATCTTTGTGCTCCCTAGCCGAGAGCAGTTCATCCCATTCAAAAAGAATGCTTGCGTTTTTTTGTTTTTGGCTGATTCCGAGCTGATGAATCGTAATACTTCTGGCAGATTTCAGCCGCTGATTCGTTTTGTATGTTCTGTAAAGACGGAAGAATGAGATTGCCGTTGCGATCACCGTGACTGCCAAAGAGAGAATCACAGCTGCAAGGAAATTCAGGAGAGCTCTGACGCCCCATGTGCCGCCTGTAACCGGGCCGTTCATTCAAAACAGATGGCAGAAGCCAGCAGCATAATCAAAAAACAGACAGCCGCGGATTTTCCTTGATGATAAGCAAAGTGTTTTCTTACATCGGCAAATGTTAAGCAGCCCGCGAGATAGATATTTTCATTTCGTGTGTTGATCATATTCCGTCTTTGTTTCCTTTCATTTTTTCCCTATGTCGTAATATGCTTTTTTTCCGCCGTCCTGAAGCATTGCTTCCCAAGACTCCGATGACGATACAGACGGCGCCGGCGATATGATACCAGCGGAGTGACTCATGGAGAACGAGGACACCCGCAAGCATCGTCACGATGACGGACAAATTGTTAAAGGCGCTCATCTTAAACGCTTCAATCTTGGACAGCGCGTAGTTTGACATCAATGATGTAATGAGAGAAGACAAAATGCCTAAATACAGAATCGCTGCGATAAAACCGGGATCGCGGAAGGGCAGAAAATACTGCCCGATCGTTCCTTCCGCTCCGTGCCGGAAGAGAGCGATGCAGTTGAAGGAAGCAAAGCCGATCGCAGACATGCACCAGGTCAGCTCACCCAATGAAAAACGCAGGGTCATGCGTCTCGCTGCCGTATTGTAAAGGGCGGAGGACAGCGCGGACAACAGGATCAGGAAAGCACCTTTAAAACTCGCCGATTCCGCGGACACCCCTTTCATTGTGAAAATAAATACCACCCCGGCCACTGACAGGCATGTGAATCCCTTTTGCGCCCATGTCGGACGTTCCTTTAAAAAGTAAGACGAAAACAGCATCGTAAAAATCGGGATGGCGGCTTGAATGATACCGGCTTCCGATGATGAAGAATACAAAAGGCCGAACGCCTGAAAACTGAAAAACAAAGCCGGATATAAAAGGGCCAAAGGCAAGATCGCCAGCACATTCTTCCAGCTGACGGACAGTTTGATCCAGCCGAATAAAACAGGAAGCATTGCACAGATGAAGGCCGCTGTGAACCGATGAGCCAATATATCAAACGGATTGGCGGATCGAAGCGCAATCTTGACAAATATAAAGGAAAAACCGATAATCAGCGCATTTAAAATGGCAGCGAGGTAAGCAGCAGCCAAACGGTTTTGATTAATCATCTTTACGAACTCCTTTAATGAGATCGAGCGCCGGCCGCTCCCTTTTATTGTATGGGAAGGGAAGAAGCAGTACAATGAGAATAATGATAAACTGTACCGGTACAGATGGAGGTTCAGCATGGAAAAGTATATGAACGTGATGATAGAAGTGGAGAGTCTCATTGAAGGCGGCACTTTTCAGGAAGGGGCGCGGCTGCCTTCTATCAGGCAGCTGGCCGAGCGTTTTCACGTCAGTAAAAGCACCGTCATCCGTGCGCTTCAGGAGCTTGAAAAACGGCACATTATTTATGCCGTGCCGAAAAGCGGCTACTATCTTATTAAAAATGACAAAAAGCAGGAGCGAGAACAAACAGGTATCATTGATTTTGCAGCCTCGGCGCCGGACCCTGATATTTTTCCGTACCGCGACTTTCAGCATTGCATCAACAAAGCCATTGATATGTATAAAAATGATTTGTTCATTTACGGCACGCCGCAGGGGCTTCCGTCTTTAATCCGGGTGCTTCAGACGCTGTTATCCGATTATCAGGTATTTGCAAAAGAGCGGAACATTTTTATCACCTCGGGTGTGCAGCAGGCGTTATCCCTGCTGTCTCTGATGCCGTTTCCGAACGGAAAAAAGAAGATTTTAATCGAACAGCCGGGCTATCATCTGATGGTGGAGCAGCTTGAAGCGCTGCGCCTTCCCGCCTGCGGCATTAAACGGACGGCTGAGGGGCTTGATATGGCGGAAGTCGAGCGGCTGTTTCAGACGGAGGGAATTAAGTTTTTTTACACGATGCCCCGATTTCATAATCCGCTCGGCAGCTCTCTGACAGAATGGCAAAAACGAGAGCTTGTCCGATTAGCGGAGGCGTATGACGTTTATTTGGTTGAGGATGATTTCCTAGGAGATTTAGAGGACAATCAGAAGGCAGACCCGCTGTACGCCTACGATCTGTCTTCCCGCGTGATTTATTTGAAAAGCTTTTCGAAAATGATTTTTCCGGGGCTGCGTGTTGGAGCGGCTGTGCTCCCGGATTCGCTGGCCCCGGTTTTCCATACGTATAAAAAGCTGAGCGATATCGACTGTTCGATGATATCCCAAGCGGCCCTTGAAGTGTATATCAAAAGCGGCATGTTCAAAAGGCATAAAGAAAAAATCCGGGCCTCTTACAGAACACGTTCCGAGCTGCTCCAAAACGCGCTGCAGGAGTACGACGGTTTTTCTGTAAAGCAAACGTCGATCCATACCCATCTCGTGCTGGAGAAAAGCCTTTCCGCTTCAAGAGTTGTGCAGCGCCTGAAAGCGCAAGGCGTGCTGGTGGAGCCGATTGACAGCCATTACCTATCGGATTTTCCGAAAGAAAATATCATCAAACTCAACGTGTCCAACGTCAAGACAGGGGATATCACGCGAGGCATCAAAATGCTGACGGATTGCTTATAACAGCTCTTCATACGTTTTCATCTCAATCCCGTCACAAAAATCGGGATGCGCCGCACAAACGGCCAGCTTATACTCCTCGTCCGCCTCATATGTGCGGATGAAACAAGGTTCATGTCCGTCCGGGAGCTCAATGGACACATGGCCGTCGTCTTTAAGGCGGACGCTGAATGAATCAAGCGGCAGGGAAAGCCCTTTTCCGGCCTGCTTGATAAAGCTTTCTTTCATCGACCACAGGTGGTAAAAATAATCGGTCTGCTGATCGGGGTGTTTCGCTTGCAGATCACTGTATTCCGTCGGCGAAAAAAACCGTTTGGCGATATCAATTGTGCCGGGCTTCATTTTTTCAATATCAATGCCGATCGGTTTTGAATCAACGGCGCACACGATCCAGCGCCCGGAGTGGGAAATGTTAAAGTGCATGTCCGGAAGCGCGGGGATGTACGGCTTTCCGTATTCCTGGACGCCGAATGAAATCCCGGCCGGATCAAGTCCATAAGCCTTCGCCGCAGCGGTGCGGATCAGCATGTCGCCGATCAAGGTGCGGTGAGCATCCTCCTTATGGTAAAAGCGCCGGCATTTTTCCCGCTTTTCGGCGGACACGGCCGCCATCATCCGATCCTCTTCCCCTGCAGAAAGCGGGCGGTCCATATATACTCCGTAAATTTTCATGTCCAGATCCTCCGTCTGAAAATATTGTCAAAACCATCCTATCATATCAGACGAAAGCTGTCCGAAAATAAAAAAACAAAACCGTTTCGGCTTTGTTTTTAATGAACGGACGTTGCCCGCCCGGAGATCGCGTATGTTAACAGTTTAGAGGACTGCGGCAAAGAAAAACGCAGAATCAGCCCCGTCAAAACAGCCGTAATAATGGTTCCGGCGCCGATCGGTCCGCCCATCATCCAGGCTGCGGCAAGAATCGTCAGCTCAATGCCGTTCCGCACCCATTGCACGTTCCAGCCCGTTTTTTCAGATATCAGCATCATCAGAGAGTCCCGGGGGCCCGCGCCGAGCCCTGCTGATACGTAAATACCGACGCCGCAGCCGATCAGCAGCAATCCGATAGAAAAACACACGGCCGCTAAGGAAAAAGCGTGCGTCTCAGGAAGCAGAAACGAAAAGAAATCAATAAACATTCCCATCAGCACCATGTTTAAGATAGCGCCGATTTTCGGGAGTGTCCTCGTGAACAGACAGGTTAAAGCCACAATGACCGCGCCGACCACGATGGACCATTGGCCGACAGAAAGCCCGAAATGCTGAAAAAGCCCATAATGAAAGGCATCCCAAGGGCTGATGCCGAGAGCTTTTCCTTTAATGGTTAACGATACCCCGAAAGACAAAATCAACAGACCGGCAAAATAAAACGTCCAGCGCATCAAGAATTCCCGCTTCAAAGAGGTCCCTTCTTTCATAAAATTTCATTAATTGTCATTGTAGCATAACCGCCAAAAAAAAGAAGAAGCGAAATCAGTGTTTCGCTTCTTCTCCCGCTCCTACAAAGGATTCAGTATACGATTTAAAAACCGCTGCGTGCGTTCTTCTTTCGGCGCGGAGAAAATTTGCTCCGGCGGTCCTTGTTCCACAATGACGCCGCCGTCAATGAAGATGACTTCATCGGCCACTTCCTGCGCGAATTTGATTTCATGGGTGACGACGACCATCGTCCAGCCTTCGTTCTCCAAATCCTTAATCACTTTGAGCACCTCGCCGACGAGCTCCGGATCAAGCGCTGACGTCGGTTCGTCAAACAGCATCAGCTCGGGCTGAATCGCAAGCGCGCGGGCGATGCCGACCCGCTGCTGCTGACCGCCGGAAAGCTGGAACGGATATAAATCCATTTTGTCTTTGAGTCCGACTTTTTCCAGAAGTTCCATCGCTTCTTTTCTGACTTGCTCCTTGTCGCGCTTTTGCACTTGAACGGGTCCTTCCATGACGTTTTCAAGCGCCGTGCGGTGAGGAAACAGATGATACGCCTGAAAGACCATGCCTGATTTGCGGCGGAGGCGAAGAATATCAGCCTGCTTCACTTTTTTGGAGAAATCTATTGAAAAATCGGAGAATGCCAGCTCGCCGCGATTGGGGATCTCAAGCGCGTTCAGACAGCGCAGAAGCGTCGTTTTTCCTGAACCGGACGGCCCCAGAACGGCGATGACTTTCCCTTTTTCTATCTCCATATCTATCTTTTTTAAAATTTCATTCTGTCCGAATGATTTATTTAATCCTTTGACGGAAAGCATATCGAAACCTCCTTATTTGGCCACATAACGGTCGAGACGCCGTTCGATCACGTGCTGTACGATTGACAGCAAGAAGCAGATGATCCAATAAATAAAGGCGGCTTCAATATAGATGACCAAGATTTGATCAAGGTTTTGCGCGCCGATTTCCTGCGCTTTTCTGAACAGCTCCGCGACGAGAATCTGTGACGCGAGAGATGTATCCTTGATCAGGCTGATAAATGTATTTGATAATGGCGGAATGGACACGCGAAACGCCTGCGGCAGGATCACGCGGAACAATGTCTTGCGATAGGTCATGCCGATCGTATAACCGGCTTCCCATTGCCCTTTCGGCACGGATGAAATAGATGCCCGGATGATTTCAGAAGCGTAGGCGCCCACGTTTAATGAAAACGCGATGACTGCGCTTGGGAAAGGGTCCAGCGTAATATTAAATGTCGGGAACAGATAAAAAATGATGAACAATTGAACGAGAAGAGGAGTGCCGCGCACCGCTGATACGTATACGCTGAACACCCATCTCAATGGTTTCATATTTGACATTCTGGCGAGCGCCGTAATCAGCGCGATGATCATTCCGAAAATAAAGGAAAGAATGGTAAGGGGAATCGAGTAATAGATTCCCCCGGAAAGAATCGGCCAGAATGACTGCTGCACCAGATCCCAAGGAATGGCTGTTGCAATCACGGGTTCCGGCATGTTACTTAGAAACATCTTCGCCGAACCATTTTTTCGCTATTTTAGAAAGAGTCCCGTCCTCTTTCATTTCTTTTAACGCTTTGTTGACGTGAGTCACAAGTTCGCCGCTTCCTTTTCGGAATGCGAAATACGTCTGCTGCGGCTGGCCTGCTTCAAACGCGATTTTCACGTTTTTATTGCCGGACGTTTTTAAGTAGTTCAGTACGGCAAGCTTATCGTTGTAAGTCAGATCAGCGCGGCCCTGCTGAATGAGCTGAAGGGATTGAGCCATGCCTTCAACGCCTTCAATTTTCGCGCCGGCTTCTTTCGCTAATTTATTGTAATTGCTTGTTAATGACTGAGCCGCTGTTTTTCCTTTGACATCAGCCTCTTTCGCAATCGTGCTGTCTTTTTTCGTCACGACGACTGCATTTGACGTTGTGTATTTATCCGAAAAATCATATTGGTTCTCACGGCCTGTTTTGCCGACTTGGTTGGCAACGACGTCAAACCGTTTCGCGTTTAATCCGGCAAACATGCTGTCCCATTGCGTTTCTTTGAAGTCAGCTTTCAGACCGAGGCGTTTCGCGACTTCTTGAATCACTTCAACATCATATCCGGTCAGTTTGTCAGTCTTTTTATCATGGAAGGTAAACGGTTCGTACGTTCCTTCTGTACCGACGGTCAGTACGCCTTTTTTCTTGACAGAAGCCCAAAGATCGCCGTCTTTTGACTTAGATCCGCTGTCCTGTGAGTTTCCGCAGGCTGCAAGCATTGCGATGCTGACCATCATGAACAAAGCGAATAATGCTTTTTTCATCTTCTTTATTCCCCACTTTTCTGAGTAGTTTTATTGAGAAAAAATAGCTCCCAATTGTAAAGGATAACTTTTTTTTAGTATGAGTCAAGTAATTGGTTTTCATAAGCGGGAATTCTTCGTGTTCCGGATCAAAATAATTCCAAAAACTGTCTGACCGGCTTCGGCAGATAGCTGTCTTTTCTCCAGATGACGGCCGGTGTCATGACAAACGGGTTGTCTTCGATGATAACCGTTTTGACATGCGAACGCATATGGACGGGAATCATCGTCAAAGGCAGAATTGTGGCGCCGAACCCTGATGATACGAGGCTCAAGAGCGTCGCGGAGTCATGGCATTCACAGACAACCTGAAGGTCGAGACCGTACTGTTCACAAACTTGGAGGACTTGGTCATACACACCTCTTCCATTGACGGTGCGCAAAAGGATCAAAGGCAAAGAGGCGATGTCATTCAGTTTAATCGTTTCACCGCACAGTCGTTTTGAATGCTCGGACAGCACCAATACACACGGAATGTCTTCAAGCTCCTTCGATTCAATGCCGTCGTTTTTAATCAAGGTGGTGGTGACGGCGGCGTCAATCTGCCGGGTTTCCAGAAGCTCGAGCAGTGAGACGGGCTCATCTTCCCAAATGTTAAAGGTGAGATGCGGAAACCGCTCTTTCATCTGTGACACTTTCTCAAGCATGAGCGCGGCGCAGTAAATGGTTGACCCGACGGCAAGTGTCCCGGCCACCTCCTCCTTCAGCTCTTGTACCTCGATTATAGCGTCCTCAAACTTATGAAGAATCTCTTTCGCTCTTTTCAAAAAGACATTTCCTTCATATGTAAGGGTCATTTGTTTCTTTTTATTGCGGTCAAACAGAATGACGCCCAATTCTTCTTCGAGCTGTTTCAGCTGTCTGCTTAAAGGCGGCTGTGCCATATGAAGCTTTTTGGCGGCCGTCGTGATTTTCTGCTCTTGGGCAATGGTGATGAAATAACGCAATTGCCGGATATCCATGAGAACGCGCTCCTTTCTTTTATACCTTTAAGGTATGATACATAGATTTAACGAATATTTTTCATATGGATATATCAGGAGTATGATGGTTTTGACACCACATTTCAAGCGTAAAGGAGGGGTCAATATGAAGCTCGTCATCGGAATGACCGGGGCAACAGGAGCCATATTCGGGATCAGGCTTTTAGAATATTTAAAAGCCGCGGAGATCGAAACCCATCTTGTCGTGTCTCCTTGGGCAAATGTCACCATTACACATGAAACCGATTATACGTTAAAAGATGTCGAGAAACTCGCATCCTTTACGTATTCTCACAAAGACCAAGCCGCGGCGATTTCAAGCGGCTCGTTTGAAACGGACGGGATGATCATCGCTCCGTGCAGCATGAAATCACTGGCAAGCATCCGCACCGGAATGGCTGACAATCTGCTGACAAGGGCAGCTGACGTCATCTTGAAGGAGCGGAAAAAACTTGTGCTGCTGACAAGAGAAACGCCGCTCAGCCAAATTCATTTAGAAAATATGCTAGCGCTTACAAAAATGGGTTCCGTCATTCTTCCGCCGATGCCGGCATTTTATAACAAGCCGGCTGACATGGATGAATTGATAGACCATATTGTGTTCCGGACGCTCGATCAGTTCGGCATCCGTCTGCCGGAAGCGAATCGGTGGTACGGAATTGAAAAACAAAAAGGAGGAATCTGATAATGGCCTATCAGGATTTTAGGGAATTTCTCGCCGCTCTTGAAAAAGAAGGGCAGCTCTTAACAGTCAACGAAGAGGTGAAACCGGAGCCGGATCTGGGTGCCGCCGCGCGTGCAGCCAGCAATCTCGGGGATAAAACCCCTGCGCTTTTATTTAACAATATTTACGGACATCACCATGCGCAGGTGGCTCTGAATGTCATCGGCTCGTGGCCGAATCACGCGATGATGCTCGGCATGCCGAAAGATACGCCTGTTAAAGAACAATTCTTTGAGTTCGCCAAACGGTACGATGCATTTCCGGTGCCGGTCAAACGGGAAGAAACCGCGCCGTTTCATGAAAATGAAATAACGGAAGATATCAATCTATTTGACATCCTTCCGCTATTCAGAATCAACCAGGGGGACGGCGGCTACTATTTGGATAAAGCGTGTGTCATTTCCCGCGATCTTGAAGATCCGGACAATTTCGGCAAGCAGAATGTCGGCATTTACAGAATGCAGGTAAAGGGAAAAGACCGCCTCGGCATTCAGCCCGTGCCTCAGCATGATATTGCGATTCATCTTCGCCAAGCTGAAGAACGCGGCGTGAATCTTCCCGTTACGATCGCGCTCGGCTGTGAGCCGGTGATTACGACAGCTGCGTCAACTCCGCTGTTATACGATCAATCCGAGTATGAAATGGCCGGCGCGATTCAAGGGGAGCCCTACAGAATCGTCAAATCTAAATTGTCTGATTTAGACATCCCTTGGGGCGCTGAAGTCGTTCTGGAAGGAGAGATCCTTGCGGGAGAACGGGAATACGAAGGACCTTTCGGTGAGTTTACGGGCCATTATTCAGGCGGCCGCAGCATGCCGGTGATCAAAATCAAACGGGTATATCATAGAAACAATCCGATTTTTGAACATTTATACTTAGGCATGCCGTGGACGGAGTGCGATTATATGATCGGCATTAATACGTGCGTGCCGCTTTACCAGCAGCTCAAGGAAGCTTATCCGAACGAAATTGTCGCCGTGAACGCGATGTATACGCACGGGCTGATCGCCATTATTTCCACGAAAACGCGCTACGGCGGATTTGCCAAGGCGGTCGGCATGCGCGCCCTGACGACGCCGCACGGACTCGGCTACTGCAAAATGGTCATTGTTGTGGATGAGGATGTCGATCCGTTTAACCTGCCGCAAGTCATGTGGGCGCTCTCAACGAAAATGCATCCAAAACACGATGCAGTCATCATTCCTGATCTGTCCGTCCTTCCGCTTGACCCGGGGTCTGATCCGGCAGGGATGACACACAAAATGATTCTTGACGCCACAACGCCTGTCGCGCCGGAAACAAGAGGCCATTATTCTCAGCCGCTTGATTCTCCGCTGACAACGAAAGAATGGGAACAAAAACTGATGGACTTAATGAATCAATAAGAAAGGATGAGGTTGCAATGAAAACATGCCCGCGCTGTGAATCGAAAAAAGGAGAAACTGTCAGCCAATCGCCGGTCAAAGGCGCTTGGGAAATTTACCAATGCCAAACCTGCTTTTTCACATGGAGATCCTGTGAACCGGAAAGCATCACGAATCCGGCGGCATTCAACCCGGCATTTAAAATCGATCCGAAAGAAACGGAGACGGCCGCACATGTTCCCGCTGTCCCGGAAAGAAAAGCGTAATGCTGACGGAGCACTTGCCGGAGGCGCTTTACACGCTTTTAGACGGGACGGAGCTTGAAAAAAAGCAGCACGACGCATTTGTGCTCCAATCCGTGACAAAAGAAGGCCGTCCGCACGCGGCCATGATCAGCGCCGGTGAAATCGTGGCCGTGAGCAGAACAAATCTCCGGCTCGCCTTATGGAAAAACACGACGACCGTAAGAAGCCTTCTGCATTCGGGACAAGCTCTTTTCATCGCCTGGCACGGAGGAGCCGCATATTACGTCACATTGGAATGTGAGGCGCTTCCGCCGCTGAAAGAGGCGAAACACGAGCGGGAACGGTTCAGCTGCCGCGTGATCACCGTCAAGGAAGATCGGGCGAAATACGCGGATCTGACATCCGGACCGGCCATCCAGCTCCACGAACCGGAAGATGTCTTGAAGAGATGGAGAGAAACACTTGAGGAGTTAAAACGATAGACGCATCAAAAAAGCCTGCGGACGATTCCGCAGGCTTTTCTATTATTGTACGCCTTTCATCGCCCGTTTAATGACGGGAGACAGAAGAATCAAAATAATACCGAGAATGATCGAAACAAGACCGATTGAGCCGAAGTAGGCCGCTTCAGAAATCTTATCAAACAAACCGACTACTTTTGCGTTCAGGGCTTGACCGCAGGCGTTTGTTAAAAACCACATGCTCATCGTCTGCGCTGAGAAAGCGGCAGGCGCAAGTTTCGTTGTGACGGATAAACCGACCGGTGAAAGGCAAAGCTCACCAAGCACAACCAAAAGGAAGCTGAGCACAAGCCAAAGCGGGCTCACAAGCTCGCCGCTCCCGCCCATAACCGGAAGCACCATGACTAAAAATGATAATCCGGCAAGGATAATGCCGATCGCGAATTTAATCGGTGTTGAAGGCTGGCGTTTGCCAAGCTTCATCCAGATCCAGGCGAACACCGGCGCGAAAATAACGATGAATAACGGGTTCAGAGACTGGAACCATGAAGACTCAAGATGCATGCCCGCAAAGGAAAGTCTCGTGCGCTGATCCGCATATAAAGCAAGAATCGTCGCGCCCTGCTCCTGAATCGCCCAGAACATTGCCGCTGCAACAAACAGCGGAACATAAGCCGCAAGCCGTGATTTTTCCGTTTTCGTCGCTTTTTTGCTCGTGAACATCACGATAAAGTAAATAACCGGAATGACAATGCCGAGGATACTGACGGTATCAATCACACGCTGGATCGTCAGCCAGCCGGTTTGAATCAGAACGATGATAACGGCTGCTGCGATGACCACTCCGATTCCCGTGCCGATCACTGATGATTTAGAAATCGGATTCGGTACATTGGAGCCTGCTTTGCCGAGGTATTTCTTTCTCGTAAGAGCGAAAACAATCAGTCCGAGGAACATACCGGCCGCGGCGCATCCGAAGCCTAAGTGGTAGTTGTACTTCTGTCCGAGTGTTCCGACAATTAGCGGCGCAAGCAATCCGCCGAGGTTGATCCCCATGTAAAAGATGCTGAAACCTGAGTCGCGGCGCTCGTCTTCCTTCGTATATAAATCTCCGACAACGCTGGATACGTTTGGTTTAAGCAGGCCGGTTCCGATAATGATCAGAGCCATGCTGGTAAAAAACGCCGCCGTGCTGCCAGGGAAGGCAAGAGCGATGTGCCCGAACATAATTAAAATTCCGCCGTAAAATACGGTGTTTGCCGTGCCGAATACCCGGTCGGCCAGCCATCCGCCGATGACGCTCGACATGTATACGAGAGACCCGTATATGGACATGATGGCAACTGCGGTCGTTTTATCAAAGCCGAGACCGCCATGAGCGACTTCCGTGTATAAATAGTAAAGCAATATGGCTCTCATACCATAGTAGGAGAAACGCTCCCAAAATTCGGTGAAAAACAGTGTGAACAAGCCGCGGGGATGACCGAAAAAGCCTCGTTGCGGCACAGTTTCTGTTATAGAGTCCTTATCAATAGATGCCACCTGAGCCAACCCTTTCTTAAAAAAGTGTATTACAAAAATCATATTCTTATATAATACTTGTGTCAATATAATTTATACTGAATTCAAAAAATTCCAGAATGAAAAGATATTAAAACGTTGAATATAGACGAATTTTCCTAATTCCAATGACTTATTTTGTTATATTATCTGACTAAACTATCTTTATAAACTTTTTTAATAAAATTTAAAGTATGTACAGGCGGAGCGGGATATGGCGGAATAAGATGACAATAAGAGAGGAAGGAGGAGATTATCACTTGCCGAATCGTATATTGGATATTACGGATTGCGGTGTGGCGGCAGACGGAAAAACCGATGTGACGGGCGCCATCAACCAATGCTTGGCCAAGGCCGTCAGCGAAGGCAATCATACGGTGTTTTTTCCGCCCGGAACGTATAAAATCAACGGCACGCTTGGCGGGGACAGCAGCCAGCCGTTTCGGAACGCCGGGATTAACGTGCCGAGCCATCTCACCATCGTTTTAGATCCGGAATGCACGATTAAAGTGGCGCCGAACAGCTCCTGGGGCTACTCGGCTTTCTATATAGGCAGGCGGGAAAATGTCACCATCACCGGCGGCCGGATCATCGGCGAACGGGATGAACACACGTATACCAATGTCCCTTTGCGTTCGACCCATGAATGGGGGTTTGGAATCTGTATTGAAGGCAGCAGCAATGTGCTGATCGAAAATGTGAAGATTTCGGATTTTACGGGAGACGGCATTATTGTCAGCCCGCTCGGGTTAAAAACAAACAGTGATTACGAAACTTCAGAACAGGTGACCCTCCGCCGCTGTGAGATCAGGCAGTCAAGGCGAAACAACATTTCAATCACCGGCTGCAATACCGTTACGGTGGAAGAATGCGTGATTGAAGACGCCGGGCAAGGGAACGGAACGGCTCCGAAATTCGGAATCGATATTGAATCGTACGGAGAAGGCGATATTGATTATGAAGAAGCTCTTCATATTACGGTACGCAACAACTTCTTTTCCGGAAACGCCGCAAGCTCAGTCACCAATTTTAACGGATATAATGTGTTAATTGAAGGAAATCATTCCGATAACACAATCAGCTACGGGTATGGGGCACATACCGTCATTTCGGGGAATGTCTTCTTTCGGTCAGACGGCGGCTCAAGGACCGCAGTCGCCGGACAAGGTGTGTCACAAGGACAGGACAGCAGCAATGCCGTCATTTCCAACAATATGATTACCGGTTTTTCCACCGGAATAGATGTAAGGGGAAAAAGCGTCCTCGTCACCCATAACAAAATCAGTCAATTTGAAAATACGGGCATTTCCGTCTATCAGGCAGAAGATGTGACCGTTGACGGCAATGTCATTGAAAACGGACGTTCCGAAACGAGACGAAGCACTGGGATGCGGGCGACGCTGTCGGAAAACGCCGTCTTTATGAATAATACTCTGAATCAGGTAACGGACGGAATCAGCATGTCGGCCGGCAATATCACCGTAAAACAAAATGTGCTGACATCGTTCAGCCGGGGCATATGGGTCACAGGCGGAAATGCCGTTATTGAAGGAAATACGCTGATTCCGAATGCGTATCAGGGCGCCGCGGAGTCCTATGCCGTATCTGTGACAAATGACGCCAGGGCTGTCATCAAGGGAAATCTCTTCAAAAGCTACAAAAACTATCCCATTTTCAGTTCAACATCCTCGGGAACCTCTGTCATCAGCAACCGCTTTGAATCATCACCGCTTATCGTTACCGTGTATCTGAATTCAGGCACGCATGAAGTCATAGACAATACGCTCACGATCAACCGAACGGCGGGCAGCCCGATCGGCATCTATCTGAACGGAACCTCCAATTCCCTCGTGTCGGGCAATACCATCAACAACCTTTCCGCCGCTTCTGCTTCCGCCATCCAAACCAATTCCTCCGCAAGTACTAAAATCATCGGCAACCGCATTATCAGAGGCGTCATTGTGAAACACGCGACAGATACGGACAGCGGAAATATCGTCATCTGAAAACGGTCCCGCCGGAAAAATAAAAAGAACACATGAACTCCGAAAGAAGGAGGGATGTGTTCTTTTTTGACACAATACAGCCGTGCGCCTGTCAGGCATCTTTTTTACCTGATTTATATAAAACGATCATTTCTCTGATTAAAAAGAGGGCGAATAAAAACAGCATCAGCCATTCTGAGAAGGTGGTCAATTTAAAAGCGGACAGGTTGTTTTGGACCGCTCCATAGAAACTGAAACCTTGCAGCATATCTATCGTTACTGAAATGATCAGACAGGCAGCCAGCAAAAAAAATGAAACCCCCAATATTTTCATGCGCATCACTCTCCCTTTTTATCCTTTTCGATTACGCAGAACTTATACAGACTTTCCGCCGTGCATAATCTTTTGCCGTACAGGAAGAATATGAAAAAAAACGAGGAAAGGTTTTTTGCGATATGCCGCCATTTTTTAAGCAGAAGAAACAAAAAAAAGCCGATCAAAACGACCGTGACAATGAAGGCAGAAAAGAAGCGGACAGCCAGCCGGACAAAGAGCGGGATGAGCCGATCTCCCTCAGCTTAAAGCAAAATATGAAGAAGCTGTCTGAGAGGTTCGGCAACAGTGCCGATGTCGTCATCCGCCGGCTTAAAATCGGAAAAGAAGAGCTTCCGGCCGCAATTGTGTATATCGCCGGTTTGGTAGACGAACAGCTCGTCAGCCAATCCCTTCTGGAGGATTTAATCGACATCCCGTCCGTTCAGCCGGAACAAGCGGTCTGCCTGATATACGATAAAACGCTTGCGATCGGCGGGGTGAAAGAGGCAGAAAAATGGAAAAGTCTTTATGCCGGGCTGGTGGCGGGCAGCACGCTCATTTTTGTCGACGGGGCTGACAAGGCGCTGATCGCCAGCACGGAAGGGGGAGAGCATCGGTCCATTCAAGAGCCGAGCACCCAGGTCTCTTTCCGCGGCCCGCGGCAGGGATTCACTGAATCTCTGCAAACCAATATTTCCATGATCCGCAGGTATGTAAAAACGCCTGATGTATGGGTTGAAAAAATGGAGATCGGACACGAAACGAATACGGATGTCGCGCTGATGTATATTAACGGAATTTGCGATAAAAAGCTGATTAAGGAAGTCCGCAAGCGGCTGAAGCACATTGACATCGACAGCATTCTGGAATCCGGCTACATTGAACAGCTCATTGAAGACGCGCCGTTTTCTGTGTTCCCCACCGTATATCATACGGAGCGGCCGGACGTCGTGGCGGGGAATCTGCTGGAAGGACGATTTGCGATTATCGTGGACGGAACGCCGTTCGTTCTCATCGCGCCGGCCTTATTTATTCAATTTTTTCAATCTGTTGAGGATTATTATTCACGATTTGATATCGCCACTAGCATCAGGGTGCTGCGGGTTTTGATCTTCTTCATTTCACTGGTGGCGCCGGGGATTTATGTGGCGGCGACGACCTTTCACCAGGAAATGATTCCGACGCAGCTGCTGATTGTCATCGCGGCCCAGCGGGAGACGGTGCCGTTCCCGGCCGTGATTGAAGCGCTGACAATGGAAGTGGCCTTTGAGATTCTCAGGGAAGCGGGTGTCCGGCTTCCGAGAGTTGTCGGCTCCGCCGTTTCCATAGTCGGAGCGCTTGTCATCGGCCAGGCCGCCGTGCAGGCCGGCATTGTTTCCCCAGCCATGGTTATCGTCGTCGCGCTGACGGCGATTGCCAGCTTTGCGACCCCGGCTTTTGACATGGCGATATCTGCGCGCCTGATCCGGTTTCTCTTTATTCTGTCGGCGGCGGTCATGGGATTTTACGGGCTGATTCTGGGCATTATCATGATGTTTGTCCATCTGTGCGGCCTGCGTTCATTCGGATTTCCGTATATGTCCCCGCTCGCTCCTTTAACCCCGGGCGGGCTGAAGGATTCCCTTCTCCGAGCTCCGTTATGGGCGGATGAAAAAAGGCCGGGAATGCTCGTGCAGGAAAACAACAGGCGCCAAGGGGAACATCAAAGACCGAAACCGGAGACATCCAGAGGAATGGTTAATAAAGATGTAGAAGAGGGCGACGGTAATGAAAAGACGTAAATGGATGCTTATCCTTTGTACGATGGTTTCCTTTATGTTTGTATCCGGATGCTGGGATAAAAGGGAGCTGACCGATTTAGCGGTGATCTCCGCCATCGGTATTGACCGGACCGAAACGGGAAAATACGTCCTTCACTTGCAAATTATCAATCCGGGAAACGTGGCCGGCGGTCTGCAGGGCGGCGGAGCGGGAGACCGGCCTCCGGTTTCCGTCTATTCGGTGTCCGGAGACAATATGACGGAAGCTTTGAGAAAAGGCTCGATGAAAGTGTCCAGAAGGCTCTATTTTGCGCATACGAATCTCGTGGTGTTCAGTGAAAAACTGGCGAAAGAGGAAGGGCTCAGTTTTATCCTGGACAATCTTGACCGCGACACCGAATTCAGGACGACCGCAACCGTTGTGATCGCGCATAATTGCAAGGCTGAAGACATTATTAAAGTGCTGACGCCGATTGATAAAATCCCTTCCAATAAAGTGAACAAGACGCTCAGCTTCACGCAGGAACAATACGGCAGAGTCATTAAAACCAACCTTCAGGACGTTCTGATTGATCTCGCTTCTCCGACCGGGTCGCCGTTTATTCCGGGTTATGAAATGCACGGAGACGATAAAGCCGGTCCTACGATGGAAAATACGCAGACAACTGAACCGAAAGCAGTGCTGTCAGCGGACGGACTGGCGGTGTTCAAAAAGGATGGGAGGCTGGATTACTGGATTGAGGATGACGACAGTGTGGGGGCTGTATGGCTGCTCAATAGGATCAAGCATACGTTCATCAATGCGGATTGGAAGAATGTGAAGCATGCAATCAGTCTGCAGGTCACCCGCCAGAATACAAAGGTGACGGCCACTTTTCCGAACGGAAAACCGCATATTCACGTGCATGCTCAGGTCGAAGGGCTGGTGGACGCTGTCAGATACCCTTTCCATCTGTCTGATCCGCAAGTGCTGATGACGATGCAAAAGGCGCTCAGTGTGCAGCTTGAGAAAGATATCACCAAATCGATTGAAGATATAAAAGCCCATAAGAATGACTTCGTCGGCTTCGGAGACCTGATCTATCGGAAGCATCCGGACAAATGGAAAAAGTTCGAAGGGAAGTGGGATGAAGAATATTTCCCCAATCTCCCCGTAGATGTCAAAACGGAAGTCATTATCAGAAGAACGGGCTTGCGGAATAATCCTCTCTCAGACAAGCTTGAGCATGATTGATTTGAGGAGAAAGGAGCGAAGCGTATGGAAAATGCGAAAATCGGCACGCGTCAGCTGTTTATTATGATCATTTTGTTTGAATTGGGCAGTTCGTTATTGATCCCGCCGGGCACGATGGCCGGGCGGGATGCGTGGCTGTCCGTGCTTCTCGGGTGCGTTATCGGTCTCGGACTTTTCTACGTTTATCAGGCGCTGTATCAATTTTTTCCTGAGTCTTCTCCGAGAGATTACATGAACGAACTGATCGGCAGACATCTGAGCTGGGCGGTCTCGCTTCTTTATATTCTCTATTTTGCTTATATCGCCGCCCGCGTATTGCGGGATTTTGGCGAAATGCTTGTCACCTTCGCCTACCAGGACACGCCAATTTTAATTGTGAATGCCATGCTGATGATCGCCGCGATATTCGCGGTCAGAAAGGGAATTGAAGTGATAGCGAGAGCCGGCGAGCTGCTGTTTGGCATTATGTATTTCCTGACAGCCGTCGGGCTGATCCTCATTATCAGCTCAGGCACGATAAACCTCAGATTTCTCCAGCCCGTTTTAGCGGAGGGTGCAGGAACGGTCATTTATTCCGTGTTTAAACAGACGATGTTCATCCCGTTCGGTGAATTAATCGTGTTTGTCATGATTTTCCCTTATTTAAAAGATCGGAAAAAGGTGAAGAAAACCGGATTTCTGGCGATTATCATCAGCGGGCTGTTTTTGGCAATGTCAGTGGCGATTAATATTTGTGTGCTGGACGTCAACTTAATGCTCCGCTCTCAATTTCCGCTGCTGAGCACCATACAGACAATTAAAGTGGAAGAGTTTTTAGACCGGCTGGATGTCTTTTTCATGCTCGTGCTCGTCATCGGCGGTTTTTTCAAAGTCAGCCTTTTTACATATGCGGTTGTCGTGGGCGTGTCCACGCTGTTTAAAGAAAAAAATCCGTCCCAGCTGGCCTTCCCGGTCGGATTGGGGGTGCTGATTCTCTCCATCAGCATCGCAAGCAATTTTTCGGAACACATGAATGAAGGCTTAAACATTGTGCCGATCTATATTCATCTTCCGTTTCAAGTGCTGTTCCCCGTTTTGCTGCTTATCATTGCCGTTATTAAGAAAAAGGTCAAAGGGACCGTCTATACAGTTTCGAAGAAATAACCCGGCCGGTGCGCCGGGTTATTTTAAAAATCATGATTTTTGTCTTAATGCATTGACAAACTTGCCTGACAATTGTACATTTTGATTTATTCTTATAAAATTACTAGGAAATATAGGTTTAGTGGTGTTAATGTTTTCCGAACCGTATTTCAGAATAGAAGGAGATCCATTATGACAAAGAAAAAAGAAATCAAACTCGGTGTGTTTCTCGCGGGCACCGGCCATCATGTCGCTTCTTGGAGACATCCTCAGGCACCGGCGGACGCGAGCATGAATTTGGATTATTTCAAAGAACTGGCGAAAACAGCTGAGCGGGGGAAATTGGACATGCTGTTTTTGGCGGACAGTTTATCAATAGACGGCAAATCACATCCGAATGTGCTGACGCGCTTTGAGCCGTTTACGCTGCTGTCGGCGCTCGCTCAGGTCACATCCCGCATCGGTCTGACGGCGACCGCGTCTACCACATACAGCGAACCGTTCCATATCGCGAGACAATTTGCATCGCTTGACCATCTTTCCAACGGCCGCGCGGGCTGGAATGTCGTCACATCTTCGATTGAATCGACCGCGCTTAATTTCAGCGGCGAAAAGCATCTTGAGCACCATCTCAGATATCAGCGCGCGGAAGAATTCGTTGAAGTCGTCAAAGGATTATGGGATTCGTGGGAGGAAGACGCCTTTATCCGTGACAAAGAATCAGGAGCATTTTTCGATAAAGACAAAATGCATGAATTGAACCATAAAGGAACATATTTCTCCGTGAGAGGGCCGTTAAATGTTGCCCGCACACCTCAAGGGCGCCCGGTCATTATTCAGGCCGGATCATCAGGAGACGGAAAAGCGCTGGCCGCCAAAACGGCGGAGGTCATTTTCACCGCGCAAAATCATTTGGAATCCGCGCAGGAATTCTATCAATCTATTAAAGAACAAGCGGCTTCTTTCGGCCGTGATCCTGAAAAAATCGCGATCATGCCGGGAATTTTTCCCGTTATCGCCGATACCGAAGAAGAAGCACAGGCAAAATATGAAGAGCTCCAAGACCTCATCATTCCGTCTGTCGGCCTGAACATTCTGCAAAACTATCTGGGCGGCGTCGACCTGTCCGCCTGCCCGCTTGACGGCCCGCTGCCTGAATTGGATGCGGATGCGTCGAATGCCGTTAAAAGCCGCTTCAAGCTCGTTCAGGAGATGGCCAAACGCGATAACATGACCATCCGCGAGCTGTACAAATATGTGGCGGGTTCAAGAGGCCATCATATCTTTGTCGGAACGCCAGAACAGCTTGCCGATAAGATGGAAGAATGGGTCGGAAAACAAGCTTGTGACGGTTTCAACATCATGCCGCCGCTTTTGCCTGAAGGTCTCACTCTTTTTGTAGACAAAGTGATTCCGATTTTACAAGAACGGGGCGTGTTCAGAAAAGAGTATGAAGGAACGACGCTCAGAGAACATTTCGGACTGGAAAAACCGGCAAACCGATATGCCGACTAAAGGAGGGCTCATCATGTCAAGACAATACCGGCTCGCAACGGAGGCAGACGCTGATGAGCTGCTTTCACTGACACTGCGGGCGTATGAACCGATCCGCAAGCTCGGCATCAACTTTGCCGCTGCCACGGCGGATAAAGAACTCGTTTTGAATAACATACAAAAAAATGCCTGTTACGTTTTGGAGGAAGACGGCCGGATTCTGGCGACGATTTCTCTGCGGATGCCGTGGGGGCCGAATCCCGGGCCGTACGGTGTTCCTCATATTTGGTGGTTTGCCGTCGATCCTGAAACCGGAAAAAAAGGGACGGGCTCAGACATGCTGGAGTGGCTGGAGAATACAGTGCTCCGCGACACATTAAAAGCGCCTTTCGTGTCACTGGGCACAGCGGACAAGCATCCGTGGCTGATCGGCATGTACGAGCGAAAAGGCTACGTCCGTGCAGGCGAAAAGGATCTAGGAAAAGGGCACATCACCATTTATTTAAAAAAACAATTGCAGGATTAACATATTAATAGGAAAAGGCGGGATTTTAATGAAGAAGAAAACATGGGCTTTGCTGCTGTCTGCCGCGCTTTTGGCGGTCTTATCAGCATGCGGAAACGGAAAAGAAAGCGAAGGCGGCGATAACGTACTGCATGTCGGCGCCACGGGACAAAGCTATCCGTTCGCATATAAAGAAAACGGCAAGCTGACCGGCTTTGACGTGGATGTCATGGAAGCCGTTGCAAAAAAAATCAACATGAAACTGGACTGGAAGCTGCTTGAATTCAGCGGACTGATGGGAGAGCTCCAGACCGGCAAACTCGACACCATCTCTAACCAGGTCGCTGTCACGGACGAACGCAAGAAAACGTATAACTTCACAGAACCGTATTCGTATGCGGGCACTCAAATCGTCGTCAAAAACGATAACAAAGACATCAAATCAGTCAACGATCTAAAAGGAAAAACAGTGGCGGCCGTTCTGGGCTCAAACCACGCGAAAAACCTTGAGAGCAAGGACCCGGATAAAAAAATCAACATGAAAACGTATGAAACACAAGAAGGCACGCTGAAAGACGTGGCTTACGGACGGGTTGACGCTTATGTAAACAGCCGCAGCGTCCTGATCGCCCAGATCAAAAAGACCGGTCTGCCTCTGAAATTAGCAGGAGACCCGATTGTCTATGAAAAAGTCGCTTTCCCGTTTGCGAAAGATGCGGCTCACGATAAAATCCGCAAAAAAGTAAACAAAGCCATTGAAGACCTGCGGAAAGACGGCACGCTGAAAAAGCTGTCTGAAAAGTACTTTAAAGAAGATATCACAACAGAAGCAAAGCATTAAGAAACGGCGGTGAAAATCGAGAATGAACAGCATTGATTGGGGATTTATGTTTTCAGCTTTTCCCGCGTTAATCGAAGCCTTGCCGATCACATTACTAATGGCCGTCGCGGCCATGGTATTTGCCGTGATCGGCGGCCTTATATTAGCGCTTATCACAAAAAATCGTGTTCCTGTGCTTCACCAGCTGTCAAAGGTGTATATTTCATTTTTCCGGGGCGTGCCGACGCTCGTGCAGCTTTTCTTAATTTATTACGGCCTGCCTCAGCTGTTTCCCGGAATGAGCAAGATGACGGCGTTAACTGCGGCGATTATCGGGTTAAGCCTGAAGAATGCCGCCTACTTGGCTGAAATCTTCCGCGCGGCGCTCAACTCAGTCGATGAGGGGCAGCTTGAAGCCTGTCTGTCTGTCGGAATGACAAAATCCCAGGCGTACAGACGGATCATTTTCCCGCAAGCCGTCAGAAACGCGCTTCCCGCGACGGGAAATACGTTTATCGGCCTGTTAAAAGAAACATCGCTCGCCTTTACATTAGGAGTGATGGAAATGTTCGCCCAAGGAAAAATGTACGCATCAGGCAACCTCAAATATTTTGAGACGTATTTAGCCGTCGCGGTCATGTACTGGATTCTTACGATTATTTACAGTGTGCTGCAGGATCTGCTCGAACGGGCGATCAGCAAGCCTTATCGCACATAGGAGGAGGCTCAGGATGATACAAGTCAGACATATTCGAAAAGCATTTAAAGACCTTACCGTACTTGACGGGATCGACCTTGAGATCAAAAGCGGCGAAGTCACGGCCATCATCGGCCCGTCAGGCTCGGGAAAATCAACGCTCCTCCGTTGTTTGAATCTGCTGGAGCGCCCGGATGACGGCATCATTGAAATCGGTGATGCAAAGCTGAATGCAGCGTCCTATTCGCGCAAAGACGTTCATAAGCTTCGCCAGCAGACGGCGATGGTGTTTCAGAATTACAACCTGTTCAAAAACAAAACCGCCCTGCAAAATGTGACAGAGGCGCTGATCACCGCGCAAAAGAAACCGAGAAAAGAAGCGGAACAGATCGGTATGGATCTGCTGCGGCAAGTCGGTTTAGAACACAAAGCGGACAGCTACCCGATTACGATGTCAGGCGGACAGCAGCAACGGATCGGGATTGCGCGCGCCTTGGCCGTTGATCCTCACGCGATTTTACTGGATGAACCGACTTCGGCCCTTGACCCTGAGCTTGTAGCCGGGGTGCTCCAAGTCATCAAATCAATTGCCGAAAAACAGACAACCATGATCATCGTCACGCATGAGATGGCTTTTGCGCGTGAAGTGGCCGACAAGGTCATATTTATGGCGGACGGACGCATCATCGAACAGGGAACGCCGGAAGAGCTGTTTGACAATCCGCAGAACGAACGGACGAAAAAATTCATTAAGCAAGTGGGAGAGCCCGCCGAACTTGTCTAAGAAGGGAAGAAGAAGAAATGGCAAATGAAACGTATGAATCATTAAACAAACGTTTAATCAATATCCGCCGCGACCTTCATGAACACCCTGAGCTGTCAGGCGAGGAATACGAAACGACGAATAAAATCCGCCGCTGGCTGGAGGAAGAAGGAATCACGGTTCTTGATATGCCGAAACTTCAAACCGGAGTGATCGCTGAAATCAAAGGAGACAAAAGCGGCCCCGTCATCGCCGTCAGAGCGGACATCGACGCACTGCCGATCGAAGAGAATACAAACCTTCCGTTTGCTTCGCGAAACAGCGGCGTGATGCACGCCTGCGGCCATGATTTCCATACGGCATCTATCCTCGGCACGGCTTTTTTATTAAATGAGAGAAAGCATGAGCTGAAAGGAACGGTGCGGTTTATTTTTCAGCCCGCGGAAGAAATCGCCGCCGGAGCAAGACAGGTCATTGAAGCCGGCGCGCTTGACGGTGTATCGGCGATATTCGGCATGCATAACAAACCTGACCTCCCCGTCGGCACGGTCGGTCTGAAAGAAGGCCCGCTGATGGCGAGTGTCGACCGCTTTGAAATCACTGTTAAAGGAAAAGGCGGCCACGCCGGAATCCCTGATAACAGCATTGATCCGATTCAGGCGGCAGGACAGATTATCGGCGGCCTGCAATCAGTTGTCAGCAGAAATATCAGCTCGCTTCACAATGCCGTCGTCAGCATCACAAGAGTTCAAGGCGGCAGCTCTTGGAATGTCATCCCGGACCATGTTGAAATGGAAGGCACCGTCCGGACGTTTCAAAAAGAAGCGCGTGACGCTGTTCCGAAACATATGAAGCGGGTTGCCGAAGGAATCGCAGCCGGATTCGGGGCAGAGGCTGATTTCCGCTGGTATCCTTACCTTCCGTCAGTGATGAACGACGCCCGTTTCATACAGGCGGCGGAACAAACGGCTGAAAGCCTCGGGCTTCAGACCGTTCGGGCAGAACAGTCGCCCGGCGGGGAAGACTTTGCATTATATCAAGAAAAAATCCCCGGCTTCTTCGTCTGGATGGGAACAAACGGAACAGAAGAATGGCACCATCCCGCCTTCACACTCGACGAAAAAGCGCTCCCGGCAGCGGCTGAGTTTTTCGCCCGGCTTGCCGTCAACGTATTGGAGCAGACGGAATGAATACGGAAAATCTGACGGCCGGGCTTGCTCAGGCCGTCATGTCGTCTGTGCCGGAAACATCCGCTGAAGCGATGAAAGAAGCGCGCAAAGGACTGCTTGATTTTTCAGCGGCAGCTTTTGCGGGGAGACGGGATAAAGGAGTTGAAAAGCTGGTAAAACTGGCCGAAGAAGAAGGCGGGGTGCCGATAGCGCCGCTTATCGGCAGAAATCAAAAAACCACGCCGTCCCAAGCCGCGCTCATTAACGGATTCATCGCACATGCGCTTGATTTTGACGATGTTCATTCTGATGTAAGAGGACATCCGAGCGCAGTCATCCTTCCGGCTTTGATTGCAGCCGCATCAGCCGGCCGGATAGACAAAAGCCGTTTTCTCGGTGCTTATGTGACGGGAATTGAAGTGATGGCGCGGCTCGGCGAGTCAGCTGGAAGGCATCATTACGAGAAAGGCTGGCACAATACAGGAACGTTAGGTGCCATTGCGGCCGCATGCGCCGTCGGATTTGCGGAGAATCTGAATCAAACCCAATTGCAGACGGCGATCGGGTTTGCGGCTGCCCGCTCCGGAGGCATGAGGGTGCAATTCGGGACAGAAATGAAGCCGCTCCACGCCGGACTGGCCGCTCAAGCCGGGTTGTTCGCCGTGCAGCTTGCAAAGGCCGGTTTCGGCGGCTCAGTTCATGCGCTCGACGGGGAGAAAGGTTTTTTCGGACTGTACGGCGATCTTGAACGGGCAGAAACCCTCCTTGTAAACGGGTGGGGAAAACCTTGGCGGATTGTGAGCCCGGGACTTTGGTTTAAGGTTTATCCGTTTTGCTCGGCGGCTCATCATGCGGCGGACGCCATTCTCAAGCTGAAGGCCGAACATGGTCTCACTTTCGGCCAAACGGAACGGATCGACGTGATTTATCCGCCGGGCGGTGACGCTGCATTGACAGAACGGCGTCCGAAAACAGGCGAAGCGGGAAGATTCAGCGTGGAATATGTGATCACCTTAGCTTTGCACGGTAAGGATTTTTCAGTTGAACATTTCACATCCGAGCCGATTCCGGAATCCCTTCAAAAAGGATTTGAGCGGATTCACCGCAGCTGCGATGACCAAATTCAGCCGGCTGACAACGCCGTTCCGAAGGGCCGTTTTACAATTGTACGGGTCACGGCTTCCGGCGGTCATGTCTATGAAACACGTATCGACTGTCCGAAGGGAGCGCCGGGAAACGGCCTTTCTGAAAAAGACATTGAAGACAAACTCCGGCTCGCTTTGCCGGGAGAAGAGAAAAAGGCGGAAGAATTGATCAAAGCAGCCGGACAATCAAATATTGACCGTTATTTACAGCTGATATAAATAAAAAGAGCGAGGGGATGCAGCCCTCGCTCTTTTTACGTTCACTTCTATTGAATAGGGGGATATAGGGTGCGCCCCTGTCTGCGCTGGCAGGGGCGCGGTATCAGGAAACGGCCGTGCCGTTTTCTTTTACTGTGAAACTTCCTCTTGATAAGCGGATATTGATATCAGAAACTTTGGCAATTTGTTCGTCGTGCGTCACCATGATGATGCATTTGCCGCCTTTATGCGCCAGATCCTGAAAGAGCCGGACGATTTCCTTTGACGTATCCTCGTCGAGATTTCCCGTCGGCTCGTCCGCGCAAATCAAATCCGTGTCACAGCAGAAAGCCCGCGCAATTGAAACGCGCTGCTGCTGTCCGCCGCTTAATGTCAGCACCCGCTGACGGGCCTGCTGTTCGGTGATGCCGACTTTTTTCAGCATGCTGAGCGCGAACGCATCTTTGTTGTTCTCCTTAGAGCCGGTGATCTCCATCGCCGTTGTGACATTCTGGAGCGCCGTCATATACGGGATCAGATGATAAGATTGAAAGACGATAGAGACATATTGATTTCTGAATTTGGTTAATCCGATTTTGGAGATGTCTTCTCCGTTATAAAGGATGCTTCCCTCTTTAGGTGTGTCAAGGCCGCCCGCCAGAGACAGAAACGTTGTTTTTCCCGTTCCGGAGGCGCCGACAATTGTATAAAACTTCCCTTTTTCAAAGCTGATCGTTATATCCTGAAATAGCGGCTGTGATTTGTCTTGGTACCAGTAGCCGGTCTGTTGAAAGGTTAATAGGCTCATTATGCTGCCTCCTCTTATTCCTGCTTGGCCAGGATCGTTTTAGGGTGAAGCCGCATGACTGATACAGACGGCAGTAATGTGGCGATGACGGCAATTGCGACGCCGATGCCGCCAAGAATCAGAAGGTCATTCAGCGAGACGTTTACCTGCATTGTACTGATGATATCCGCGCCGGATGAATGCTGACCGAACATGCCGCCTCCCCGCGGCATTTCTCCTCCGCCCCAGCCGCTTGTTTGCTGCTGTGAATCATCGGCTGAGCTGACCTGCTGGGAAAGAAGCTGATTTCCGAGCTGATTCGCCACAAGGCTGCCCGTGACGGATGCGATCCCGATGGCAATAACGGCGACAACCAGAATTTCCGTTAAGAATTGTCCGATGAGCTTCCAGCGCTTTTCGCCGATCGCCATCAAGACACCCATTTCATACTTGCGTTCCCTGATCGACATCATCACGATCAACCCGAGAATGACCGCGCCCGCGATGGATACAAGATACACTACGTTTTTAGAAAATGACGCGACATTTTCAATCGGGCCGACCATTTGCTGATACACCTGATCATTTGTCGTCATCGCATAGATTTTATCATCTATAGATGTTTTTTTCGCAGCCGCAACGAATGAGTCAATATATTTGGCATCATCCATATAATAAACGGCTGAGCTGATTTTGTTTTTGTAATCAGACCCTTTTAACGCCGCCGCGGCGGTGTAAGGCGTATAGATTTTATTGTCAGGATTTAAGAATGAAAAATGCTGTGCCTGATCGTCTCCTGAGGATGTTGTTTTATAGATTCCCACAATTTTAAGCTTCGTTTTCACAGAATCATCCGCTGTTGAGGAAACGGTAATGGAGCCGCCGACCTTCAGCTTGTTTTGATCTGCCAGCGTTTCATTAATCACGGCGACTTTTGCGTCCGCATCTGTCTTTGTGATGGCGCGTCCGTCAGTGATTTTTGAGCTCCCGCCTGTGAAATCATCAAGCAATGCCGTAGAGAGCACGCCTTCGATCGAAATATCCGCTGAAATTATCTGTCTTCCGCCGCCTTGAAAACGGCCGTCGCCGGAACTGTTATCGGCTGATTCGCCTGAGCTTTTTATCGCATCAAAGCTTTCTGCATTTGCTGACGCTGTCGTGAGGAAGTTGTAATTTTTAACATGCTGTAAAGATGTAAGCTTCTTGGCATCTGAGACGGAAATCGGCGTTGATTCAAACGTCCTCTTTTCACCGTCTTTTTGCTGCTGCGCCATTTGCTTTTGGCGGTCAGCCTGGAGTGTGACGCTCCCGCCGAGCTGCTGCCTTGCCAGTTCGCTTGATTTCTTTGCTGCTGACTGGATCGTAAGACCGGACAGGACAAAAATGCAAATCACTGAAAACACAACCAGCTGCAAAAATGTTTTTCCCTTTTTTGCCTTCATGCTCCAAAAGGCTCTTTTTATAAAGTTCATGTCTGTTCCTCCGTGTGGGTGTCAGATCTTGTAAAACCGGCCTTCTTTAGCACCGGCCATCCGATATGTATATAGTAGGAGAAATGTATGAAAAAAATATGAACAAACTATTTCCGGATGATGAAATAAAAACTAACAATTGTGAAACCCGAAAACACCCGGGTAAAATGGTGCTATTATAAGAAAAAGCGTGAAGATAAGCGGAGGAACCAATGAAGATATTAATGATAGAAGATAATATAAGCGTATGCACCATGACGGAAATGTTCTTTTTTAAAGAAGGATTTGAAGCCGAATTTGTCCATGACGGAGTGGAAGGCTATCAGCGTTTCACGGAAGAGGACTGGGATTTGGTCATTCTGGACATTATGCTTCCATCAATGGACGGAGTGACGATCTGCCGGAAAATAAGAGAGACGAGCAGTGTGCCGATTATTATGCTGACCGCAAAGGATACGGAGTCTGATCAGGTGATCGGGTTTGAAATGGGGGCGGACGACTATGTCACCAAGCCGTTCAGCCCGCTGACGCTAGTAGCGCGGATTAAAGCGGTGATCAGAAGATACCGGGCGACGGGGCAGGCCGTAAAAAGCGACGACTTGATCGAAACGGCGTGTTTTTCAATCAATAAGAAGACGCGGGAAGTGTTTCTGCACGGAAAACCTGTCGAGAATCTGACGCCGAAGGAATTCGATCTGCTCTTTTATCTCGCACAAAACCCGCGCCAGGTTTTTTCGAGAGAGCAGCTGCTTGAGCAGGTATGGGGCTATCAATTTTACGGCGATGAACGTACGGTTGATGTTCATATTAAACGGCTGCGCAAAAAACTGTCCAGTGAGGAAAAACCGTTTTTATACACGGTGTGGGGGGTAGGATACAAATTTGATGAGGATTAAATACTTATATCAGCTGCTGTTAAGTCATGTCAGCATTTTGATTTTGGCCTTTTTCATCATCATTTCCCTGTTTTCGCACTTTGTGAAAGATTTTGCGTATCAAAATAAAGTGGATGAGCTGTCTTCTTACGCGCAGCAGATCACAAGTGAGCTGAACGGCCGCGATCTTGATCTGCGCCGCCTGTATCCGTATCAGGACATGTTAAAAACGCGCGAGACCAGGTTTATTATTTTCGATGAACATCAGCGGCCTTACTTTTTTCCTGACGATATGCCGCCGCGCGAGAAGCTGAAAAGTAAAGAGTGGCACATGCTGAAGCAAGGGAAAACCGTTCAGATCAGAGCGGAGATGAACCGTTTTAATACGGAAGGCTTGGAAGTATCGCTTGTCGCAAAACCGCTTTTTATCAACGATCAATTTAAAGGCGCGGTGCTGCTCGTGTCTCCCGTCAGAGGGGTCGAGCAGATGATCAGCCAGGTCAACCGCTATATGATTTACGCGATCATCAGCACCCTTATCATCACGATTCTGCTGAGCTGGCTTTTATCTAAATTTCACGTCAAGCGGATTCAGACATTGCGGGATGCGACCGGAAAAGTGGCATCCGGTGATTACGATATTTCGCTCAAGAACAGCGGCGGCGATGAAATCGGCATGCTGGCGTCCGATTTCAACACCATGGCCAAAAATCTGAAGCAATCGAGAGAGCAGATTGACCGCCTCGAAAAACGGAGGCGCCAATTTATCGCCGATGTCTCCCATGAGCTGAGAACGCCTTTGACGACCATTAACGGACTTGTGGAGGGGCTTAACAGCAACACCATCCCGGAAAAAGATAAAGAGAAATGCTTCTCGCTGATCAGCGAAGAAACGAAGCGGATGCTCAGGCTCGTGAAAGAAAACCTGGATTATGAAAAAATCAGATCCCAGCAAATCAAACTGGACAAGCTCAGTCTGCCGCTCATCGAGGTGTTTGAAATTATTAAAGAGCATCTCAATCAGCAGGCGGAGGAAAAACAAAATCAGCTGCGGATTCAAGTGGAGGACGGCGTCAAAGTGTTCGCCGATTATGACAGGCTGATCCAGATTCTCGTCAACATCACGAAAAACAGCATTCAATTTACGCAAAAGGGAGACATCACGCTGCGCGGGTATGAAGGCTATAAAGAAACGGTGATTGAAATCGAAGACACCGGGATCGGCATCTCCAAAGAGGAAATTGAACATATATGGGAGCGGTTTTATAAGGCGGACGTGTCCCGGACGAATACGGCATACGGCGAATACGGACTCGGCCTTTCCATCGTCAGGCAGCTCGTCGAAATGCACAAGGGTACGATAGATATTGACAGCGAAAAAGGAAAAGGCACGACCTTTACAATCCGCCTTCCGCTGAATACGAAACATGAATCATCTTGAAACCGGCGGTCCCGTCTGGCCGCCGTCTGTTTTATCTCCACTCGGAAAATTGCGCTCTGCCGAAACAAAGTTTGCGTGTTTTTCGGGATGGAAAGAGACGGAAACGTGATAAAATAACTGGTAAACAGGTCTTGGATGGGGAGGGTGAAGGAATGAAGAGCGGGTTAATTCCTTCTTCAGCAGTCGGGCAGAAAATTAACGAGTGGTATCGATACATCAGAACATTCAGCGTGCCGGATGCGGAGATCTTGAAGGCCGAGATCAAACAAGAGCTTGACCATATGGAGCCTGATTCGAACTTAGTGCTTTATTATTCCCTCATGGAATTTCGCCATCAGCTGATGCTGGACTACTTGGAGCCGCTGGAAAAACTGAAGATAGAAGACCAGCCGACCCTGTCGGAAATTCTTGATAACATTGATAACAGCCAGGCCGGCCTCAAAGGGCTTCTCGATTATTACGTCAACTTTTTCAAAGGCATGTTTGAATTTGATAAAAGAGAATTTATCTCAGCGATTACATATTATAAACAAGCTGAGAAAAAACTGGCCTTCGTATCGGACCACGTGGAACGGGCGGAGTTTTATTTTAAAGTGGCCGAAGCTTATTATCATATGAAACAAACGTATTTTTCTTTGATACATATAAAAAACGCTTATGAAATTTACGTAGAGCAGGACACATATAACGTCCGGATCATTCAATGCCATTTTGTATTCGGCGTCAATTTAATGGATGAAAGGCGCTTTGAACAGGCGGCCAAACATTTTCAGCACGCTCTGCAAATGGCCGAAAAAGAACAAAAAGCGCAGCTTGTCGGGAGGGCGCAGTATAACCTCGGACTGTGCTACTACAATCAGGACCGCATCGGCGAAGCGATTCCGTACTTTGAACGGGCGGTCGATACATTTGAATCACAAAGAATCGTCAATTCTCTTCCTCAAGCATATTTTCTAATCACACTCATTTACTTTAAACTCGGAAAAAAAGAAAAAGCGTCGGAATATCACAAGCGGGGATATGAATATGCTAAAGAAACAGACGATCCCGTTTACACGGTAAAATTCGAATGGCTGCAGGCTCTGTATCAGGCGAAACCGGATGAGGAAACAATCAGCGCGTGTTTCCGTTACCTGGAAGATAAAAATTTATACGCCGATATAGAGGATTTAGCACTAGAAGCAGCTAAATATTACTATGAACAAAATTGCTTTAAAATTTCTTCTGACTATTTTCTGAAAGTCGAAGAGGCAAGGAAACAAATACAAAGGAGTGAGGGTTTGTATGAAATTGAAATCTAAATGGTTTGTTATTTGTTTAGCAGCCGCCGCGATTTTTACAGTGACAGGTGCAGGCCAGACAGATCAGGCTGAATTCCATGTAGCTGAAAGAGGAATGACGTGAGAAGAAAATAGCCTGAACAAAGGAAAAGACTGCATGGGAATGTTCCCGGCAGTCTTTTTTTGCGCGGCCGGACTCGGACAGCGGCGGAAAACAAAAGAAAACGCCGCAGGTCAAAACCCGCAGCGTCCTCATATAGACGGAGTGATGCTTAGAAGCCGCCAACATAGGCAGTACCTACAATAACCAACAGGATAAATAAAACAACGATCAAAGCGAAAGAGCTGATTCCAGAATATCCTGACATGAGCTTCACCTCCATATTGTCTATACCATACAATATGTAAAAGAAGCTGCTTTGTAAGGGATATTAGTGGACAAGAGAAAAAAGAGGCGGTGTCCTATGAGAGTAAGACTCCGGCGAAAAATTCGTCATACAGTGCCCGCACCGCGTGTTTTTCCTGTTCTTCTTTCACTCCGAACATCATGCTGACTTCCGATGACCCTTGATTGATCATCTCGATGTTGACGCCGGCTTCCGACAGTGCTTTGGATGCCCTGGCGGTTGTGCCGACATTATGGCGCATCGCTTCCCCGACGACCATAATCAGCGCCAGATTGTGCCTGACTGTGACTTCATCTGCTTGAAGTTCCTGCTTCAGACGGGTGACGAGCCTGTGTTCCAGTTCTGAGTCCATCTGATTGTGCCGAAGGATGATCGTGATGTCGTCAATGCCGGATGGAACGTGTTCATACGTCAATCCTTCTTCCTCCAAAATGTGAAGGGCTTTGCGGCCGAAACCGATTTCCCGGTTCATTAAATATTTGCTTATGTAAATGCTGCAAAAGCCCGTGTCGCTTGCGATGCCGATGACTGGCCCGTTCGTATTGTCACGGCTGCTGACGACGCGTGTTCCTTTCGCATCCGGATTATTCGTATTCTTAATTTGAACGGGGATGCCGGCCCGAAATGCGGGAATCAGCGCTTCATCATGAAAAACGGAAAATCCGGCATAGGAGAGCTCACGCATTTCCCGATACGTCAGTTCGTTAATTTCTTTCGGATGCCGCACGATTGACGGGTTGACGGAATAGACGGCATCCACATCAGTAAAGTTTTCGTACAGGTCGGCTTTTAAGCCGCTGGCGAGAATGGAGCCGGTAATATCAGAACCGCTCCGGGAAAACGTCACAATCTCATGCTCCTTCGTGTAACCGAAAAATCCCGGAAAAATGATCAATCCTTCACGGTTTCTCAGACGGTACAAATGACCATAAGACTCAGGGAGCACCTGCGCGCTTCCGGGTTCATCCGTCACAAACAGCCCCGCTTCTTTCGGACTTACGTATTCCGCTTTCACGCCCTGCCGTCGGAAGTAGGCTGCGATCAGCTTCGCGTTGTTGTCCTCGCCGCTCGCCTTCACCGCATCCATATATTGTTCGGGATTGGTTTTACAGCTGTTTAAAAGAGCGAATAGGTCACTGCGGATTCTTTCTATAATAGAGAAATCCAGGTTCAGCTCACGCGCGATGGCGGCGTACCGTTCAATGACCGTTTCGGCAAGCTCGGGCGCTACACCTTTTTGCAAATAATGCTCCGCACAGCGGATTAACAGATCCGTCACCTTTGTATCGTCCGAGAAGCGTTTTCCCGGTGCCGATACGACGACGGCTTTCCGCGCGGGATCAGCCGTCACGATTTGAAACACTTTCTCAAGCTGTGCTCCTGACGCAAGAGAGCTGCCTCCGAATTTTACAACTTTCATGATTTACATCCCCTAATATTTAAATTTTCTCACAAATTTAATTTTTATTATCTCTCTTTCAAACATGTAAATCAAGGATTTTTTCTACGTGGGGAGAACATTTGTATTTTAGTGGAGGAATTTTAC
Source organism: Bacillus sp. D7-8 (assembly GCF_052055895.1). Lineage (NCBI taxonomy): Bacteria > Bacillati > Bacillota > Bacilli > Caryophanales > Bacillaceae > Bacillus > Bacillus sp. D7-8. The sequence continues at coordinate 398,795 of NZ_CP179922.1, forward strand.
CGCTGTTTGTCAGATTTGTTTCCCTCAAGCGTGTCATCATGTGCAAAAAATGATAAGCAGCCAAATGTAGGTTATAGAAAATCCTGCAAATTCTTGATAGACTGATTGTAAGACAATTTAGTGTACGGCCCGCGGATGACCGCTTTTGAAAGCAAAACTGTATTGACTGCGCTTGGAAAGATGATAAGATTATAATTGTCGTTGATAATGATAATCATTACGAGTGGGATATATGGGAGTTGTTTGGCAATCAGTCATACCGTTTGTGATGGGTGCAGGGAGGCAGCATGAAGCTACGTTACTTACTTTTGCTACTGGCGGTTTTGGCGTGTACTTCTATATTTATCGGTGTAGAAGATTTGTCGCCGCTGGATATTTTTCATTTAAATAAAGAACAGGCAGGTACATTGTTTGACAGCCGGCTGCCGCGTTTGGTGAGCATTATCATCGCCGGCATGAGCCTGAGCATCTGCGGATTAATCATGCAGCAGATCAGCCGGAATAAATTTGTATCGCCGACGACTGCGGGAACGATGGATTGGGCAAGGCTCGGAATCTTGATTTCATTAATGCTTTTTACGTCAGCGAGTCCGCTTGTGAAAATGTCTATCGCTTTCGTTTTCGCGTTGGCGGGAAATTTCCTGTTCATGAAAATCCTCGAGAGAATCAAGTTTAATGATGCGATTTTTATTCCTCTCGTCGGTTTAATGCTTGGGAATATCGTCAGTTCAGTCGCCACGTTTATCGCATATAAATACGACCTGATCCAAAACCTGTCGTCCTGGCTGCAGGGGGATTTCTCACTGGTCGTCAAAGGCCGGTATGAGCTTTTATATCTGAGTATCCCGCTTTTGATCATCGCTTATGTGTATGCGGATAAATTTACGGTGGCGGGAATGGGAGAGAGCTTTTCCGTCAATCTCGGCCTGAAATACAAACGCGTCGTTAATATCGGTCTGATTATCGTGTCGCTCATCGCTTCACTGGTGATCCTGACCGTCGGGATGCTGCCGTTTCTCGGTTTGATCATTCCTAATATGGTGTCGATTTACAAAGGGGACAACCTGAGGAGCAGCCTGCCTCACACCGCTCTGCTGGGCGCTGTTTTTGTGCTGTTTTGCGACATTTTGGGAAGGGTGATCATCTTCCCGTACGAAATTTCCATCGGCCTGATGGTCGGTGTTATCGGCAGCGGCATCTTCCTGTATATGCTGTTAAGGAGAAAAGCATATGAGTCATAATAAAAAAATTACGCTGCTGGCGGCGCTCGCCATGATATGTATCGGATTCTTCCTGTTCTACGGACTGGGCAATTGGGAATACTCCCTGCCGAGACGATGCTTCAAAGTGCTTGCCATGATGCTCACCGGAGGAGCGATCGCGTTTTCGACGGTCATCTTCCAGACGATTACAAATAACCGCATACTGACACCGGGCATTTTAGGCCTCGATTCCCTGTATATGCTCATTCAGACCGTCATCGTGTTCCTGTTCGGTTCAATGAATATCGTCATGATGAACAAAAATCTTAATTTCGTCATCTCCGTCGGGCTGATGGTGCTCTTGTCACTCGTTTTGTATCAGCTCATGTTTAAAGGCGAGGGGCGGAACGTGTTTTTCCTTCTGCTTGTCGGCGTCGTGTTCGGCACGCTGTTCAACAGTCTGTCATCCTTTATGCAGATGCTGATTGATCCGAATGAGTTCCAGGTTGTTCAGGACAAAATGTTTGCCAGTTTTAACAATATCAATACCGATCTTTTAGGGTTTGCCGGTGCTGTCTTTCTTCTGACGGGCATTTATGTCTGGCGGTTCACGCGGTTTTTTGACGTGCTGTCCCTCGGCAGGGAGCACGCCGTCAACCTGGGGATTGATTACGATAAGCTTGTGAAACAGATGCTCATCGTCGTCGCCATTCTTGTGTCTGTCTCTACGGCTCTTGTGGGGCCGATTATGTTTTTAGGACTGCTTGTCGTCAATCTGTCGAGAGAGTTTTTAAAAACCTACAGGCACACGTATTTAATCGCGGGTTCTGTCCTGATCAGCATCGTCGCGCTCGTCGGGGGCCAGTTCGTCGTGGAGAAAGTGTTCACGTTTTCCACGACGCTGAGCGTCATCATTAATTTTGCCGGCGGGATTTATTTTATCTATCTGCTGTTAAAGGAGAATAAATCATGGTAGAGGTCAAAAATGTAAGCAAACAATACGGAGGGAAAACCGTCCTTGAGAAAACGTCTCTATCCATTCAAAAGGGCAGGCTCACCTCATTTATCGGTCCGAACGGCGCGGGAAAAAGCACGCTGCTGTCTATCATGAGCCGGCTGATTAAGACGGATTCCGGGGAAATTACGGTCGACGGGCAAGAGATCGGGGCCTGCAAAAGCAACGATCTGGCAAAAAAAATCAGCATCCTGAAGCAGACGAACCAAATCAATATCAGGCTGACGATTAAAGACCTGGTCAGCTTCGGCAGATTTCCGTATTCCCAGGGGAAACTGACGGATGAAGATTGGGTGCATATCAACCAGGCCCTCAGTTATATGAAGCTGGATGAATTAAAGGATAAATACCTCGATCAGCTCAGCGGAGGCCAGTGCCAGAGGGCGTTTATCGCGATGATCATCGCTCAGGATACGGACTATATTTTTCTCGATGAGCCGCTGAACAATTTAGATATGAAGCATTCCGTTGAAATGATGAAGCTGTTGAAGCGGCTTGTGGAAGACTTCGGAAAAACGGTCGTCGTAGTGATTCACGATATCAACTTCGCATCCGTATATTCAGACCATATCGTCGCACTGAAAAACGGCCGGATCGTCAAAGAAGGGCCGGCGGAGGAGATCATTGAAACCTCCGTGCTTGAAGATATTTATGATATGACCATCCCGATTCAAGAGATTGACAGTCAGCGGATCGGTGTGTACTTTTCTTAAAAACCAGATGAGGTGAAAATTATGAAAAAATTCGCATTGCTATTCATTGCGCTCGTTACGATTTTTGTTGTTTCTGCATGCGGAAACGGGGACAAAACATCAGGCAAATCAAAAGAAACAATCACAATCAAAGATGACCTGAACAAAGAAGGCGTCAAAGTGCCGAAGAATCCGAAAAAAGTCGTCGTATTCAACTTCGGAATGCTGGACACGATGGATGAACTCGGTTTACAGGATCACGTGGCGGGACTTCCGAAACAAAACCTTCCAAAATACTTATCTTCATATAAAAGTGATAAATACGCCAATACCGGCGGTTTAAAAGAACCGGATTTTGAAAAAGTCGCGGATATTGATCCGGATTTAATCATTATCGCCCACAGACAATCTGATTCTTATAAAGAGTTCTCAAAAATCGCGCCCACGATTTATCTTGATGATGACTATACAAACTACGTTGACAGATTCAAGCACAACACCGAAGTGATCGGCAAAATCTTTAACAAAGAAAATGAAGTGAAAGATAAGCTTGCGAAAATTGACAAATCCATTGCGGATCTGAAGAAAAAGACAAGCAGCACGGATAAAAACGGGTTAGTGGTGATGGCGAACGACGGCAAAATCAGCGCGTTCGGATCTAAATCAAGATACGGCTTCATTCATGATGTGTTCGGCGTCAAACCGGCTGACAAAAACATCGAAGCCTCATTGCACGGACAAAGCATTTCCTATGAATATATCGCCAAAACAAACCCTGATTACATGTTTGTCGTTGACCGCGGAACAGCGATCGGCACAAAATCTTCAACAAAACAAGTGGTTGAAAATGATTATGTAAAATCGGTGAAAGCCGTGAAAAACAACCATGTTGTCTACCTTGATTCAGCTACATGGTATTTATCAGGAGGCGGCCTGGAATCCATGGCGCAAATGGTGAAAGAAGTAAAAGACGGAATCGAGAAGTAAAAAAAGAACCCGGTCACATACGTGATCGGGTTCTTTTTGGTTTACCGCGTAACGGCCTGCTGCTGCTCGGGCTGACGCGGTTTTTTCTTCAATATAAAAGATAGGAGGAAGCCGGCCAGCGCGATGCAGGCGGCTACGACAAATGCCGCATTCATGCCGTGCAGGGCGGCGTTTGCCGGAGTTGTCGCATTTGCGTGCGCGGCCTGGCTGCTCATCACGGAAACTAGCAGCGCCGTACCGATAGAACCGCCGACTTGGCGGACGGTATTGTTCATGGCTGTGCCGTGCGGAATTAAGTGGCGCGGCAGGGCGTTGATACCCGCTGTCGTCACCGGCATCATAATCATGGCTGTTCCCAAAAGCCGCGCGGTATAAACGACGACAATCCAAATGAGAGACGTCGAGTCCGTCAGATTCATAAACGGCAGGGACGTGAGCAGGATGATGAAGAATCCGGTCATCGCAAGGCCCTTTCCGCCGATTTTGTCAAACACCCGGCCGATAAACGGAGACATCATCCCCATCACAATCGCGCCCGGCAAAAGCATTAATCCGGTATCAAACGCGGATACGCCCCGGACTTTTTGCGTGTAAAGCGGGAGAATGGTTTCCGTTCCGATCAGCAGCGCGAAAACAAGCGTTCCGAGCAGGGTGGTCAGGCTGAAAATCCCGAAAGAAAACACGCGGAATTCCAGCATCGGTTTTTTGAGCTTCATCTGTCTTGCGATAAAGAAAATCAGCGCGACCGCTCCGACAAGCAGCGAAGTCAGCACTTCAGCACTGGTCCACCCTGATGAACCGGCGCTTGAGAAGCCGTAAAGCAGGCCGCCGAATCCGAGGGTCGATAAGATCACGGATAAAATATCAATCTGTGTTTCTCGTAATGTCGTGACGTTTTTCATCAGAATAATCGCTAAAAGCAAATCGATGACTGCGATCGGGAAGATAATATAAAACAAAGACCGCCAAGAGAATGCTTCGACCGCCCATCCGGAAAGCGTCGGGCCGATCGCCGGCGCGAACGAAATAACCAAGCCGACCATACCCATGGCGCGGCCGCGCTTTTCCATCGGGAAAATCGTGAGAAATACCGTCTGCATGAGAGGCAGCATAATTCCGGCGCCGGCTGCCTGGATAATCCGGGCCGTTAACAATACCGGAAAATTCGGGGCGAATGCGCCGACAATGGTGCCCGCCGTGAAAATACTCATGGCGGAAATCAAGAGGGTGCGGCTCGTGAATTTCTCTATTAAAAATGCGGTAATCGGAATCAAAATCCCGTTCGTCAGCATAAACGATGTTGTCAGCCATTGTGCTTTGTTGGCGTCTATATTGAAGTCATTCATAATGTGCGGCAGCGCCGTGATAAGCAGTGTCTGGTTCAAAATGGCGACGAACGCTCCCGCCAAAAGAATCCCGACAATGACAGAGCGGTTGTATGGTGCAGTTTCAATACTCTTATTCAAGCTGATTCCTTCTTTCTTTATAGTTTGAGCAATGTTTTAACGGCTGCAAGCGGCTGGTGCAGCGGTCCGGCCTGCTCCAAATAACCGATGAGCGCTTTTATAAGAAAATCCCGCGGCTGTTTGTCTGCTGATTCTTTCTCCAGCATAGCCGCCGCGGAAGCGAGTCCTGCGGCGTCATATTTTTCCTCCGGAAGGGCTGAGACCGCTTCTTTCAGTTCCTTCAGGCTTTCAGCCAGCAATACGTTTTTGTCTTTCGGCTCAAATGAGGAAGCGGAGGCGATATAAAGGTCAATCATCTCCTGAGGCAATGCGGTTTCGGTTGTCCTGTTTTCGACGATGAGATTGAGATGGCGGATGATAAACTCCGTGAGCGGCTCCAGGGCGAGCGGTTCTTTTTCCAGCTTAATCAGCGTGATGCATTCTCTCAGGAGCCCCTGCAGGACGATCACCAGCTCCCATACATAAGGAATAATGTCTTCGCCGTACGTCTGAATCAGTGAATCGCGATGCCAGCAGATAAAGGTGGAGCGGGCTCTGTGGATATGCCGTTTTACCCGCTCATTAATGGAAGAGGGGCTTCCGTACATCAGCATATTAAAAAACTGCTGATTGCGCCTGAAGCCTTCAAGCTCAGCCATCAGTTTTTTGGCAAACCGTTCCTCAGGGGAGAGGCTTGTTTCTTCATTCAATAATGAAGCGGCGGCTACCATCTGTTTCTGGTTAAAGTCGAGCAGCTCCAACAGCAGGTCTTCCTTTGATTCAAACAGCTTATATAAAGACGCTTTGGAGACTTTGCACTCCTCTGCGATCGCCTGCATCGAAACCGACGAAAAGCTTTTCCCGGAAAAAAGCTTCCTTGCCGCCAGCAGAATATCCGTTTTCTTATCATTCATAAGCCCAGATTCCTTCTTTCGTCACAATAGAAAACCCATCGGTTCACAGAAAACCAATGAGTATATGATGAAAATATTAACAAAAATTTTTACATAGTGTCAACGCTTTTGTTTGAGGAACAGAAAAAACCTGCCGGAGTGTTCCGGCAGGCTGATCCGCTTATTTATCCGTCTTAAACCCTTGTTTTTCAAGCATTTCACGAATGTGAGGATAATAAATCTGCTTATAGTAGGAGGTGATGCCTTGTGACCAGTTTCTCGTTTCCTGTCCGTCGGTGCGTTTTTTCATGTATTCGGACATCTGCTTGTCATAGGCCTCGATATGTGTTCTTAAATCTTCTTCTTGATACGTTTCATGATGCAGAACGGCTGCTTGCGGCAGACGCGGTTTTTTCGCGGAGCGGTCTGCCGGATGGCCGATGACGAGACCGGAAACCGGGAAAACGTATTTCGGAAGTTTCAGCAATTCAATGAGTTCGTCCGGCTTGCCGCGCACGGCGCCGATCGGCACAGTGCCGAGTCCCATTGATTCAGCCGCAGCCGTTGCCGTACCCAGCGCAATCCCGACATCTACGGCTCCGACTAAGACGGACTCTAAACCGTTCGTGATCTCAAGCGGTGTATCATTATACTCTTCAAGCGCAATTTTGGCGCGGTTAAAATCAGCGCAGAATAAAAGGAAAACCGGCGCTTGGTCAATCCACGGCTGGCCGCCAGCCAATTCGGATATTTTTTTCTTCCGCTCCTTATCTTTCACCGCAATAACGGTAAATTGCTGGCCGTTAATGGAAGTCGGCGCTGCCTGAGCGGCTTGGATGATAAGATCCAGCTGTTCATCCGATACAGGTTCATCTGTGTAGCTGCGGATGGAACGGTGGTCTGTTAATAATTGAAGGACTTCGTTCATGTCATTCATCCTTTCGTTACTCTGACAGTTCTGTGCGGACGACGTCAAGCGGCGCACTCAGCACTTCTTTTGCTTTTGCCACGAATCCTTGGAAATGGTCAGTTGCGTTGTGGGATTTCATCGCTTCTTCATCTTTCCATTGTTCAAGCATGACGAATGTATTTTCCTCACCGACTTTTTCGAAAAGATCGTATTGCACATTTCCTTCTTCCGCGCGTGAATGCTGAACAAGTGATTGCGCTTCTCCTAAAAATTCCTCGCGTTTATCCGCTTTTACTTTCATGTAAGCCTGTAAGACGATCATGGTTATTCCTCCTGATTGGGTTAATTTGTTATAGTTCGAATATTATCGAACTAACTGTAACATGTTTCATTGCGAAAGGTAAAGAAAAAACCCTCACCGCCTAAATTGTCACCCGCCGATGATCTGTGTTACATTTGACTCATGAACATTCCAAACCATCCTGAAACCGAACGCTTACAGCTGACAAAGGTTCTTCATGCTCTGAGTGATCCGCTCCGCTTAGAGCTGGTCAAACAATTGGCGGAAACAACAGAAAAAACGTGCGGAACCTGCGCTGATGTCCGGGTCGCTAAATCAACGCTGTCCCATCACTTCAAAGTGCTGCGGGAAGCGGGGATCGCCCAAGTGCGCATAGACGGGAAGCACCGTTATTATTCCCTGCGCAAAGATGATTTACAAGCGGCGTTTCCCGGCCTGCTGGAGGCGATTTTGCAGACAGAACCGGACCGCTGGTAAATAAGTCCCCGAATTCCGGGGGTTTTTTTATGCGCCGAAAACCGCCCGGTAAAGCCTGTAGACGCCTTCTTGAATATCGCTCTCCTTCAGGCGGGCGAATCCCAGGATAAGCTGCGGTTTGTTTGAATCGCCTCCCGCTTTCAGACGGAACCGGCTCATCGCAAACAGATCGAGCTGTTCTGCATCCGCCCGTGCCAATATCTCTTTTTCTGAACGGGCGCAGTCAAACTCAGTGACAAAATGAAGCCCCGCATTGGCGCCCTTTACACTGATTCTTTCTCCGAATGTTTCTTCCAAAGCCGAAATGAGGCGTTCCCGTATGTTCTTATAATGCTGCTTCATCTTTTTAATATGTTTCTGATATTCACCTGATTCGATAAATTCTTTCAGCGCGAGCTGGGCAAGCGTGCTGCACGTATGCAGGTCATACGTTCTCTCTTTGAACGTCCGCAAAAGCCCGGGCGGCAGAACCATATAGCTGATGCGCAGACCTGGGAAAAGGGATTTTGAAAAGGTCCCCATGTAGATGACATTTTGAAACCGGTCAAGGCTTTGAAGCGCCGGTATTGTATCGGCGTCATATTTAAATTCACTGTCATAATCATCTTCAATGATGAAGCGGCCGTTCTGTTCGGCGGCCCAGTTTAAAAGCTGAATCCGCCGGGAAGCCGGCATGATCACGCCTGAGGGGAATTGATGGGAAGGCGTGGTGATCAATACAGAGGGCCGGCGTTTTTCGATTTCGTCCATGGACATGCCTTTTTCATCAAGGCTGATCGTCGCAACCTTTTTCCCGAGGTTTTGCAGCAGCCGGTACATCCTCATATATCCCGGGTTCTCCATGGCGTAGAGTGCGTCTTTTGGCAGCAGTTCCGTCAGCAGCTGCACCAGCAATTGCGTGCCCGCTCCGAGCACGATTTGTTCCGGGCGGCATGTAACGCCCCTTGTCAGGGAAATAAGCCGCGAAATTGTTTCACGGACTTCATATAAACCTTGCGGGTGGACGAGTTCTCCGAGTGTATGAAATGAACGGGCGGCTGCTTTATGTTCACAGCGGAACCAGCTTTTCAGGGGGAAATGCGCCGTATCCACGCTCATATGAGAAAACGAAATCCAGCCGCTTTTATCCGTCTCCCGCTCTTTCAAATTATCAGGCAATAGGAGCGAAGGCGTTTCTTCATGATAAACCGTATCAATTTCCTCCACGAAAAAACCTTTTCTTTCGACTGCATATAAATAACCTTCTGAAAGCAGCTGCTGATAAGCTGAATTCACTGAATTCACGCTGACCTTGAGTGTCTCGGCAAGCTCCCGTTTAGACGGCACCTTTGTATGAGGCATCAGGCTGCGCTTCAAAACGGCCGCTTTTATGTGCTGATAGATCTGCTGATAGATATAATCCGCCGTTTCCGAATGATCAATGGAAATCGTCAGCATCCAGACCCTGCCCCTTTCTGATACCATGGATAAATTGATTTTGGTACTTTTCATCATACCAAAAAGAAGTCAGAATGATAAGAAAACAATGCAGGGGGATGGAATCTATGAGTCGAACAGCATCATCGGAAGTGACAACTGCCCAGTGGCAGCAAAAACGGGATCAATTCGTTTCCAAGGGGGTCGGCAATGGAAACCGCAGCATGGCGGTAAAAGGGGAAGGGGCGCTTTTGTACGATTTGGACGGCAGACGATTCATTGATTTTGCCGGAGCGATCGGAACGCTGAATGTCGGCCATTCCCATCCGAAAGTGGTGGAGGCCGTGAAGAAACAGGCGGAGGATCTGATTCACCCGGGATTTAACGTCATGATGTATCCGTCTTATATTGAGCTGGCCGAAAAACTTTGCGCCCTTGCGCCGGGAGATCATGCGAAAAAAGCGATTTTTCTCAATTCGGGGGCGGAAGCGGTGGAAAACGCCGTGAAAATCGCCAGAAAATACACGAAGCGCCAGGCTGTCGTGTCATTTACAAGAGGGTTCCACGGCCGCACGAACATGACGATGAGCATGACGAGCAAGGTGAAGCCTTATAAATTCGGTTTCGGCCCGTTTGCCTCAGAGGTGTATCAGGCGCCGTTTCCTTACTATTATCAAAAGCCGGCCGGCATGAGCGACGAGCAGTATGACGACTTTATCATCAGCGCTTTTGAGGATTTCTTTATCGCCGCAGTTGCACCGGAAACCGTCGCTTGTGTCGTCATGGAGCCGGTTCAGGGAGAAGGCGGCTTCATCATTCCGTCAAAACGTTTCGTCCAGCACGTCGCCGCTTTTTGTCAAAAACACGGCATCGTTTTTGTGGCGGATGAGATTCAGACCGGTTTTGCCAGAACGGGAACGTATTTTGCGATTGAACATTTCGGAGCCGTTCCTGATTTGATCACCGTTTCCAAATCACTTGCGGCCGGATTGCCGCTGAGCGGCGTCATCGGCCGGGCGGAAATGCTTGATGCCGCCGCGCCGGGGGAACTCGGGGGCACATATGCGGGAAGCCCGCTCGGCTGTGCGGCTGCGCTTGCGGTCTTGGATATTATTGAAGAAGAAGGGCTGAATCAGCGTTCCGAGGAGATCGGCCGGATCATCGAGCATCAAGCGCTCGAGTGGAAAAAAGAGCATGCCTGTATCGGAGAAGTGCGCAGACTCGGCGCGATGGCGGCCATCGAAATTGTCAAAGATCCGGACACGCGGGAACCGGACAAAGCAAAAGCCGCGGCGATCGCCAAAACGGCGAACGAGAACGGACTGCTGCTGCTGACGGCCGGCATTAACGGCAACATTATCAGATTCCTGACGCCGCTTGTCGTGACGGATGAGCAGCTCAAAGAAGGCCTTTCCATTATCGAAGCAGCTCTGTGAGTTCAATTATTGGAATGCCGGCGGATGTGTCTGCTATCATGAAAGTGTGAGATACATCAACTAGCATTCAATGGCTTTACTATAGCAGAGAAAGGAATGTTCAATATGCCAGAACAATTAACAGTGTACAACCCGGCAACGGGAGAGGCGATCGAAAGCATCCCCCAGCAGACGGCCGAAGATGTTGAAAAAGCGATTGAACGTTCACATCAAGCGTTTCAATCATGGTCCAAAACATCAGCGGGAGAACGTGCCTCACTTTTGAGAAAATGGTATGAGCTGATTGTTGAAAATAAAGAAGAACTTGCGGAATTAATTACGAAAGAAAACGGCAAACCGTACGAAGAAGCGGTCGGAGAAGTTTTATACGGCGCCGGCTATATTGAATGGTTCGCCGAAGAAGCAAAACGGATTTACGGCAGAACAGTACCTGCGCCGACAACGGGCAAACGGATTGTCGTCACCCGTCAGGCGGTCGGTCCGGTAGCCGCGATCACGCCGTGGAATTTCCCGAATGCGATGATTACAAGAAAAGCCGCGCCCGCTTTGGCGGCAGGCTGTACGTTCATCATCAAACCGGCGGAGGATACGCCGCTTTCCGCTTACGCCCTTGCGCGTCTCGCATATGAAGCGGGAATTCCGAAGGACGTGCTGCAAGTGGTGATCGGTGACGGAGCCGAAATCGGAAACGTCTTCACCAGCAGCCCGAAAATCCGCAAAATTACCTTTACCGGCTCAACGCCTGTCGGCAAAATCCTGATGAAAAACAGCGCCGACACCGTAAAACATATGTCAATGGAGCTTGGCGGACATGCGCCGCTGATCGTGGATGAAGACGCTGATCTTGATCTGGCGGTAGCCCAAACAATGGCCTCTAAATTCAGAAATGCCGGCCAAACCTGCGTCTGTGCGAACCGGCTGATCGTACACGAATCCGTAAAAGACGAGTTTGCGAAAAAACTGAGTGAAGAAGCTGCGAAACTCAAAGTCGGAAACGGTCTTGAAAAAGGCGTAAACGTCGGCCCTGTCATCAACAAAAAAGGCTTCGATAAAATCGTCGGCCAAATTAATGACGCCGTGGAAAAAGGCGCAAAAGTGCTGACGGGCGGAACGTATGACCAAAACGATGAAAAAGGCTGCTATTTCGTGACACCGACCGTGCTGTCAAATGTAGATACATCCATGAACATCATGCATGAAGAAACATTCGGCCCGGTTGCGCCGATCGTTACGTTCTCAGATATTGATGAAGCGATCAAGCTTGCGAACGATACGCCGTTCGGACTTGCGGCTTATTTCTTCACAGAAAACTACCGCCGCGGCATCTATATTTCTGAACAGCTTGAATACGGCATCATCGGCTGGAATGACGGCGGTCCGTCCGCGGTTCAAGCGCCGTTCGGAGGAATGAAAGAAAGCGGCATCGGCCGTGAAGGCGGTACGGAAGGCATTGAACCGTACCTGGAAACCAAATACATGTCTATCGGACTTTAATGAGCCGAAAAGAAAGCCCCGCTTCTAAGCGGGGCTGTTTTTATTGAGCAGTCTGCCGGTGAATATCGCCGGCAGGCTTTTTTGATCTTGCGGGAATAATCGGTTCGATTCCAGACAAAATAACAGCAAATACGATTGAAAGAAGGTCGCCATCATGGATATATTACTGGCTCTTCTCCCGGCTTTATTTTGGGGGAGCATCGTGTTATTTAACGTCAAATTAGGCGGCGGGCCTTACAGCCAGACGCTGGGAACGACAATCGGGGCGCTCATCGTTTCGTTTGTGTTGTATCTGTTTGTCCACCCGGTGCTGTCTGGGCGCATTTTTATTGTCGGCATCATCTCGGGGCTGTTTTGGTCGCTCGGCCAAAGCAATCAGCTTAAAAGCATACAGCTGATGGGCGTTTCAAAAACGATGCCGATATCAACGGGAATGCAGCTCGTCTCGACTTCTTTGTTCGGTGTGATCGTATTCAAAGAATGGTCAACCCCGATCGCGATTACGCTGGGTATTCTCGCCCTTATTTTTATCATCATCGGGATTGTGCTCACATCTTTAGAAGATAAAAAGGGGCGGGCGGACGGAGAACCGGGAAACTTAAAAAAAGGCATTGTCATCCTGCTGATCTCCACGCTCGGTTATTTGGTCTATGTCGTTGTGGCCCGGCTGTTCGGCGTATCCGGATGGTCAGCGCTCCTGCCGCAGGCGATCGGGATGGTCATCGGCGGACTGCTCCTGACGTACAAGCATAAACCGTTTAATAAGTACGCCCTCAAGAACATTCTGCCGGGAATCATCTGGGCGCTCGGGAATATGTTTCTGTTCATCTCACAGCCGCGCGTCGGAGTTGCGACAAGTTTTTCCCTCTCTCAAATGGGGATCGTCATCAGCACGCTCGGCGGAATCTTCATTCTCCGTGAGAGCAAAACGAAGCGTCAGCTGGTCGCCATTGCCATCGGGATTATCCTGATCATTGTGGCCGCGGTATTCTTAGGCGTTGCGAAATCAAATTCATAACAAATGCAGGAGGTTTGAACATGTACACGGATTTAAAAGGAAAAGTCGTTGCCATTACGGGAGCTTCATCAGGATTAGGAAAAGCGATGGCGATCCGCTTCGGACAGGAGCAGGCGAAAGTCGTGGTTAACTACTATAGTAATGAAAAAGACGCCCAAACCGTTAAAGAAGAGATTCAAAAAGCGGGAGGCGAAGCGGTCATCGTTCAAGGCGACGTCACAAAAGAAGAAGATGTCAAAAACATCGTGCAGACCGCGGTGAAGGAATTCGGGACATTGGATGTCATGATCAATAACGCCGGCATGGAAAATCCGGTTCAGTCACATGAAATGCCGCTTAAAGACTGGAACAAAGTCATCAATACCAATCTGACCGGCGCTTTCTTAGGAAGCCGCGAAGCCATTAAATATTACGTAGAGAATGATATTCAAGGAAACGTCATTAACATGTCGAGCGTACATGAAATGATTCCGTGGCCGCTGTTTGTTCACTACGCGGCGAGTAAAGGCGGCATCAAATTGATGACGGAAACGCTGGCGCTTGAGTACGCGCCGAAGCGCATCCGTGTTAACAACATCGGGCCGGGAGCCATCAATACGCCGATCAACGCGGAAAAATTTGCGGATCCCGTTCAGAAAAAAGATGTGGAAAGCATGATTCCGATGGGATATATCGGTGAGCCGGAAGAAATCGCGGCTGTCGCCGTCTGGCTTGCTTCAAAGGAATCAAGCTACGTAACCGGCATTACGCTGTTTGCTGACGGGGGAATGACCAAATATCCGTCATTCCAGGCAGGCCGCGGATAAGAAAAAAAGCGATCGCAGGCTCTTTAGAGCCGGATCGCTTTTTGCTTACGCGCGTTTTTTCTTTACAAGCGCCGCGATGGAAAGGATAATCGCCGCAGCTGACAGAACGATGGCTGCAATATCAAGCGCTGATACGCCGGATTTGCTTTCTTCGTTTGACTGTTCAGCTCCGTGCGCATCCGTCACGCTGGCCGATTTCGTGATTTTCGTAATCGAGTGGGGCGTGTCGGCTTTCTCATCACCCGTCCATTCTACAATGCTGCCGTCTTTGTAATATTGGTAAGCGTCCCAAGCGGCATCTCCGCTCTTTTCAGGATTTTTCGCAACGAACGTGAACTGCTGGAATTGGCCGGGCTGGATGCCGCCGTCCTTTGCTTCCCAAGTGACGGAGACCGCTTTGTCATCATGTTTGGATACGGATGTTTTCCATCCCGGAATCGGCTGATATTGCTGAAATTCAACGCCGGCGGGCATTTTCAGCACGACTTTCGTTGTCGGCTCATTCTTTTCCACAGGCACTTTCATCGTGTACGTTTCCCAAGAACCGGCCGCGGATTCCGCGGGTTTGACTGAGACGTGGGCGCTTGCTGCCGCCGTAAAACCGACGAGTGACAGGGTCACGGCGGATATGAATAATAAAGCCTTTTTTTTCAACATGAGATACACTCCTTAGTTTGTCGTTGAGAATATTTGGTTGATTTCATTAAAATCGTTTGTCAGCCCGTGGACTTTGATCTTCCAGTTTCCCTTTTCGGTGATGGACAGGTTGGCGGCTTCAAATGTGCCTTCCTTCGTCTTCTTCAAATCAAAGGTGCTTTCATGCTGTTTGCCGCTGAAGCCCGTCTGGTAAACAGTGACCGTAAATTGCTGAATGTCTTTTACCAAGCTGCCGTTGTGATCGGTGACAATGACTTGAAATTCATTTTTACCCGGCTGGTTCGGCGTAATGTGCAAGGACAGGGTTTCCCCGTTTCCGATCGTTTCTGAGCCGTTAAAAGGCAATGGCGCAGGCGGCGGCGGGCTGGGCAGGCTTGTGAAGACGGCGGTTGTAAATAACACCGCGATGCCTAGTGCCCATTCGGCCTTTATCGTTGCGCTGATGCTCCTTTTTCTGCTGAACTTCGTTATCCATACGTGAACGGCGCCGAGCACAAGCATGATGACAAACAGTCCGATTTTCAAAAGGAGCGTCTTACCGTAAGCGGTGTGAAAGAGTGAATCAAACGTGCGGATAATGAAAAATCCGTTCAGCACACCTGAAAATAACAGCACACCGACAGAGGCGAACGCCCAAGGAGAAAACCGTCTGACCGTTTCCCAAGCGATGGTTTTATCGGTTTTTCTCCACTCTGATGAAAGAAGCAGCACAAGCGCGGCGATACCGCCCATCCATACAGACGCGGCCGATAAATGGAGAAAGTCCATCGCGATGCCGACCGCTTTTTCGTCAATGACCGCCGCATGCCCGGCGAATGCTTTTGCCAAAAGCGAAGCGAAGAAGAACAACAGCGGCGCCGTCCAGTACGCAAATGACCGGAATGCTTTCTTCTTCAACAGCGGGATCATGGACAGGGCGAGCAGGATAAATAAGCTGGTCTGGATCATCCAGACGTACCCGCCTGCCGTTTTCAGAAGCGTTTCTTTTACATAGTCCGGCTGGAACGCGGCGCTCCAAGCGCCGCCCGCGTTTTCTTTCGTCTGGATCGGGAGCTGGCAGATAAGCGCGAGCCCCGTTACACATAAAGAAATCACGAGCAGCTTTACAGTTCGTTTTGCTTTTGATGAATCTTTATTATTTCTGTACCAAAACAGATGGAAAAAAGCCGTGCCGATAAACAGGGAGAGAGCGGTGTACAAAATACCGCGGTCGATGGCCGCTTCGGGATGAAGCGCCGCTTGCGATGATGTCTGCTCCTGAAGTTCTCCGCCGGCTTTTCCGACACTGAAAGGGATGACGCCGGATACCGGATGTCCGTCGGCCGATACCGCGTTCCATTCCGCTCTGTAAATATCATGCGGCAGATTTTTTTTCAATGCCGCGGTCATGATGCGGGCATCATTTTTTTGAATCACCGTTTTGCCCGCGTCGACCCGTTCGCCGGATGAATTATAGACCTTAATGGAGTGGAAGCCTTCTTCAATCTGTTCATTAAACTCAATTTCAATCTGCTTCGGCGCTTGTTTTAATTCGCTGTTCTCACCCGGATTTGAGTTTGTGATGTAGGCGTGGGCGAAGCTTGTTTTCGGAATCAAAACAAGGAACAGCAAAAAGATGAGCCAGCGTTTGTTCTGTCTCATGGATGATGACACCGCCTTCCGGTTGGTTGTTGTTATGTCTTGCTGCAGGTGCATCCCTTCTGCCTGTCGTGTAAGATGATGTCCGCCGCCTCGTCAAAGGTGCAAATGACCCCGCCGAATCCTTTTTGAAACCGTTCTGCGTAATCAAGCGTTGAGAAGGGAATCGCCTGAGGCCGGCAGCATTGAAGGTCAATATCGGCATGGACTAAAAAGTATGCGGAAGCGGCCGTCAGCGTCGTCTGGAGAAGAAAATCTTTACAAATGACGTGGGACACTTCTTCCTTTTTATCCTCATACCGCAAAATCGCGCAATGAATGCAGCACATCTGCTCAACGGCTTGTGAAACGGTAATAAGCTGAACAGAATACGAATGCTGAATCGGCCGCAGGCAATAGCCGCATTGATTGGCGCTTCGTTCTGAAGCGGGAGGGAGGGTAATGCCGCCGGGTGTCCGGATAATCCGGTTTGCATCCGCCAGCTGATTGACGTCTCTGTACACGGTCATCTCGGAGACGCCGAATCTCTCGCTTATGTCAGAGATTTTCAGCGCGCCCTCTTCTTTCAGCCATTCAAGCAAGGTTTGCTGTCTGTGAATCGGAAGCAATTCTGCATCCTCCTTTTTATGATGCGAATGAGTGATGAACCTCCCTCTAAGAGTAGATGTTTTCACAAATGCACACAAGAGCCTGATGATAAAATATGTGAAAAAATGTTGAACAATCACAAATGTAAAAGACGTAGTCAGACTCTGTTATAATAGAAGAGTTGAATGGAGGAATAAACATGAAAGAAACGACCTGCCCGAACTGCGGCAAGCCGATTACAGGCGACATGGTCAGATCATCCATGATCCCGTGCCAGTTTCAGTGCGGGCATTGCCATGTGAAATTGCGTGAATATAAAGTATCAGCTCCGATTATGGCTGCGGCCATTGCGATTACGGTGCTTTTGATTTATCTTGTGCAGATGGCCAGAACCGCCGTCATGCCGATGTTTCCGGCAGCGCGGTATGTGCCGGCCGCCATTTTCGCACTCGTATGTGCGTATCCGGTGTTTATTGTCAGTGAGCGGCTCATTGCCAAACTCGTCGTCACAAAAGGACACATTATATACAGAAAGCGGTAAGACACCTTTGATGAGGTGTCTTTTTTTGTTAAGGAGTTGTCACAGTCTCTGTGCCAAACTCCTCTTTACTTTTCATTGAATGGGGATTGTAAGCGTTTTATGATGAAGACACAGGGGAGAGAGAGAAACCCCGTGTCTTATTTATTTTCATCTGAAGGCAAGCAAACAGGGAGGGAATGAACATGCAGCAAGAACAGCAAGCTGGCATGAAAGTGAAGATACAGCGGTTCGGCAGTTATTTAAGCGGTATGATCATGCCGAATATCGGCGCATTTATCGCATGGGGAATTATCACCGCGCTGTTTATTCCTGCGGGATGGTTTCCGAATCCGCAGCTGAATACATTGGTAAGCCCGATGATTACGTATCTACTGCCGCTTTTAATCGCATATACGGGCGGAAAAATGATTTACGATCACCGCGGGGGAGTCGTCGGAGCGACGGCGGCCATCGGAGTCATTGTCGGAGCGGACATTCCGATGTTCTTAGGGGCAATGATTATGGGGCCTTTGGGCGGTTATCTCATTAAACAATTAGACCGTGTGTTTAAAGATAAAGTCAGACAGGGTTTTGAAATGCTGATCAACAACTTCACGGCGGGAATTATCGGAGCTGTGCTGACGATTATCGCGTTTTATGCGATCGGCCCGGTCGTCCTGTCTCTTAACAAATTGCTGGCGGCGGGTGTGGAAGTCATTGTCCACGCGAATTTGCTGCCGATTGCAAGCGTTTTCGTAGAGCCGGCGAAAGTCCTGTTCCTGAATAACGCGATCAACCACGGCATTTTAAGTCCGATCGGAATCGAGCAGGCCGCCAAAGCGGGTAAATCCATTCTGTTTTTAGTGGAAGCGAACCCCGGGCCGGGACTCGGTATTTTACTGGCATATATGTTCTTTGGGAAAGGCTCTTCAAGATCGACGGCTCCGGGAGCGGCGATCATTCATTTCTTCGGGGGGATTCATGAAATCTATTTCCCTTACATTTTAATGAAACCGATGCTGATTCTCGCGGCGATCGCTGGGGGAGCGAGCGGACTGCTTACATTCTCGATCTTTAACGCGGGTCTTGTCGCGGCATCATCTCCGGGAAGCATCATCGCCATTTTAGCGCTGACGCCGAAAGGAAGCTACCTCGGCGTGCTGGCGGGCGTCATCGTTGCCGCGGCCGTATCGTTTATCGTCTCGGCGCTTATTCTGAAATCGTCTAAAGCGGGCGAAGAAGATTTGACAGCCGCGGCGGAAAAAATGCAGGAAATGAAAGGCAGGAAAAGTGAAGCGGCGGCCGCGTTGGCAGACAAAGAGGAAGAGCCGGAAAACAGCGCCGCTGATATTTCCGCTGACCAAGTCAGCCGCATTATCTTCGCGTGTGACGCGGGTATGGGATCGAGCGCAATGGGTGCCTCCATTTTAAGAAACAAAGTGAAAAAAGCAGACCTGGATATTGATGTGACAAATACGTCGATCAATAATCTGCCGAATGACGCGGATATCGTCATTACGCATAAGGACCTGACTGACCGCGCGAAAGCGAAGCTGCCGCAGGCGGTGCACATTTCGGTTGATAATTTCTTGAACAGCCCGAAATACGATGAACTGATTGAAAAGCTTAAAAACTAATCAAACAGAAAGAGGGATCTTCATCATGGAAGTATTGGCTAAAGCGAACATCAAACTGAACCAGACGGTGAACTCAAAAGAGGATGCCATCCGCCTCGCGGGACAGACATTGATTGATAACGGCTACGTGAAGAACGGCTATGTGGAAAAAATGTTCGAACGTGAAGAAACATCATCCACGTTTATGGGGAATTTCATCGCGATCCCGCACGGCACGGAAGATGCAAAGGATGAGGTGCTTCATTCAGGCATTTCCGTCATCCAGATTCCGGACGGTGTGGAATACGGTGAAGGCAATACGGCAAAGGTCGTTTTCGGTATCGCCGGAAAAAACAATGAACACTTAGACATCCTGTCAAACATCGCCATCATCTGCTCAGAGGAAGAAAACATCGAACGGCTGATCAGTGCAAAGACGGAAGAAGAACTGGCCGCTATTTTCAGCGAGGTGAACTGACATGATTGCCCTTCATTTCGGAGCGGGAAACATCGGGCGGGGCTTTATCGGCGCCCTGCTCCATCATTCCGGCTATGACGTAGTTTTCGCTGATGTGAATGAAACGATGGTCAGCCTTCTCAATGAAAAGAAGGAATATACCGTGGAGCTTGCCGACGGCGGCCGGCAGACCGAAATCATCGGCCCCGTTTCAGCCATCAACAGCGCGGTGCAAGAACAAAAGCTGTACAGGCTGATCAATGAGGCGGCGATCATTACGACGGCGGTGGGCCCGAACGTTCTCAGACTCATCGCCCCGTCCATCGCGGAAGGGCTGAAGCGCAGAACGTCCTCTGAGCCTCTCAATATCATTGCCTGTGAAAATATGATCGGCGGCAGCAGTTTTCTGAAAAAAGCAGTTTTCGGACATTTGACGGAAGCGGAGCGGGAACTCGTGAACCGGACGGTCGGCTTCCCGGATTCTGCGGTGGATCGGATCGTGCCGATTCAGCACCATGAAGATCCGCTGAAAGTATCCGTAGAACCGTTTTTTGAATGGGTCATAGACAGAACCGGCTTTGCCGGCGGCCAGCCGGTACTTAAAGGCGCGTTGTTTACGGATGATCTTACGCCTTTCATCGAGAGAAAGCTGTTTACCGTCAATACCGGTCATGCCGTTACGGCGTACGTCGGCTATCAGCGCGGATTAAAAACCGTCAAAGAGGCCATCGGCCATCCGGAAATCCGGCGTGTCGTGTACGATGCACTTTCAGAAACGGGCGAGTACTTAGTGAAAGCGTACGGCTTTAAGCAATCCGAACACGAGCAGTACATGAAAAAAATCATCGGCCGCTTTGAAAATGAATACATCACGGATGATGTGACAAGAGTCGCCAGATCACCGCTCAGAAAACTCGGAGCGAATGATAGATTAGTAGGGCCGGCCAAAAAAATAAAAGAACCGAACGCGCTGGCAGAAGGCATCGCCGCCGCCCTGCGCTTTGACTATCAGGATGATCCGGAAGCGGTTGAGCTGCAAAAGCTTATCGCGGAAAAAGGCACGAGCCGCGTTCTTCAAGACATTTGCGGTATTCAGCTGCATGAACCGCTGCACGGCATCGTGCTCAAAAAGCTCAATCAATAAAAATGAACCCGCGTCGGGGGACGCGGGTTTTTTCTTGCGTTATAATAAGAGGGAAGGGAGGCTGCGTGATGAATCAGAAGCTATTGCCCCATCGTTTTCCGTTTCTTTTGATTGACGGCACGACGAACAGTGAAGCCGGAAAATGGGCGGCTGCTTACAAAAACATCAGTGAAAATGACTGGTTTATAACTGAATCCCAAAGAGAGATGCCATTTTCGCTCGTCGTTGAAGCAATGGCCCAAACGGCGGCTTGCGCGGGAATTACCGGCGGTGACGGCCTCGGTCTCTTATCCGCGGTGAAGAAAGCGGAAAGGTTAGGTGACGCTTTGCCGGGAGACCGTCTGGATCTTTTTTTTGAGGTCACGCGAATCAGACGCGGTTTTGTGTTCGGCCGGGCGAAAGCGTCCGTTGCCGGGAAGCCTGTGGCGGAAGCTGAGCTCAGCATATTTATCCAGCCATCGTAAAAAAAGCCGCCTCCATCGGCGGCTTTCGGACAAGCGTGTTATTTTGTATCATAATCTCTTTCACTTTGTGAATTGTCCCTTTGGTCATGTTTGTGTTTTTCGTCATTGGCGTTTTCCTTCAGCTCTTCCAGCGGAATCGGATCGGTTAAATCATGATGTTCAGGATTTTCATTCGGTTTGTTCTTTTGTTTTCTTTCTTTCATCCTCCATCACCTCAATATTTCTTTTCCTCAACGTTCTCCCCGCCAAACGCAGGAAGCGGTTTTTTGTTCCTGTGGGTCATATGTATTAAAATAGAGACGACTACATTATAAAAAGTGAGGTACATATATGCCGATACAAAGAGAAGACGCAGATATTAAACTGATCGCGATTGATATGGACGGAACCCTGCTCAATGACGAGCAGCTCATCCCGGAGGAAAACCGGCGGGCGATCAAGGAAGCGGAGGCGAAAGGAATTCACGTCGTCATCAGCACAGGACGCACGCTGATGACCTGCCGCGAACTGGCTGAGTCTCTCGAGCTGTCATCCTTTTTAATCACGGCAAACGGCAGCGAAATCTGGGATTCCGACTTTGAGCTGGTTGAGCGCAAGCTTCTTCATACCGATCATATTCAAAAATTATGGGATCTGAGGAATAAGCACAACACGAATTTCTGGGCCTCTACCGTCGATAGAGTGTGGAGAGGAGAATTCCCGGAAACGATTACGGATCATCAGTGGCTCAAGTTCGGATTCGAAATCGAGGATGACGAAGTGCGGAATGAGGTGCTGAAAGAGCTCAAGGAATACAAGGAGCTCGAGATCACAAACTCCAGTCCGATCAACATCGAAGTCAATGCCCTCGGTATCAACAAAGCGGCTGCGCTGGCGAAGGTATCGGAAAAACTCGGCTTCACGATGGAAAATGTGATGGCCATGGGTGACAGTCTGAATGACATTGCCATGATTGAAAAAGCGGGTGTCGGCGTCGCCATGGGGAATGCGCAGGACATTGTGAAAGAAACAGCTGACTGGGTGACTGATGTCAACACGGAAAACGGGGTCGCCAAAGCGATCCGCCACTGGGTGTTATAATAGAAAAAAGAGAGAGTCTCAGTATGAGGCTCTCTTTTTTTGTTTTGTCAGATTTATGACTAGGTCCATGGTAGGTTTTCTGACAAAAGGATGTTCAAACCTGTCAGAAATAAATATAATGAAGAGAAATCCAACAATTCGGAATAGTCATTCCGAATAGCGGAATGATAATCATATAAAACGTTTACAATACAGGAGGGATCTTATGTTTCAGATTGACATCAATTGTGATTTAGGAGAGAGTTTCGGTGCTTATAAAATCGGGCTGGATGAAGAGATTTTGGATTATGTGACATCTGCAAACATCGCCTGCGGCTTTCATGCGGGTGATCCCAGCGTGATGCGCAAAACGGTTGCGCTTGCGGCGGAAAAAGGCGTGAAAATCGGCGCTCATCCCGGGCTGTTCGATCTGCAGGGATTCGGGCGGCGTCAGATCGCGATTACACCCGAGGAAGCGTATGATCTGACGCTGTACCAAATCGGCGCGCTGTCAGGGTTTTTAAAAGCAGAAGGTGTCGAGATGCAGCATGTGAAGCCGCACGGCGCTTTATATAATATGGCCGCCGTCAATCCCGGCCTGTCAGAAGCCATCGCTCAGGCGGTCTGTCATTTTGATCCCGGGCTTATTCTTTTCGGGCTTTCCGGAAGCGAGCTGATTAAAGCGGGAGATCGAATCGGACTGAGGACGGCAAGCGAAGTGTTTGCGGACCGCACCTATCAGGAAGACGGCACGCTGACGCCGCGTTCAGAGCCGGATGCGCTGATTCAGGATGACAAAAAAGCGGTCGGTCAAGTGATTCAAATGGTGAAAGACAGCACGGTGACATCACGTAAGGGACAAGCTGTAAGCCTGAAAGCGGACACAGTCTGCATTCACGGAGACGGAGCCCACGCCCTCACATTCGCAAAAACAATCAAAAAAGAATTAAAAGCGGCAGACATTCAAATCAGCGCGCTTTCAAAAGACTGAGCAGCAGAGGGAGGAAGACAGCATGGAGCAAAAGAAAAAAACAGCCGGAAAGGCTTCCGGCAAATGGTCGCTTCTTTTAGGCGCGACATTTTTGATGGCGACATCATCAATCGGGCCCGGCTTTCTGACGCAAACGGCCACGTTTACCAACACATTGGCGGCAAGCTTCGGATTTATCATTTTAATTTCTATTATTTTGGACATTTTCGCGCAAACCAATGTATGGCGGATTATCGCGGTTTCCGGAAAGCGCGGCCAAGAGATTGCCAATATGGTGCTTCCGGGCGCCGGTTATGCCATTGCTTTTCTGGTCGTGCTCGGCGGACTTGCGTTTAATATCGGAAACATCGGCGGCGCGGGTCTCGGTCTTCAAGTATTATTCGGGATCAAACCGGAGATCGGCGCTTTAATCAGCGCAGCGGTCGCGGTGCTGATTTTTGTCATAAAGGAAGCCGGAAAAGTCATGGACCGTTTTATGCAGATCGCCGGAATCGTCATGATCGTATTGACTGTGTATGTTGCCGTAACGACGGCTCCGCCGGTCGGACACGCCGTTGTGAAAACTTTTATGCCTGATCATATCAGTGTGCTGGCGATCGTGACGCTTGTCGGCGGCACGGTCGGCGGATACATTACATTTGCCGGCGGCCACCGTTTGCTTGATTCAGGCATCCAAGGGAAGGAAGTCCTCCCTCAGGTTACGAAAAGCTCCATCACAGGCGTTCTGATTACATCGATTATGCGGATTGCCCTGTTTCTCGCCGTGCTCGGCGTCGTCTCAAAGGGCCTGAGCATTGATCCTGATAATCCGGCGGCTTCTGTATTCCGGCTTGCGGCGGGAAATGTAGGCTATAAAATTTTCGGCGTCATCATGTGGTCTGCCGCTATCACGTCTGTCATCGGCGCCGCCTATACATCGGTATCATTTTTCAAATCATTTTCAACAAAAATCGAAAAGCACTCACATGGCGTCATTATCGGTTTTATCATCGTATCCACTCTTATTTTTGTTACGATCGGCCAGCCTGCCAAAATTCTGGTCGCGGTCGGTTCGCTTAACGGCTTAATTCTGCCGCTTGCATTAGCGATGATACTGTTGGGCGCTTATAAGAAAAAAATCGTCGGCGATTACAAGCATCCGATCTGGCTCACGATTGCAGGGGCGATCGTAGTGGTTGTCATGGCGGTTATGGGCATCTATACATTATTCACGCAAATGCCGCAGCTATGGAGCTGATGATATGAAAAACCATATGAGTGACATGAGCCCCGAAGAAGTCAGACAGCTGGTCAGGAAGGGGCAGATGACCGGGCCGACGGCGGGGATGGCCGCTTCTTACGCACAAGCCAATCTCGTCGTTTTGCAAAAGGATCTTGCCTTTGATTTTCTCTTATTCTGCCAGCGCAATCAAAAGCCTTGTCCGGTGCTTGACGTGACGGATGCGGGTTCACCCGTTCCGGCAATAGCTGCGCCGGGAGCTGATATCCGGACGGACTTTCCGAAATACAGGATTTATCGGCATGGCGTGCTTACTGAAGAGGTAACAGATATTACGCCGTATTGGAAGGATGATGATGTCGGGTTTTTAATCGGCTGCAGTTTTTCATTCGAGCAAGCCCTTATTAATCAGCACATTCCAATCAGGCACATCGATGAGGGTGTGAATGTCCCCATGTATAAAACAGACATTGACTGTGTTCCCGCCGGCCCGTTTTCTGGAAAGATGGTCGTCAGCATGAGACCGATTCCGGAAAGGCTTGCAGTCCGCGCGGCGCAGGTCACGTCACGTTTTCCCGCCGTGCACGGCGCCCCCGTCCGCATCGGAAATCCGCAAAGCATCGGTATCAGCGATTTGCATCAGCCGGATTTCGGAGATGCCGTAACGGTGCGGGAAGGTGAAGTTCCCGTATTCTGGGCTTGCGGCGTTACGCCCCAGGCGGTGATCATGGAAGCAAAGCCTGACATCGTAATAACACATTCACCGGGGCACATGCTGATCACCGATATACGAAATGAATCGCTTGCTGTCCTGTAAGTGAGAAAGAATACAACGAGGTGATGACAATGATGCAGTATAGCGGAAATACAGCGCTTGATATACAGCCGTACGGTGATTCCGCCGTTATCATCCGCTTTGGCGGGCACATCAGCGAAGAGGTCAACAGCCGGGTGCATGCGGCGGCAGCCTGTATGGAAGAACGGCCGTTTCCGGGCTTCGTTGAATGTATTCCGGCATTCACAAGCTTAACGATCTTTTATGATGTGTATGCCGTCTCAAACATAAAAAAAGGCGTCTCTCCTTTTGCCCTGGTCAAGAAAGAAGTGACAGAACGTCTCAGCCATATAATGACCGGCCGCAAAGAAGAGCGCCGGGTGATGGAAATCCCCGTTTGCTACGGCGGTGATTTCGGTCCCGATTTAGAAGAGGTCGCTGAGATGAACGATCTGACCCCGGAAGACGTCATCCGCATTCATACTGAAGGCGAATATCTCGTTTATATGCTCGGATTTGCGCCGGGATTTCCGTTTTTAGGAGGAATGTCTGAGCGGATCAGAGCGCCGAGAAAGGCGTCGCCAAGGCCGTCCATCCCGGCCGGTTCAGTAGGAATCGCGGGAATGCAGACCGGTGTGTATCCGATATCCACTCCCGGCGGCTGGCAGCTGATCGGCAGCACCCCGCTCCGTCTTTTCAGGCCGGAAGAACATCCGCCGAGTCTTTTGAGAGCGGGCGATACGGTGAAATTCGTCCGGATCACAGCAGAGGAGTACAGCCGCATCAAGGAGGGAGCCGAATGAGTATGAAAGTGGTAAAGCCCGGTCTCTTGACGACGGTTCAGGACACGGGGCGGACGGGATATCAGAAATACGGTGTGCTGGGAAGCGGCGCAATGGATACGATCTCACTGCGCATCGCCAATCTTCTTGCCGGAAATCAAGAAAAAGAGGCGGGACTGGAAATTACGCTCATGGGGCCCGGGCCTTCCTTTGAATTTTCAGAACCTGCGGTTATTGCCGTCACGGGAGCTGATTTCGCCCTTCATATTAATGGGGAGCCCGCCCCTCTATGGAAACCGGTTTTGATAAAGGAAAACAGCGTCGTCTCATTCGGGCCGTGCAAGATGGGGAGCCGCGCTTATCTCGCAGTCGCGGGTGGATTTGACGTGCCCGCCGTCATGGAAAGCAAAAGCACGTATGTCAGAGCGGGGATCGGCGGTTTTTGCGGAAGAGCGCTGCAAAAAGATGATGAGCTGCCGCTCGGCCGTATGACGCCATGTTCGGAATCAATCGCGTACTGTCTGAGCGATTCTTTCGGACAGCATGGTTTCTCAGCGCCTGATTGGTCTGTCAGCAGCAGAGGATTTCTGCCGCTGAAAAAAAATCCGGTCATACGAGTGCTTGAAGGCGCTCAATTTCATGCTTTTACAGAAGAAGCAAAATTACGTTTTTACCAAGAGTCATATACGGTCACGCCTCAATCCGACCGAATGGGCTACCGGCTGAAGGGCGCTCCGCTTGAATTGCGGGAGCCGCTGGAGATGGTATCTGAGGCCGTGACGTTCGGAACGGTGCAGGTGCCGCCGGACGGCAATCCGATTATTCTGCTGGCTGACAGACAGACGACGGGGGGCTATCCGCGGATGGCGCATATCATATCCGCCGATCTTCCTCTCGTCGCCCAAACGATGCCGGGGGAACATATCACGTTCCGGGCCGTTTCGCTGGAGGAAGCGGAACTGCTGCTTTTAGAGAAGGAACAGCAGCTAAAGGAGCTGAAAGCAAGGCTTAAAATGGAATGGCTGATCTGACAAAGGGGCTAAAGACCATGGAAAACAAAAACAAAACTGTCATCAAATCAATGGAACTGCTTCATTTATTTCTGACTGAACCGAGCCTGAGCTTAAATGAGCTGGTTTCTCTATCGGAAATGCCGAAGACCTCGGTTCACCGGATGGCAAGCTCGCTGGAGGAAACGGGATTTCTCACCCGGGCAGCGGACGGCCGTTATCAGCTTGGTCTGATCTTTTTACAATTCGGCCAGCTCGTCTCTGAACGTCTGGACATCAGGAAAATAGCCAAACCGATTATGGAAGAGCTGTGCCGCGAAGTGGATGAGGCCGTTCAGCTGATCATGAGGGACGGAGATGAAGCCATTTACGTCGAAAAAATTGAAGGCACCCAAACCGTCCGCCTGTATACGGCAATCGGCCGCCGGTCGCCGCTGTACGCGGGAGCGTGCGCCAGAAGCATTCTATCGTTTCTGCCAAAAGAGGAGATTGACACATACATTCAGAAGACAAAGCTTGCCGCAATCGCCTCAGGCACGATGACGGATCGGGCTGAACTGCTTCAATCCATTGAAAGATCCTTACAATCAGGTTATACGATCAGCTATTCGGAATTAGAAGATTACACGGCGGCGATCGGGGCGCCGATTTTCAATCACGAAGGTAAGGTGGCTGCCGGAATCAGCATCGCCGGCTTCGAAGCCCGTTTTTCAGAGGACAGGCTGCCGTATTTAACCGAAAAGGTCAAAACCGCCGCACAGCATATTTCTGAGAAATTGGGTTATTGACCGAGCCAATTTTTCTTCACGCGCGTACATTACAATATCGATAGTAACGAGTGGAGGAAAGTAAATGGGACTTGTTTATACGGCGCTGGGGGATTCTTTGACGACGGGGAGGGGATCCGGGCCGTTTTCCGCCGGTTTTGTCCAGCGGTTCGGGCGTATGATGGCAGAAGATTTACAGACAAGAACCGACGTATCCGTCTTTGCCAAATCAGGCCTTGAGACGGGAGAAATTCTCGGGCTTATGTCCTTGCCGTACATTCAGAGGCGGATTCAGGCTGCTGATATGATTACGATTACAGGCTGCGGCAACGATTTGATCGATTCGGTTCAGGCATATCAGCAAACATCGGACGCTTCGGTGTTCACCGGCGTGTCCAGTCACTGCCATGAAAACTTTGAAAAGATGATTGCCAAGATCGCTGCCTTAAAAGGGCCGCACCCGTCTCCTTATGAGATCCGCGTCTTTAATTTATACAATCCTTTCCCGGGCATCTCCATTGCAGAAAAATGGATATCCTCTTATAATGCGCACCTCAGCACACTCGCATCGGCGCCGCACGTCAAAATTGCCGACGTCCACAGCGCTTTCAAAGGAAAAATGAATGAATATCTCTCTCATGACCGCGTACACCCCAACAGCAAGGGGTATGAAGTCATGGCATGCGTCCTGCGGGGGCTCGGATACGGAAGCCTCGCCCGCTCATAACCGCGCGCTCCTTTTCATCGGGAGCGCGCTTTTCGTGCTCCTTAAAACAAACTTAAAATTGTCCGACTTTCGTTCTATCCGCGCAAAAAATACGCTAGAATAATGGGGGATAAAGACAGAAATAGAATTGTGTTCAAAAAATGATAACAGAAAGGATGGATTGCTTTGCTGCGCGCCTTAAAACTGTCACTCGCGATGCTGATTATTATACTTGCGGCCGCCGCATTTACGTATGCGGAACATACCTCTGTCATACAGCCGGTTATGCTCGTGTTTCTCGGTGCGGTCATGTTCATTCAGGGGCTGGAGGAAAAACGGAAAGAAAACGACGGCTCCGGGAAATTCAATATCTATACCGCCGTTTTTGTATGGTCAATCTCCTTAATCGGTTTTACGCTTCACGCGATCTGAGTCTGATAGATCCTGAAAATGCTCCACAACGGGAAATGGTGAATAAAAACGGTGCAGTAAGGCTTTCCATTCCTGATATTCCGGCGATCCGCGAAAGCCTTTTGTATGATCTTCTAATGTCTCCCATTCCACAAGCAGCAAATATTTATGCGTCTTTTCCATACATTTGGACAAGGAATGGGACAGATAACCTTTCATGCCCGCGATAATCGGCTCCGCCCGGCGGAATGCCTCTTCGAATTCCCCCTCAAGACCTTCTTTTACATACAGCATGGCTGCTTCTCTGATCATCTGAAATTCCCCCTTTTTTTAATAGATACATTGTATAAGAATATGGCCCGTGACGGCAGGAAAAACAAAAAAATTTTAAACAATATGAGAAAAAAATCCTTGCCAGCCTGATTTGGTTTAGGAGAAAATAACAGTTGGAAGGCAGGGGAATAGACAGTGAAAAAAGGGTTATACCTATTACTTTTACTCGCAGGAATCATAGGTTTGATCGGCTGCTCGAAAACGGAATCGGCCGAAGACAGAATGAAAGATTTCGTAAAAGACTGGAACGGCGGTCATTACGATAAGATGTATCAAAGCCTCACCCAGGATGAAAAGAAAAAACGATCCAAAAAGGATTTTATAAAGCGATATGAAACCGTTTATGAACAAGCAGGGGTCAAAAATCTGAAAGTCACTGCCGAAAAACAGGACGAAGACGACAAGAAAAAAGATGACCTCCAGCACATCGATTATAAAGTCAGCATGGATACAAAAGCAGGGAAGGTCGCTTTTGAAAACACGGCCGTCCTGAAAAAAGAAAAAACAGACGATGGAGAATCATGGAACATCGACTGGAATCCTTCTTTTATTTTCAAACAGCTTTCCGATGACAAAACCGTGCAGATCGCAAATGAAGAACCGAAGCGCGGACAAATTTACGACAAAGACGGAAAAGGTCTCGCCGTGAATACCGAGGTGCCGGAAATCGGCATTATCCCTGGAAAACTCGGCAAGGATAAAGACAGCGTGATCAAAAAACTGTCTGAAAAACTGGACCTTTCTGAAGACGATATCAAAAGCAAACTGAACCAAGGCTGGGTAAAAGACGACTCCTATGTCCCGCTTCAAAAAATCAGACCGGATGATGAAAGCAAGGTCAAAAGCCTGCTCGCATTAGACGGCGTGACGAAAACGAAAGTCAGCTCCCGCTACTATCCGTACGGCGAAAAAGCGGCCCATCTGACCGGTTATATTAAAACCATCACAGCGGAGCAGCTGAAAAAAGCGAAAGACGGCCAATACAGCGATACTTCCAAAATCGGCATCGCCGGCCTTGAGAATGTATATGAAGACAAGCTGCGCGGCACGACCGGCTGGAAAATTTACGTCCCGCAAACAGGTGAGGTCATTGCTGAAAAGAAAGCCGAAAGCGGGCAGGATATTCATGTAACGATTGACATGAAAACGCAGACGAAGCTGTATGACTCTATGAAAGATGACAGCGGAGCGGCAGTCGCCCTCGAACCGCAAACGGGAGAGACACTCGCGCTAGTCAGCGCACCGTCTTATGACCCGAACGGCTTCATTTTCGGCTGGAGCGGCAAAGAATGGAAAAAGCTGAATGAAGATAAAAACAATCCGTTTTCAGCGAAATTCAACAAACTTTATGCGCCGGGATCAACGATTAAACCGATTGCCGCGGCAGTCGGCCTGACAAACGGCACATTGAAAGCGTCAGAAAAGAAAAAAATCACCGGAAAAGAGTGGCAGAAAGATTCGAGCTGGGGCGGTTACCATGTCACACGCGTATCAGAGCGCCTGAATGAAGTGGATCTCGAAAACGCGCTGATCACATCGGACAACATCTACTTTGCGCAAAATGCCATAGATGCCGGAGCGGACGCGTTTACAAAAGGATTAAAAACATTTGGCTTTGATGAAGAGATTCCGTACCAATTTCCGATTGAAAAGTCTTCAATCGCTAACGGCAAGCTTGATTCCGAGATCCTTCTCGGAGATACGGGCTACGGCCAGGGGCAGATGCTGATGTCTCCGCTGCACTTAGCGGCTGACTATACCGCATTTGTAACAGACGGAAATCTCGTCAAACCGACATTGATCAAAGACGGAGAAAAAACACCGCAAATCTGGCATAAGCAAGTGGTGTCGAAAGCCAATGCCGAAGAAATCACAAAAGGGCTGAGAGGCGTCGTTGAAGATCCGCGCGGCTCTGCATATCAGCCGGCCGTAAGCGGCATTACCGTAGCCGGAAAAACCGGTACAGCCGAGCTGAAAACGTCTAAAGAAGATAAAGACGGCAAAGAAAACGGCTGGTTTGTCGGTTACGATTATAAAAAGAAAGACCTTTTGATCGCGATGATGATTCAAGACGTCAAAAAACGCGGCGGAAGCCATTACGTCGTTGAAAAAGCGAAAAAGCAGTTTCAGAATCATTAAATGACGATTTTTGCGGGCTGAAAGGAAAATCGGCCGCCGAAGCAGAATGAAACAGCATGGGCAATTCCTGAAAACAGAGATACAAGAGGCTCTAAGAAAAAGGGGGATTTCACATGCAGCGCATTCAATTGGCTGAAGACCTGGAATTTTCAAGAGTGATACACGGGCTTTGGCGTCTGAACGAATGGAATGTTTCAGACGGAGAGCTGCTGAATCTGATTGAATGGTGCATCAGCCAAGGCATCACCACCTTCGACCATGCCGATATATACGGCGGTTATACGTGTGAAAAGCTCTTCGGCGGCGCTTTGTCCCTTTCGCCTTCAATAAGGGAGCAAATCGAAATCGTCACAAAATGCGGGATTGTCATTGAATCACCGGAACGGCCCGGAAACAAGTCGCATCATTATAATACGTCGAAGTCTCACATTTTAGCGTCGGCGGAGCAGTCGCTTTTGAATCTGAATACCGATTATCTGGACGTGCTGCTCATTCACAGACCGGACCCGCTTATGGACCCGGAGGCTGTGGCTGAAGCGTTTCATGCGCTGAAAAGCTCGGGAAAGGTCAGATATTTCGGGGTGTCGAACTTTAAAGCGCACCAGTACAGAATGCTCGAATCCTATTTGGATGATCCGCTCATCACAAACCAAATTGAAATCTCGGCGTACGAGCTGGAAAATATTCATGACGGCACGCTGGATTTCTGTCAGGAAAAACGCATTCCGCCGATGGCGTGGTCACCGATTGCGGGCGGGAGCGTCTTTACCGGACAATCAGATAAGGACGTCCGTATCCGTGCCGCGCTTCGTTCCGTACAGGAAGAAATCGGTGCCGCTTCCATTGACGAAGTCATGTACGCATGGCTGTTCACCCACCCGGCAGACATCATGCCGATTGTCGGCAGCGGAAAAGAGAACCGCATTTCCGCCGCGGTGCGTGCATCCGCGTACAAACTCAGCCATGATCAGTGGTTCCGGATTTATACCAGTGTCCAAGGCTGCGATATTCCATAAACAGAACAAACGCCCGGAAGCTATCTTCCGGGCGTTTGTTTATGTGGTGTGCAATGTCTAAAAACAAGTAAGGTCACTTTGAAGTATAGCCGTGCGGATCAAGAGTAACAAGCGTCATGGCATATTATCTGACACATTTTTCTTTTTCAATACTGTCACACGGCCCAGTGCCAAATTGCCATTTGAAAATGGTTGAATAATCATTGAAAGCGTTTTATATTATAACTTACACCACTTTCCCCGGCAGCACTCCCCATATGCCATACTTCTCACAACTAGAAAATCTGGAGGCGCGTTTCATGTATATGACAGCGAGAGAACAAAAATTAATGAAACATCTATTACTGCAGAACCGGTACGAGACAGTGCATGAACTGGCGGAAGCTTTACAAGTCAGCACAAGAACCGTTCACCGCGAGTTAAAAACAATCAAACCGATGATGGAATCATTCGGTCTGGCACTTGATAAACAGCCCGGCAAAGGACTGAAAGCGGTAGGAAACCCGGAGGACAAACAAAAACTCCTGTCAGACCTGTCCTATGAACAGTATGAATACAGCGCTGAGGAGCGGAAACTTTTAATTCTATGTTCACTATTAGAGTCTCAAGAGCCGATCAAGCTCTACAGTCTGGCGAACGAACTGCAAGTAACAAACGCGACGATCAGCTATGACCTGGATGAGCTGGAGACTTGGATTGCGCCCTTCGGCTTGACGCTGATCCGAAAAAGGGGCTTCGGCATTCAGCTGACGGGGCCGGAAAATGCGAAACGGAAAATCGTCGGCAATCTCATCGTCAACCGCCTTGATATTCAAAGCTTTTTGGAAGCGGTTGAATTGAATATTAAAGGAAAACCGGATGATGCTGAAAAAATGTTCGGCGTCGTAAATAAAGCGGAACTTTTGAAAATGGACCGGCTCTTAATTCAGCTCAAGGAAAAAATCGCGATCGCCTTATCTGACAGCTCATACATGGCGCTTGCGGTTCATTTAACCTTTGCGATGGACCGGATCAGGCTCGGAGAAACCATTACGATGGAGGATTCGGAACTAAAAGCGCTGCAGCAGACGAAGGAGTACGGCTCTGCGCTGGAAATGGCAAAAGAGCTTGAAAAAGCGTTCGGCGTTTCAATTCCGGAAGCTGAGATCGGATATATCACCATTCATTTGCGGAGCGCCAACCGCAAATACAAAACGGAATTCAAACCGGAAGACATAGAGGTTGAAACGGCCTTGCAAACGAAGCAGCTGATCGGCTTCATTTCTGAAAAAATTAAAATTGATCTGACGGAAAATGGCTCTTTATATGACGGTTTAATCGCCCATCTCGAGCCTGCGATCAACCGGGTAAAAGAAAATATCGACATGTACAACCCGATGACCGAGCAAATTAAACGCGACTACTTTCTGCTGTACATGGCCGTAGAAGAAGGAATGGAAAAATTCTTTCCGGGGCTTCTTTTCTCTGATAATGAGATCGCTTTCATCGTTCTTCACTTCGGCTCCGCTTTGGAAATCAAACGGGAAGAGGCGAAGATCAAAGCGCTGATCGTCTGTTCAAGCGGCATCGGGTCGTCCAAAATGCTCGCATCCAGGCTGAAAAAAGAGCTTTCGGAAATCCGTTCCTTTGATATGTCTTCCCTCATCGAACTGAAGGATCGAGACATCACCGCGTATGACATGATCGTATCAACCGTTCCGATCCCGTATGAAAACATTGATTACGTCATGGTCAGTCCGCTTTTAAACGAAGAAGACGCTGATCAGGTCAAGCAGTACATCAAAAGAAAAATTCCGCTGATTCTTGACAAAAAAAGAAACGGCAAAAGAGAAGAGAAGCAGCCGGAGACGCCTGATATGCTGGAAGCGGCCGGCCGTATGGCGCATTACGCGGCGGTTATCCAAAGCGTGCTGCGGAACTTTTCGATCAAATCCATTGATTCAAACACGGCGTATGAGCTGTTTTTGAACCGTATGTTTGACATGCTGGAGCAAGAAGGATTGGTTCATAATGCCCAAAAAACCGCGCAGCGCCTTGCTGAGCGTGAACGACAGGGCGGACTCGGCATTCCGGGAACGGCGATGGCCCTGTACCATCTCAAAAATGAAGAAATTGTCACGCCTTTTTTCAAAATTTATGATTTGACGGCTCCATGCAGTGTCAAAGGCATGGACGGAAATTCCCTGACCGTCGACCGCGCTTTGGTGATGATGGCGCCGGCTGATATGGCCGCTGAAGGGTCGGAAATACTAAGTGCGGTCAGCTCGGCCATCATCGAGTCCGAAGGCAGTATAAAAGCCTTCCAGACGGAGGATGAGGCCGATTTATACAAACGTTTAAACAAGCTGTTTTATCATTTCATTCAGGAGAAAGGACAGCGGTAAACAGGAAGCGCACACCTCATGTGGGGTGTGTTTTTTTGCGCATGTATGAGGGTAAGGGGAAGGGAAGAAACTAAAAACACGGGACTATTGTATCATTCACTGATGGAATAGTTCTAAAACAAAATAGTTT
Organism: Bacillus sp. D7-8; assembly: GCF_052055895.1. Classification (NCBI taxonomy): domain Bacteria; kingdom Bacillati; phylum Bacillota; class Bacilli; order Caryophanales; family Bacillaceae; genus Bacillus; species Bacillus sp. D7-8. The sequence goes on from NZ_CP179922.1 coordinate 433,693, forward strand.
TACAAGTTATATTTTTTGGTTTAAAATGGGTTGCGTGAGAAAGAAAATCTGACAGAGTTTTTTGTGATTTATCATTATGGGAGATGAAAATATGGAGACATTACAGCATCTGATTCTGCATGACATTTCAAATAGCGAAGAGATCGAAGCTGTAAAAAGCGGTGCGCATACCCTGACCTACGCGGAATATCGAAAACGAATCAACCAGCTTGCACAAGCGCTTCTTGATAAAGGAATAAAAAAAGGCGACAGAGTGGCGATGCTTTGCAAAAACGGCCACGCGGCATCCATTGTCATGTTTGCGGCACTCGAAATCGGCGCGGTGGTTGTGCCGGTCAGCTGGCAATTAACACCTTACGAAATGAAAGGCATTTTAGCAGCCTGTGAACCGAAAGCTGTTTTTTACAGCACTGAATTTAAAGAGATTATGGAAGAAGTGCTTCCTGCGCTGGTATCTTCTCTTAAACTGAAGGTCGAGACCGGAACAGCTGCGGAGACAACGCCTCAGTTTGACGCTTTATTGACAGGCTCTGGCGAAATACCGGATGTCGAAACGGTGTCTGAAAACGATACGGCATTGCTGATGTTTACCTCAGGTACAACCGGCAATCCGAAACGCTGCATGATCACTCACGGCGGCATATACAACTATGTAAACGCGACATTGGCATACACGGGGAGAATGCAGCATGTCCGCTTCTTAGCATGCCATCCGAATTACCATACGAGCGCGATTATCTGCCAGATGGTCGGCACGATGAGCGGAACGACATTCATTATGACAGACAATCAGGACCCTGTGGAAAACTTGAAGCTCATCGAAAAAGAAAAAATTCAAACCATCATGGCGCTGCCAGTCTATTTCACATACCTGCTGAAAGCATGGGAAACGCACCAGACTGACATGTCTTCTATCGTTTATATGATGACGGGAGGCACAAAGGTGCCAAGCAGCCTGATCCAGCAGTATCTCGACATCGGCATTCCGCTCATGCACGGATACGGAAGCACGGAAGCGTGGGGTATCAGCTCTTGGAATCCGCAAATGGGAATGGATAAAGCCGCTTCCGCGGGTAAACCGATGGAAGAAGTGGATGTCCGCGTTGTAGATCCGGACACAGGTGAAGTCCTTCCGCAAGGCTCAATCGGAGAAGTCGCTGTGACAAGTCCGTTTTTATTCAAAGGCTACGAAGGTAACGAAGAAGCAACACGAAAAGTGCTGAAAGACGGCTGGTTCCATACCGGCGATTCCGGATATGTGGATGAAGACGGATTTATCTTTATCACCGGACGTTATAAAGATGTCATCATCTACGGCGGCGACAATATTTATCCCGACCAGATTGAAGAGGTCATTCAGCAAGTGCCGGGCATTCTCGAAACGGCGGTTGTCGGTATTCCTGATCCGCTTTACGGTGAAAAGCCGAAAGCGTTCATCGTGACAAACGGCAGAGAAGGCCTGACAGAAGAAGAAGTGACCCGATTCCTTCAAGAACGTCTTGCCGCCTTTAAAATTCCGGAAATTGAGTTCGTCAGCGAACTTCCGAAAAACAACCTTGGAAAAGTGAGAAAAGACGTGCTCCGCAAACAAGCGGTCCGTTCATAATTGAAAACAAAAACCCGGCTGCCAGCCGGGTTTTTTTCTTGCGTTCCATGTGAAACATTTTTCTCCGAAAACGTTTTGAACTGTCTCAATCATGTTTATCCGGAGGACTGCCGAGGTAGACAAGAAATATGAGATCGAACAAGAAGGAGGAACTTGACATGGAAAACTATCCGAAGGAATTCCCGGCGGAATCACAAAACCGCCAGCCGGGCATTGAGAACGAAATGAATCCGGCGCCTGTTTATGAATACAAAGAATATAAAGGCGCTGATAAATTAAAAGGGAAAACCGCACTTATCACAGGGGGCGACAGCGGTATCGGACGCGCCGTAGCGGTTGCTTACGCGAAGGAAGGCGCAAATGTCGCGATCGTCTATTTTGATGAACACGGTGATGCGGAAGATACAAAAAAACGAGTGGAAGAAGAAGGCGTAAAATGTCTGTTAATCCCCGGCGATGTCGGTGAGGAAGACTTTTGCAATGAAGCGGTTGAAAAAACGGTTGAAGAATTCGGGCGTCTTGATATTCTCGTGAATAACGCCGCGGAACAGCATCCGAAAGAAAGCATTAAAGACATCACAAGCGAGCAGCTTCACAGAACCTTTAAAACAAACTTTTACTCACAATTTTATTTGACTAAAAAAGCGATTGATTACATGAAGCCGGGCAGCGCGATCATCAATACGACATCCATTAATCCTTACACAGGCAATCCGCAGCTGATTGACTACACGGCTACAAAAGGCGCGATTAACGGTTTTACGAGATCCATGGCGCAAGCGCTCGTCAACGACGGTATCCGTGTCAACGCCGTGGCACCGGGGCCGATCTGGACACCGCTCATTCCGGCGACATTCTCAGAAGAAACAGTCGCTTCCTTCGGTCAGACTACGCCGATGGGGCGGGCAGGCCAGCCTGTTGAGCATGTCGGCTGCTATGTGCTCTTGGCCTCAGACGAATCATCTTATATGACCGGACAGACGCTGCATGTCAACGGCGGCAAATTTGTAACCACATAAGGGGGCTGAAGCATGACGATATCGAAACATGATGTGAATGCATACTATCAAAAAGCGGGAATCGTTCTGACTGATAATGAAGTCGAAGACATTCAAATCATGGATTACGGCTTAGGCAAGCTTGAGGAAACCGGGCTTCAGCTGTTTATTTACGTGAATACCGACCGCTACTGTTCGAAAGAATTGGTGCTCTTCCCGCGCCAGACGTGTCCGGAACACCGCCATCCGCCGGTCGGCAGCGAGAAGGGAAAACAAGAGACATTCCGCTGCCGCTGGGGGAAGGTGTATCTCTACGTGGAAGGCGAAAAGACAGAGAACCCAAGCGTCCTCCCGCCGGAAGAAGACAAGGAATACTACACCGTCTGGCATGAAATTGTGCTTGAGCCGGGCGGACAATACACCATTCCGCCGGATACGAAGCATTGGTTTCAAGCGGGAGAAGAAGGGGCGGTCGTCACGGAAATGTCATCGACAAGCACGGATGATCACGATGTTTTCACCGACCCGCGCATTTAAAGATGAGGCTGCACGCCTCATCTTTTTTTGTATGGAAAAAAATGAATTTACCTGTATAATGGCTAATAAAGGAAAGAAGGTGCGGTCGTGTTTTCCTGTCAAATCCGGGAACATCTGACGATCAGATTGCTTGCCAAAGAAGATACGGACGAATTGTATTCTGTTATGAAGCGAAATCAAAACCATCTCAGCGAATGGCTCAGCTGGGCGGAAGAACTGGCTGATTTCGATACATACCGCGATGTGATCATCCCTGAATGGCGCTATAAATACGCGGAAGAAAATGGGTTTGACGCCGGAATTTTTGTGAAGGGCCGGTTTTGCGGCATGATCAGCATCCATAATGTCGATACAGCCAATCAAAAAGCAGAGATCGGCTACTGGATGGATCGAGAGCATGAAGGATTCGGCATTATCACCGCAAGCTGCCGGGCGGTTATCAACCATGCATTTCAGGATCTCGGCCTGAACCGCATTATGATTAGCGCGGCTGAAAAAAACATGAAAAGCAGGGCAGTGGCGGAACGGCTCGGATTTCAGAAAGAAGGACTGACGAGAGAAGGCATTTTCGTACAGGGCGCCTATCATGACACGGTGAACTACAGCATGCTGAAGCGGGAATGGAGCGAAGATCGGCAGAATAGCACATTTCTTGGTTTAAATGTCTCCCCAATGTGGAAAAGTAACAGTGGAGACGTTAAAAAGGAGTGATTCTTCATGAATCAAAATGAAATCAAAGAAAAAGTGCTTGAAGTACTGGATCATCATAAAGTCGGTTCGCTTGCGACGGTAGAGCAAGGCAAACCGCATTCACGCTACATGACATTTTTCCATGACGGCTTAACGATTTACACGCCGACGAGCAAAGACACTCATAAAGCGGAAGAAATTGAAAACAATCCGAATGTTCATATTCTGTTAGGGTATGACTGTGAAGGATTCGGAGACGCTTATGTGGAAGTGGCCGGAACCGCCAAACTGAACAACTCAGCCGATTTAAAAGAAAAGCTGTGGGATCCGAAACTGGAACGCTGGTTTGACGGAAAAGACGATCCGAACCTGGTGATTCTTGAAATTGAACCGAAGCAGATCAAGCTCATGAACGCGGGTGAAAAAACGCCGGCCGAGCTGGAACTTTAATAAATCATTTGATTATTCAGGGGCAATCTGGTATACTTAACTGCTAAGTGACAACATGCAAATAAAAAAGAAAGTAAACTTCTTTTTTCTGTTTTGATATAGAAGCTTCAGGCTTCAACGGACAGCTTGAAAAAAAGCTGAGCTTATTCTTTTCCTTCTGACATTCGCCCCTAACGAAGAGATGGAAAAAAGACTTTTTGTTTTACAATTCACACCGGCGCGGCTTCGGAGCCGCAGTGACGATTGAGAGGTAGGGCTTTCGTTGTCTTGTGTTCAAGAACTTCCATGGTGTTTACTTTCGAAGAATGATTCTGTCGGAACTGTTAATACGAATCACCCGCGGGCTAAGGCGGGCAACCATATATTATTTATTTGCGTAAGAAAAGAATAAGACAAAACCGCTCCGGACATCCGGGCGGTTTTTTTATGTAAACGGCCGAAACCTCGCCGCAGTCTGCAGAGTCTAATCAGTAGAAAAGATTTGGAGGAATCATACATTGCACGTTATTACTTCACAAGTACTGTTTATCTTCTGTTTTCTGCTGCTGATACATTCGATTGAAACGCTTGCCTATGCAACACGGCTTTCTGGCGCGAGAGTCGGTTTTATCGCGTCCGCGCTGTCATTATTTAATGTCATGGTCATCGTGTCTCGCATGTCAAACATGGTTCAGCAGCCGTTTACCGGACATCTGATTGATGCCGCCGGATCAAACGCCCTGTCTCTTGTGGGTGCTCAGTTTCGATTTTTAATATTCGGCTCCACGGTCGGAACGATGCTCGGCATCTGTCTTTTGCCGACATTCGTCGCGTTATTCTCCAGGGCGATTATACACTTGGCGGACGGAGGAGGCTCCGTCATGCAGGTATTTAAAAAAGGATTTTCACTGAACGGGCTGAAGCATGCGCGTTCTTATATCAGACTGCCGTCAGTCTCCTATTTAAAAGGGCTTCAATTCCGAATGATTCCGAAACGCTTGTTTGTCATTAATATGGTCATTACGTCTATTTACACGATCGGTGTTCTGTCCGCTCTGTACGCCGGCCTTCTGGCGCCTGAGCACAGCACGACCGCCGTGATGGCATCAGGCTTAATCAACGGAGTTGCGACTATGCTGTTGGCTGTGTTTGTTGACCCGAAAGTATCCGTACTGGCAGACGATGTGGCGAAGGGCAAGCGCAGCTACGTCTCCTTAAAATGGACATCATTGACGATGGTGACATCAAGGGTGGCGGGCACGCTTCTCGCCCAGCTCGTATTCATCCCCGGCGCTTATTATATCGCCTGGGTGACGAAATGGATGTAACGCATGAAAAAAGCTCCTCTGCAGAAGAGGAGCTTTTTTATTGATAATGTCTCAGGCCGCGATCATAAATAAAATTACCGAACGGAATAAAGGCCGCGATAAAACCGGCGGCTGACCATTTCACATGCCATTTGACAGTAAACGCCGCATACGCCAGCACCGCCAGATAAATGATAAACAAACCGCCGTGAATGGAACCGGCAATGGTGACGGCGAGCGGATGATGAGCCCAATACTTCAGCGGCATCGCGATAAACAGCAGCACCAAAAGCGACATTCCTTCAATAAACCCCATCGTGCGAAGTCTGCCGATCGGCGTGTGTAACATACAGCTCCCTCCTGTCGGACATCTTTTTTCCTCTATACTATAAGCAAAGGGCAGTCCTAATATGACCATTTCGCGTCTGTTCCTAAAAAAACCTTCATTAATTCAGCCAGTTGTTCTTGTCATTTTTCGGATTTCTCTTGATAATATAGCCAAAAGGGTAAGGAAGGACTACAGTCATGAAACTAGATAATGTTGATCTGAGCATCATTAAAGAGCTGCAGCGGGACAGCCGCCTGTCCATGCGGGAACTGGGCAGAAAAATCAAATTGTCAGCTCCGTCCGTCACAGAGCGTGTCAGACAGCTTGAATCCTTCGGCGTCATTAAGCGCTATACATTGGACATTGATCAAAAAAAGATCGGGCTTCCTGTTTCCTGCATTGTCGAAGCGACGGTGAAAAACGGAAAATACGATCAATTTAAAACCTACATTCAATCCATTCCCAACATTGAATTTTGTTTTCGGGTCGCCGGGGCGGCGTGTTATATGCTGAAGATGAACGCGGACAGCCTGGAAACGATCGAACACTTCATTAACCGCACCTCTCCGTATGCCCAAACCGTGACCCATGTCATTTTCTCAGAAATTGACACAAAAAACGTCCTCGATTAGAGAGAGCGTGAGGAAGTCTGTTATAATAACAGGATGATTGTGAAAGAAAGAGAAGTGAAAAGCATGTCAAAAACAGTTGTATTAGCTGAAAAACCTTCAGTCGGCCGGGACTTGGCCCGCGTGCTGAAGTGTCATAAAAAAGGAAACGGATATCTTGAAGGCGACCGCTACATCGTCACATGGGCGCTCGGACATCTGGTAACGCTCGCTGACCCTGAAGGATACGGCAAAGAATTTCAATCATGGCGGCTTGAGGATCTGCCGATTATTCCGGAGCCTTTGAAGCTCGTCGTCATTAAAAAAACAGGAAAACAGTTCAATGCGGTCAAAGCTCAGCTTGTCCGGAAAGACGTCACCCAGATCGTAATCGCTACAGACGCAGGACGGGAAGGGGAGCTTGTGGCCCGCTGGATTATCGAAAAGGCAAACGTCCGCAAACCGATTAAGCGGCTGTGGATTTCCTCTGTGACGGATAAGGCGATTAAAGAAGGATTTCAAAAGCTCCGCAGCGGCAAAGAGTACGAAAACCTGTATCATTCCGCCGTTGCCAGAGCGGAAGCGGATTGGATCGTCGGCATCAACGCGACCCGCGCCCTGACGACGAAATTTAACGCACAGCTGTCATGCGGACGCGTCCAGACTCCGACACTGGCGATGATCGCCAAGCGTGAAGCGGACATTCAGGCGTTCAAACCCGTTCCTTATTACGGTCTCCGTGCGGCGGCTGATCAGATGACGCTGACATGGCAGGATAAAAAAACAAAGCAGACAAGAACATTCGATCAGACGGTGACCGGCCGTTTGGCAAAAGATCTCCAAGGAAAGCCGGCGGTCATTTCAGAATTGAAAAAAACGGCGAAGAAAAGCTTCGCTCCCGGTCTTTACGACTTGACGGAATTGCAGCGGGACGCTCATAAGCGCTTCGGTTTCTCCGCAAAAGAGACGCTGTCCGTGCTTCAAAAGCTGTATGAACAGCATAAGCTTGTCACTTACCCGCGGACGGATTCCAGATTCCTTTCCGCAGACATCGTGCCGACTTTAAAAGACCGTTTAAACGGCATGGAAGTTAAGCCGTACGCACAGTACGTCAATCAAATACTGAAGCGGGGCGTCAAAGCGCATAAAGGATTCGTCAATGATGCGAAAGTATCGGATCACCATGCCATCATTCCGACAGAGGAGCCGCTGATCCTTTCAAGCCTCAGCGACAAAGAACGAAAGCTTTACGACCTGATTGCCAAACGTTTTCTCGCCGTGTTAATGCCGGCGTTCGAATACGAAGAAACAAAGGTCACAGCCGATATCGGCGGCGAAACATTTACCGCAAAAGGGAAAACGGTTCAATCGCCTGGCTGGAAAGCCGTGTATGATATGTACGAGGATGACGACGATCATGAGGAAGACAAAGACCAGACGCTCCCGGATCTTCAGCAGGGTCAGCGCCTCACTGTCTCATCATTGAAAGAAACGAGCGGACAGACGAAACCGCCGGCGCGCTTTAATGAAGGCACGCTGTTATCCGCGATGGAGAACCCAAGCGCCTTTATGCAGGGAGAAGAGAAGAACCTTGTGAAAACATTGGGTGAAACCGGCGGACTCGGAACAGTCGCCACCCGCGCTGATATCATTGAAAAACTGTTCAACAGTTTCTTGATCGAGAAAAAAGAAAAAGATATTTTCATTACGTCAAAAGGGAAGCAGCTCTTACAGCTCGTCCCGGAAGATTTAAAATCACCGGCCTTAACCGCTGAGTGGGAGCAAAAGCTCTCCGCCATCGCAGCGGGCAAACTGAAATCCGCCGTGTTCATTAAAGACATGAAAACATATGCGGGCAAAACGGTGAAGGAAATCAAAAACAGCAGCCAGACTTTCAGACATGACAACATTTCAGGCACCGCCTGCCCTGATTGCGGCAAAATGATGCTTAAAGTCAACGGCAAACGCGGCACGATGCTCGTATGTCAGGATCGTGAGTGCGGCAGCCGGAAAACGCTGGCAAGAAAAACAAACGCCCGCTGTCCGAACTGTCATAAGAAAATGGAGCTTCGCGGCCAGGGCGAAGGCCAAACCTTCGCATGTGTATGCGGCCACCGGGAGAAACTGTCCGTCTTTGAAAAGCGCAAGGCGAAAGATAAATCCGGACGCGCATCCAAGCGGGACATCAACTCTTATATGAAAAGCCAAAACAAAGAGGAGCCGATGAACAACGCGCTGGCAGAACAGCTGAAAAAACTCGGCCTGGATAAATAGATCAGAGAAAGGCAGCATTTGTAAAGAAATGCTGCCTTTTGTTGTGTTTTTAACTGTAATGGGAATACGATCCAGACGAAGAGGGAAAAGGTGAGCAGACGGCGCTCCCATTTAAAATTTCCCAATGTGAAAAAATGCTAGTATTCTTTTATCGTTTCCTATATAGTAAAAATACTTTGTGAAAAAATAAGATATGGGTCTAAAAAAGGGTTTATAAAATAGGAGGATAGACTGTGAAGCAATTCGTTTTTCGTCTGATGATCCTTTTGATTTCGATCGTTCTGACGGCGGGGTGCGCGGAGGCCGGCACTGAAAAACAGGCGGCGGCCGAACCGTCCGGACCGCTTCAGCCCGCAGAGCATTTTATTTATCATAAATTGATGAACGAGCGGGGGATGATCCGGACGAACATATCCGGTGAGCCGGAATATTTATCAGAGTCTCTCGGACTATGGATGGCATTTTTGCTGAACAGGAATGATGAACGGCAGTTTCAAGCGCAATATCAGCTTCTCACCGATTCGTTTCTGACGAAAAACGGGCTCGTGTCGTGGAAGATTGACGGGAATAAAGCGAGCGGCGCCAATGCCTTAATTGACGATTTCAGAATTATGAACTGTCTGAATGAGGCCGGAACCCTATGGGGAAACAGTGAATACGGGAAAACAGCGGTGCAGATCGGGAAGGCGCTGGAAAAATACAATACGAATGACGGGTATTTTACGGATTATTATGATGCCGCTTCAAATGCCGCGTCAAAGACCGTGACGTTGTCCTATGTCGACCCCGGCGCCTTACAGATGCTCAGAGAAAAGGGGATTATCGATGAGAAAACGGAAAACCGGAACCTTGATGTTCTCAATCTTGCGCCCTTGAAAAATGGTTTTTTGCCGAAATCGTTCAATACCGAAACTAAGGAATACAAATATGACAGCGAAGTCAATGTCATCGACCAGCTGTACGCCGCCGTGAATCTGAAGCGGGGCGATGGCAAAGCCGCTGTGCTGTCGAAATGGATGATAAAGGAATTTAAGACGCGCGGACAGCTGTACGGACGATACAGCGCAGACACGAAGGAGCGGGCGGTTCAATACGAATCACCGTCCGTTTACGCCCTGGCCGTTCTTTTTTTAGCAGAACAAAAAGCTGATCCGGCTGTCATCAAGCCGCTTTATGAAAGAATGACTTCATTTGAAACACTGGACACGCTGAAACCTGATTACGGCGGCTATATGAGCGGGGGCGATACACATTCTTTCGATAACCTGCTGCCGCTTCTGGCTGAAAGGAAATTGTTTAATGAAAATATCATTCAATGAATCACAAAAACTGTGCAGCTACACAGCAGTTATGCTGGTGCTGCTGTCTTTTTTTATTTACTATGCGTCTCAGCAATCCGCAGGGCTTCTGATAACCTGCATCACATTGCTTGTCACGGGAGCCGGCATATGGTTCGGGGCAATCTACGCGCTCGTCATCACCTTACTCGTCTTATTTGTTCTCGGCAGCCTGCTCCTGTGGTTTCAGACCGGGAGCTTTATGGCGTCTGCCGTTGCCGAAAGCCTGCAGGTGCTGGTCATTTGGGGGATTGCGCTGCTGCTCTTTTCTTACATAGCGGGAAGGATTCATGAGTTAGCGAAGGGGCTTGAGCGCTCAGTGAAACAGCTGCGTGAAGAGATTACGAGCTTTGTCGCCGTCGACAGGGTGACCGGCTTTGACAACCATCTGCGGATGAAGCTGGAGCTTTCTGAGGAGATCAAGCGGGCGGAACGCTACGGCAATTCCTTCGTCTTTTTGCTGCTGCACATGCATTATTTCAAGGAATTCAAATCCCTCTACGGAGAAAAAGAGACCGACCGCCTGCTGGCATTTATCAGCCGCCAAATCCGGTCAAGCGTTCGGGAAACAGACAAAAAATTCAGGCCGTCCGCCGAACGGTTCGGCATCGTGCTGACCCATACGCCTGAAGAACACATGCCGGCCGTTCTGGCGAAGCTGAAAAAGGAATTGGATACGTACCGGCTGCAAAACGGTAAATACGTCTCCATCACCTTCCGTGTATGTTACTTGGCGTACCGAAAGGATTTACAAACGGCCGAGCAATTTTTAAATGAACTGGAAAACGAGATGATGATGAATGAACTCTAAATGGATACGTCTCTTACTCTCGGCGCTCTTCATGATTTCGTCGGTTTATGTTCCCCATACGGCGGAAGCAAAAGACAAAAAGGACGGCATTCTCATTATTTATACAAGCACGGACGGCAAAGAAACCGCTGAGGTCAAAATGCTTGATCTGACCGCGGGCCATTTCTCATCCGCCGTCACCGTGAAAAGCGACGGAGACATCACAGCCGCGGACCTCAAAAAGAATCAGCGGGTCATCTATTACGGCGTCACGAAAAAAAAGCTCAGCACATCATTCGTGTCTCTGATCAGCAGCATGCCGCAGCAGCTTATCAGCATCGGCTATAACGCCGGACAGTTCCGCCAATTTGCGGGTTTGTCCCTGACAGAGAAAGAAACGGTATACCGCATTTACGGCAAAGAAGAAAAAACAGACATGCCGCTTGAAAAAGGGATGTCCGTGCTCGGCGTATCGGGAGTAAAAGGAAAGTCCCTTTATACATACCGGTCCGGTGACGGCAGCACCCGCCCTGTTATGTGGAAAACGGCGCGCTCTGACTATTATTTCGGTGTGACGAGCCTGTTAAATGATTCGTTTCTGACGGCGAAAGCGCTGCGCAGCGCATTCGGAGAATCAGCGGGCGGCACCCTCCTTTATTTACGGCTTGAAGACATCAGTCCGATGTCAGATGAAACATTGCTTTACGAAGCGGGCGCTTACCTGCATAAAAGACACATTCCGTTTATTCTGGCGGTCATTCCGGTCTATCTCAATCCGGAAAACGGAGAAAAAGTATACTTGGCGGACAAGCCGAAAATGGTCAGCGTCCTGAAAAAACTTCAGCAAATGGGCGGCAGCATCATTATTCACGGCTACACGCACGCATACCGATACAGCGAAACGGGAGAAGGCTTTGAATTTTGGGATGCCAAAGCGGATCAGCCGATCACGTCAGAAAATGCGGATGATACTCCGGTCAAGCTTGAAAAGGAACAGGATTTTCCGAATGAAAAAGCGTACCGGGCGTATGTGAAGCCTTTCCGTGAAAAAGAAAACATCTACACGAGAACGAAGCTGGAGCAGGCGATTGACGATCTGACAGAGCTCGGCCTTTACCCGCTGTCATTCGAAGCGCCGCACTATACGATGTCTGAAGAAGGCTACAAAATCGCATCTTCTTATTTCTCCAGCATATTCGGACAAGTGCAGCTCAGCGGCACGACGTGGAAAACCTCGGGCGCCCCTCCGTTCGTCTCAAAGCCGGCTATGCTGGACGGGATGACGCTGTACCCTGAAACAATCGGTTATGCCGATAACTCAAAAGAAAATCCGCTCGGAGATATGGAGAATCATATTTCGCAGATGATTGATTTCGGCGGCGGAGTGGCGGGCGGTTTCTACCATCCGTATCTCGGCATGAAGTACCTCCCCGAGCTCGTCAATCAGATGGAGCGGATTCCCGGCGGCGAGTGGCTCGATCTGAAGAAAACGAAGCAAACGGTAACGTCGGACAGCGTCAGGATCAAAACGGACGGAGACGGAACCATTCATGTGGAAAACAAGATTCATCCGATAACTGCCTTTTTCAATCACCATCAGCAGACGCCTCTGGAAAAAGCGCTTTGGATTCTCTCCGGCGTGGTGTTATTGTTTATCATCATGTTCGCCTGCTACGTCCTTTATTTGCGCGCCACATTAAAAAAACGAATCTTTAAGGAGAGAAGGAGCCTTGAGTAACATTCTGTTTTTTATCTCATTAAGTTTAATATGGGTGATGCTTCTCTATCACATGTTTCTGATGCAGGGCGGATTCAGGCATTATATGACCTTCGAACGGAACATTCCGAAATGGCGCGCAAAGATGGGGGAGCTCCCGAAGGTCAGCGTGCTCATTCCCGCGCATAACGAGGAGGTCGTCATCAGGCAGACGCTGAAGGCGATGGTGAACCTGTATTATCCGAAAGACAGGCTTGAGATCATCGTCGTTAATGATAATTCCTCCGACCGGACGGGAGACATCGTCAATGAATTTTCCCGTCAGTATGACTTCATTAAAATGGTCATCACAAAGCCCCCGAACGCCGGAAAAGGAAAATCTTCGGCGCTGAACTCAGGGTTCGCGGAATCGAACGGAGACGTGATCTGCGTGTATGATGCGGACAACACGCCGGAAAAAATGGCGGTGTACTACCTGGTTCTCGGTCTGATGAATGATGAGAAAGCGGGAGCGGTTGTCGGGAAATTCCGTGTCATCAACGCGGCCAAAACGATCCTGACGAAGTTTATCAATATTGAAACCATCTGCTTTCAGTGGATGGCGCAGGGCGGCAGATGGAAATGGTTCAAAATCGCCACCATCCCGGGAACGAACTTCGCGATCAGGCGGAGCATTATCGAACGGCTCGGCGGCTGGGATGATAAGGCGCTGGCGGAGGATACCGAGCTGACCATCCGCGTCTATAATCTCGGGTACCATATCCGCTTTTTCCCGGCGGCTGTGACATGGGAGCAGGAGCCTGAGACATGGAAGGTGTGGTGGCGTCAGCGGACAAGATGGGCGCGCGGCAACCAATACGTTGTTCTCAAGTTTTTATCCCAATTTTTCAAGCTGAAACGGAAGCGGATCATCTTCGATCTGTTTTATTTCTTTTTTACGTATTTTTTGTTTTTCTTCGGTGTGATCATGTCAAACACGATTTTTATTATCAATCTTTTTTACGACCTGCATCTGGCTGTCGGGTTTTTGGCGATGATTTTGTGGATACTGGCCTTTTTCCTGTTTATGACTGAGGTCATGATTACTTTAAGCATTGAAAAAACAGAAATGAACAAACAAAACTTCTTTATCGTATTTCTGATGTACTTTACATACTCCCAGGCTTGGATCGTGCTCGTCATCTGGTCATTATTCACAGAGATCAAGCACCGCTTGTTCAAGCAGGAAGTCAAGTGGTACAAAACGGAGCGATACAATCAAAATAAAAGCGGGTGACCTTTTTGAAAAAAGCGATCATATTGATAACTGGCCTTTTGCTATTGATGTATAACGGGCAGGCGGCCGCGGCCCGGGAACTGAAAACGGACGGTTCCGCCCTCGGAACAAGCGCCGGCGCAAAAGAGCAGCAGGCGCTGACTGGCGATCTGATGACACTGTACGGGGCGAAAGACAGCGCAGAGCTGACCTATCAGATTCCTGCGGGAGCTTCGAATGCCGATCAGTCGCTTCTGATTGATTACGAGGCGTCAAACTTATTAATTGCCCCGTCTTCTTTAACGATCGCCATTGATGATGAACCCGTCAAATCCATAAAGCTTGACGGCAGTTCCAAGCGGAAAACGGTGAAGCTCAACCTCAGCAAAAGCCAATCCGCCCAAGGCTATCACAATGTATCATTACGATTTTACGGCGTATTAAAAGAGGGCGTCTGCGTCAGGCAGGATACGTCAGGCAACTGGATAAAAATTTACCCGGACAGCCGCCTTGTGCTTTCAGAAGCAAGCAAGTCAAAGGGAGCGGATCTCGGCCATTTCCCGTATCCGTTTGCCCAATCAGGCAATACGGGTGAAGAAACCGATATTATCCTTCCTGACAAACCGACCTCGGCGGAAGCTGAAGCCGCAGTCAAAACAGAAGCATTTCTGAAAACGGCAGACAGCAGGCTGAAGGTATCCTATGTAAAAGAATCCGACGCCGGCAAAATCAGCAATCCGTCAATTGTCATCGGCGCTGATCAGCATTGGAACGGGAAAATAAAAGAGCTTTTCGAACGGGGGAACATCAAAGCGGAAGACAACAAACTTCTTCTCGCTGAACGGGTTCTGACATCAGGGGACAAACGGCAGCCCGTCCTGTTTGTCACGGCGCAATCAGACAAAACGCTGGCGGATAAAATCCGCGTCATCACAGACAGCGCGTATTCAAGCCAGCTGGGCGGAGATACTTTGACAATCGGCCGCCTTCAGCCTGCTGCGGAAAAGACAGGCAATAAACTGACACTAGAGGACTTCGGCGCGGGAAATGTAACGGTCGGATCAAACAAAACGGCGTCAGAGCACTTCTTTTACCCTGCCGCGGCCGCTGTTGATAAAGACGGTAAGGTCAAGCTTTCACTTACATTAAAAACGTCGGAATCGATCCGGACGAAGGCGGATTCAGCAAATGACGCCGAGAGAGCGGAGCTGAACGTCATGGTCAACGGACAGCCGAATGCGGTGCGTCTTGATGATCTCGGCAATAAAGATAAAGACGGCTTTTACCACGTCTCAATCCCGATTGATCCGAAGCTTTTGCGAAGCAGCAGGTACATTGATCTGCAATTTGTCACATCAGGTTTGAAACATAACAATCCGTGTATCGACCGTGACGAAAACAAATGGGTCTATATTGATAAAAGCAGCACGCTGACGTATCCGGTAAGCGATGCGGCGCAGAAAGCTGATTTCGGGCAATGGCCGCTCCCGTTTGCGGGCGGCGGGAAAGAGAAAACAGTGATCGTCATCCCGGATGGCGTAAACATACAGACACTGAAAGAACTTTCTCTGGTGGCGGATTCATTCGGAAACGGCTTTACCGTAAAGACGGCATCAGACATGAAGGAAGCGGATGCCAAAGGCCGGAATGTTGTGTTTATCGGAGGCCTGCCGCAAATTCCGCTTTTGAAATCAAACGCCTCTAAGCTTCTCGTGCCGTCAGACCGCAGCGGAGCTTACGATGTTTCTTCGTTTCAGATGCTGAATGAGACGACGAAACAAGTCGCGTTTACCCAGGAATCACCTTGGGACGCCGGCCGGAGCATCGCTGTTTTTGCTCCGTTATCAGGAAGCGGCGCGTCTGTCACAAAAGAGCTGATCAGCTTTTTAGACAGCACAAGCGATGCCGCAACCGTCATTAACGAAACAGCCGGCCGGCAGCTGTTTTCGAATCATCAGCAAATCAAGTCCGATGACAGCAGTCCATCGGCTGATACGAAGAGCCGGTCCGCAGCACTGAACGTTACGTATATTGCTGTTTTCGCGGCGCTTATTGTCATTGCGGCCGGTCTGATCTGGCTGACGGCAAGAAGGAAAAAAAGAAAAACGGATCATGAAAAAAGCGAAGAGTAATGAAGGTAAAAGAGGCCGTTAACAGGCCTCTTTTTTTGTATTTTTATTTCCATTTTTGGCGGTGATTTTTTTATTTTTGAAACAGCATAAAAGCCCCTTTACAACTGAACGGGACGGGAGTATGATCTCTTTTATAATCTATATCGCTTAATCTGTAATCAGAGCGGGGGAACCAATTTGCGGCGGATGCCGCTTGGGGTGAATCCTTTTTCAGGTAGGGCCAACTCTCATCAGCCCGAATCCGACAGCTAACCTCGTAAGCGTTCATGAGAGGAGATGAATGAAACCTGTGCACGATTATGGCGCAGGGGCATCCGTTTGCCTCTGTGTCTTTTTGCTGTGCTGAAATAAGGCATGCAATCAGCATTCGGAGACATCATAGCAGTAAGGGTTTGTAAATCAAACGGAAAATGAAAAAAAGGGGAAGACAACAAATGTACCATTCAATCAAAAGATTTTTGATTGGGAAACCGCTGAAATCACAGGCGGCCGGAGAGCAAAAACTCACGAAACTCAAGGCGCTCGCCATGCTTTCTTCAGACGCGCTATCATCAGTTGCTTACGGAACGGAACAGATTCTGATCATTTTGGCTGCGGTAAGCGCGGCCGCGTTTTGGTATTCCATTCCGATCGCAGCGGGTGTTCTCATTTTGCTGCTTGCTTTGATTCTGTCCTACAGACAGATTATTTACGCTTATCCGCAAGGCGGAGGCGCTTATATGGTTTCTAAAGAAAATCTTGGTGAGAAGCCCGGCCTGATTGCGGGCGGCTCATTGCTTGTTGATTATATTCTGACGGTGGCGGTAAGCATTTCTGCCGGAACTGACGCCATTACATCGGCATTTCCGGCTTTGCACCCGCATCATTTGCTCATTGCTGTTTTGCTTGTGATTCTGATTATGATTTTAAATTTGAGAGGACTGTCAGAGTCGGCGTCCATTTTGGCGTATCCCGTCTATCTGTTTGTGGCGGCGCTTGTCCTTTTGATCGTCGTCGGGCTGTTTAAGCTCATGACGGGCCAGGTTCATCCGGCCGAGCATACACCAATCGGCACGCCCGTGGCGGGCATCACGCTGTTTTTGCTGCTGAAGGCCTTTTCTTCAGGGTGTTCGGCGCTGACCGGTGTTGAAGCCATTTCAAACGCGATCCCGGCCTTTAAAAATCCTCCGGCAAAAAACGCGGCCCGCACTTTGGCCATGATGGGGATTCTGCTGGCGATCTTATTTACGGGGATTACGGTGCTGGCGTACGGCTACGGCACGGGTCCGAAGCCTAACGAGACCGTTATTTCACAAATCGCCGCGGAAACTTTCGGACGGCATACGGTGTATTATTTCATTCAAGGCGTTACATCATTGATTCTCGTGCTTGCGGCGAATACGGGCTTTTCCGCATTTCCGCAGCTGGCGTTTAATTTAGCGCGCGATCAGTATATGCCGAGAATGTTTACGGTCCGAGGCGACCGGTTAGGATTTTCAAACGGAATCATCTTTCTCGGTATCGCGTCCATCCTGCTCATTCTTTTATTCGGCGGCCGCACGGAACATTTAATTCCGCTTTATGCCGTCGGCGTGTTCATTCCGTTTACGCTGTCGCAGACGGGAATGTGCATCAAGTGGATCAGGCAGAAGCCGAAGGGCTGGGCGGTAAAAATGCTGATTAACTCATGCGGCGCCGCCATTTCATTTATGGTGCTGTGTATTTTATTCGCGACGAAGTTCAATCTTGTCTGGCCGGTGCTGTTATTCATGCCTGCTGTCGTCATGCTGTTTTTCGTCATTAAAAATCACTACACCGCGGTCAGCGAACAGCTGCGGGTCGTTGATCAGCAGCCTGAGGAAATCAAGGGAACCGTCGTCATCGTGCCTGTCGCCGGTGTCACCACCGTCGTCCAAAAATCGATTCAGTATGCGAAATCATTATCGGATCAGGTCATTGCGGTTCATGTTTCCTTTGACAGAGAAAACGAAAAAAAGGTGGAAAAGCGCTGGGAAGAACTTCATAACGGCGTCCGCCTCGTCACCCTGCATTCCTCATACCGCAGTCTGGTGCATCCGTTTGATAAGTTTTTAGAAACGGTCGAACAGAAAGCGAAAAAAGAACAGTTCTCCGTGATGGTGCTGTTTCCGCAATTCATCACGAAAAAACGCTGGCAGACCATCCTTCACAACCAATCAGCCTTCTTGCTCCGCGTCCGGCTGTTTTGGAAGAAGGACATCATCGTCGCCACCCTGCCGTATCATTTTAAAAAGTAACGGGAAAGACCGCAGGCTAAAATGCCGCGGTCTTTTTTGTAAAGGAGGACGACATGGCACAAGGCGCTTTTGTCATCATACAAAATGACGGGCGGGACATATTGCTCGTAAAACGAAAAGACGTTCCACTATGGGATTTGCCCGGGGGCAGGATTGAAGAAGGTGAAACACCTGAAGCCGCAGCCGTCAGAGAGGCCTTCGAAGAAACCGGGTATAACGTGACCATCCTGCAAAAAGCCGGTGAGTATGAAAGGCCGGCATTTGAAGATACACAAAATGTATTCATCGGAGCCATTACCGGAGGAACACCGCTGATGAACGGGCCGGAAACCGCCGCTTTACGCTGGTTTTCCCCAAACCGGCTGCCGCTGTTCATGGTGCCGAACAGAAAACGGCAAATAAAAGACGGACTCAATGGGGCGGCAAATCGTAAGGCAGTCCTTAAGGACAGAAATCTGTTATCCATCCTTGATCTGCTAAGAAAAAAGCTGAGAGTATAGCCCGTGTTTCAACCCGTATGAAAAAGGGGATGAATACAGGTAAAAGGAGGATGCAGTATGCCAAGTAAAACAGCAGGACACGTAATGACGGAGCTGCTTGAACAATGGGGAGTCGGTCATATATACGGCATTCCCGGAGACAGCATTAATGAATTTATCGAAGAACTGAGACATGAACGGAATAACCTGACATTCATCCAAACCCGGCACGAAGAAGTCGCAGCCCTGGCTGCCGCGGCTGAGGCAAAACTGACCGGGCAGATCGGTGTCTGCCTTTCAATCGCAGGACCGGGGGCCGTTCATCTGCTGAACGGTTTATACGACGCCAAAGCGGACGGCGTTCCGGTGCTGGCGATTGCGGGACAGGTGGCTTCCGATGAAATCGGCCGTGACAGCTTTCAGGAAATCAAATTAGAGCAAATGTTTGAGGACGTGGCGGTATTCAACCAGCAAGTACATACGGCAGAAGCGCTGCCCGATCTTCTGAATCAGGCGATCCGCACGGCTTACAGCAAAAAAGGCGTTGCCGTTTTAACCGTTTCTGATGATTTATTCGCGCAAAAAATCAAATGGGAGCCGGTTTACACATCGCCGATATACCTCAAAGCTGATATAGAGCCGAAAAAAGAACATCTCGTGACATGCGCGCAATATATTAACAACGCAAAAAAACCGGTCATTCTTGCCGGCCAAGGGTTAAAATCAGCAAAAGAGGAGCTGCTCGCATTCGCCGATAAAGCGGCCGCTCCGATTGTCATTACCCTTCCGGCAAAAGGCGTCGTGCCTGACAGCCATCCCCACTTTCTCGGGAATCTCGGGCAAATCGGCACAAAGCCCGCCTACGAAGCAATGGAGGAATGCGATCTGCTGATCATGCTCGGCACATCGTTCCCATACAGGGATTATCTCCCGGATGATACGCCCGCCATTCAGCTTGATTCGGATCCGGCGAAAATCGGGAAGCGCTATCCCGTCAATGCGGGAATCGTCAGTGATGCGGCTCTGGGGCTGAAAGAGCTGACGGAATACATTGAATATAAAGAAGACAGAAGATTTTTGGACGCCTGCACCGAGCACATGAAGCATTGGTGGAAGGAAATCGAAAAGGATGAAACCGAAGCGACTCATCCGCTCAAGCCGCAGCAGGTCATTGCCCGGCTTCAGGATGCGGCCGCAGAGGACGCCGTCCTGTCAGTGGATGTCGGAACGGTTACGGTGTGGATGGCCCGCCATTTTAAAATGAAGAAGCAGGACTTTATCGTCTCAAGCTGGCTCGCCACGATGGGATGCGGGCTTCCGGGAGCGATTGCCGCAAGCCTTGCCGAACCTGAGCGGCAGTCCATCGCCATTTGCGGAGACGGCGGATTTTCAATGGTGATGCAGGATCTGCCGACAGCTGTTAAATATAAACTACCGATTACGGTTGTCATATTAAACAACGAAAATTTAGGCATGATTGAATATGAACAGCGGGTCAAAGGCAACATTGACTACGTCACCCAGCTGCAAAATATGGATTACGCCGCCTTTGCAGAAAGCTGCGGAGCAAAAGGCATCAAAGTGACGAAACACGAGGAATTGGCTCCTGCTTTTCATGAAGCGCTCAACTCAAATGAGCCGGTCGTCATCGACGCCGTCATCGGCGACGAGCCGCCGCTTCCGGGAAAAATCACTTACGGCCAAGCGAAGGGCTTCAGCAAATACATGCTGAAAAACTTCTTTGAAAACCAAAAAATCGAAATGCCGTCACTCAAGAAAAGCTTAAAACGGCTGTTTTAAAAAATAAAAATAAACAGGCAGTATGCCTGTTTATTTTTTAGTTATTTACCCAGATAAGCCATAGTAAAAGCCCGGCTTTTTATTTTAGTTTTTACTTCAATAAGGTCATCCCGGGTTATATGGAATAGGTCAGCCAATTTCCAACGGAGCCACCCATCTTTTCATAGAATTTTGTGCACGGTAATTATCAGATGCAGTTATCCACGACATATGCGCATACCCGTTTTCTTTTGTAAATGTTTCGCATCTTTTAAACAGTTCTTTGGCTGCTCCTGTACCTCTTGCTTTTTCTATCACGAATAAATCATTCATTACTGTTATTTTATCTGCTTTCGTCGTACTAAAACTAAAATATAATGTTGCAAAGCCAATAAGTTTCCCATCTTGTTCAGCAACGAATTGAATACCCCTGTTCTTCTCAAATAACATTTCAATCAAATGATGTATCTTTTCAATCGGTGGCTTAGGTCTTTTATAAAAATCCACGATATATAAATACATTAAATCGGTCAATTGTTTTACATCATAGTGTTCTGCGCTTCTGATTATCATATGTTTCCCTCCTCACTTTTTTTCTGATTTTTATTATTTAAAACTTACACAAATATTTGAAATTATTCTATTTTTTTAAATGGTTTATGAATGGGGCTGTAAGTTTGAATTGATGGGTATTACGGCCGAAGACAGCAAATGCGATAAAACGGTTCCGGTTTATGTATGGCCTGTCTGTTGATGGTGTGTACGGGCCGAAAACTAAAGGGAAAATGTTGTCTCTTCTGAAATACATGAAACGGCCTTTTAGTAGGGCTGTCAGGCTGTCGAGAAAATCTCGACAGCTTTTTTGAATTTTAACAACACGATATATGAACGAATCCAAAGGGAAGCATCCTATATATATTGTATCGCGGAACTAGTGAAATCCAACCCTTCCTCTTAAATTGAAGACGCCAGATAAGGCGTTTTTTCGTAATATCTTTTATAGCCGTCACTAAAACGTTTTTATAACCTTCTGATCTGAAAATTGATGGCCAATCATTTTCGACTGGCTTACAGAGTTGTTTTGGATGACAATTCCAGTATTTAAACCTCCGGATCCAAACACTGTTTTTGAAGCGGTTATAGGGGTGATGGTTAACGCGCCGCCGACATTGATAACTCCATTTCCTGTTAAGTTATTAATTTTAATAGGGGAATCCATCATATTCTGCTGTCTCCTTTCACTTTAAACTACTAACTATATGTATGCTGTTATTTTTAATAGGATTAAACAACGC
This sequence comes from Bacillus sp. D7-8, assembly GCF_052055895.1. NCBI lineage: Bacteria > Bacillati > Bacillota > Bacilli > Caryophanales > Bacillaceae > Bacillus > Bacillus sp. D7-8. Next base: position 455,509 of record NZ_CP179922.1, read on the forward strand.
GGTAAAGTTTCATGCTGTAAAAGTAATGTGCTTTCTTTATAAGAAGCTCTGGTGGTTATATCATCCATGACATTAACGTTGGATATACAGACAAAGGGCTGGAAAGTGAACTGGTATATTGGAAGGGAAACAGCCGAAAAAACAAGAAACAAATAAAGCTTGACGGAGAACTTGGATCAGCAATCGTCGCTAAAAATAAAATTTATGTCATTTCAAGTGATGAAGAAAGTATGTCCATCCTTTCAATTAACCCAGAGACAAATAAGCAAGAGAACAAGGCATCCATACCGAATAAAGGGATATACTTCATGGATGAAAAGGATGCATTCCAAGCTCTAGATGAAAATACATTTGTACTGGCAGTTAATGATAACGTGAATGAGAAAGAGAATTCTAAGCTCATATTAATAGACAGAGAGACTCTTAAGGTAAAAAAAGAAGTCGAGATGGAGAAAGGGTTTCATCCTGCAAAATTGAAAATATTAAAAGATAGCATCTTAGCTGTTTCTTTTGAGGGGAAGCTGCAGGTGTTTGATAAAAAAATGGTTAAGAAAAAATCTTTTGATTTTTATGCTGGGGATGATAGGGTATTTCATCTTTAAAAAAGTATGGACTATGGTTGTCGTCGTATTGATCCTGTCATTGATATTTATGTTTGTTGTAATAGGGGCAGAGCCAACATTTTTAATTTGGGTGTTTATCATGACGGGAGCCTGCCTTATCTCCGGTTCAATCACTAAGACTATAATGAATTTTACAAAGCGAAAATATTAAATGGAATAATCAAGAGTGTACACCAAAACCATAATCCCAAAAATCCCGCGACGAAAATTGCGGGATTTTTTCGTTTCTGTTTATTGTAGGAAAAGTTATAATATTACAAAAATAGTGATTAGAGGGAGGGGTAAGTGTGGACCAAGTTTTACCGTCGTCCCAAGTTGGTGTCAAGATCAATGAATGGTACAAAATGATTCGCCAGTTCAGTGTGCCTGATGCTGAGATTTTAAAGGCTGAAGTAGAACAGGAAATAGAGGAGATGGAAGAGGATCAGGATTTGCTTGTTTTTTATTCATTGATGTGCTTTCGTCACCAATTGATGTTAGATTCCTTGGAGCCGGAAGACAGATATCGAGATCGCCCCACAGTCGACGAACTACTTGAAAAAATAGAAAAGCCGCAAAAAAGACTTACAGGCCTCTTGAAGTATTACTCATTATTTTTTCGTGGAATGTATGAATTTGATCATAAAGAGTATGTTGAAGCGATAGGCTATTATCGCAAAGCAGAGAGAGAGTTGAGTGCTGTATCAGATGAAATGGAGCAAGCTGAATTTCATTACAAAATAGCTGATGCCTATTATCAAATTGATCAGCACTTTGTTTCCCTCAATCATTTAAAAAAAGCCAAGCAATTGTTTGAAAAAAGTCAATTATACAAAGTGAAAGTGATTGGCTGTAATATGATGGTCGGTGCTAACATGTACGATATGTACAGGCTGACGGAGGCAGAATCATATTATCGGGAAGCATTAAGTATCGCCCGTGGGTTGGAAGAGGAAAAAGTGAAAAGAATTATCGGAGTGATTTTTCATAACTTAGGTTTAGTTTATTTAAGAGGGAAAAATTTAATTGCTGCTGAAGAGAATTTCAAAAAGGCAATAGACGTGAAAGAACATATTGATACAGTGTATGGTGTGAGATCATTATATATGATGGCAAATGTCCTGTACCAATGTGATAAAGCAAAGGAAGCGCGTTTCTTTTATGAAACGGCTTTAAATCGTGCTCGGACTTCTAATGAAGAGGAATATTTGGCTAAATTAAAAATCATTAATTCATTGTACGAAGAATATAATGAAACAGAAGTGAAACAAAGCTTAGGTTACTTGGAAGAGAAACGCCTTTGGTCTGATTTCGCAGAGCTAACCGAAAAATTAGGTGACTTTCATTTTGAAAAGAGAAACTATGCAGAGGGAAGAAACTTTTTAAAGAAAACCATACATGCCCAAACACAAATACTTAAGGTTACGGAGGCTATATCATGAAGAAACTTATAATCAGCTCCGCTTTAATTGGTATTCTTTTTACTGGATTATTAAGTGTAACAAATGTTTATACTGCTGAAATGAGTGATTCTGGAACTTTCCACATCGCTGAAAAAGCTATAAATATTTAAGTGTTCTCCAATTTTTGACCTCCATCTTTTAAGACTGGGGGATTTCTTTTTCTTATCCAGTAATCAACTGCGTTCACCTTTCCGTTTTGCTGTGAAGTGTTTTCTTGAACGATGCATGCATGAGAAAGACGCCGTCCATTTTTAAGCCTTTCTTCAATCATTCAAGGAAAAACAAAGGAGCTATCGAGAAGATCTCGACAGCTTGATAAACAGGCAGCATGCCTGTTTATTTTTTTGTTTGTTGAGCGACTTGGCTTGCATATAGCCGTCCTAAACGGAAACGGAGATTGTGAAAAGCCACGGCTGGCGAGCGATGGCTGATCAAAAAACTTATGAAGGACCAGTGCAATTCATCTCAAGAACAGCCAGAGAGCGGTCACAACAGCGATCATAAAGTAATCTCCCTCATTCAGTGTAGTTCCATTTTTGACAAACACACGTGCCGTCCGGTTTGTCTTTGTCCCTTTCGGGGTTTTAAGCGCAATGTTCTTCCCTATATTGTAATAAACAATTTTAAACAAATAATATGCCAGCGAACAGAGTAAAAAGAGCAACATGAACTTGCCAATAAACAATATCATGTTTCATTACTCCCTTTTGCAGTTTTTTCGTTTGAATATATGACGGAAAAGTCAGGATGTTATATAAAAGGAGAAGTATTTTACAGAGGCTGGTGTTAAAGATTAATGAACGGTTCGCCGCAACATCCCCAGATCCGGAATCATTTCAAAACGAAAGAGAAGCCCGAGGATTATTAAAAAACAGTCGCTAATTTGTCCGCTTTTTTTTGAACATTTGATCTAAGATGAACATAAAGAGGGTGAATAAGAAGGACACCGTAATCATGTCTATCAGAAATATATTAGAGGTTCTTTTTATTAATAGCAGCCATACCACCTGCAAAACTAAAGAAATAGAAAAATAGGATATATATGTCATGATTCTCATATTTGTTACCCCCTTAGCCTAATTTCTCTTTTGTGATCTTATCCAAATTAGTGAAAAGGATATCCAATCCCGAAAATAAGAAAGTGATGAACAATGAAAGAAGAATTTCTCCACCTTGAAATATAGATATGTTCTCAATGATATGATTGGAAACGTATTGGATTGAGAAGTAAACAGCAGCCCATGCAAAAATGAATTCAAGGATATAGGCTGACCAAGCAGGCAATGTCAAAACATGAGTCATTCCTTTTACAATTGCCGTAAGGATTAGCATATAAACTAAAGCTAAAATACTTACGACGACAGAAAATATGTATAAGTCTGAAAGTGAACCATAGATGATATATTCTCCGAAAAAATGATTTACAGTTATAGCTGCAAAATACATAACTAGGCTAGGTACAGTTATAGCGAAGAACAGGGAGAATCCAATAAGTACGATGAATGCTGCATGAGCTAAGCGGTTTGGCGGTGTATCCACGATCTCTTTTTTTAATAGAATCATAAAAATAAGAGATGAAATCACAAGGCAGCATAAGAAAGTGAGCAAAACAGTAAAAAAGACAGTCATTTTGACATCTCCAATGAAAAAGTGCTATTAGAGTGAATCTAACAGCACTTTGCATTACTTCATACGTATTTTCCTGATGATCATTTATGAATGATTTTAAAATGCTTTCATTGCTAAAGTTGTCAAATGAGCGAGGTTTTTAGCCTGGCTGTCAGAAAGTCCGGACTTTTTAAGTGAAAGATAAAGATTCTTTTCCACGTCAGTCCAGCTTAAGGCGACATACTCGTTCAGCATTTTCTTTAAAACCGGTTCGATGTGTTCATTGAAAACGGACTCGAGTTCATTTCTTATTTTCTTTCCTGCTAATTTTTCAACAAGATTGAATAATTTTGTTTTATTTTTCAGCACTTCTCTGATTACATCTTTGACTGGTTTTGACACAGACGCATCGCTTTGTGCTTTAAGTCCGTAGGAAAATTGCGTATCAGTCTGATAAAAAAATGATTTGGTCGTTCCAGTGGCATTGGCAGTATTATTATGATTTTCTTTAGCTAAGGATGCGGGGACAAAAGTAGTAGTTACAAGGGCTAAAGATGCGGCAAACAGAATGCCTTTAGCTGCGTGTCTAATGGGAAATCCTCCTTTAGAAATGTAGTGTAGAGAGAAATGAAAGACTATGTATTTAGGCGGGACCGATATGATCCGCTTTGAACATTTTCCCCTCTCAGATACCATTCTATCAATAGGTATTTTTGGGGTAAATAGGATTTTTATACAGTATTTTTCTTATAATTCAAAATCTTCTTTAGCAGGATTCATTTTGGCTGCAGTTTCGATGAGATGGGACATGGGCTGGAGCCTATATAACACATGTACAGGCTGATTGAGGCGGAATCACATTATCGGAGCGGTTTTATAATTTAGGGTTAATGAATAAAAATAAACAGGCGGCATGCCTGTTTATTTTCGTTTGCGTGAAAGAGCGAAGAAAAACGGGAAGGCGGAGCCGGCCAATAACGTACCGAATAAAAACATGCCCCCGATGAACACATGATAGTTCACCCCGCCGATCCAAAGCCCCGTGATTAAGGAAACGATGCTTAATGCGATCATCAAAAAGCCGGGAATCAGACGTTTCTTACCCGTTGTCCGATAAGCAATAAGAGAACAGAAGATGCCGATGACAATCGGCACAATCCACAGATAAAAAAGGATAAATACTGACATAAGCAAAACTCCGATTTTTCTTCTATCATACCAAAAACGCCCGGAAAAAGATACGAACGGCACCCGGCGTCAAAAGAAAAACCGGCCGCTATGGTCGGTTTTTTCTAACGGAATGAATCGTAGATCACAAACAGATTAAGCGCGATCACCAAAACCGCAATCAGCCAGGCGAGAGCCGTCACCCATTTTCGGTTCGTCAGGGCGCCCATCAGGCGTTTGTTGCTTGTAAACATAATCAGCGGCACGAGCGCAAAGGAGATGCCGAATGAAAGAACGACCTGGCTCCATACGAGCGCTTCTGTGGCGTTGACCCCCGAGATAATGATGATCATCGGCGGAATGATGGTAATGAAACGCCGCAAATAAAGCGGGATACGGTAACGGATGAAGCCCTGCATGATAATATCGCCTGACAATGTGCCGACAGAAGAGCTTGAAAGCCCTGCGGCCAGCAGCCCGATCCCGAAGAGAACGGCTGAAGCCGGTCCGATATAGTGGCCGAATTGCTGATAAGCCACGTCTAAATCTTCTACATACAGCCCGTTCTTGAAGAAAAGCGCGGCAGCGACGATGAGCATGCTTGCGTTAATCGCCCCGGCGATCACCATCGCGATGAGAATGTCAATCGTCTCGAATCTAAAAATCTTTTTCCGCTCACTATCCGTTTTTCCGACGACACGGCGCTGTGTCAGTGCGGAATGTAAGTAAATGGCATGCGGCATCACGGTTGCGCCGAGTATCCCGGTTGCCAAGAGCACACTGTCCATTCCGTCAATTTTCGGGATAAACAGCCCCTCGAGAACGGAGGCGGCGTCAGGTTTGGCAAAGAAGGTTTGCAGAGCGAAGGCGATCACCACGACGAACAGAAGTCCGGCAATGCCCGCTTCCAGCGCCCGGTAACCCCGGCGCTGCAGCTCTAAAATCGCGAATGATCCGATCGCCGCGATAATGGCCGCTTCAACCATCGGTATGCCGAACAGCAGGTTGAGTCCGAGCGCCGCCCCGATAAATTCTGCCAGATCAGTTGCCATAATCACCAGTTCACCCTGTATCCACAGCCCGGCTGATACCCATTTCGGATACCGGTCTCTGGCGATTTCCGGAAGGTTTTTACCCGTGGCAATGCCGAGCTTCGCGGAAAGAACTTGAATTAAAAAAGCCATCAAGTTTGAAAAGAGGATGACCCACAGCAGCATATACCCATACTTCGAACCAGCTGAGATATTCGTAGCGAAGTTTCCCGGATCAATGTAGGCAATCGCCGCGATAAAGGCGGGGCCTAAAAAAGGCAGAAGCCGCTTGAATCCCTTGCTTTTGCCGTCAAGTGCATCCTGCACGGCTTTTGCTTGCAGTGATTGTGCTGAGATGTCTTTGCTCATTATGTCTCACCTAAATTCCGATAGATTTTTAGCTAAATAACAAAAAGTTTCCTAGATGCAAATTATTTTATCTACATCATAAATCCGCTATTATGAGATGTCAAGTTCTTTATGTTCAATAAACCGACACATTGATGCCCTGTTTTATCTATGATATGTATCCCGCCGAAGAAAGGTCCGAAAATGAAAACGACATCGTTCCGGGAAAGAAGCGATGCCGTTCGCAAAGCGTGTTTCCGCGTCCGATCATGCGCGGATGCGTTGAGCGTTCTTTTAAAAAGGTGAAAAGAGGACACTTGCCCATATCACTTCACAACGTTCTGTCCGCCCAACTGATTTGAGAAAAAGACGCTGTATTTCCTCCGTTTTCCCGGGTAAATAGAATAATAATGTTTCTTTCCATTGGAAGATAAAACCTCTCTGTACCATTCAAATGACCTCCGGAAAAACTCCGGCCGCTCTGAATAAACGTTTGAATCAACGATATATCAGTGATTCCAGTCCAATAAACCGCTGTTATCTATCAAAAAAAGAATCGGCATGGTCACTTGCGAAGAAAAGAAGTTGGAGCATTAGACTTATTTCAGTCTCCCGGGCGAAAAAGTATAATAACGTCAGGAAAGCTTTCCGGCCATATGATAAAAGAGGGGGAATTTTCTTGGTACGTCGTTTGTCGATCATTTCTTTAGCCATGATTTTTGCTGTTTCTTTATTCGCTTTTGGCGGCTCTGCATCAGCAGCAGCTTTCAAACCTAAAGCTGAACCGGACGTTTCCATTTTAGCCAGCGGGGGCACAGTCGGTATTTACGGTGCTAATATGCGCTCATGCTCTAAGGTCAGCTGTTCAACGATCACAACATTCTCAAGCGGTAAAAAAATTACAGGTTCTTGGGTAACCGGAGAATATGTTCAAGGCCACTACACCAATTCTAATAAATGGCTGAAAGTCACGTATGCAGGAGCGACAGGCTACGTTTCAGTCACCACGCTATCTTATTATTACGGTTTATAATCAGAAAAACCTCGTTCTCTTGAGAGCGGGGTTTTTCCTTTATTCCGATTCAATTTCCGCGTTTCGTTTCATCATCGTGTTTCATCAGCTGATCGATTTCTTCCTTAGAAGCGTTTTTTTTCCACTCTTTCGCCTGACTTGTCGCAATGGGAATGGCCCGTCCTTCTTCATAACCCTCATCTACCATCGCATTCGCGATTTCGATCGCTTTTTTCTTCACAGGTTCCTCGAGATTCTTCAATGATTGCGGATAATCCTTCATAGACCAAGGCATGTCTATCACTCCTTTATGAAAAGTGTTTCCCGCCTGAAGAAAAAGAAAACCGCCTCATCAAAAAGAATGACAGCTATTTTTACGAGAGACCAGCAATTTCCGAATAAAATATAAAGGATAAAGAAGCAAGTACAGATTGAATGCCCACCACATAAGATCAAAATCACCGATAAATACCCAAAAGGCAATCGCTTGCAGGCCTGAACAAAAGGTCAGTACAAGTGATATTAATGCGAAAGGGCGCCATAACGCATGTTTCCGTTTATAAAGAAACAAGCTGTACAGCCCGGTTATCGAAATGAAAATATCTAAGGGAAAGAATGACCAGTTCCAGGCCATGATCATGGCGTTATCATAATCTTTAAACACCATATTTTTTGGAATCCACTCAAAAAAAGTAACAATCCAATAAACGATAAATCCAATATCTGTAATGAGGAAGAGAACCTTTAACCCTTTCATCATCTGTTTCTGTCCGTATGAACGCTGATGCCGTTTGATGACGTTTCACTTTCAGAAATAAAGTTTAAGGAAACGACACCGATGATGATCAGAAGAACAGAGACAGCTTTTATGACAGAGAACTGTTCATGAAAGAAAAAAATTCCGATCACCGAAATCAGCACGATCCCCATTCCAGACCAGACCGCATACGCGATGGAGACACTTATATATTTCAAAGTCAAAGTAAGAAAACAAAGGCTGCCGATATAAAACAATAATAATAAAATACTTGGGACAAGTTTTGTAAATCCATTTGATAATTTCATGCTGACCGTACCCAATACTTCAAAAATGATCGCTAAACTTAAATAAATCCATTGCATTCAACATTCTCCTTCAATCGTATTACTCAAAATTATACAATATACAGAATTTGAAGAAAATTAAACAATGGGATGTTTTCCGGATAAAAAATCCGTCCGGGTGTAAAAAGAAAACGCCATAAAGGTATACTATGAACAAAGAAATCAGAAAGGACGTGCAGGACGGGTGACAGAAGAGCGGACAGACCTGGAAAGACAACTGAGAGACATTCAAAAATGGGAAAAGGCGCAGCAGAGGGTGATGTTCTGGCAAACATTCACCCGCTTGCCGTTTCAGCTTTTGGACAAGCTGACACCGCAATTTATTCAGAGGAAAATCGGACTCATTCTCGATGAAACGGGAACGTTTATTCAGTCAGGCGGACAGTACCTTACATCAGAAAAGCGCATCATGAAAAAGTTTCAAAAACGGCTGCCGCACGGTACATGTCAAACGCTTCACGACATCCGCAATGCGCCGCTTGCCGTCATGGACGAAATCGCAGAAGCCATAGCGCGTACAAGCGTAAAGGCCGCGACGGTGCAGGGAGCCGCAACGGGAGTCGGCGGCGTATTCACGCTGGCGGCAGACATTCCGGCGATGCTCGGCCTGTCCTTAAAGACGCTGCAGGATATCGCGGTTGCTTACGGCTTTGATCCGAAAGACAAAAAAGAACGCGTGTTTATCGTCAAATTGCTCCAGCTTGCATCCAGTGACGTCATCGGAAAAAAAGCGATCCTGCAAGATTTACGGCAATATGATCAAAACGACCGCGCCTATCAGCGCGTCGCCTCGCAAATCCAAGGCTGGCGGGAAGTCGTTTACAGCTACCGCGATACGTTCGCCGCGAAAAAACTGCTGCAAATGGTTCCGGCCGCAGGCATCATCTTCGGCGCGTCCGCCAACCGTTCAGCTTTAGAAAGCATCGCGGAAACAGGCATCATGCTCTATAAAAAACGCCGGATTCTAAAACGCATGAAGGATACAGAATGATAAAAAACCACCCGAAAACACATTCAATGTGTTTTCTTTGTTTAGCAGTTCTGAAATCGGGAAACCAACAACCAACACCAATTAAAGGAGGAATTCAAAAATGGCACAAGATAATAACAAAATGAGCAGAGAAGAAGCAGGTAAAAAAGGCGGAGAAGCAACAAGCAATAACCATGACAAAGAATTCTATCAGGAAATTGGTCAAAAAGGCGGAGAAGCAACAAGCAAAAATCACGACAAAGAATTCTATCAGGAAATCGGTGAAAAAGGCGGAGAAGCAACAAGCAAAAATCACGACAAAGAATTCTATCAGGAAATCGGTGAAAAAGGCGGAGAAGCAACAAGCAATAACCATGACAAGGAATTCTATCAAGAAATCGGCCAAAAAGGCGGAGAAGCCACAAGTAAAAATCATGACAAAGATTTTTATAAGGAAATCGGCCAAAAAGGCGGAAACAGACGAAGCAGCTAATAAAAGCATAAAAGGCAGACAACCTGCAGATCAAAAGCGATCCGGCGCATCAGCTGGATCGCTTTTTATTTTGGGAAAATCTTGATCTGAGCCGCCGTTGCGATACAATAAAATGAAAAAGGGGTTTTTCACTCGTGTCTGATATGCTTAATTTGCTCGCTATCGCCAATAAAGTCAAAGAAAAACACGACAATTTTTCAATCGCGGAGATCAATGACCACTGTGTGCGCCTTGCAGTGTTTACGGGAGAATATGACTGGCACCATCACCCTGACTCAGATGAATGGTTCATCGTTCTGGAAGGTGAGCTGCTGATCGATTTTAAGGACAAAGAAACCGCAGTGCTCAAAGCAAATGACAGCCTGCTCATCCCGAAAGGCACGATTCACCGCACCCGCTCTTACGTCAGAACCGTGAATCTCTGTGTTGAGCATACGCATGCGAAAACAGTCATCACAGAGGAACGTCATGCTGATCAAAAAGATTGTATGTGAAACAGACGCTGCAAACGCTGAAGCATTTGCGCAAGCACAGTCAAGGTGGGGAGCATTATCATGTGTAAATGGCTTCGTCAAACAGGCCGGCGGGTGGCGGAAAAACGCAGACGGCCTGTTCATCGCAGAGATCATCAGCGTTTGGGAGAACAGACAGGCCTATGATGATTTTATGGAGAACGAACATGACCGCATATACGAAGAAAACGAGCAGAAGGCTGCGATTCTTTCAATAGAAGTGATGCTGTATGAAGAGGATGAACCTGTCATTCACGAGCTGTTACATCACCCGGACATCCGATACGAACCGGACTGGACGGTTCAGAAGGCATAATGAAAGCCCAAAACAGTTTGTTTTGGGCTTGTGTCTTTACTCGCGTCCGGGAAGCGTGTTATGGACATACGGCGGGACAGGATCCAGCTTAGCTATTTCGCCGTGCGCTTTCGGTTCCTTTTCGTATTCAAATGGTTCTCCGTCCGGCGCTGTTTCCTTCAGCCAATTTTGTTCAGCGCTTTCTCCGCCATCTGAGAAATGAATAAGCTTATGGGAGAATGACTGTTTTTCCAGTGCCTTCGGGAATGTGGAAGGAACGATCGGACCTTCCTGTTCTTCTAATTCTTTAATGGCCGCAAGCCATTGGTTTTGATGCATGGTATCGCGGGCCAATAAAAAGCTGAGCATATCTTTCACGCCTTTATCATCGGTCATTTCATACAGGCGTGCGACTTGAAGCCTTCCTTGTGATTCGGCGTTCAGATTGGCGCGGAAGTCTGCCAGAAGGTTTCCGCTTGCGACGATATAGCCTGCGCTCCACGGAACGCCCGTGCTGCTCTCCGGCATTGCGCCGAGTCCTGAGACAATCGCATGATGCGGATTCATGCCGCCTAAAATGGACCCGATGACCGGATCATCAGCCGCTTTTTCCTGCTCTGCCAGCGGGGCGTCTTCTAACAGTCTCGCAATCATCGTCGCGATCATTTCGACATGGCCGATTTCTTCCGTCGCGGTATCCATCAGAAGATCCTTATATTTTTCATTGCCCCGTGTATTCCATCCTTGGAACAAATATTGCATGGCGACGGATATTTCCCCGTATTGTCCCCCTAAAATTTCCTGCATCTTTTTGGCGAACAGCGGGTCAGGACGATCCGGTTTAGCCGGATGCTGCAGTTTTTTCGTATGTGTAAACATGTCTCCATCTCCTTTTCTTTGCTCTGTCCCTATTTACTTCCCCGGCGGGAAAAGGGATGAAACGGAGATGGGCGTATTGGTCCTGCTAAGGCTCGCGGCGCAAGGATAACAAATCCTGCACAAGCCCGCGGCCGATCACCTGTTCATATTGTCCGTAAATCGGGTCGAGGCGTTTCATCCATGTGTTCTTTTCCGCTTTGCTCAGCACATGAATATGAATGGATGAATTCTTCTTTATCTCTTCAAGCTGGTCTTTATTCATTTTCTCAGCGGAGGCTTCGTTCCACTCCGTCGTTTCTCTCATCGCCTCCGTTAAGATGGTTCTCGTTTTTTCTGTCTGCGAATTCCAGAAATGCTCGTCGGTCATCACGGCATAACCGAGGTACCCGTGATTGCTGATTGTCAAATAATCTTGAACATTATAAAATTTTTTAGAATAGATATTTGAAATCGTATTTTCTTCTCCGTCTACAAGATTGCTTTCCAAGAGCTGAAACGTGGAATTAAAGGAATCCTGCCGCGGGTGCGCGCCGAGCAGGCGGTATTGGTCTTCGATCACGCTGCTCGGCATGATCCTGAGCGCCTGTCCTTTCAAATCGTCCGGAGTGAAGATCGGTCCTTTATTTGACGTAAGCTGCTTAAACCCGTTCGTCCAGTACGCCAGACCTTTCAAATGATGCTTTTCTAAAGAAGCGAACAGGCGTGTGCCGATTTTGCCGTTGAGGCCTTCTTGCACGGCTTTATAGTTTGTAAACGCGTACGGCAGATCCAAAACACCCCATTCGGGAGACAGTGATCCGAGCTTTGAGGTGGAGGGAGCGATGAATTGCACGTCCCCGTTTTGGAGGGCGTTTATTTCTTCATTATCTGAATAGAGGCTCCCGTTTGGAAACACCTCTACTTTAATGGTGCCGCCGGACTTTTGATAGACAAGGTCGGCAAACTTATTCGCCGCCCGCCCTTTTGGCGTGTTCTCAGCAACGACATGGCTGAATTTGAAAACGATTTGATCTTTCAGGCCTTCCTGTTCGTCATCATAATACGGTTCTTCCGTTGAGAAACGATCATGAAAGCCGATGAATAAAGCGGTTCCGATACCGAGTACCATCAGGCTGAGACAAGTCAGCAAGCTTTTCATCGAAAACCCCCTCCGCCATTTTCTATAACAAGCATAATCGGGCGGGCCGTTTTCGTAAAGAGACGGAAAGGAAGAGGCCAATGACGAAAAAAAAGCTCACCATCCGCTGGAAAATCACCATACTTTCGTATATCGTCGTGCTTTTTACTTTTTTGATCGTCGGCATCGTGCTGATCGGCAATATTCAGCATACAGAGGAGCGCGAGCTGAAAAAACGGCTGATGAATACCGCGCGGACGGTATCTGAGATGACCGATGTCAAACGCGCCCTCGAGCAGAAAAAACAAAGGGAAGACGTGCGCCATGCGGTCGAAGAAATAAGGATCATCAATGAAGCGGACTACATCGTCGTCATGGATATGGATCATATCCGCTATTCACATCCCGTCAGCACAATGATCGGAAAGCGTTCAAGGGGTGAGGACGAAGCCGCGGCGTTCGCCGAGCACATTTATTTTTCCGAAGCAAAGGGAGAAATCGGCACCGCCGTCCGCGCTTTTTATCCCATTAAAGATCGGGATTTGAATCAGATCGGGGTCGTTCTGGCCGGTAAAACGCTGCCCGGATTCGGTGAAATTCTTCTTCAGCTGAAACATGAAATACTGTTTATCGTTCTGCTGGCGCTCGGGTTCGGACTGGCCGGCTCCTTTTTGCTGGCCCGCCACATCAAAAAACAAATGTTTTGGCTGGAGCCCCATGAGATCGTGAGAATGTATGAGGAACGGACCGCTACGTTTCATTCGATGAATGAGGGCGTCATCGCGATCGATAATCAGCATCACATCACCATTTTTAATGAAAAAGCGAAGCAGATATTCAATGTCAGACAAGAGACCGATGGCAGGCTGATCTGGGACGTGTTAAAAGATTCGCGCCTCCCTGAGATCGTCGAGCGGAACCGAGCCGTATATAATGAAGAAATCCAAGTCAGCGGAAAGGTGATCATGAGCAGCAGAATTCCGATCGTCATGAAAAAGAAGGTCATCGGAGCCGTCGCCATTTTTCAGGACAGGACGGAAGCTGCGAAAATGGCGGAAGAACTGACAGGTGTGAAAAATTTTGTCGATGCGCTCAGAGTCCAAAATCATGAACATATGAACAAGCTTCACACCATCGCGGGACTGATTCAGCTCGGAAAATCAGAAAAAGCGCTCCAGCTTGCTTTTAAGGAATCATCAGAACTAGAAAGCGTCACCGATTTTCTTCATCAGGCCATTCAGAATGACGCTGCGGCGGGACTGCTGTTAAGCAAAATCAAAAGAGGAAAAGAGCTTGGCATTTCTGTGAAAATTGATGAAAACAGCAGTTTCTCGGCATTTCCGGAGCATGTCGACCAGCATGATATTGTCGTCCTGCTCGGCAATTTAATTGAAAATGCGTTCGGCGCATTCGAAACAGCGGACACGGAGGACAAACATATTGACATCAGTATCGAGCAAAATGATGAAGTGCTTGCTATATTAATAGAAGACAACGGAAGCGGGATTTCCGATCAGCACATCCCGCGCCTTTATGACAAAGGGTTTACCGTCAATAAAACGGGAGGAACGGGATACGGCTTGTACCTCGTCAAACAAATCGTCGACAAAGGGATGGGCTTTATTCAGGTCGACACACGGCAGGGACAGGGAACGGCATTTTCTATTTTATTTCCGATGAAGGGGGAGGAATCATTCGATGGACATCAAGGTGCTGCTTATTGAAGATGATCCGATGGTGCAGGAGGTGAATAAAGAATTTATCACCGGTGTTTCGGGGTTCAGCGTCATCGCCACAGCCGCTGACGGAGACGAGGGAATCAGGCTTATTAAAGATCTGCGGCCCGGGCTCGTGGTATTAGACGTATACATGCCGAAAAAAGACGGAATTAAAACGCTCCAGGAAATCAGAAAACAAAAGCTCGAAGTGGACGTCATCATCGTCTCGGCCGCAAAAGACAAAGAAACAATCCAGCTTATGCTGCAAAACGGTGCGGCCGACTATATTTTGAAGCCGTTTAAGCTGGAGCGGATGAGACAGGCGCTCGAAAACTATAAACAATATAAACGGAAAATTGAAGAGCATGACACCATGTCGCAAGAGCAGCTTGACATGCTGCTTAAAATTCCGCAAAATCCGTCCCGGGATCTGCCGAAGGGGTTAAATCATTTTACGATGAATGAAATTTTGACCTATATGAAACAGCAGACGGAGCCGCTTTCAGCTGAAGAAGCCGCCAAAGCGCTCGGGATCGCAAGGGTGACGGCGCGGCGTTATCTTGATTTTCTTGAGAAAGACGGCCAGATTAAGCTCGACATTCAATACGGGGGAGTGGGCCGGCCGGTTAACCGCTACAAATTCGTCCGCTAGCCGAGACCAAAAAGACCAAAATGTCCGTTATGATCATAAGCTTCCCCTCTTTGTTTGAAAACGCTATCATTTTTGTATAGACGCAGCGAGAGGCAAGGGGGAGTAGGGATGAAAATTTTCAAAAATCTTACGGTGCAGGTCATCACGGCGGTGATCATCGGCGTCATTGTCGGACTCGTATGGCCTGAGGCCGGGAAGCAGATGAAGCCGCTCGGCGATACATTTATCAATGCGGTAAAAATGATTATCGCACCGATCATATTCCTGACGATCGTGCTTGGCATCGCCAAGATGGGAGACATGAAAAAAGTCGGCAAAGTCGGGGGAAAAGCATTTATTTATTTTGAAGTCGTGACCACCATCGCCCTTATTATCGGACTTCTGGTCGTCAATATCATGAAACCCGGTGAGGGGCTTGATTACAGCAAGCTTGAAAAAGGGGATGTCTCTCAGTACACGCAAAACGGGGGACAGGGGATTGACTGGATTGAATTTATCACTCACATCGTTCCGTCAAATATGGTTGACGCTTTCGCAAAAGGCGACATTCTTCAGGTCTTATTCTTTTCTGTTTTATTCGGTGTCGGCCTGGCTGCGCTCGGTGAACGAGGCAAAAGCATTATTGATTTCTTTGATAAACTGTCGCACGTTTTTTTCAAAATCATCGGCTACATCATGCGCGCGGCGCCGATCGGCGCATTCGGAGCCATGGCCTATACGATCGGGCACTTCGGCCTTGATTCCATCAAGCCGCTGGCGAGTCTGATGCTGTCTGTATACGTTACGATGTTCCTGTTTGTATTTGTCGCTTTGAATATCATTTGCAAACTATTCGGTTTCAGCTTGTGGAACTATCTCCGTTTTATTAAAGATGAACTGCTCATCGTTCTCGGCACAAGCTCTTCTGAGTCCGTCCTTCCGCGGATGATGGATAAAATGGAGCGCTACGGCTGTTCCAAATCGGTTGTCGGCCTTGTCATTCCGACGGGATATTCTTTTAACCTGGACGGCACCTCAATTTATCTGTCCATGGCGACAGTTTTTCTGGCGCAGGTGTTCGGCGTTGACCTTACCATCGGCCAGCAGGTTACGATCATTCTCGTGCTGATGCTGACATCAAAAGGCGCGGCGGGCGTAACCGGAAGCGGGTTTATCGTGCTCGCCTCCACTTTATCGGCGCTCCAGGTTATTCCGCTGGAGGGGCTGGCGCTGCTCCTCGGCGTCGACCGCTTTATGAGTGAAGGAAGGGCGATCGTCAACCTGATCGGAAACGGAATCGCCACCATCATCGTAGCCAAGAGCGAAAATGAGTTTGACGAAGCGAAAAGCACACAGGCCGTTAAAGAAATGAAAACGGCGGTATAAAAGGAAAGGAACGGCATGCATCGGGCATGCCGTTCTTTTTTTCGGCCGCCATGAGTAAAAAAGATAAATTTGTTTAAATTTATTAGGAGGTGGACAAAGACCTTAGCGTCATTTTGTTATATAATTTACAATTAGAGAGTGAAAGATGAAATCTAAGGGCTTTTTGTCCTAGCAGGAGTGTATAAATGGCGGCTATTTTTAAATTTTTTCAGCATCCGGGTGTCAGACGTTTTTCCGTTTTTCTTGTTTTGACTGGGGTGTTAGTTGTATTCCGAAGTATGATTAATTTGATTTTGCTTACGTTTATTTTTACTTTTCTGATGGATCGGCTGGAGACTGTCATCCGGCACGTGTTGAACCATTTTTTCCGGATCAGCCAGAGGGTGGTCATCACCGTTTTATATATTGCGCTGGCTGTCGGGGCGACTGTCGGAGGCTTTGTCTTTTACCCGATTGTTGCCAAGCAGATTGAACAGCTGATTAAGCAGATCAAGCACATCGCGTATCATCCCGATGTCATTCCGTTTTATGATGAGATATCGAGCGTGTTCGGCGATATCAATATCGGTTCCTATGTAAAAGAAGGTTTTAATGTACTGTATACATACTTGGCCGATATCAGCACTTTCGGTTTGCAGGTCGTGATGTCACTGATTCTCAGCATGTTTTTCCTGTTCGAGAAAAAGCGGCTCACGGAGTTTATGAAAAAATTTCAGCACAGCAAGCTGTCTGTTTTTTACTACGAACTTGCTTATTTCGGCAGCAAGTTTGCGAGAACATTCGGCAAAGTGCTTGAAGCCCAATTTATTATCGCGCTGGTGAACTGTATCCTCACCTTGATCGCATTGGCGATTCTGCATTTTCCGCAGCTGTTCGGCCTGTCAATCATGGTCTTTTTCCTCGGGCTCATTCCCGTTGCGGGTGTGGTGATTTCGCTCATTCCGCTCAGCATCATCGCGTATACGACGGGCGGCGCTGCGTATGTCATCTACATCGTGCTGGTCATTTTCGTCATCCATGCGATTGAGACGTACTTCCTTAATCCGAAACTGATGTCAGCGAAAACGGAACTGCCGATCTTTTTTACCTTTACAGTTCTGATTTTCTCGGAACATTTCTTCGGCATTTGGGGCTTGATTATCGGAATTCCGATTTTTGTGTTCCTGCTCGATATTCTGGATGTCGTCAATAATGAAGAGAAGGAAAAAAACGGACCGGTCCCGGATAAGACATAACGTCGGCTCCGGCTCTTCACGAATATATGACTAATGTTATAATGCAGACAGTGCCTATGTACGGGCACTGTTTATTTTTTGTGAAAAAGGAGGAAGGCTGTATGACTGAGCCGATTTTACATATTGAAGGCCTTGACAAAACAATAGGCAAAAAGCACATTTTAAAAAACATCAGCATGGATGTCAGGCAGGGCGAGATCATCGGTTTGCTCGGTCCGAACGGGTCGGGAAAAACCACACTTATCCGAATCATCGTCGGTCTTTTAAAGAAAAACAGCGGCACGATTACAATTAACGGCTTTCAGCACGATGCTGATTTCGAAAAAGCGCTTGAATCCGTCGGAGCGATCGTGGAAAATCCTGAATTCTACCCGTACCTGACGGGGTGGGAGAATCTGAAGCACTTTGCCAACATGCACAAAAACATCAAAGAGGACAGGCTTCAGGAAGTCATCGAACGGGTCGGGCTCACCAATGCCGTTCATGACAAAGTTAAAACGTATTCCCTTGGTATGCGTCAGCGTCTCGGGATTGCTCAGGCCATTCTTCACCGTCCGAATCTGCTCATTTTAGATGAACCGACAAACGGGCTTGATCCCGGGGGAATGAAGGATTTCCGCGATCACTTAAAGGAACTCGCGGAGCTTGAAGGGACGAGCATCCTTTTTGCGACGCATTTATTGCGTGAAGTGGAGGACCTTTGCGACCGTGTCATCATCATTCAAAAAGGTGAGATCAAAACAGAGGTTGTTCTGCGCGGCGCTGAGGAAAAAGAAGAAAAAGCCGTCCTCGACATTCAGCCGGCTGACGAAGCCTTCGAATGGCTGTCCCAACAGCAATTTGCTCCGGAGAAAAACGGCGGGGGCATTACCGTCACCGTAGCGAAGAAGGACATCCCGGCATTAAACCGTGCGCTCGTCGGACAAGACTTTCTTGTGTATTCCATCATGCCGTATGCGGAATCGCTGGAGGATGAATTCATGAAAGTGACGACGGCGCTTCAAGAGGAGGGGGAGACGAATGTTTAAATTGACAGCGAATGAGCATATGAAACTCTTTAACCGAAAAGTCTCATTAGTGGCGCTGATTCTGATGGCCGTTCTCCAATTTATTATGGCGCTTGTCATTAAACGGCTTGTCATCAGTTCCGGAACGGATGAGAATTTCATCGGCTATATGGCGTACGCGCCCGGGCTGAATATTCTGCTTGAGGCATTAACGATCGTGATCGCGGCAACGATCATTTCCGCTGAATTTGATAAGAAAACGATCAAATTTTTGTTAATCCGCCCGGTAAAGCGGGAGCGGATTTTTGTATCTAAACTCATTACCGTATTTTTGGTCAGCTTGTACCTGTATGCGGCGTACTATATTCTGTCTCTGCTGTTCGGCATGGCTTTCTTCGGCGTGTCGGTGACATCTGAATCAGGGACGCTTCTTATGAACACCCTGAAAGTAATCGGCACGAACTGGGTCGAGGCGTTTGCGATGGCATGCTTTGGCTTGTTGTGTTCTTCTGTATTCCGAAACAGCGCAACGGCCGTCATTTTGTCATTTATCGTGCTGTATGGCGCAAAATCACTTGTGACGATTATGTCGCTCTTCCAAAACAAATGGGGAAGTTTTCTGCTGTTCGCAAATACTGACCTGACGCAATATATGAGCGGGGCGAAACCGCTGTTTGCGGGAATGACGCCGTTATTTTCCGCAGGCATTATCATTATCCATATCGTATTCTTCTTAGCCGTCGCTTGGTGGAGCTTTTGCAAACGCGATGTTCGGGTATAAAGTAAAGGAATGACATTTTTGTGAAAAAGATCACGATAAATCAATAATTTATGCTATTTTGATTTATAATAAAGGTAATGACGGAGGTGCTCACTTGAGAAATTTTATTACCGCATTACCGATTGTGTTATTGCTTGGTTTTTCCTTTGTGTCATTCATGTTCCAATTCGAACATCTTGTTTATTTCAGGCTTGCGCTGGGTTTGTTTTCTACAGTGGGGCTGTTTCTCTTATATAAAATGAAGTCGGGATTCCGTTATTTCATCATCTACCTGTATGCAAGCTGGATCGTGCTTGCGGCAGTTACCGCGTTTGAAGAGCCGATTTTTTCTAGCTTTTTCTTTGGCGGGCTTGTGATGACGATGGGTTATCTCACATATATGCTGATTTATCTCGGGCTTAAGCAGGACCGCGGCCCGGAAGCAGTCTGAACGCGCTATTCCATGGAATAGCGTGTTTTTTTTGTACAGCCTCACAGTTGCGAAACGAGACTTGAATCTCTATAATACTTATTAACTTTATCGGAATTATAATGGGGGGATTCCAGTGTCTTTATGGATACAGAATGAACGGCAGAGGGAATGGATGGAAAAAATCGGCCTGCTTGCAGACGAATTTCAAAAAACAGCCGCGCTTGATGATGAGGCGGGCCGTTTTCCTGCGGAGAAAATTCAAAGACTGCGCGACGCGGGATATACGGCGTTAACGGTACCTGAGGTATTCGGCGGTGCAGGCATTTCCGTTTATGATATGGTGCTGTTTCAGGAACGGCTGGCGCGGGGAGACGCGGCCGTTGCTCTCGGAATCGGCTGGCATTTATCCGTCATGGGTGAGCTCGGAGAAGGAAACAGCTGGGATGAAGATGTCTTTTCATTTATCACAGAAGAGGTGAAAAAGGGAGCTGTCCTGAACAGGGCAGCGACGGAACGGCAGACCGGCAGTCCGACGAGGGGAGGAAGACCCGGCACCTCCGCTGTCAAAAAAGACGGAAAATGGGTGCTGAACGGCCGAAAAACCTTTACAACCCTTTCACTGACTTTGGATTATATGCTTGTGACGGCATGGATTGAAGAAAAACAAACGACCGGTGTTTTTCTCATTCATAAAGATCAGTCAGGCGTTTCAGTCGAAGAAACATGGGATATGATTGCCATGAAGGCGACCGGAAGCCATGATCTCCTTTTAGATCATGTCACGGTCAGTGACGAGCGGCTTGTGGAGCTTATCAGCGGGCCGAGAGCGGCGAAAGTGAATGGCTGGCTGCTTCACATTCCCGCTGCTTATCTGGGCATCGCTCAAGCGGCAAGGGACTATGCCGTCCGGTTTGCATCCGAATATTCGCCGAACAGCCTGAACGGACCGATTAAAGACGTGCCGGCCGTTCAGCAGCGTATCGGGGAAATGGAGCTTGAATTGTTAAAAGCGAGACAGTTTCTCTTCACGGCGGCGCAAATGTATGATGACCCGAAACGCCGCCCTTTCATCAAAAGCGAGCTCGGCATCGCAAAACATATTGTGACAAATGCCGGCCTTTCTGTTGTTGATAAAGCAATGAGAATCACCGGCGCAAAAAGCCTGGAGCGAAATAATCCGCTTCAGCGGTATTATCGGGATGCCCGGGCCGGCCTTCACAATCCGCCGATGGACGATGCGGTCATCGGCAAATTAGCGGCGGAAGCCTTTGAGCAATAAAAAAAAGAGCCTGAAAAAGGCTCTTTTTATGTATGGCTGTTGTGCCGGAGCAGTTTTTGATGCTTACGGTCAATTCTGTCATAGATCACATTCATCAGCTTTTGATTATTCATAATGGCCGCCTTGTTTTCTTTTATCAGCTGTTCGTATGTTTTTATTTTACGTTTCGCCATGAGCCCGCACCTTCCTTACATATTTGTATTCGCTTTCTAATTCTCCGAGCGATAATTCATATAAATGCCGTTCCGACTTTTTGTATATTCCGTTATTGATCAGCAAATGGATCAGATGTTTTTTTCGTCCTTCAACTGATGATCTGAGCTGAGGAGAAGACCTCATGATTACCCTCCTAATCAAATGATATTGAGAATCATTATCAGTTAATGAAAGTATACAATGGGCATATTCATATGTAAAGGGAAAATACCGCCAATTTTTCGACAAAAAGTTTCCCGGGGAATAATGCTGTCGAATATTGCATTTGCTCAGTTCAAAGCTGCTATTTTTCCGCTTTTCCATCCATACTATGAATGAGAATGGAGGAGTCCTTACATGAATGATCAAACGGCAAACTTAAAACGGGGCGAGAAAGGCGCGATTCTTAATATCGCCGCGTACCTCATCCTTGCCGCCGTCAAACTGGTGATCGGTCTTATTTATCATTCCGAAGCGCTCAGAGCGGACGGGTTAAATAATGCCACGGATATTGTCGCATCACTGGCTGTGCTGATCGGGCTCCGGATTTCCCAGCGCCCCGCGGACAGTGATCATGCTTACGGACATTATCGGGCTGAAACAATTTCTTCTTTAATTGCGTCTTTTATTATGATGGCGGTCGGTATTGAAGTGCTGATCGGGGGGCAAAGGCGATTGTCAGCGGAACGGAGGCCGAGCCGAGCTTCATTGCGGCATGGACGGCGCTCGGAAGCGCGATTGTAATGTACGGCATGTATGTATATAACAGCCGTCTTGCAGATCGGGTTAAAAGTGCTGCGCTTCATGCGGCGGCGAAAGACAGCCGTTCTGACGCCTATGTCAGTATTGGGGCGTTTATAGGCGTCTTAACCGCCCGGCTTCATCTGCCGTGGATTGATCCGGTCATTGCTTTTCTGATCGGAATCATCATCTGTAAGACGGCATGGGACATCTTCAAAGATGCTTCCCACTCATTGACGGACGGGTTTGATCTGAAAGATTTGGAGCCGTATAAACACACGGTGAAAGAAATAAAAGAGGTCAGCAGGCTGAAGGATGTGAAAGCAAGGTATTTAGGGAGCACGGTTCATGTGGAAATGGTCATTACGGTAGATCCGGGACTGTCTGTGAAAGAAGGCCATGAAGTAGCCGATGAGGTCGAATATGCAATAAAACATGAACATGATGTGACTCATGTCCATGTTCATGTAGAGCCTGAAGTCATAAACAAAGATCGTGAAACGAATTAAATATGCTGTGATAAAAACTCTGTGACTTCTTCGGGCGTTTTCGCGTTTGCGCTGTGAAGATGCGCTTTCTTTTCGCCGTTTTTAAAGATCAGAAGGCTCGGTATGCCCATTACCTGATATTTGTCGGCAAGCTCAGGGAGCTCGTCTCTGTTCAGTTCATACCAATCATTTTGATTATATTCTTCCAAAATATCGCCGATGAACATATTCATGCGCGTGCAGTCAGGGCACCAGTCAGCGAAAAATTTCACGATGATTTCCTTGTCGGATTGAATAAGTTCATTAAATTGTTCTGTTGTACTGATTTTTTTCATATGACACATCTCCTTTTCCATGCCATTTTAATATAAAATAAAAAGGAATTACATACAAATGCTTTCATATTCAGAATGCCCAAAAATAATTAGATCATTTTCTGAGGAAAGTGATAAGATAGTAAAGATGAATTGTTGTGGGGGGAATATCCATTGAAAACAAGTCTAGGATTGGTGTACGGCGGAAAGTCAGCCGAACACAATGTATCGCTGCAGACAGCATTAGCTGTAACAAAAGCGCTTAATACTGAGAAGTTTGATATACATCCGATTTACATCACTGAAAAAGGAGAATGGCAAAGAGGCCCGCTGCTGACTGAGCCGGTTTCCAACGTGAAAATGCTTCAGCTGGAACAAAACGGTGAAAGTTTCGCTCTATCAGCATTGAACCGGGAAATGTTTCCTGAAGCGTCGCCTGACGAAAAGGCGCCGATCGATGTCGTATTTCCGCTTCTCCACGGACCGAACGGTGAAGACGGCACCATTCAGGGTCTGCTGGAATTGCTGAACGTTCCTTATGTCGGCAACGGGGTGCTTGCATCATCAGCCGGCATGGATAAAGTCATCATGAAGCATTTGTTCGCTCAAGCGGGGCTTCCGCAGGCGAAGTACGCCGCTTTCTTAAAAAAGGACTGGAAACAGACGCCGGACAGCTGCTTACAGCAGGTTGAAAAGGAGCTGGGATATCCGTGCTTCGTCAAACCGGCGAACCTCGGATCAAGCGTCGGAATCAGCAAATGCCGAAACCGTGAAGAGCTTGAAAAAGCCTTCGAACTGGCTTTTGAGTATGACCGGAAAATTGTGGTGGAAGAAGGAATCGCCGGCAGAGAAATCGAAATCGGCGTACTCGGAAATGACGAACCGAAATGCTCCGCCGTCGGTGAAATCGCGCCGAAAACCGACTTTTACGATTACAAAGCGAAATATGAAGACGGCGACACGGATTTAATGATTCCCGCGCAAGTGACGGATGAACAATATGCGGAAATCAGCGAGATGGCGATTAAAGCCTTCAAAGCGATTGACGGCTCAGGCCTTGTCCGCGCCGATTTCTTCCTGACCAATGACGGTCAAGTGCTCATTAACGAAGTGAACACAATGCCGGGCTTTACGCCATTCAGCATGTTCCCGCTGCTTTGGAAAGAAGCAGGCGTAGATTACAGTGATCTGATCGAACAGCTGGTTGAGCTGGCAAAAGAACGCCATGCCGAAAAACAGCTGATTAAACATACATTTTAATGAAGACGGACACTGCCTGAAGGGGCAGTGTCTTTTCCCGTAACAGACAACATTTTCAGAAAGCGAGGTGCCACCTTTGATAAAGCGAACTGTAAAACGAATCGCAGACATGGTCAAAGGCACACTGACAAATCCCGAATTTGAACAAACAATGATTGAGGGCGCCGCAACCGATACGCGGACTTTGGAAAAAAATCAGCTGTTCATTCCTTTAAAAGGCGAGCATTTTAACGGCCACACCTTTGTGCCGCAAGCATTCGAAAAAGGCGTTTCCGCGGTGTTGTGGGACCGCTCTGAACCGAATCCGCCGGAAGGGCGTGCTGTCATCCTGGTCGATGACACGCTGGAGGCGCTGCAAACATTGGCAAAAGCTTATTTGAAAGAGCTCGGCACAAGGGTTATCGGGGTGACCGGGAGCAACGGAAAAACGACAACGAAAGACATGCTTCACGCCGTTCTCGGCACGCAGTACCGCGTTCACAAAACCGCCGGCAATTTCAACAATCATATCGGCCTGCCGCTGACTGTGCTTGCCATGCCTGAAGATACAGAAATCGCCGTTTTAGAAATGGGAATGAGTGCGAGAGGCGAAATTGATTTTCTGAGCCGTCTTGCTGAACCGGAAGCGGCCGTCATTACCAATATCGGTGAATCCCACATGCAGGATTTAGGCTCAAGAGAAGGAATTGCGGAGGCGAAACTTGAAATTATAAACGGACTTCGGGAAGACGGCGTTCTGTTTTATTTCGGGGATGAGCCGCTGCTCCGCCAAAAGACGTACACTTGCCGGACAACGACATACGGCGCAGGCGCGGACAATGATCTCCGCCTGAAAGAAATAAAACAAGCGGAAGAAGGCACGTACTTCAATATCGACGGGATCGACCGTTCTTTCTTTATTCCGGTTCTCGGCAGACATAATGTGATGAATGCCATGGCTGCATACGCCGCCGGCATCTATTTCGGCATTACGCCGGAAAATGCCGCTCTGGGACTGAGCCGCCTGAAGGTGACGGGGATGAGATTGGAACTGGTCAAAACGGAAAACGGCATCTCGATCGTAAACGACGCGTATAATGCGAGCCCGACGTCAATGAAAGCGGCGGTCGAATTAATCGAAACGATGAAAGGCTATCGGAAGAAAATGCTCGTGCTCGGTGATATGCTTGAACTTGGTGATGAAGAAAAAGCATTCCACGAAGAATGCGGAGCTGCGGTCAATCCGGCGGAAATCGACCATGTGTTTACTTACGGCACACTCGGCGCATTCATCGCTGACGGAGCGCGCCGGCATTTTGAAGAAGGGCGCGTCAGCCATTATCTTGACAAAAAAGAACTGCTTCACGCCATACAGGAAATGGCCGCTTCCGGCGATCTCCTTCTGTTTAAAGCATCGAGAGGTATGAAGCTCGAAGAAATCGTTAAAGATTTATTAGAGAAGAACTGAAAAAATACTGATCAGCATCATAAAAATATACAAAAATGAAGAAACTAATTCAGGGTGAAATAATTCTGTCCGTATGAAAAAGAAAGACCGCCGGCTGGGAAATCCCGTCCGGCGCGGGGTCCGGCCTCGTTCGCGGGAAGAATCCGGTCAGGCCGCTTCCGGCCGCCTGACCATCTCGCCTTATTGAAAAACACATAGTGTAATGGTAAGATTAAACGTAAAGTAATTCGGGCTTTGTATACGTATGATCCTGTCCTTTGGATGAAAGGGCGGTTTTTAGTGGTAAATCACGACATTACTGAAACAGCAATCAGAAGGAGTTTGAATAATTTGACTATAACGTTTCAAGATTTCCAATTAAGTTCTGATCTCATGAAATCAATCAATCGTATGGGATTTGAAGAAGCAACACCGATCCAGGCACAAACGATTCCGCTCGGACTTTTAAATAAAGATGTCATCGGACAAGCGCAAACAGGTACAGGTAAAACAGCTGCGTTCGGTATACCCCTTGTTGAAAAAATGAACCCCGAGTCTCCTAATATTCAAGCAATCGTAATCGCGCCAACCCGTGAATTAGCCATTCAAGTATCTGAAGAGTTATATAAAATCGGACAAGATAAGCGTGCGAAAGTACTGCCTATTTACGGCGGCCAGGATATCGGACGTCAGATCCGCGCATTGAAGAAAAACCCGCATATCATCGTAGGTACGCCGGGGCGTCTTCTTGACCATATCAACCGCCGCACGATCCGTTTAAACAACGTGAATACGGTTGTCATGGATGAGGCTGATGAAATGCTGAATATGGGATTCATTGATGACATTGAATCCATTCTCTCAAACGTGCCGAGCGACCACCAAACGCTCTTATTCTCAGCAACAATGCCTGCGCCGATCAAACGGATCGCAGAGCGTTTCATGACTGAGCCGGAACACGTAAAAGTAAAAGCGAAAGAAATGACTGTGTCCAACATTCAGCAGTTCTACTTGGAAGTGCAGGAGCGCAAAAAATTCGATACGCTGACTCGTCTTCTTGACATTCAGTCTCCGGAACTTGCGATCGTATTCGGACGTACGAAACGCCGTGTCGATGAGCTTGCTGAAGCCCTGAACCTTCGCGGATATGCGGCTGAAGGAATTCACGGCGACTTAACGCAGGCGAAACGTATGGTTGCGCTTCGTAAATTTAAAGAAGGTGCGATCGAAGTGCTTGTAGCGACTGACGTTGCCGCCCGCGGACTTGATATCTCAGGCGTTACCCACGTTTACAACTTTGACGTGCCTCAAGATCCTGAAAGCTACGTTCACCGTATCGGAAGAACGGGCCGTGCAGGAAAAACGGGTATGGCGATGACGTTTATCACACCGCGTGAGAAAAGCATGCTTCGCGCGATTGAACAAACGACAAAACGCAAAATGGACCGTATGAAAGAGCCGACGCTTGACGAAGCATTAGAAGGACAGCAGCAGGTGACGGTTGACCGTCTGCGCACGGCGATCAGCGAAAACAACCTGAACTTCTACATGACGGCAGCTGCGGAATTGTTAGAAGATCATGATGCAGTGACAGTTGTGGCTGCAGCCATTAAAATGGCGACAAAAGAGCCGGACAGCACGCCTGTACGCCTCACTGATGAAGCGCCGATGGTCAGCAAACGCTATAAAAACCAGCGTACTTCTAAGCGCAGAGACGGCCAAGGCGGCGGCTACCGCGGCGGCAAAGGGAAAACCAACAACCGTTCTTCCTACGATAAAAAACGCTCAAGCGACCGCCGTTCTTCAGGTGACAGACGCCAGAAAAAATCATACTAAAACACAGGAAGCGGACCCTTTTACGGGGTCCGCTTTTTTTTGATATGCCGGAAAGTGAATCTTTTTTGCAAATCAGCCGTATTTGTATGTATGATAAAAAATGGGAGGTAGGTATGTTGAGAGCACAGCCAAAAAATCGAATCAGTCCAAGCGGCTTAAAAGTCTGGCGTCTTCAGGAAATCATCCTGTCCGCCTTCTGTCTTCTGGCCGTTATAGCAGCAGCTGTTTTAAGCCATTTCTTCCATTGGCCGTATTGG
Source organism: Bacillus sp. D7-8 (assembly GCF_052055895.1). NCBI lineage: Bacteria > Bacillati > Bacillota > Bacilli > Caryophanales > Bacillaceae > Bacillus > Bacillus sp. D7-8. Next base: position 483,076 of record NZ_CP179922.1, read on the forward strand.
ATCACCGGAGTCCTCGGCATCATTTGGATATTCGGTTCAGTGATATCCGTCTATGCCATACCGAAAATCAGGCACAGGATCTGGCGCTATGAAGTCCATGAAAATGAAATTGATATTCAATCCGGCATTTTTATTGTCAAACGGGTCATTGTGCCGATGGTGAGGGTGCAGCACGTAGATACTTCACAAGGCCCGCTCCTCAGAAGGTACCGTCTGGCCTCAGTCAAAATCTCCACGGCGGCAACCGTTCATTCCATTCCGGCGCTTGATATGGAGGAAGCTGACCGGCTGAGGGATTCCATTTCCCGTCTGGCAAGGGTGACGGAAGATGATGTCTGAGCCGAAACGTCTGCACCCGGCGGCCGTGATTTTGAACTTATTCCATATTATTATCGAAACCATTAAAAACATTATTCTGCCATTTTTTCTCGTCTATATTGTTAATTCCAACCACTTTATCCGCTTTTACGGAGGCATTGCGCTCGCCGTCCTGCTTATCTGGCTGATTACGGCTAGTGTGATCGAGTGGAGAAAATTTACATACCGGATTGAGGACGGAGAATTCAGAATTGAAGAAGGCTTGTTTTTTACGAAAAAGAGATACATCTCCATTGACCGGATTCAATCAATGAATACGAGTGCCGGCATCATTCAGCAGCTTTTTAAGCTTGTTAAGCTTCAAATCGAAACGGCCGGCGACGGGAAAAATGCCGAGGCCGTCTTATCCGCCATTACTTTGGAAGAGGCGGAACGGATCAGAGCGACTGTTTTTCAGCAAAAAGCGGAGCAAGAAGAACGAGGGGAGACCGCAGCGGAGCAGGAGCCGATGTGCGGGGAAGATGTGCAATCCGTTTACCGACTGTCTGTAGGTGAGCTGCTTATGGCCGCCTCAACATCCGGGGGAATCGGTGTCATCATCTCAGCGGTATTCGCCCTCTTTTCTCAGATTGATGAAGTACTTCCGATGGACTGGCTCTATGACAGGTTTTCTTTTCTCAAGCATGCGAGCATCGGCATATACGCCGTGATCATTTTCATAGGATTGTTCATCGCCTGGCTGTTAAGTATCGCCGGTATGATGATCAAGCATGCCAACTTTAAGATAGAAAAAAAGGAACACGAATTGGTCATTACCAGAGGAATTATTGAAAAACATCAAGTGACAATCCCGCTCCGTAAAATCCAAGCCATTAAAATGAAAGAAAATGTGATCAGGCAATTATTCGGATACGCGACGGTTGCGATTGTCAGCGCCGGCAGTGCGGGGAATGAGAAAGAAGGAGCACAGACGATTCTGTTTCCGATCATCCGCAAATCAAAGCTCGGAGTGATGCTGAACGGTTTCACACCGGATTACGTGCTGGAAGAAAACCGGAATCATTTGCCGAAAAGGGCGCTGCGCCGGTATTTATTCCGATCCATAATCTTCTCGGTTTTCGTGATCATCCCGCTTTGTATTCTGTTTAAACCGTGGGGATATGCATCGCTCCTTGTGCTTCCCGTCGAACTGGTGCTTGGATATGCCTCGTTTAGGACAGCGTCATGGTGCATAAACGGCGGCAGGCTTCAGATCACCACGAGGCTGGTCGGAAAGACGACCACGATTATGCTGAGAAGAAGAATGCAGATGTTTGAAGTCAGCCGCTCCTTTCTGCAAAAAAGAAGGCGGCTCGCATCTGTGGCTACCGCAGTGAAATCAGCTCACCACATGGAGCATGTCATGCTGAAGGATGTCAGCGAGGAAGATGCCGAACGCATCGGGCGCTGGTATTCATATGAAAAAGCGGACGGTTAATACCGCCGCTTTTTTTGCTGCACGCATAAAAAGGAAAGCAAAAATCCGCCTGCCAGTCCGAACAAATGCGCCATAATGTTAATATTAGAGTTGATAAACGTCGACAGCACCGCGATGATAAGCAGGGTCATAATCATTTTCGACTGATCCCGGCCGATCAGCTCCTTGCGGAAAACAGTCAAAAACACATACACGCCGAAAAGTCCGAAGATCGCGCCGGATGCGCCGACATGCACATAATCAAGCGGTTCGGCAAGATACGTGCCGATATTGCCGATGATGCCCGATGCGATGTACACAATCAGAAAACGGACTTTTCCGAGCATCTGCTCAAGCGGGGGCGCGAATAAAAAGAGAGACATGGAGTTAAACAAAAGGTGAGTGAAATTCGCGTGTAAAAACATCGGTGTCACCAGCCGCCACCATTCTCCCGAGGAAACGCCGTAATTATAGCCGGTCACAGCATCTGACCACATCATGACGGAATGAAGCGGCATACTGAAAAACAGCCACAAGAACGCCTGCAGCGCCAAGATACAGCTGACGGCCGGATAACGTCTGATAAAAGTCTGGAAATTTTCCGTTCGTATAAACATCGCAAGCCCCTTTGCATCTGATTTGTTACATATATAGTAACACGTTTATGACATAAACCGTTTTTTAGTACGGACTTTTAGGAGGAATTCACATGATTTTCGGAATCGGAATCGACATCGTTGAACTGCACAGAATTGAAAACATGCTCAGCCGGCAGGCGAGGTTTCCGCAAAGAATATTGACGGAAGCTGAATACGCCCGTTTTACATTGCTGTCGGACAAAAGGAAAATTGAATTTCTCGCGGGAAGATTTGCGGCAAAAGAAGCCTTTTCGAAAGCATACGGCACAGGTATCGGCAAAGAGCTCAGCTTTCAGGATATTGAAACCGGAAACGACAAAGCGGGAAAGCCTGTGCTGGCCTGCGCCAAGCTTGACTGCGCGACGGTTCACGTCTCCATTACCCACACAAAAGAATACGCCGCGGCACAGGTCGTGATTGAAAGGTTGTCACGCTAGTCTGCATATTAGCCGGAACCCCTTCATATATTTGATAGTGCATTAAGGGAGACAAGTTGTTTGAGGCTTTTATGGTACGCGTCCGTCCGTTCAGGGCGTACCGTTAAAGTCAAACAAGCGATTTCTTCCCTTTACATCAATTGAGAAGAAGGGGTTGAAAAAAGGTGAGAAAAAGCTTTGTTTTGCTTTTAACGGGACTGCTTGCCGTCCTTATTCTTTCGGCCTGCGGCCAAAAATCACAGGAAGATATCGTGAACGGTTTAGACAAGAAGGCGAAAGAATACACCTCGTACAAAGCGAAAGCCAAAATGACCATTGAAACGGGGAGTGATCCGCAAGTATACAATGTGGAAATCTGGCATAAAAAGCCTTCCCTGTACCGGGTCTATCTGGAAAATCCGAAAAAAGACCAAAACCAAGTCATTTTACGGAACGCCAACGGGGTCTTTGTCCTCACGCCGTCTCTAAATAAGAGCTTCAGATTTCAAAGCGACTGGCCGAATAACAGCAGCCAAGTATATTTGTTTGAGTCACTTGTAAAGGACGTGCAGCATGACAAAGACGCCGTCTATTCCGCCAAAGATAAAAAGTACACGTTTGAAACAAAAACAAACTATCAGCACAACAAAATGCTGCCGACTCAGGAAATCACTTTCAACAAAAAGGACATGAGCCCGTCGCTCGTCAAAGTCATGGATACAGACCGGAAAGTGATGGTAAAAGTCGAATTCAAAAGCTTTGAATTCAACAAGCCGTTTGATAAAGACTCTTTTGACGAGAAGAAAAATATGACGCTTTCCCAGATGGACGTCGCCACAAGCGCCAAGCCGTCTGATTCATTTGCGGTCAAAACCCCGCTTCAAGTGCCGGCCGGCGTCAAAAAGCTTGAAGAGAAAGATATTTCAACGGCGGACGGCAAACGGATCGTCATGACTTACGGCGGAGAAAAATCATTCACCCTTATTCAAGAAAAAGCCCATATCGCAAAAGCCGCCTCTGCCGTCACGCTGAAAGGCGAACCGGTTAATCTCGGCTTCACGGTTGCGGCATTATCTGATACGTCTTTAACGTGGACATATGACGGAGTGGATTATCTTCTGTCATCACAGGATCTGACAAAAGATGAAATGGTGGCCGCCGCCAAAAGCATGCAGGGACAGTCGTCAAAATAACGTCAAAAAAGAGGCCGCCGCTGTCGGTCTCTTTTTTGATTCCATTTCACTTTGCAGAATAATTTTAGTATGATAATAACAATATGAATCGAAAATAATGCTAGGAAGTGTATCGAATGAACACAGCATCCTTTTACAGAGAAACGTGGGCGGAAATCAACCTGTCCGCGATTAAAGAAAATGTCACGCATATGAAAAAACACATCGGGCAAAACGTCCATCTCATGGCGGTTGTAAAGGCGAACGCTTACGGCCACGGAGATTTGGAAGTTGGGAAAGCCGCGCTTGAAGCGGGTGCCTCTTGTCTTGCCGTAGCCATACTGGATGAAGCGATTTCATTGAGAAAACGGGGCATTACAGCGCCGATTCTCGTGCTTGGCGCCGTGCCGCCCGAATATGTACAAGCAGCTGCCGAGTATGACGTAACACTCACGGGGTATTCTGTTGAATGGCTTCAGGAAGCTGCGCGCCACCTCGGAAGTGCGACAGTGCCGTTTCATCTGAAAGTCGACACCGGTATGAACAGACTCGGAGTCAAAACGGAGGAAGAAATCCAAAGCGTGTTAAAAATCCTCAGCCAAAATCCCGGTTTAGTCTGTAAAGGCGTATTCACCCATTTTGCTACCGCGGATGAGAAAAACAGAGATTATTTCCTCTTCCAGTTTGACCGCTTTAAAACATTGATCGCTCCGCTTCCTTTAAAAGAATTGATGGTGCACTGCGCGAACAGCGCTGCCGGACTTCGCCTTAAAAAAGGCTTCTTTAACGCGGTTCGTTTCGGCATCAGTATGTACGGGCTTCGTCCTTCTGCTGACATCCAAAGCGAAATTCCGTTTCAATTAAAGCCGGCTTTTGCGCTGCACTCTGTTTTATCCCATGTGAAAAAGATCCGCAAAGGGGAAAGCGTCAGCTACGGCGCAACATATACGGCAGAGAAGGATCAATGGATCGGAACGGTTCCCATCGGCTATGCGGACGGGTGGCTCCGCAAGCTGAGCGGCACGTCTGTGCTGATCGGCGGCAAACGGATGAACATCGCGGGAAGAATCTGCATGGATCAATTGATGGTCGAATTAGATCAATCTTATCCGCCGGGCACCAAAGTCACTTTGATCGGCAGCCAGAAGGAAGAAACGATCACGATGGATGAAATCGCGGGGCGGCTTGGGACGATTAATTACGAGGTCCCTTGTACCATTAGTTCCCGCGTTCCCCGTATGTTTTTGGAAAATGAGAGTATAATGGAAGTAAGAAATCCTTTACTGCAAGATAATACAAGCAAGTAGCCGTCATCCGGAAAAAGAGAATTTATAAAACAGCTTTGCTTGACGTTTGAATAATGGTATCATTATGTCTGGATGGATGTATTGGTCGTATCCGTAAGTTTGGTGGAGGTGTATGTTTTTTGTCTGAATCCAGCGCAAGAACCGAAATGAAAATCAGCTTGCCTGAAAACTTAGTAGCTGAATTGGATGGTGTAGCGATGCGGGAGAAACGAAGCAGAAACGAACTGATATCACAAGCAGTGAGAGCGTATGTCAGCGAACGGACAACTCGCCATAACCGTGATTTGATGAGACGCGGGTATATGGAAATGGCGAAAATCAACTTGAATATCTCTTCTGAGGCTCACTATGCTGAGTGCGAAGCAGAAACGACCGTTGAGCGCTTAGTCAGCGGAGGATAATCATTTTGATTGTAAAGCGCGGCGATGTTTATTTTGCTGATTTATCTCCTGTTGTTGGCTCAGAGCAAGGCGGCGTACGCCCGGTTTTAGTGATCCAAAATGATATCGGAAATCGCTTTAGCCCGACTGCTATTGTTGCAGCCATAACAGCCCAAATACAGAAAGCGAAATTACCAACCCACGTCGAAATTGATGCAAAACGCTACGGTTTTGAAAGAGATTCCGTTATTTTGCTGGAGCAAATTCGGACGATTGACAAGCAAAGATTAACGGATAAAATAACTCATCTGGATGATGAAATGATGGATAAGGTTGATGAAGCCCTGCAAATCAGTTTGGCACTCATTGATTTTTAGTCATATTTTGGTTGCTCATATAGAGCAACTTTTTTTGTTTTCGAAAAACATAAGCGCTATAATAAAGAGATAATCAAACAAAATTTGTTGTTTTGTGTCGGGAGGTCAGTGAAACCCATGTCGAATCAGAAAGTGTATCAGTTCATCATTGATCAGCATGATGAACTGCTTGATACTTGGACAGCCAAACTAAAAGAAGTAGGCAATCAGGAAGACTATCAGCTTACGAATCACATATGTGAAAATATTTGTAAAGACTATATAGACATTCTTTTATTATCGACTAAAAATGACGAGGCCACGGAAGAGCAGATCAGTGAACTCGCACTGCGCGCCGTTCAGCTCGGCCTGTCACTGAAACTTCTTTCAGCCACCCTGTCAGAGTTTTGGAAACTGCTTTACGAAACGATGGTCGACCTTAATATGGCCGATCAGGACAGAGCAGATTTGATTTTGGAAATAGACAGCTTTTTCAATCCGATCAACACGGAAATCTTAAATCAGTATTCTATCTCCTGGGAAAAAACGGTTACTTTGCAAAAAATCGCGCTTCAGGAATTGTCGGCTCCGCTGATCCCGGTATTTGAGCATGTAACGGTCATGCCGCTTGTCGGGACGATTGATACGGAGCGTGCAAAGCACATTATGGAAAATCTGTTAAACGGCGTCGTAAAGCACCGTTCACAGGTTGTATTAATTGATATCACGGGCGTGCCGGTCGTTGATACGATGGTGGCGCACCATATTATTCAGGCATCAGAAGCGGTGCGGCTTGTCGGCGCGAAATGCCTGCTCGTCGGAATCCGTCCGGAAATCGCGCAGACGATCGTTAATCTGGGAATTGATTTGTCGCAGGTTATTACGAAGAATACCCTTCAAAAAGGAATTCAAACAGCGCTTGAAATGACAAATCGAAAAATCGTTTCATTGGGGGAATAACATTGTGAGACATCCAAAAATCCCGATCCTGAAACTGTATAACTGCTTATTGGTATCCATCCAATGGGAACTTGACGATCAGACAGCTTTGCATTTTCAAGAAGATCTGCTGAACAAAATCTATGAAACCGGCGCAAACGGGGTCGTCATTGACCTGACATCCGTTGACATGATCGATTCATTTATCGCGAAAGTGCTCGGCGATGTCATCACCATGTCTAAATTGATGGGCGCAAAGGTCGTATTGACGGGAATTCAGCCGGCTGTGGCGGTCACATTGATTGAACTCGGAATCTCACTTGAGGAAATTGAAACGGCGCTCGATTTAGAGCAAGGGCTTGAGACATTGAAGCGGGAATTGGGGGAATAGCGATGAACGACCAATCCTGTGTGAAAATCATGACAGAATGGGATATCGTAGCCGCCAGACAGCTTGGCCGCAACGTTGCGAAGGAATTAGGCTTCGGTACGGTGGACCAGGCCAGAATCACGACGGCTATCTCAGAATTGGCCAGAAACATTTACTTATATGCAGGCAAAGGCCAGGTCAGCATAGAACAAGTAAACGACAGAGGGAAAAAAGGCCTTAAAATTATAGCAGAAGACAAAGGACCCGGAATCCCCGACATCCGTAAAGTGATGGAAGACGGCTTTTCAACGTCAGGCGGACTGGGAGCGGGACTTCCGGGCGTCAAAAGGCTGATGGACGAATTCAGCCTGCAATCTGTTGCAGAGGAAGGAACAGAGATTCAAGCCGTGAAATGGCTTCGGTAGGAGGTTAGAACGTGGATTTCAGGGAGGTTATAGAGCAGCGGTATCATCAGCTGCTTAGCCGATATATAGCCGAATTAACAGAAACATCTTTATATCAAGCCCAAAAATTCAGCCGAAAAACGATTGAACATCAGGTTCCTCCGGAGGAGATTATCAGTATCCACCGAAAAGTAGTAAAGGAACTGTATCCGGATCTGCCGGAAGATGTTTTTCATTCGCTGGATTTTTTAATAGAAGTCATGATTGGCTACGGGATGGCTTATCAGGAACATCAAAGTCTGAGAGATATCCAGCAGGAGCTTCGTTCAGAAATTGAAATTGCCGCAAATGTTCAGCAGACGCTGCTTGGCACAAAAATTCCTGAAGAAGAAGATCTGGATATCGGGGCGATCAGCGTCCCCGCCAAACAGATGAGCGGGGATTATTATCACTTTGTCAAAGACAAGGAATCGATTAACATCGCGATAGCCGATGTCATCGGAAAAGGAATACCCGCCGCATTGTGCATGTCGATGATCAAGTATGCCATGGACTCTCTTCCGGAGATCGGCATTCACCCCTCCCAAGTGCTGAAAAATCTTAACCGCGTTGTAGAACAGAACGTGGACTCAAGCATGTTTATCACCATGTTTTACGCAAACTACAATACGAAAAATCACCAATTTACATATGCCTCTGCGGGGCATGAGCCGGGCTTCTACTACTCTGAAAAAGAAAAAAAGTTTTATGATCTGGAGGCAAAAGGATTGGTGCTGGGAATTTCTCAGGATTTTGATTACAGCCAATATGAACAGCACATGGACGAAGGAGACATGATCGTTCTTTTTTCTGACGGCGTCACCGAATGCCGTACCGAAAACGGTTTCTTAGAACGCAGCGACATTCAGCGCATGCTGGAAGAACATATGGACTGCTCCGCGCAGGATATGGTCAAAAACATTTACGACAGCCTGCTGAGACTCCAGGACTTTCAGCTTCATGACGATTTTACGTTAATTGTTTTGAAAAGAAAGGTTTAAAAAAACAGCAGCACGGGTAAAAAGCCATTAGCACGAGTAAGGATAACTTTCAGAGGTGATACGATGAATTTAACGGTAGATATGAAGGAGAATCTTTCAGATATACAAATCAATATCGCTGGAGAAATCGATGTATACTCAGCTCCGGTGGTTCGTGAAAAGCTGATGCCCCTGGCAAACGAGGGGAAGGACATGAGAATCTGCTTAAAAGATGTAAATTATATGGACAGTACGGGTTTAGGCGTTTTTGTAGGCGTGTTTAAAACGGTGAGCAAGGAAGGCGGCTCTCTCAAGCTTGAGAATCTTTCCGACCGGCTCGTCCGTCTGTTTGAAATTACGGGGCTTAAGGACATCATCGACATTTCGGCAAAGTCAGAAGGTGGCGTGCAATGAGTACATCAGTTGATTATATAGAGATGAAAATTCCGGCCGAACCGGAATATGTAGGAATCGTCAGGCTTACGTTATCAGGGGTCGCAAGCAGAATGGGCTATACTTATGATGACATTGAAGATTTAAAAATCGCTGTCAGCGAAGCTTGTACAAACGCTGTCCAGCATGCATACAACGATGAAAATAAGGGAGAAGTATCCGTGCGGTTCGGTGTGTTTGAGGATCGGCTGGAGGTTATTGTCGCCGATCAGGGAGACAGCTTTGATTTTGATCAGAAGCAGCAGGATCTCGGGCCGTACACACCTTCGCACACAGTCGATCAATTGTCAGAAGGAGGGCTCGGTCTGTATTTAATGGAAACGCTCATGGATGAAGTCAAAGTTCAAAGCAACTCTGGCGTAACCGTGGCGATGACAAAGTATTTAAATGGGGAGCGAGTTGATCATGGCACAACCATCAAAAACTACGAAACTAACTAAAGATGAAGTTGATCGGCTCATACGCGACTTTCAAACACATGATAATAAAGAAGCCCAGGAAACACTCGTCGAGGTGTATACCAATCTCGTCGAAATGCTGGCAAAGAAATATTCAAAAGGAAAAAGCTTTCATGAAGACCTCCGCCAGGTCGGGATGATCGGACTTCTCGGAGCCATTAAACGGTATGATCCCGAGGTCGGCAAATCCTTTGAAGCATTTGCGATTCCGACCATCATCGGCGAGATCAAACGCTTCCTCAGAGATAAAACATGGAGCGTACACGTCCCGAGACGGATTAAAGAACTCGGGCCGCGCATTAAAATGGCGGTGGATCAGCTGACGACAGAGACGCAGCGGTCGCCGAAAGTCGAAGAAATCGCAGCCTTTCTCGATGTGTCAGAAGAGGAAGTGCTTGAAACGATGGAGATGGGAAAAAGCTATCAGGCGCTGTCTGTCGATCACAGCATCGAAGCGGATGCGGACGGAAGCACCGTCACGATTTTAGATATCGTCGGGTCGCAGGAGGAAGGATACGAACGCGTCAACCAGCAGATGATGATCAAAAGCGTGCTTCATGTGCTGTCCGACCGCGAAAAACAAATTATCGATCTAACATTTGTGCAAAATAAAAGCCAAAAAGAAACAGGGGACATTCTCGGAATATCTCAAATGCACGTCTCGCGCCTGCAGCGGAAAGCGGTGAAAAAACTGAGAGAGGCCTTGATTGGAGATCCCTCCATGGAGCTAATGTAATGATTCAGGTTGAAGAAAATGAACATGTTCAAACTCTTGTATACCAATTAAATAAAGAAGGCAAGTCCATATGCGGCGACAGCTTTTTTATGAAGGCGAATGAAGAAGAATTCGTTTGCGCGGTAGCGGACGGTCTCGGCAGCGGATCTCTTGCCAACGAATCCTCGTCAGCCATTAAAGACATCGTGGAAACGTATGCGGGTGAGGATGTGGAAAGCATCATTGAGCGCTGCAATCAAGCGATGAAAAACAAAAGAGGGGCGACTGCCTCCATCTTAAAAATCAATTTCATCAAAAGGGAATTGACATACTGCTCGATCGGCAACGTCCGTTTCTTCCTGCACTCCCCATCAGGCGAAGTCTTTCATCCGCTGCCGATTTCGGGTTACCTCTCAGGCAAACCGCAAAGATACAAAACGTATACGTCATCATACGAAAAAGGGGCGAGATTCATCATCTACACGGATGGGCTTGAGGTTCCGCATATCCGCACCTGCTTAAAGCAGGGACACTCAATAGAAGATATATCAAAATCACTTCATCCGTACACAACATCCAGACGTGATGATTTGACCTATATTCTAGGGCAGCTTTTATCGTAAGGCTGCTTTTTTTATGTTCCGCCGTTTTTTGATACACTAGAGAAAGAATGAAGAGATGGAGGCTTTTGTGATATGGAAACGTTAGCCCTTTTGAAAAAACAAATTGCTGAAGAAACAGCGTTATCCCAAAAACATGTCGAAAGTGTCATCCGCCTGCTGGAAGACGGCAATACCGTCCCGTTTATTGCGCGGTACCGAAAAGAGCAGACCGGCTCAATGGACGAGGTGCAGATTCAGGCAATCTCCGAGCGGTGGCAATACATACAAAACCTGACGCAGCGGAAAGAAGAAGTCATCAGATTGATCTCTGAGCAGGACAAGCTGACGGAAGGGCTGAAGCAAAAAATCGAACAAGCGGTTAAGCTTCAGGAAGTCGAGGATTTATACCGTCCCTTCAAACAAAAACGGAAAACAAAAGCCACCGTCGCCAAAAGCAAAGGTCTTGAACCGCTTGCGGACTATATTCTTTCTCTCCCGAAAGAAAACCGCCTTCACGACATCGCTGATCAATATATCAGTGCAGAAAAAGAAGTCGCTTCAAGAGAGGAAGCCATTGAAGGCGCGAAGCACATCATAGCCGAACAAATCTCGGATGACCCTCATTTCAGAAAGTGGATTCGCCAGGAAACGTATAAAAAAGGAATTCTCACTTCCGCGGCAGGCAAGTCAGCCGCAGATGACGAGAAAAACGTCTATGAAATGTACTACGAGTACGAAGAGCCGATCCAAAAGGTCGTTCCTCACAGAGTGCTTGCGATGAACCGCGGTGAAAAAGAAGGCATTTTAAAGATTGCGATCGAACCGCCCGCCGATCAGATAAAAGCTTATTTAGAAAAGCAAATTATCAAACACCGTGAAACGCCTGTGAAAGAAACGCTGAAAGAAGCCATTGAGGACAGTTACAAACGTCTGATCCAGCCGGCTATTGAGCGCGATATCCGCAAAGAGCTGTCAGAAAAAGCAGACGCGCAGGCGATCCATATTTTCGCTGAAAATCTGCGTAAGCTCCTGCTGCAGCCGCCGATGAAGGGAAAAGTCGTGCTCGGCGTCGATCCGGCCTTCCGTACGGGGTGCAAACTGGCAGTCGTTGATGAGACGGGAAAAGTGCTGAAAATCGACGTCATTTACCCGCACGCTCCCGTAAAAAAGACAGCGGAAGCACAGAAAAAAATCAAACAATTGCTGGACCGGTACGAAGTCGAGGTTGTGGCGATCGGAAACGGAACGGCATCAAGAGAGACAGAGCAATTCGTCGTTGATGTGCTGAAAGAAACAGAGCGGGACATTTATTATGTCATCGTCAACGAGGCCGGAGCAAGCGTGTATTCCGCGTCAGAAATCGCCCGTGAAGAATTTCCGGATTTTCAGGTCGAAGAGCGCAGCGCCGTCTCCATCGCGCGGAGGTTGCAGGACCCGCTGGCCGAGCTTGTAAAAATTGATCCTAAATCCGTCGGCGTCGGGCAATACCAGCACGATGTCAGCCAAAAGCAATTAAACGAATCTCTCCGTTTTGTCGTAGAGACCGTCGTCAACCAAGTCGGGGTGAATGTCAATACAGCATCAGCCGCGCTGCTTCAATATGTAGCCGGGTTATCCAAAACCGTTGCCGGTAATATCGTCAAAAAAAGGGAAGAGCTCGGAAAATTTACAAATCGCAAAGAGCTGAAAGAAATCCCGCGTCTCGGCGCAAAAACATATGAACAGTGCATCGGCTTTTTGAGAGTGCCCGGAGGACAGGAACCGCTCGACCGCACCGGGATACACCCGGAAAGCTATAAAGAGACAAAGGCGCTGCTCAAAAAACTGCAGCTCACTGCGGATCAGATCGGAAGCGCGGACGCAAAAGAGAAAATAAGCGCACTGCCGCTGTCTGAAACGGCTGAAGAGCTTGGTATAGGGGAAATTACGCTTGCGGATATTTGCGGGCAGCTGACAAGGCCGGAGCGAGATCCTCGTGACGAAGTGCCGAAGCCTTTGCTGAAAAAAGACGTTCTGCAGCTTGAGGATTTAAAGGAAGGAATGGAATTGCAGGGCACCGTCCGCAACGTTGTAGACTTCGGCGCTTTCGTCGATATCGGCGTCAAGCAGGACGGGCTTGTGCACATTTCAAAACTGAGCAATCAATTCGTCAAACATCCTCTCGACGTCGTATCGGTCGGGGACATCGTCACCGTATGGGTTGAAGGGGTGGACGTGCAAAAGGGCAGAGTGTCGCTGTCTATGGTAAAATAAAAGCACTGCTTACGAGCAGTGTTTTTTTCTGTAGAAATACCAGCACTGGTTCAGCAGTTTGATTTGGTAATTGTCCTTTTCTAAAAACGCTTTTTGCATTTGTTTCATCAGCCAATTCGGCATGGCTCATTCCTCCTCAGCTTTTAGTTAGAGGTCGGTTTTAACTCATTGTATGCGAACGGTGAATTGTCCCGTTCAATGTTTTTAAAGCGGGGTGCACTTATGGATAACGAACAACTTCAAAAGCTGACGGAAGACATCTCTTTACAGGATTTCGGAAAGCCGTTCCGTCACCGGGCCTTTTTCAATGACCGGCTGAAAACGACAGGCGGCCGCTACATGCTGTCTTCCCATAACATCGAATTAAACCGAAAATATCTGATCGAACACGGACGGAGCGAGCTGGTAGGAATCATCAAACACGAGCTGTGCCATTATCATCTTCATCTTGAGGGAAAAGGGTACAAGCACAGAGACAAAGATTTCAGAGACCTGCTTCAGAAAGTCGGAGCGCCGAGATTCTGCACGCCGCTGCAAACCAAAAAGACACAAAAGAAAACATATATGTATAGATGCGCGGCCTGCGGCCAACAGTATATAAAGAAGCGGGCAATGAATCCGGAAAGATATGCCTGCGGAAAGTGCAGAGGAAAAATCAAAAGAATTTTTTAAAAAGGCTTGACTCATTTTAATGTTCTATGTTAAATTATAAAAGTCGTTGAGAGACAACGACACTTTCTCAAAAAAATAAATGTTGCTTCTTGACACAATATGTCGCATCATTTATAATGAAGAAAGTCTGATTATTCCACAGTAGCTCAGTGGTAGAGCTATCGGCTGTTAACCGATCGGTCGCAGGTTCGAATCCTGCCTGTGGAGCCATATGGAGAAGTACTCAAGTGGCTGAAGAGGCGCCCCTGCTAAGGGTGTAGGTCGCGTAAGCGGCGCGAGGGTTCAAATCCCTCCTTCTCCGCCAGATAAGTTCTCAACCAGACGGCCCGTTGGTCAAGCGGTTAAGACACCGCCCTTTCACGGCGGTAACACGGGTTCGAATCCCGTACGGGTCACCATTTACCTTCGTTGGGCTATAGCCAAGCGGTAAGGCAACGGACTTTGACTCCGTCATGCGTTGGTTCGAATCCAGCTAGCCCAGCCATTTTATTTAAAAATTTTGAATCACTTTTAGAGCGAGCCATTAGCTCAGTTGGTAGAGCATCTGACTTTTAATCAGAGGGTCGAAGGTTCGAGTCCTTCATGGCTCACCACTTGTCACGCGGGTGTGGCGGAATTGGCAGACGCGCTAGACTTAGGATCTAGTGTCTTACGACGTGGGGGTTCGAGTCCCTTCACCCGCACTTTCTTTTCAAAGTGCTGATCATCATCACTAGCTTATATGCTTAGTGGAAAGACAGCTTCATAGCACGCGGTCGTGGCGGAATGGCAGACGCGCTAGGTTGAGGGCCTAGTGGGTGAATAACCCGTGGAGGTTCAAGTCCTCTCGGCCGCATCTCAATGATACCAAGGATAATAGAGATCCTTGGTATTTTTTTGTGCTTATTTTTAAATGATCTACTGCCCACAAACTGCCCACTTACCTAAAGTAAGTCATCTGCAGTCGACATCGCACAAATATTTTCATCATTATAGGTAGTTACTAATGCCTCAAACTCCAATTTGCAAAAGTAGAGAAAGTATTGCTAAGCATGGAGGAAAACAAAGATGCCTTGTTATATGATCAGCTATTAGAAATTAGACACGAGATAATAGGGTAGGGGCATAAGGGTACTGAAAAGGCTTAATCTTTTTTAAAAGGCTAAGCCTTTTTTTGGCTATAAATGTAATCGGTGTCCAATTAGTTGCCCTGAATTCATGAAAAAGGATAAAATAGGTGTAAATAAGTTGTTATTTTAAAATTAGAATCAATTCTTTATCACAAAAGCAATAATAACTAATCTGCGAAGAAAGGATAACGGTCAAATGAAAACATTAGTTATCGTTATACACCCTAATTTGGAAACGTCTGTTGTCAACAGAACCTGGATGAATCGTTTAAAGCAAGAGAATGACATTACAGTTCATGACCTGTACGGTGAATACCCTAATTTTATCATTGATGTAGAAAAAGAGCAGCAGCTCCTGTTAGATCATGGGCGTATCGTTTTTCAGTTCCCAATGTATTGGTACAGCAGTCCCGCGTTACTCAAACAATGGGAAGATGATGTGTTAACACATGGCTGGGCTTATGGAACTGGAGGTACTAAATTGCATGGAAAAGAACTGCTCTTAGCGATCTCCTTAGGCGCACAGGAATCTGATTATCAAGCAGGCGGAGAATATAATATCACGATCAGCGAGCTTATCAGACCGTTTCAAGTCACTGCTAACTATATAGGAATGCGTTTTCTTCCTGCCTTCACACAATATGGGACACTTCACCTTTCAAAAGAAGATGTTAAGAACAGTGCGGAGAAATTGGTTAACTATCTTAAAGCTGAGCATTGATCCGGTATTCGCGAGGGAAGCTGAAATAAACGATGTGTTGTGAAAATAAGGATTTGTGATAGATGTTAATTAAACTTTATTTCAAAGTTACATCGACTGAATGCAGGAGGGCATAGAGCGAGGACTTAATTATAAAAAAAGAGACCAAGCTATTCACCTGGTCTCTCACTATTTCAACTTTTTACTGTTAATTAACGCCAAGCTGACGGAGAATATCATGCACATCCACATGAGATCTATGTTCAATAATTTTACCGTCAACAATACGTAACAACATCATAAGAGAGAATTTAACGCTTTTTCCTGTTGCAGGGACTCCAGCAAATGGAATACCTGTATGCCTGCCTTCAAAAATAAAATATGCTGCAACAAGGTCGCCTTCAGCTACCATTGCTTTAATTGGCATTTTGAAATCTGGGAAAGCATCGAAGTTTTTCTTTTCTGATTCAATTAAACCCTCTACACCTGGATACGGTGTATCTACTTGTGGATAGAATACGAAATCTTTATGGCAAAAGTCTTTTAAGGCATCGTATTTTTCTTGGTCAATCGTTTCAAAGTAACGACGCACTAATTCTTTATTGTTTTCAACAGACATCATGAAAGCTCCCTCCCTAGTTAAAACTTCATTTTATCTGTTAGATCTAAAATGAATATGATTCGCCATCTTCAGGCACTAAAACATCAGAAGTGATTTCTTTTTCATTAATAAAGGATTTTAGTTCTTCTTTTGATAATCCCCAATGATTTACAGCTTCCATGTGGCTTACAATAATTTTTGCTTTTGGAGCAGCCTTATACGTTTCATAGATATCTTCTTTACCCATGATGAGAGAACCGCCTTCGTAGAATTGATTATCTCCGCCATTTACGACAATGATTTCTGGTTGATGTGTATCAATTTCTTCCTGAACGGCATCATACCATACTGTATCTCCGGCTATATATAACGTTTTCTCGCTTTGGTGTTTGAAGACAACACCGCAAACAAGACCTGCAAGTTTTAAAATTTCTCCTCTTCCGTGTTCGCCTTTTGTTTTAATCAATTGAATACCTTCAAAGAGTGTATCTTTTGTTAAAACCTCTACATTTTTGAATCCGGCATTTCGTATTTCTGTTGCATCTTCTTCATTCTGGGAGAACAGCTTGATATCTTTTGGCAATACCTCTTTTGCAGCCTCATCCCAATGGTCATAATGAAGATGAGTAACAATAACAGCATCAACATCTTTAATAATATTGTCAACAGATGTTGGCAATTCAACCAAGGGGTTATTTTGATCTTGTCGTGGCGCATTTGGGAATGGAGGGTATGCACCTTTCTCAGCTAACATAGGATCTATTAAAAACTTTTTGCCTGCGTATTCGACAACAAGTGTGGCATTACGAATTTGTTGAATATTCATGTGTAACACTCCTTTTCTTTGATATGAGTATAGTTTACATACAGCTGCTGAATAAATACATAGAACAAATCAAGTCGTTCTGTCGCTTGACTTGATTTTTGAAAGTGTATATTTTGTTTTGTATGAACTGATTATTATCGCTGTACATAATGTGTCAATTTACTATGAAAGGATCTGAGCTCATGTTAGATCATACGGATATGCAGATATTAGAAGAGCTGTCTAAAAATAGCCGTATTACAATGAAAGAATTAGGTGAAAAAGTTCACTTAACAGGGCAGGCAGCTGCTGCGAGAGTTGTCAAATTGGAGGATAATGGTGTAATTGAGGGGTATACAATTAAAGTGAATCAAGTAAAACTAGGATGTTATATACATGCTTTGCTTAATATCTATACAAAAAGCACCCATCATAAGCCATATCTTTCATTTATAAAAACCCAAGAGAGATACGTAATCAATAATTATAAAATTAGTGGGGATGGTTGTTACCTTCTTGAATGCCGATTTCCATCTAACGAGTTGCTAGATCAATTTCTAGTGGAATTAAACAAGCATGTAAATTATAAATTATCAATTGTTATTAGCAAATAGAAAGACTCATTTAAAAATCGTTGGTTATTCTAATGAACATGGAACCCGAGACATGTCATGTATTTTTCTGGTGACGAAAAAAACTACTCCATTTTTACTCCACAATATGAATAAATCATTGTGATACATCATAATCAAAATAAATAAACACTGATATATAAAGGTTTTTGTAACAGAAAATACAACTTCACTTTATTGAGGGCCCAGCGGGTGAATAACCCGTGAAGGTTCAAGTCCTCTCGGCCGCATCAATGATACCTAGGGTAATAGAGAGATCCTTGGTATTTTTTTGTGCTTATTTTTAAATGATCTACTGCTCACAAACTGCCCACTTAATTAAAGTTCAAAGTGATCAAAATACTCAAAGTATCTGGCCAATACTTTGCTTGGTTCTTATTTGTCGATAGTCGCCGTAACGAAAGCGCTAAACAACACATTACAGATTCTTTTGATATGACGGACACATATGACAGTTTGCGATTGTCAAAATTCAATTTTTAATCTTTGTTCAACTTACCAAGGTCAGTTAAAATTTTGTTAAAATTGTGATAAATGTATGAAAGGATTAAATGTTCATATCGAAACATTTGGATTACAGGGAAGGGGAAACAAATACATGTCGATTTACCATAAAGTAATTGGAGAGGGATACCCGATCGTTATGTTGCATGGTTGGACACTTGACCATCAGGTGATGTTACATGCAATGGAACCGTTATTCGAGAAACGAAGCGGTTGGAAGAGAATATACATAGACTTACCGGGTATGGGACATTCTAAGCCGCAACCGTCTATTCAGAACTCTGATGATATTTTAGAAGCGATATTGCGTCTTTTGGACGAGATTATTCCTGGTCAACAGTTTATTGTGTGTGGTAATTCATATGGAGGGTACATTGCCAGAGGTATCGTTCGTTCACGTCAGGAAACAGTTCGTGGATTACTGCTGATGGCACCATTAACTATACCTGAATTCGATGAAAGGGTAGTACCGCAGAAGACTGTTCTAAAAAGAGACAGCGACTTGATATCACAATTGTCTTCAGAGGAGGCGGATGAATTTTGCTCTATGGGGATTGTGCAAGGTAAAACTGAATGGGAGAGGTTTCGAGATGAAATTTTACTTCCTTCTAAACAAACAAATTATGAATTCATAAACAACATTCGTCAAAATGGATATGGGTTTACCTTCGATATTTCATCTAAACTTGAGTATCCCACGCTAATTATCACAGGACGTCAGGACAATGTAGTCGGATACCACGATGCGTGGCGACTACTCGAAGATTACCCAAGGGCAACTTTTGCAGTACTTGATATGGCTGGTCACAACCTGCAAATCGAACAAACCGATGTATTTAATTCATTGGTTCATAACTGGTTAAACAGACTTGAGTCGGAAATTTTCAGAAGGTATAACTTTTCATAAATATGAGTTTACTGTCAATTACCAGTTAGTTAAACAAAATTGAGATAATGAATATTGGGATTTGCTAAAATTTTAGTTATTATTAGTCTTTATTGTCATTGTGAAATTTTGCTTGCAGAACCTAAAGGTGTTGTGAATACCGGGCAAGAAATAACTGATCAAACAGCTGAAAATGATATCTGGATTTAGCTGTAAGAAATAGCCGATCAAAAATAAATCCATTACCTAAGAAATGTTTCTTTATTTCCAGCTGGATTTAAAAAATAATTTTGTTAGGTGTCATGCAATAAATTCAATTGTCGGTGATTGGCCTGTTTAAATGCATCCATTATTTCATACCCGGTGCTACTTATTTCTGTTGTAGTCTGCATACTGATTAATAGGTAAAGAAAGTCGAAAAGGTATACGAAATTCTTCATACAAATTAAAGTTTTGAATGAAAGAGCAGGATTACTCCTGCTCTTTTTCTTTCTAATTGGGCTAGATTAAACACAGACGGTTATTCCTTGGGAAAAACAAAAAAATTTCTTCTATCCATTGACTAGCTGGGCTTTAGCCGGGTTTCTATCACCCTGTTGGGCTTGTCAGATTTTAAAAAGGTATGCTACGTTTATAGTGTTTTGTTTCACCTGATTGTGGGGTAATAAAGATAGAATCAGTAAATAATTCTTAGGAACGACCTCAATCTTATAATAAACATATTGGAAGCCGTAATGGAAGAACTAAAATAAACGTTTAGGATACTTTGGAGAAATAAAAGTTTGTTTTCGAATGTGATAATATTCACAATAGAGCTGTATGAAGGGGAATCATTTCTCCAAATAGTCTGCAGAAAATACCAACCACAGCCCAAGGATATATCATTAACCGCTTTGGCTGGTATTATCTGTTGGATGTTTCTCTTTTTGTTGCTTTTTGTATTATTTTTAGTCCAATCGGCAAAAATAAGTTAAGGAAACCAGCGAAAAAACTGAATTTCATCCTTCTTTCCTGGTTTACAATGTTATTTGGCGCTGATATGGATATTAGTCTAGTCTTTTAAGGTACAGTTGAACCAATCATCCACTATGCCGTTAGCTCTCCATCAGGTGAAACAGAAACCCCCAGACTTTTAGAGAAGCATTACGCTATACATTCTGGGACTGCATGCTTGGACCGTTTATATGCTTGTATAATGTGGATTTGATAATTAAGGAGTCGATATTATTAAATGAAGTTTAACAAGAAAAAAATTAACGTTGTAGACATTCAAAAAGCGAAGAAAAGCGTGTTTGCTACAGGGATAGGAAACGCGATGGAATGGTTTGACTTTGCTTTATATTCTTATTTGGCAGTTATTATTAGTAAAAACTTTTTCAGTCCAGTTCAAAACGATGAATTAAAGTTAATATTTACTTTTGCTACATTTGCAATTGCCTTCTTACTTAGACCGGTAGGCGGAATTATTTTTGGTAAAATGGGTGATAAATTTGGTCGGAAAATAGTATTAACAATTACTATTTTAATGATGGCTTTATCTACTTTAATAATTGGTGTGCTTCCTACCTATGATCAGATTGGTGTATGGGCCCCTATATTATTACTCTTAGCTCGTATTCTGCAAGGTTTTTCTGTGGGTGGAGAGTACGCTGGTGCAATGGTATATATCGCAGAATCTTCTCCAGATAATAAGCGTATAAGGTTAGGCAGCGGTTTAGAAATCGGCACATTATCTGGTTATATAGTAGCTTCTGTTTTAGTTACAGTACTTTTCTGGACTTTATCTGATGTTCAAATGAATAGTTGGGGATGGAGAATTCCTTTCTTCTTAAGTATTCCAATAGGATTATTTGGTTTATATTTGAGAAGTCATTTAGATGAATCACCAATTTTTGAAAATGACATCTCTGAAAGCCAAGAACAACAACCAGGTTTATTAGAAGTCATTAAAACATATAAAAAAGATATCTTTTTATGTATCGTATTTGTGGCATTTTTCAATATAACCAATTACCTATTGTTAGGTTATATGCCTTCTTATTTAGATGAGAACCTTGGTATAAGTGATAATATAAGTACACCGGTTACAGCAATTGTATTGATTATTATGGTACCGTTCGCTTTAACTTTTGGTAAATGGGGAGATAAATTAGGAAATAAAAAAGTTATAACAATTGGATTAGTATTAGGAATTGTATTTTCGATTATCTCTTTTCAATTTCTTAATATGGGGAATATAACATTCTTATTTATAGGACTTTTAATGTTAGGTATTGTATTATCTGTATACGAAGGCACTATGCCAGGATCTTTACCTACGTTGTTCCATACTGACATTAGATATCGTACATTATCCTGGACATTCAACTTATCAGTTTCTATTTTTGGTGGAACAACACCTTTAGTTGCTTCTTGGTTAACCCATGTGACAAGAAACAATTTGGCGCCGGGTTTCTATTTATTAGCAGTTAGTTTAATTGGCTTAATAGTTGTGTTAACCTTATTTAAAGATACTTCAGGTAAATCTTTAAAAGGTTCTTACCCAACAGTTGCTTCTAAAGCTGAGTTTCAAGAAGCTGTTGAAAATCCAAAAGATTCACTGTGGTGGAAAATGGAACAAACAGAAAAGGAATGAAAAAAACATCCATTTAATTGACCGGCTACTCGACATACAGACTCAGAATAAGCTGGGATTATCCGAGCAGCAATGACTGCAGCTCTTTTATATTCTGGAGGGCTTACTGCTTTGCAAAAGCAGCGTTGCTATTCTCGATCGTCATTATTTTATTGGTTGTGTCCTAATAATAAAACATTGACGCAAGAACGAAGAGAAATTAAAAGGTCCGAGCAATACAGCAAAATAAGAAGCAAGAAGCTTTGTTATGCCAGTTCTTCTCCCGAAGGAGAGCTGGCTTTTTATTTTCTATATGGGGTCCAAAGCAGAAAACGAGAACTTGTACGCTAATCACAGTACTTGGTTCTTCTTGTTTTATGGGAGAAGGAAAAAATATCTGTTAAAGGTTTAGGCGAAGAATTATATCTAGACTCCGGAACATTAACTCCAGTTTTAAAACGACTTGAGGAGCGAGGTCTTATTATAAGAGAGCGTTCAAAAGAGGATGAACGAAGTGTAATTATTACGTTAACAACTGAAGGGAATGAGTTTAAAGAAAAAGTCACATTGATTCCTAATGCAGTATTTGATAAAACCGGTTGTAATGAAGAAGAAATTAAAAGTTATAACAAGGAAATTCGTAATTTACTTAACATGCTGACAACTGAGCAATAGTTTTATGAATATAGATGGCGGGCCCAGCGGGTGAATAACCCGTGGAGGTTCAAGTCCTCTCGGCCGCATCAATGATACCAAGGGTTTTGACACCATTGGTATTTTTTGTTTATAAAAATTCATCTGTTACTGTCCACTTACTTATAGTAGGTCGTATGATTTGTCAGTCACCTTCATCCTTCTGCTGACTGCGTGCGGCGGCAGTAAATATGATAATGCAATTAATGAAGTGATGAAGCAGGAGAAGAAAGTCAGAAAAGAAATGCGAGCAGATTCAGATGAGCACAAAAGAGATAACGCCATAATTCGTGTATATGATGACGGGAAATATATTCAACTTGCGTTTTATCAGCCAGAAGAAAGTTCTCGTAGGCTGACTGCTTATTCTTATTATGAGAAGCTTGGAGATTCTTATGAGGAAATGGCACATATGCCGGGTGATGGTGATGGCGACCGCCTTGGTCTGTATAAGAAAACACCTGATTATAAAGAGGTTAAAGGCAAGGAAACAAAAACAATGTGCTTGTTCATTCCTGATAGGGGAACAATTGTTTTACCGTTAAGTTGTTGTGTGAGAGCCAGTATGTTAAAATGCTACGTAGATTTAATAATAAAGTTTAGATTCAAGGAGATTTATTTATGAAATTGGATGAATTCACCATCGGGCAGGTTTTTCAAACTAAATCTTTTGAATTAACAAAAGAGAATATAATGAATTTTGCAGAAGTGTATGACCCACAATACATGCATTTAAATGAAGAAAAAGCAAAAATGGGCAGA
Source organism: Bacillus sp. D7-8 (assembly GCF_052055895.1). Classification (NCBI taxonomy): domain Bacteria; kingdom Bacillati; phylum Bacillota; class Bacilli; order Caryophanales; family Bacillaceae; genus Bacillus; species Bacillus sp. D7-8. The sequence continues at coordinate 506,310 of NZ_CP179922.1, forward strand.
TTTAATGGAATTATTGCTTCTGGAATACAAACGTTATCTATTACTTTTAAGCTTTGGATTGAAGAAGGGCGTCATGAAGACGATATTATTGCTGGGACAGGAATGAATAATATAAAATTCCTAGCACCCGTTTACCCTAATGATAAACTGCACACTATTGTTAAGGTTATTGATAAAAAACCAAATAAAAGCCAGACGGGGATACTTACTGTATTGTTATCTACCTATAATCAGAAAGAGGAAAAAGTGTTTGAAGGTGAGTTATCAGTTTTAATTAAACGCTAAATGACCTTTGTGGCATATCATCGTCACCTTTCATTTTTTATAGATGTCTGGATGAAATGAGCAATCATCTTAATTAATTGAGTGGACTTTGTGTTTGCTCTTTTTTTATTTGGTCAACCTATGTCAAGAAACAAAGGACTAACAATAACGAAAAAATCATCTCGTAAATACGAATTTAAAAATAGCTGCCTTGAGGTTTTTGCATATTCCTCTGTATCATTGCACCGGGTGAATATCTATAATGAGCGTTCTATCCTTCGATGTTATGTTTCCTTTTTACTTTTTGGTTTTGTCAGTTCAAAGCTGTACTTTACCATGTCATGGATTTGGTGCTCTGGGAGTCCCTCATCTAAGGTAAGAGTATTCCAATGCTCCTTGTTCATATGGTATCCGGGCTTGATTTCTTCAAAAAGACCACGTAGAAAATCAGCCCTTTCAGGTTCGCATTTAAGGTTGACACATAAGTGTTCGTCGCGAGTGAAGATAAGTGCAAATATTTTCTTATTCCCTTTGTGACGAATTGCAGTCCAACCATCTCCAAAAGGATGGTCTTCATAAGAGTTTGGAAAGGTTAGGCAGTAATCTTTTATTCCATCATAATTCATTATCAATTCACCCCATACCTCATTATTTTTATATACAGAACATATTCGTTCAAACTAAGATTTGCGGTTTCTTTTATACCAATCCGAGATTTCCTCAAGTCTTTGTTTGAACTTAGCTTCTGAACCTTGAGTTGTTGGATAGTAATACTCAACGCCCTATTAAAGAATCTGGCATCGTCTGCATTGTCGTTAATTTTTCCTCTGTATCATGAGCATATTTATATCCCTTACTGTAATCTAAATCTTTCATCAAAAGGAGCAGACTTTATGTCTGCTCTTTTTTTGTTCATGAAAAGCCATTTTTTTATCCCCAGTCTGATAAAAGATTTTCTGTGAAATCATTTAACAATTATTGGTCAATTTTTCTTTTTCAATAATATCCTTTACCACATCCTCAATTGTGATATGCCCAAGAGCTTTTTCCAAGGCAGATTGGGCGATTTCAAATATTGGACCAATTGTACTTTGAATGTTCCGGCCTACAGGACATTGAGGATTGGGATTTTCATGTATACTAAACAATTCTTTATCTTGAACAACATTAACTGCTCTATAAACATCAAGTAAGGTGATTTCAGTTAGATCCTTCGCTAATTCAGCTCCTGCAATACCTGGCCGAACTTTTACTAAACCTGCTTTTTTCAGCATCCCCACAATTTTTCTTATGAAGGCGGGATTTGTATTTACACTTCCAGCTAAAAATTCAGAAGTGCTAATTCCGTCTTCATTTATTTCAATAAGAGCCAATATATGAATTCCTACAGCAAAACGGCTGCTAATAGACATGATTTCTTCACCATCCTCATTACTTTACACTCTTTATAGTACACTTGTAACTGAATGTATTACAAGTTCTTTTACTCTAATATGCTCAATTAACAAGATGATAAAAGTATTGACAAACAGAAAAGGTGTAACTAAAATTATTACATGTAATCAATATGGTTACATTTAAAATATTGAATGATTAGGAGGACTTTAAATTGAAAATTGGAATCATTGGTGCAACCGGAAAAGCTGGAAGTCTTATCTTGAAAGAAGCGGTAAGCAGGGGACATGAAGTAACTGCAATTGTAAGAGATGCTGCAAAACTTAAAGAGGAAAAGATTGCAGTCATTGAAAAAAATATAATTGATCTTACATCGGATGATCTAAAAAAGTTAGATGTAGCAGTTAATGCCTTCGGTGCTCCATTAGGAGAAGAACAGGCACATGTAGATGCTGGCCGGGCATTAATTAGGGCATTAAAAGGAACGGATACAAGAGCCGTAATTGTAGGTGGAGCAGGGAGTCTTTATGTAGACGAAAATAAAACTGTCAGTGTAATGGATACACCTGATTTCCCGGAGATTTTTATTCCGACAGCCAAAGGGCAAGGTCGTAACTTGCAAGAACTAAAGGAAACTTCTGATATTAACTGGACATTTATCAGTCCTTCAGCGGTATTTGACCCAGACGGGAAAAGAACTGGATTTTATCAGTCAGGAAAAGATCATCTTCTTGTGAATTCGAAAGGCGAAAGTTATATCAGCTATGCAGACTATGCAATTGCAGTATTGGATGAAATCGAAAATCCAAAACATATAAATGAACGCTTTACAGTTGTTGGAGAAGCTGAATAAGTGATTAAGTAGAAACAAAGGGGTACCATTAGTGTCATCGCTAATGGTATTTTCCTTCTAAGAATGTACGGAGACATTGAAAACTTTGCAATCAGAGCAGCGGATTATTTTTATGAAAAAGGGGATTTATCACGTTCCAATGAGTATTATCGAGCTGATGACAGAGTAGGTGCTTTGTGAGTTGGACCAAAAAAATATGTATAAAAAGCTCTGACTAGCAACCTTTTGGATTAGTTAGAGCTTTTTTATTTGACTGTGTTACCCAGTGTAATCCTCCGTATTGTTTAATACACTTTAGTTTGAAAATCCGGGAAACTCTTCTACAGTTCCTAGTTCGTGTCTAAAGTGTGAATATTCCAGCGGGGAACTTTACTGAAATGAGGGGTATTTTCGAAAACACACCAGTATGCTCTATGACCTGCCGTCAATGACATTAAAGAAATGATTTGATGAAAAATAAAAAGGAGCGATATTCGTTAAAATTCAGGTAGTAGCCATACATAGCCATATAAAACACATAATTAATTCTAAATTCTTTACTGATCGTTCTTAAATTTGATATACTTGAAATACGTTAGATCTAACTGTTTTGCTACTCAAAAGAGAATGATCATTCTTTAATTATTTCAGAATGAGGGAGGGATGAATGAATGTATAAGATTGTGCTTCTAGTACATCAATGATTCTCAGTCCTTTCCCTGAATATGTTCGAAGGTGGGATTACATGGCTAGAAATAAAGAATTTGATGAAAAGAAGGCATTAAGAAAAGCAATGATTCTTTTTTGGGAACAGGGCTATGAAAAAACATCCATGCAAGACTTGGTGGATCATATGGGCGTTCACCGCAGAAGTATTTATGATACATTTGGCGACAAACATACTTTATTTATGCGAGTCTTAAATCATTATGTAGAAATAATGGAAGGCCGAATGAAGAATGAAGTGAAAACAGAATTAACAGTGAAGCAGTCGATACGAAAATTATTTGAAATGGTGATTGATTCGACACAACAGCAGCCAAAAGGGTGTTTAGCTGTTAATGCAGCTGTTGAGTTATCCCTAATTGATGAAGAAGTAGCGAAAAAAACGACAGAGATTTTTATAAATACAGAAGCCTTATTATTTGATCTGCTAAAACATGGTCAAGATCAAGGTGAAATTCCTAAACACAATGACATCAAAGGGCTTTCTCAATTTATTCATAATTCACTCGTAGGAATACGAGTATTAACAAAAACGACAAATGATAAAGAGAAATTAGAAAGTATTATTAATTTCACTTTGTCGACACTAGACTAAATCTATTTTGTGATATCGATTAGTTAATTAAAAATATGGTTTCGAGGAGAGAATGATATGAAATACACAGTTATTACAGGAGCAAGTTCAGGTATAGGATATGAAACTGCATTGGAATTTGCTGCTCGCGGCAAAAACTTAATTATTGTAGCTAGAAGATTAGAGAAATTAGAAGGGCTTAAATCAGTAATTCATAATATAAATCCTGATTTAGATGTTATTATTCATACAAGTGACCTATCGATAACAGATCAGGCATACACACTGTATAACAGTTTAAAGGAGTATCAAATTGAGACGTGGATTAATAATGCTGGTCTTGGTGAATCTTCTTCTGTGACGGACCAGAATTTAGAGAAAGTAGAATCCATGTTACGTCTTAATATAGAGACGTTGGCGATTCTTTCCACACTATTTGTGCGAGATTATTCTCATGTAGAGGGAACACAATTAATTAATGTATCCTCCGCACTTGGATATGCGACTTATATTGGTGGTATTACCTATTCTGCATCTAAATATTTTGTTAGTGCATTTACAGAAGGGCTTGCAAAAGAACTGGAGCTTAAAAGTGCAAAAATGAAGGCAAAAGTTTTAGCACCAGCAGTGACTGAAACAGAATTTGAGAAAACTGCACAGGATGTAGAAGAATTTGATTACAAAAACTTTATGCCAATGTATCACACAGCTAAGCAAATGGCTGGTTTTATGATGGAACTTTATGACAACGATAAAGTCGTAGGTATTGTAGATGAAAGCTACAATTTCAATTTAAGAGATCAAATCTATCCAATACTAGGCGTTTAATGTATTAACAAAAATAACGTGTTGGGGTGGCTGATAAACATAGGTTCTTTGCAGTAGCGATTCAAAAAGTTTAATTATTTGAGAATGAACGTTCTAAAAGACAACAGTCCCAATTGAATAAAAAGATAATTTTGTGAGTATTTAAGGTTTAGGTGGTGGGTTGATCTTAAAATAAGGTTCCCTCCACCTAAACGATTGGAATAATATAAGATCTTTATAAAAAGAATTATATTGAGGGTAGAAAAATGAAGTAGACAGTGAAAATAATAAAAATAAGGTAAAGAAACTTAATAAAAGCAACTCAACGGAAGGGTGCTAATAAAAATGGAAACACTCATGAGAGCTGCTCAGATCACCAAATATTCAAAAAATCCCCATGTCCAAATTAATGAAATTCCAATTCCAGAGATCGCTGACAATGAAGTCTTGGTAAAGGTCAAAGCTGCGGCGGTCAATCCACTCGAAATGTTAATTATTACAGGTAGCGTGAAACTGATTCAAGATTATGAATTCCCATTAACGCTTGGTAATGAATTGACAGGTGTTATCGAAAAAGTCGGAAAAAAAGTGACAGAATTTCACGTAGGAGATGCCATCTATACACGTCTCCCTCTCGAAAAAATTGGTGCTTTTGCGGAATATGCTGCAATTGACGCTGCCGCAATTGCACCAATGCCCAAAAATTTGTCTTACGTGGAAGCCGCTGCTGCACCACTGGCTGGACTCACAGCGTATCAAGGTCTACATGAAGAACTGGAGGCAGAGTCAGGTAAAGCTGTTTTCATTCCAGGTGGATCAGGCAGCTTTGGTCAAATGGCGGTACCAATCGCAAAGGCAATGGGCCTAAATGTCATTGTTAGTGGCAGCTCAGAAGCGCGCGAACGCACTTTGGAAATGGGTGCAGTCCAATATTTGGATTATACAATAGAAAACTATGTTGACTTGTTGTCGAATGTGAATTACGTAATTGATACATTGGGACCTAAAGAATTTGACAGTGAATTGAGTATCATCAAACCGGGCGGAAGATTGCTCTCTCTCCGTACAGGACCAAATAAACGTTTCGGAAAAGACCGAAATTTCCCATCGTGGAAACAAATGCTATTTTCCCTTGCTGGCGCAAAGTATGATCGCAAAGCCAAGAAACAAAACGTGGAATACCATTTTATCTTCGTTCGTTCTGACGGCGCACAACTTAAAGAGATTACCAAAATCATTGAAGAAAACAACATTGTTCCAGCAATTCATCCAACACAATTCACCATAGACAATGTAAATGAAGCGCTAGAACTAGTCGCAAATGGACGGCCAAAAGGGAAAGTGATTATTCAATTTTAAGGGGAATACGAAGAAAGCAGTCATTAAAGTTGAGATCGTTTATGCAAAGGATTTTGAAAGGCAATAATAAGGTGTTACAAACCGCGAGTTCTGCTGATTAAGAAATGGAAAGATAAAAACCTAGATCAAATCATAGAAAAACTTCATCAAGCCGGAGTTCATTATAAAACATGGAGAACTAGCTATTTCAATTGTTCTTATAAAAAATGTTGAAATGTAATTAAGTTAGGCGGTTACTCTAATAGACATGTCACCAGTAACAAGACATTAACTGTCTTGAAATGAAAACCTACTCCATTTTTACTCCCAAATAAAAATAAATCGAAGTAAACACTCATAATCAAAATAAACAAATGCTGATATTATAGGCTTTTGTAATTCATAATAAAGAATCACTTTATTGTGGGCCCAGCGGGTGAATAACCCGTGGGTTCAAGTCCTCTCGGCCGCATACCAATAATACCAAGGGTTTGACCACCTTTGGTATTATTTTTTTGTGCGGAAAATACAGCTATGGGAGAAGACTTGCTTACCAAAACTTTCTAGGTTGAGGGCTTAGTGAGGTTAAACCCGTGGAGGTTCGACTCCTCTCAACCGCATATATGAAGTAATCCAAAAGACCAAACTCACAAGAGTATTGGTCTTTTTTGTTAATTGAAATTACAGATTTTCCACTATACCTTTTTCGGTTATTCATACTATTCTTGGTACTGGTGAAAAGACGATCTATATTATAGTGGCTAAAGTACTGAATGCATCAGCAAATTGAGTTGATCTCAATCCATCTAAAGCCCCGCCTAATAACGCCGCAAATGGAGCAACGCCTTTTACAAGAAATGAGCGTCCATTTTATCCTGAAATGATGGTTTATTTTTTATCAAGTAAATTTATGATACGTTTTCCTCGTCCACCTCCAGCTTCTAAGGAATGATGAGCTTTGGCAACATCAGATAAAAAATAAATGCTATCAATAACTGGTCTGACCTTGTTGGAATCTACATAAGATGCTAATTCTTTTAGAAGTTCATTTTTGGGATTTGCGCTGAATGTGCGAACTCTACGAGAACCGAAAGTAGTTGAAGCTAATATATATATGAAGGACGAAAAACTAGGAAATCCAATAGTAACCATTCTACCGTTCTTTGCAAGCAAGCGCCTATAATGTTTGAGGTCAGTTCCCACTGTGTCCATGACTACATCAAACTTTTTAAGATCAGTAGGAGATGTTTTTTTATAATCAAATACTTCGTCTGCACCTAGCTCTTGAAGAAAAGTAAGATGTTTTTCGTTTGCAAGAGCAGTTACATGAGCACCCAACATTTTGCCAATTTGAATCGCAATGCTTCCGACTCCTCCACTTGCACCACGTACAAGTAACTTTTCGCCTTTTCTAAGTTTCGTTTTATATTTTAAGGCAATAATTGCAGTAACACCTACACCAGGCAATGCCGCGGCTTGTAAGAGATCAACCTTTGTAGGAATTTTAGATATTTTCTCAGGTGATATAGCTACATATTCAGCGGCACTACCAATTTGGCTCCTTAAATTCATAGGAAGAACTCCCCACACTCTATCACCTAATTGATAATTTTTTACGTTCGATCCTACCTCAACAACCTCACCAGAAAAGTCTGCCCCTGTTCCTTTTGGGAATTGATTACCCGTTAATAGTTTCAGCTTGCCTGATCGAAATAGCGTATCCATAGAGTTTACACTCGACCCATGTACACGAATGAGTACTTCTCCAGTTTCTATAACAGGTTTTGATATAGAATCTTCAAAAAGAACATTCGGTGATCCATATTTAGTATATTGTGCAGCACGCATCTTTTCACTTTTCATTTACTCACTCCATCTCCTTGAAAAAGTATAAACTTGAAGGGTTTTATGATCAATTTAGCTCTCTAATACATGGGTGACAGGGTTTACATATTTGATTATAATAAATGGAAAAGATTTAACAAGTACTCAATATAAACTGACTAAGTAAGGAAAAACTGACTAAGGAGTGGATAAAATATGACTGAAAGTGAGCTAAATAAAGCGATAGCTCCAGCAAGTTATGCATTAAATATATTAGCGGGAAAATGGAATTTAAAAATCTTAGCTGTACTATGTAGTTACAATGATATTCGATATAATGAGTTAAAGCGTAAAGTGTATGGAATTACAGGAACAATGCTCAATCAATCATTAAAGGATCTGATTGAATACGGAATTGTTCAACGAGTTCAGTATAATGAAGTTCCATCAAGAGTAGAATATTCATTGACTAGGGCAGGACTAGAGCTGAACCCTATATTTGAACAACTTCTTTTATGGGGCGAAAACCAATTAGAAAAATCAAAGTCATAATAAAATGAATATACAAAGAAAACGATGATCACGAGTAGAATAACAAAATAAAAATTAATTGTAAATAAATGTTTTTTTATTTGTAGAAGAGATTGGCGAATTCATTTCAATTATAAACTGATAGAAGTATGAACAAGGTGATTCAAAAACGAACGTTTTGACAATATTAATATGATTGTTCGATATTATAATAATGATTATTCTTTGGAGGGTTTCCGAGTGGTGAAGTATTAGGGAATTTTAAGTCTTCAAGATGGCTGATAAAGTAATAAAAACGAGTAAATGTGTGCAATGGATATAAGTAAATGAAGGATATAACATGGATGCACCCAATTGAGAGCCCAGCGGGTGAATAACCCGTGGGTTCAAGTCCTCTCGGCCGCATCCTAATGATACCAAGGGTTTTGACACCTTTGGTATTTTTTGTTGTAAGTGCATGTGGCATTAAAAAAGTGCTGACCTCTGCACAAAATCTTTGCGCGAGTCTGCACTTTTATTCTGCAAGATACACTGCCCATTATCATCGATTATGGGCGTTTATTTAATCCGTTCTTACCCGAGCTGATACCTGGCTTTTAGAAGTTTTTTTTAAGTGGGTAAAACCAACAAATTTTTTGCCTTCTTCATCCCATAGGCGGAACTTTAACGACTTAATACTTGTTGCCAGTGTGATGGTCGGAACGTTTTGCAATGGTTCAGTGTTGTTATGCACGATTTCAAGCTTATAGTTTGGGACTCTTGGGCTTAAATGATGAACATGATGGAAACCGATATTGCCTGTTAACCATTGCATGACTTTTGGAAGCTTATAAAAAGAGCTTCCTTCAACGGCTGCTTTTACATATTCCCAATGCTCATCTTCTTCGAAATATGAATCCTCAAACGTATGCTGAATATAAAACATCCAAATTCCAAGGGATCCCGATATCATAAAAATTGGCGTCTGGACCAGCAGAAAGGTTTGCCAGCCGATAGCCCAACATAAAAGTGCTGCCAAAGCGACGATCCCCAGGTTCGTTACATATGTATTCATCCGTTCTTTGCGTTTTGCCCCTTTACGATTAAAACGATTGGTAATCCCGAAGACGTAAATCGGTCCGATAATAAACATAACAAACGGATTTCTGTACAAACGGTACATTATTTTTGTCTTAGTTGAGGCTTCTTTATATTCCTCAACAGTCAGTACCCAAATATCGCCCGTACCGCGTTTGTCCAGGTTGCTGCTTGTCGCATGATGGACAGAATGATCGTGTGCCCAATGATCAAACGGATGCAGAGTCAGAATTCCTGTAATTGTTCCAAGGATTCGATTCGCCTTTCGGTTCTTAAAAAAGGAATAGTGGCAGCAATCATGAAAGATGATGAAGGTTCTTACTAAAAAACCTGCTGCAACGACAGAAATGGCTAATGTAAGGAAATAAGAAATGGACAAGCTCTTATATGCCAAATACCATAGCAGGAAAAATGGCACCAATGTGTTAATGATTTGACATATACTTTTTTGTAAATCGGACTTTTCATAGGGTGTAACCAGTTTTCTCAAAGTCCTTAGGTTTTGTTCATTCATTTTATAAAAATTTCCCCTTCCCTGATGTTCTTCTATGTATCGAAAACGTTTGTCTTTGAAGTCACAGCGTCATACACCATAGATGATAAGTATCTTCCCCATTTGTTTATGAAATTATTGGAAATGAGATACTTTTTTCCAGGCCGATTAAATCTTTATTAGCAGAACCAGCCGGAATACAAAAGGTGTATGAAGATTATACCCAGCTCTTTATCGGGCCAAACTCTCTCCATGCTCCCCAATGTGAATCGGTTTATTTAGACCGTAAACTTTGATTGTTTGAGGAACAAACATGACAAGTTAATACCGTTAAAATAGGGGTATACCTGAGTGATCGTTTGGAAACATGTGCAGAAACAAAGCTATACCAGTGAACAGCCAAGAATATTTTGTGCTTGAACAAGAAACAGCTGAGCTTTTTAAAGAAACCTTTAACAATCAATATGAAGTACTGGGTTTGAAGGCACTCGTGATTCATTTTCACGGTGTTTTCAAACCATAGCTATTAATAGGCATCTTATTTTGCACTGGTATCGACAGGTTTAACAAATAAAACATGAATGAACACATTATTAATTTGCAGTTATTTCCGTTTCGTGATATGATAAAGGAGAATTATTTTTGTTCGTGTAAAGGATAGTATGAATATCGACTTTTCGTCTTGATGATACTTTGGGCAAGGATAGTAATACAATGTGTAACACACTAGGAGGCAACAAAAATGGAACAAGGTACAGTTAAATGGTTTAATGCAGAAAAAGGTTTTGGATTTATCGAACGTGAAAATGGAGACGATGTATTCGTACACTTTTCTGCAATCCAAAGTGACGGATTCAAATCTTTAGACGAAGGTCAAAAAGTAACGTTTGACGTTGAGCAAGGTGCTCGTGGAGCTCAAGCTGCTAACGTTCAAAAAACTGCTTAATCTTCAATCGTTTATACAAACAGGCTCTTTATATAGGGCCTGTTTTTTTATGTTCTCTGTATCATACTGAATAAAAAAACCCTACTCAACGTTCGAGTAGGGACAGTTGCTACAAGGTAAGAAAAAGGTTTAAAACCTCAAAGGATTGTTTACAGTATAACATACTGGATTGACGATATGTGGAATATATATAAATGATTTGTTTTTATGTTCTCAATATCACTGTATGTTATTCTTTGTTACAATTCGCATATCTCTTTTACGAAAAGAAGATAACCAACTGCTATTCACTGTGGAAGCAGATGTAAGAAATTCTTAAAGATAAAGAGGGGAGTGGTTGTTTTTTCTTCTGAAAATAATCACTTAGACCTAAAACAATGAAAGCCCTGCCTCTCTTCCATCCTTACGGCTCCTTGTCCGTGCCAGTGTGAATCAGGATTACAAAAATCAAGTGACTATTTCATCGAGTTTTTTGATAAAACATCAAATGTTCGTTGAAGAAATTTTTAATAATAAAAACAGATTAGATTGTAGGAATAATAAAAGAGGTTAATGTTCTAAAAGTAAGTTGATGAAGTTAAGCGTCTTTGAAATATTTTAATCGTAATATTCCGAAAACTTGCGGGTGCTTTTTGGAATGCAAAACATTATTTAAAATTAACCTTAGCAGAAACTTTTTATTTGTTTTTCAGTGATTCCTTTAATGACTTCCAGTTCACTAATCAAAAATTCATATGCATTATCCAACATTTTTTTTTCGCTTGAATTAAGTGCTTTTTCTTTCTTCATTCGCATTAAATCACGTACAACTTCAGCGCCTTCTTGTATTTCACCCGTTTTTATTTTGTTCGTGTTTACTATATACCTTTGCTTCCACGGCAGTAACTTATCTGATTCTCCATGCTGAAAAATGTGTATAATGTGTTTTAATGCACGTATATCAGTAACTGGCCGTATATTTGAACTCAATATTTTACGCGTTGGAATCATAACTGTCATATTACTGATTGACATTCTTATGACATAATACTGTTGTTTTTCCTCTAAGAATTGTTTTTCTTCTATGGCTTCAATTGTACCTGCTCCGTGCATTGGATAAACAATGTTATCGCCAATTTGAAACATATAATCCACCTCCATATATGGGAACTTAACTTAAGGTTACCATATATGGAGTGAGATATCAAATTTTTAATGATAACATGGTCATTTATTGGTGTCAATAACTTTTTTAAAAAACAACATCAAAACAAGAGGGAACCTGTGCGATTCCTAAAAAAGGAAAGGTCAATTGGTCCGTGTATATCTTGGAATCTCGACTAATTAACAGAGATCAGTTTTTCGTTGAAAATGAGTTATTAAATTTCCTTTAGGAGTTCATGACTTGACATCAATGACAGCAATTGAATCCTAGGTTTGTTTACTTTTTTACTTTTTCGATGTCTTCTTCTCCTCGAGGATACCAATCATACAATTAAGAGCATGTTAAGTAAATATGGAGACTTCTTGTGATTAATCTTTTGGGTTTAACGTAAAACAGGGGGGGACTAATATTAACTCTTTATAATCATTCTCATGCCGTCTTGAAAATTGACAGTATACCTGTAAGGGTATAATATTAATTCACAAACATTATCTAGTTAATAATGTAGTGTGATAAAGCATAGTATGAAGTGATAGTTGATAACATGCAAATATATAAATTTCAAAGAAGGAGTTCAACGCATGGAATATGATCAAAAGATTAAAAATCGCTTACGTCGGATAGAAGGACAGATAAAAGGTGTATTGACCATGATGGAACAAGGAAAAGATTGCAGAGAGGTTGTGACCCAACTAGCTGCTTCACGTAATGCGATCGATCGAGCAATGGGTTTGATTGTGAGCACAAACCTTGAACATTGTGTTCGTGAAAGTTTAGAAAAGGGAGAAGACACACAACACTTAGTAAAAGAAGCGGTCGACTTATTGGTAAAGAGCCGATAAAAAAATTCATCAACCTATCATCTTTAAGGTTGACGGATTTTTATATTTATTATAATATACCCCTACCGGTATTTTGGATTGAATAATAGGAGATCTTTCGAAAAAAATTTTAATTCTAATATACCCCCAGGGGTAATAGTGGATAGTCAGGAGAATAAACATGACAAAACAAACAAAACGCACAACAATTGTTTTATTTAGCGGCGAATATGACAAAGCAATGGCAGCCTATATTATTGCAAATGGTGCAGCTGCCTACGATCATGAAGTGACGATCTTCCATACGTTTTGGGGATTAAACGCTTTACGTAAAGAAGAGCTGATTCCAGTGAAAAAAGAATTTCTTGAAAAAATGTTTGGAAAGATGATGCCTCGCGGTGCTGATAAGATGGGTTTATCTAAAATGAACTTTGCAGGTATGGGCCCTAAAATGATTAAAAATGTGATGAAAAAGCATAATGCACTTACGTTGCCTCAGTTGATTGAGATGGCTCAAGAACAAGGTGTAAAGCTCGTAGCTTGTACGATGACAATGGATCTTCTTGGTTTACAGGAAAAAGAACTATTAGATGATATCGACTATGCTGGTGTAGCTGCTTATTTGGCAGATGCTGAAGAAGGCAATGTCAACTTATTTATCTAATGTTGTTCATTGCAAGGGAGGCTATGAATCACGATGGGCAGCGGTGTAATCATCAATACCTTACTCATTTTATTTTTACTGTGGATCGTATTTCGACGTTTTTTCCCATTGCATGGTGTTAAACAAATAACAACTGCTGATTTAAAGTCAGAGCTGAAAAATAAAGATAAACAGTTTATCGATGTACGAACACCCCATGAGTTCCGTACAAGGCATATTAAAGGGTTCAACAATATTCCCTTATCTGACTTGCCTCGTCAAACTCATCAGCTTTCGAAAGACAAAGACGTCTTTGTGATCTGCCAAAGCGGAATGAGAAGTGTAAAGGCAAGTAAAATATTGAAGAAACAAGGGTTTAAACATATCACAAATATAAAAGGGGGTATGAATACATGGCATTAACACCGATTTTTATTTATTTGTATACCCCCGCCCCTATATAAGAAAAGGAGGAAAAAATCGTGAAAGCAAATATTGTATTAGACGCTAAAGGCTTGTCATGCCCAATGCCAATCGTAAAAACAAAGAAGAAAATAAAAGAATTAAAAGCTGGTGACATATTAGAAATTCAAGCAACAGATAAAGGATCGGCGGCAGATCTGCAAGCATGGGCAAAAAGCTCAGGCCATGAATATCTAGGTACTGAAACAGAGGGAGAAGTCCTTCGTCACTTTCTTCGAAAAGGAGGAGAGCATTCATCAGAAAATGCATCTTCAATTCCTGAGATTTCATTAGAAGCTTTCACACAGAAAGTGGATCGTGATGAGTCTCTTCACATTTTAGATGTACGAGAGATAGAGGAGTATGAAGAAGCCCATATCCCCGGAGTGGTGCATATCCCTCTTGGCGAAGTGGAAAAGCGCTCTAACGAATTAAACAAAAATGATGAAATTTATATTATTTGCCATTCAGGAAGAAGAAGTGAAATGGCAGCGCACACCATGAAAAAACAAGGTTTTAAAAAGGTTATTAATGTTATTCCCGGTATGCGGGATTGGACAGGTCAAACAGAAAAAGGAGGTAGGTAAACATGACCGTGCAAGCACTTACCGCAAAAGAAGTCACACAAAAAATCTTTCACAAAGAATCTTTATTTATTTTGGATGTACGTAATGAAAATGATTTTAGCGATTGGAAGATTGAAGGACATTATTTTGACCATTTAAATGTACCGTATTTCGATCTTTTAGATGGCGTAGAAGATATCTTGGAGAAAATTCCTTCTGATAAAGAAGTGCTGGTCGTTTGTGCAAAAGAAGGTTCATCTGTCATGGTATCCGAAATGCTTTCTGAAGCAGGTCATTCTGTATCCTATCTTAAGGGCGGAATGAGAGCATGGAGCGAACATTTAGAACCGGTAAAAGTCGGGGATTTAAAAGATGGCGGTGAAATGTATCAGTTTGTTCGAATCGGTAAGGGCTGCCTATCATACATGGTCATTTCCAATGGTGAAGCGGCGATGATTGATGCGACACGTATGGCGGATATTTTTATAGACTTTGCGAAAGAGAAGGGTGCGGAGATTACTCACGTATTTGATACACATCTTCACGCAGACCATATTTCAGGCGGCAGAGTCATTGCTGAAAAAACAAAAGGAACCTACTGGTTACCGCCTAAAGATGCTGAAGAAGCGGTATTCGATTATCAGCCGTTGGAAGAAGGAAATGATATCATCATTGGAAATACAAAGATTAAAATTCAACCCATTTATTCTCCCGGACATACCGTTGGCTCCACTTCTTTCATTGTTGATGATCAGTATCTTCTTTCAGGTGATATCTTATTTATTGATTCAATTGGCAGACCAGACTTAGCCGGTATGGCAGAAGATTGGGCAGGAGATTTAAGAACAACGCTTTATAGCCGTTACAAAACGTTATCAAAGGATTTAATTGTATTACCGGCACACTTTATGATCATTGACGAGCTAAATGAGAATGGAAGTGTTGGTAAAAAACTACGCACATTATTTAGCGAGAACCATGGTTTGAACATTGCGGATGAAACAGAATTTAGACACTTAGTAACAGATCATTTGCCTCCGCAGCCAAATGCATACCAAGAGATTCGAGAAACAAACATGGGGAAAATCAGCCCGGATGAAGAAAAACAGCGTGAAATGGAGATTGGTCCAAACCGCTGTGCAATACAGTAACACAAGTTTCTATTAAAAAGAGGAGAGACGAACATGAAATCAGATAAAGTATTAGACGCAAAAGGCCTGGCATGCCCAATGCCAATCGTCAGAACAAAGAAAGCGATGAATGAACTGGAATCAGGTCAAATATTAGAAGTGCATGCAACAGATAAGGGAGCTAAAAGTGATCTTGCAGCTTGGTCTAAATCAGGCGGGCATGACCTTTTAGAGCAAACTGATGAAGGCGATGTATTGAAATTCTGGATTAAAAAAGGCTAATGAATGTGAAAGGGTATCGAATACAAAGATGCCCTTTTTCTTTGAAAGGAGGAACCAAAATGGATATTGCCTTTATCACAACTCTTTTCATTATAGGGTTTATTGGTGCCTTTATTTCCGGAATGATAGGTATTGGCGGATCAGTTATTAATTATCCAATGTTATTATACATTCCTTCTTTAGTGGGAGTGATGTCATTAACTGCCCATGAAGTTTCAGGGATAGGGGCTATTCAAGTTTTCTTTGCGACACTTGGCGGTGTTTGGGCTTATCGTAAAAGTGGTTTTTTAAATAAAGCATTAATTATGTACATGGGAAGCAGCATCCTTTTAGGGAGTGTATTGGGGAGTTACTTTTCTCATTATATATCTGAAAAAGGAATTAACTTTATATACGGAATTCTGGCTATACTAGCAGTTATTTTAATGTTTATACCTAAAAAAGGACAAGAACATAGCGAAGACGAAGAAGTGATATTTAATAAATGGTTGGCTTCGTCCCTAGCGTTTATCATTGGTGGCGTATCAGGTATTTTAGGAGCTGGCGGCGCCTTTATCCTAGTCCCCATTATGTTATCGATTTTAAATATCCCTGTTAGAATCACAGTCGCTTCATCTCTTGCGATTACATTTCTTTCATCTATTGGCGCAACAGTTGGAAAAGTAATCACGGGCCAGGTTCTTTTTGCACCGGCTCTGGTTCTTATGATTGCCAGTTTAATTGCTTCTCCTATTGGCGCATCTGTTGGGCAAAAAGTAAATACAAAATTCCTGCAATGGATTTTAGCGTTATTAATAAGTGCGACAGCTATTAAAATTTGGTTAGAGCTCCTTTGATATGAGTTAGCGGGTAAAATGAAAGATTAAAAGATTCATCACTCCTTGGTTTCTTATTCATGTTATAACACTTGCTCACGTTCAATAAATGTTTCAAGTGCTTGATGAAATTCTTTTTGATAATGGTGACTTGGGCAAGTCTTGACTATAGTGCGGTGAAAAACATTTGATTTAGTTGCGTCCAGTGTTTTATTTAGGACAGCGTTATGGGACACTATAAACCTGTACGTTTTAAAACGAAGATGGTGATTTTAACAAACATGGAACCCGAGACATGTCATGTAACTTTCTGGTGATGAAAAAAACGACTCCATTTTTACTCCACAATATGAATAAATCTTTGTAAATAACATGATCAATATAAACAAACACTAATATATAAAGGTTTTGTAATAGAAAACACAGTTTCGCTTTATTGAGGGCCCAGCGGGTGAATAACCCGTGAAGGTTCAAGTCCTCTCGGCCGCATCACAATGATACCAAGGGTTCTGACACTTTTGGTATTTTTTGTTTGCAGCTTCCCCGTTACTTAAAGCAAGTCGTCTGGTTTGCCAGCTATCTTTTAAAGTCCCTTTTTCGATTATTGAAATGATAAAATAGGAGAAGACAGCCAAAAAGAAATGAGAGCAGATTCAGATGCGTAACACAAGAATAACTCATCGTGATCGTATTCGTACACATTTTTACAGAGGAGGACAATTATGATTGGAATACTGGCAGGAATGGGGCCAAAATCTACTGGGCCATTTGTAGATAAGGTAGTAGACGAGTGCCAAAAAATATATGGAGCAATACATGACATGGATTTCCCTCATATGATGATTTATTCTTGTCCGACTCCTTTCTATATGAATAAACCTCTCGATCATACGGACATGGAAAAGGCAATTATTGAGGGGGCTGTAAAGCTTGAAAAAACGGGTGTTGATTTTATTGCAATCCCATGTAATACCGCACATATCTATTTTAATCAAATAAAAAAATCGATTTCAGTCCCTTTACTAAACATGGTTGATGAAACCATAAATAAAATACCTAAAGGCTCAAAAAAAGCAGCTCTTTTAGCCACTGTTCCTACGGTTCAATCTGGAATATTTCAAGAAGCGTTAAACAGAGAAGGTTATGATTTTTTACATCAAGTTAGTTGGCAAATCTATGTCGATCACATAATAGAAAAGATTAAACAAGGTCAAATCAATGAGGCTGGTACATTATATGATGAATTACACCGTGAATTAGCAGAAAAGGTTGATACGGTTATCATTGCATGTACGGATTTAAATATGGTCACGGATCAAAAAAGCAGCGAACTTACCTTTGTTGATTCATCAGCTTGTCTCGCTCAAGCCATTGTAAATAAGTATGTATCATTAACAAAATAAGCCGTCTGATTTATCAGCAAATTCAGGGCGCTTTTTTTCCTTTAAAGCGCCCGGCTTCGGCAGATACCTGATCCTCGAGTTACTTCTTTGAATGTAACTTCCCCGCGTTATTGTTCTTTTAACATTGAATACTTTCGATACGCTTTATAGTAACTGCAGCCGAAGACAACAGCCATAAGAGCGGGAAGCGACCTCAAAAGGGCAAATGGAGTTTCAAATAAAAATGCTTTCCAAAACATTGCGCCTTCCATACTCCACAGACCTTCAGCTAAATACAAACCTGAATCCTTGTAAATCAAATAAGAATAAAACAAGCACAGTAACCCAAAACAAGATGAAAATCCCATTAATCTTTTATAATAATTACTCTTTGATTGGCGATCCGAGAAAATTTCATTTTGATCATCATCTTCTTTTTGCCAATACCGAGTTCCGCTAAGCCATGGGCTGTTTATATAACTCCAGCCGAAGTCTTCATATATCTCTCTGTAGTCTTTGAACTTTTTCTTTGATAAATAATCTTGATAATCCAGTCGCATCACATATTTCTTGTCGGTTTTTTCAAAAGTGTATATTCCTAATCCGCTGATATTTGTACAGCGATAGCCTTTTTGTAATTGCTCGTTCAGCCATTGCTCCTCTTTTTCAATATCAAAAAACATCTTAAATGTCTTCATTCGATTCACTTCCTTCGTACAGGGATAAAATATGCAGTAACCTGTTTTGTTCCATTTTCAAAATGGCGCTTCCTTCCGCAGTTATCATATAAACTTTTCTCCGGCCCGACTCTCCAACAGGTTCAATCCAGCCATGCTTATTCAAGTTTTCAATCGCGCCGTATAATGTGCCGGCTGCTAAAATAACAGTTCCGTTACTCATCTTTTCGATCTTCTGCATGGCGGCATAGCCATGAAGCGGCTCCCGCAGAGCTAATAAAATATAATGCATGGTTTCAGACAGCGGTAATAATTTATGTTTCATATCCTCATCCTCTATTCAGTTTGACTATATAGTTAAACTTAATACAGTTCAACTGAATAGTCAATGGTCTTTTCAAAATTTGTCAAAGGAACTTGAAAATCAAATCTAAAAAGTCGCTTTTCTTACGTAATGGGAAGCGACTTTTTGTATGTCCATATTGACGCCAAAAAGAATTTATCGCGGTACGCAGCTGATTTCCGATGTAGCAGTGTCGTTTATTTTCAATGTGTTTTTTACGGTAAGAAAATCATCAAATTGAAAGGGGATGAAAATTAATAGTTGACTTAAGCAACTGTTTCGATTACGATGGAAAAAAGTTGCTTAAGTCAATCTTTTGGAGGAGGTTCATCAATTTGGAAACAAAACGTGTTTTGGCATTCAGACAATTTAATAGATTTTATACAGATATTTTAGGCTTTCTAAATGAACATATTTATGACAGTCCATTCTCTTTAACAGAAACAAGGATTTTATACGAAATTTATAATACGGCCGATTGTACAGCAAAAATCATTCAAGAAAGGTTAGACTTGAACAGAGGATATGTGAGCAGAATCGTCAGAAAATTCGAAGAAAAAGGCTTCATATACAAGCAAAAATGCAGAGAAGACGGACGCAATCATTTCCTTTACGTAACCGCATCAGGGGAAAGTATTTATAAAAGTCTGGAGAAAAAAGCGAATCAGCAGGTTGAATATATCCTTGAACGCATAGACAAAGAGGAACAAGAAAAACTTGTACATTCAATGGAAACCATTCAAAACATTTTGCAGCATTCTTTTTATGATAAAGAATCTCCGATTTCAATAAGAGACTATTATACTTCAGAGGATGTCAAAAACATAATTGAGAAACAGCGATTATTTTATGCCGAATCCCATGGCTGGGATGATACATTTTTATCCTATCTTCACGATACGTTTAAAGCTGATATTAAAAAAATATGGGTGGCAGAAAGCGGGAATCAATTTGCGGGTTGTATCGGCTTAGTGAATGACGATGAAAAAACAGGACAGTTAAGGTGGTTCTTAGTCGATCCGTCTTTTCAAAGAAAAGGTGTCGGCAGCCGTCTGATTAAGGCACTTGTTCAATATTGTAAAGAAAATGGATACGAGCGTATATTTCTTTGGACGGTAAGAGACATGTCAACAGCCCGGCCCTTGTATAAAAAAAACGGATTCGAAATTACAGAAATTCATGAAGAAAAACCTTTATGGGGATCAAATTTAATAGAAGAGCGCTGGGATTTGGAATTATAAAGTGAGGGGGGATAGGATGCGAATAAAATATCACTATGCATGGATCATTGTGTTTGTCACTTTTTTCACCTTTTTAGCGGTTCAAGGCGCGCGTCTTTCATTTGGAGCTTTTGTTGAACCATGGGAAAAAGATTTTTCTATGAATAGAGGAACAATCTCACTTATTTCCACTCTGAGTTTTATCATATATGGCATATCTCAGCCCATAATAGGGAGGCTGGTTGATAAATTAGGTCCCCGAATGATTTTGTCAGTCAGCACTTTCGTAGTCGGGATCAGCTTTATATTGACTTCTTTTGTAAATCATCCATGGCAATTATTTATCCTTTACGGAATTGTTATCTCAGTCGGTGTTGGAGGGGCATCCAATGTAGCCGCAACAGTGGTTGTTACAAATTGGTTTAATGAAAAACGCGGACTTGCTTTTGGAATTATGGAGGCAGGGTTTGGCGCGGGTCAGATGCTTCTTGTTCCCGGATCTCTCATTTTGATTCAATGGTTTAACTGGAAGTTAACTGTAGTGATTTTGGGTCTGATTTTAATGGTTATTGTGTTTCCTGTCATACTGTTATTCTTACGGAATCATCCCGGCGAGATGGGGCTATCTCCTATGGGCGGTTTTATGAAAGCAGAAGCTGAAAGTGAACAGCATACGGCCCACTTTTCTGTTTGGACAGTGTTTTGCAAGAAACAATTCTGGTTTTTAATATTACCTTTTGCTATATGCGGTTTTACAACTACAGGGCTGATGGATACCCACCTTATCCCTTTTTCTCATGACCATGGATTTTCAACAAGTGTAACCAGTGCTGCAGTTAGTGTGTTGGCGGGATTTAATATTTTGGGGATCATTATTTCAGGAATTGCGGCAGACCGTTGGAGCAGTAAAAAGATGCTTATTCTTTTATATGTCATACGCGCATTATCAATTTGTATCCTGTTATATAGTCATCATCCGGTCATATTGCTTATTTTTGCCACCCTGTTTGGACTAGTTGATTTTGCAACTGTAGCTCCTACTCAAATGTTAGCCACGCAATATTTTAAACAATATTCAGTTGGTTTTATTTTAGGCTGGTTATTCCTGAGCCATCAGATAGGATCAGCGCTGGGAGCTTATGTACCAGGTTTTCTCTATAGTGAAATGGGTAACTATGATCTTTCTTTTTATTTCTCAATTATTATTTTGTTGGGAGCGGCAATATTTACTTTCTTACTGCCTGAAACGGTGAAAATAAAAAAAGAACAAAAACCGAAGACCGATTCAGCTTCAAATGAAACAGTATCCAAGCGTGTGAATACCCCGTGAAGGTCCAAACCCTCTCGGCCGCATTAATAATACCAAGGGTTTTGAGTCCCTTGGTATTTTTTGTTCATTGAATTATTATAAACTTCTAACTTACTTAATGGTTGTTGTTCCAGTTTTTCTCTATAAATGTATTCACAGGCTGTAAGCTGGTTTTGTTCGCAATTTCAATGACAGCGGGAACCACGGAAGGGTCTGTTTTGGAGAAGTTAGGAATCCGCGGATCTAACCGGAAAAAGCGATCTCCCAGCAGATTCGCGCTGACCATAGATTCATAGTAGCCATTTCCGCCGGAGATCATCTGAAGAAATGGCAGTAATGGTTCATTAGGCGACCTGTCCAAAAGGACTCCCCAATTTGGAGGAAGGTTCTTCAGATTTTCGGGACGTATGTTATCCGCACTTACCATTCCCCACCCCCTCGTATCTCTTCTTAACCGAGTCGGGGCTTCACCTGTACCGATGGATAGCGCCGCAATTTGATCCAGTGGCACGTTGGCTTTACCAACCGCAAACGCGATACTGGCCGTACTGGGGTTCGTTGCCACTACATATCCGTCCACGTAGTTTTGATAGGCTCGCTGCGTCGCGGGAGCACCGCTGCTCCGCAGTATGACATCGCTCACTTTCTCATTTAAATAGGGAGAGCCGGGAAAGTTGTGAAATAATACGGGCGTCCAACGATCCAGTGCTGGGGAGTATAATTTGAATGAAGGGACAACAATTCGTTTTCTTACATCTTTAAGACGAAGGCCTGGCGGGAAAAAGTTTCGTACCGCTTTAATAAAACCGGAATATGGTAATTGTTGATTGAAAACAGGTCCGCCCGGCCGGGAAGTGCTGAATGCGGGCAGGATTTCATCCTCAAAATACTGAAGTGTTTCCTTCGGAGATCTTCCGCTTGCTAATGCAAGGGCAGTAAATGAACCGATTGAATTTCCCGCAAATACATGGGTTCGGCTTATTAATGCTGGATTTTGTTCAGCCAGTCTGTTCAATAGCTGTAAACTTAAAGCACCTAAGGTACCGCCCCCGTCAAAGGTCATGATCCGATATTTTGCCAAAGCTGATTTCTCCTTTCTGATGAAAACTATCATTTAGTATATGTTCAACCAGAGTCTATTGTATGGATGAATGAATATCTCTTTATCTTAAAAATGGTTTGATTATCAATCCAGCGAGTCGGGAAAGAATATGTTTTTTATTTGAAGAGGTTTTTTCCGGGAGAAAGGAGAATTATTTAAAAATAAAAGGGGGAAAACACTTGAATACAATTGACCTTATTATTTTACATTTTGAAGAGGTGAGACGGCGAAGCATCAAGTTATGGACAGCTATACCTGAGGAAAAAATGGACTGGCGCCCGGATTCCGAAGCCATGTCGTGTAAAGAAATGATAAGACACATATTAGAAGCAGAATTTCTTTATCATCAAATTTTAATGAAAAATATGAGTGAGTTTTCAGAGGAAACTATTAATCCTTATGAATCAAAAATGTTTACCACTGTAAGCGAAGAATTAGAATTTGCAAAACCGTATCGGGCCGAGTTTTTGACATTCATCAAATCGTTAAACGAAACAGATTTAACAAATATAAAGATTGACAGGTCTGATGTTGGATATATTCGCGAACTAGGAGACATGTTATTAAGAATCGCTTACCATGAGTCCGTACATACCGGTCAGCTTTTAGACTATCTCAGAACTGCTGAGGTTGACAGGCCTTTAATTTGGGACTAGTTAAATGATTGAGTTTTACACGGGAAGGGGAAAGAATGTATAGACCGATTAATTTTCAAGAGAAATTAGCTGCGTTCCAAGATCAATGGTCTCCAAAAGTAATCGCTGAAATGAATGACTATCAATTTAAACTTGTTAAGGTACAAGGGGATTTTGTTTGGCATAAGCATGACGAAACAGATGAAGTCTTCATTGTCATTGAGGGTAATTTAATCATTGAATTTCGTGATGGAGAAGTAACATTAAATGAAGGTGAAATGTTTGTCATTCCGAAAAATGTTGAACATAAACCTTATGCAGAATCAGAGTGTAACATTTTGCTTGTAGAACCTAAAGGTGTTGTGAATACCGGGCAGGAAATAACTGATCAAACAGCTGAAAATGATGTCTGGGTCTAGCCTGTAACAAAAAAACGATCAAAAATCTGAAAGATCGAATGACGATTAGAGAAAATGATCAGGAAAACCAATTAAGAATGAAAATATTAAAAATTTTGTTAATATTATAATACATTGTTTGGAAATGTAATCATTTTATAAGGAGTTTTCTAATTGCGTTGGAGTAAATGGTTCAATATTTTTTGCATAACAGCATTGGGATCAGTATATGGCTATAAATTGTTTACTAACCAAGAAGTCAGTACGACTCGTGTAATCATAGCTGCTGCAATTATCTTGTGGAACATTGTCGGACTTTTTAGCAAAGAACCAGTAAAACAAACACAGCAAGCAAACTAAAAGTCAAAAAACACTTTCCAATCGTTCAATAAAAAGTTGGTACAGAAGGATGCTGCAGCGTGCAGCATCCTTTTTCGCAGTCTCCCTTTTTACGCTGCTTATTATAATCGTCAATCATTCAAGTTTCATCAAGCATCCAGAATCTGTTGTATCGATAAATCAAAATTGCCCTAAAATGTGCTGGTTCATCAAAATACCAGTCCAAGCTGCAGTTATTTATTTACATAGTATGTAAAGATTAAAAAATGAGAGAAGGAGTGGCGTAATGTATTATAACGAAGGTGAAGATCAACAGTACGTCCAGAAGAAAAAGCCATACAACGAAGCCTGTGACCTAGGCCATGATTTTGATATGGCGGACGACGCAGCAAGAGCGGAAGCAGCAAGAGAAGCAGAAGCGAGAGCCAGAGCGGAAGAGGCAATAGCAAGAGCGGAAGAAGCAAGAGCCAGAGCAGCAGAAGCGGCAAGAGCAGCAGCAGAAGCAAAGGTAAAAGCGGCAAAATTAGCAGCAAAAGCGAAATGTAAAAAACGTCATAAGAAAGAGAAAAAACAGGAATGCAAACGTAAGCACAAGAAGAAAAAATAAGAGCTTTTCATCATTTGAAAGATAAGATTCAATGTGTATCGATGTTATCCGTACAGGGGTGCAAAAACGATAAAGAATAAGATTCTTGTCGGGGGATCAAGCAAAAAGATTGCTCAGCCGGTGTCTCAGCAGAACCACGCATGGCAGGGCAAACATAATTTTCTATGGACTTCCATAGCTTGGTCGGGATATCACGCCAATAAATGTAAGTGCCTATCATGATAAAAAAGGCAGGAGAGACAAGAGTTTCGGCAGCTTGCCGCTCTTGTCTTTTTTTGTTTTTATATCATCTTCGCGTATATGTGTCTATTTTTAAGTTTGCAGAACATCTGTCTAAGAATTTGTCCAATTCCTACATATACTGGTATCGGAATCAAATGCTTATTGGGAGTGAAATAGATGGGATCAGCACAGTTAACGGGACGCGTCATCTTCAAAGGGGACCCCGGCTATACAGAGGCGGTTAAGAATTGGAACCCTTATGTTGATGTCTGTCCGCTTGTCTTTGTTTTTGCACAAAATTCATACGATGTAAGTAATGCT
The DNA here is from genome assembly GCF_052055895.1 of Bacillus sp. D7-8. Lineage (NCBI taxonomy): Bacteria > Bacillati > Bacillota > Bacilli > Caryophanales > Bacillaceae > Bacillus > Bacillus sp. D7-8. The sequence goes on from NZ_CP179922.1 coordinate 531,535, forward strand.
ATTAAATGGGCTCGTGAGAAGAATGTGCCTATGCGTGTCAGAAGCGGCCGCCATGCTCTGGATAAAAATCTTTCCACGGTAAGTGATGGGATTGTTATTGATGTGAGTGACATGAATAAAGTTTTCTTAGATGAAAAAAACGCGGTAGCAACCGTTCAAACCGGCATTCACGTCGGCCCGCTTGTAAAAGGTTTAGCTCGGGAAGGTTTTATGGCCCCGTTCGGAGACAGTCCAACCGTCGGAATCGGAGGAATCACAATGGGAGGCGGATTTGGAGTGCTTTCCCGATCGATCGGCCTGATAAGCGATAACCTTCTCGCACTGAAAATGGTAGATGCCAAAGGCAGGATTATTCAAGCAAATCAATCCCGCAATGAAGATTTACTGTGGGCTTCCAGAGGCGGCGGGGGAGGCAATTTCGGATATAACACCCAATATACATTCAAAGTTCACCGTGCCCCTAAAACCGCAACCGTCTTTAATATCATTTGGCCGTGGGAACAGTTAGAAACGGTATTTAAAGCGTGGCAAAAATGGGCGCCGTTTACAGACGAACGATTAGGATGCTATCTTGAGATTTACAGCAAAGTAAATGGCTTGTGCCATGCGGAAGGATTGTTCCTCGGTTCAAAACCAGAGCTGGTTCAATTATTAAAACCTTTATTAAATGCCGGAACACCGGCACAAACAGTAATCAAAACACTATACTACCCGGATTGTATAGATTTCTTAGATCCTGACGAACCGATTCCCGGCAGATCGGATCAGAGTGTTAAATTCTCTTCGGCGTGGGCGCTCAATCTTTGGCCGGAAGAACCTATTGCAGTAATGAGACAATTTTTGGAAAAAGCGACCGGGACAGAAACCAATTTCTTTTTTATCAATTGGGGCGGCGCGATAAGCAGAGTTCCAAGCAGTGAAACAGCCTTCTATTGGCGCCGACCATTGTTTTATACGGAATGGACGGCCAGTTGGAAAAATAAATCACAAGAAGCTTCGAATCTTGCATCAGTTGAAAGAGTGCGTCAGCTGATGAAACCATATGTAACAGGTTCATATGTGAATGTTCCGGATCAAAATATCGAGAACTTCGGAAAAGCGTATTATGGCTCAAACTTTGCAAGGCTTCAAAGAATAAAGGCGAAATACGATCCCGAAAATGTATTCCGTTTTCCGCAAAGCATCCCGCCATCGTATAAATAGTTTGATCGTTTTTGGAAACAAATAAAAAACACACCAGAACATTCAGGTGTGTTTTTATTGTTGCTAAATTTGGTTATTCAATTGCATCCCAGTGCGGATTCCAAACGATTTCCCATAAGTGTCCATCGGGGTCTTGGAAGTGACCGGCGTATCCGCCCCAAAAAGTATCATGAGCGGGATCAGTTATCGTTGCTCCTGCCTGTTTTGCCTGTTCCATGACTTTATCGGCTTCAGCTTTACTGCCAACATTATGTCCTAATGTAAATTCTGCAGGGCTTGGCGCAGTTAACGTAACGTTTGTTTCATGTGCGATGTCTTTGCGGTTCCAAATGGCAAGTTTCAGTCCTGTTTGTAAGTCAAAAAAGGCAACTGCATCATGTTCAAATTCTGTACCGGCTATTCCCTCTGTAGGCAGACCCAAGCCATCTCGATAGAAGTGAAGCGATTTTTCTAAATTGTCTGCGCCTAAAGTAATTACTGTAATCCGCGGCTTCATAGCAATCATTGATTAAGCGCAATATAAAGTATCGGGAATTTTCATTGAAAAGATTTTGACATTTCAGTAAAGAACCTATATATTCGTATATGAGCACATAATCATATATGGTTATTTTTTTGTCCATGTTAGAATGCTTCATAACAGAAAAGAAATAATAAATGCAGTGTATGAGATAAGGAGGAGATTTTTATGGGTCACAATCACAATCACGCTGGCGGATCCAATAAGAAGGTTTTATTGATCTCTTTTATCATGATTACAGGTTATATGATAATAGAAGCGATAGGCGGATTTTTAACCAATAGTTTAGCGCTTTTGTCAGATGCAGGCCATATGCTGAGTGACTCGATCTCATTAATGGTTGCTCTGATTGCTTTTAAATTGGCCGAAAAAAAGGCAAGTCATCATAAAACATTCGGCTACAAACGATTTGAGATTCTCGCAGCTGTGATAAACGGTGTTGCATTAATATTGATTTCTCTTTACATCATTTATGAAGCAATCAAACGTTTCTCTCATCCGCCGGAGGTAGCAACAACCGGCATGCTGACGATTAGTATTATCGGGTTAGCTGTAAATATATTGGTCGCTTGGATTATGCTGAACGGCGGAGATACAAAGAATAACCTGAACATAAGAGGGGCTTACTTACATGTGATAAGTGACATGCTCGGATCTATAGGTGCCATACTGGCTGCGATCCTTATCATCTTCTTCGGGTGGAGCTGGGCAGATCCAGCGGCCAGTGTCATTGTGGCTATTCTTGTTCTGAGAAGCGGTTACCATGTGACGAAAGACTCCATTCACGTATTAATGGAAGGAACTCCGGGAAATATCGATGTCACTGACATCATTCATACAATTGAAGAGACAGAAGGAATTCAAAGCATTCATGATTTGCACATATGGTCTATCACAAGCGGATTGAATGCTCTTTCCTGCCACGCAGTTGTTAACGATCAACTGACCATTTCTGAAAGTGAAAGTATTTTACGCAAAATTGAACATGAACTTGGAGATAAAGGCATTACACATGTAACCATTCAAATGGAAACAGCAGCGCATAATCACGACAATACGATTCTTTGTCAGTCCCAAACTGAGAATCCGCGTGACCATCATCATCATTAAAGAAGGAAATAGGGACTCACTTTGTCTGCTGACAATTAAGATAAAACCGGAGGGGGGATTCATATGTACGACACGATAGTAATCGGAGCCGGTCAGGCAGGAATCTCAGTAGGATATTATCTAAAGAAGTCGAAACAAAAGTTTATCATTTTGGATAAAAGTCATGAAGTAGGAGAAAGCTGGAAAAACCGGTATGACTCATTGGTTTTATTTACTTCTCGAATGTACAGCTCTTTGCCTGGAATGCAGCTTGAAGGAGACAAGCATGGACTCCCTTCAAAAAATGAAATTGCTGCTTATCTGAAAAAATATGTTGAAAGATTTGAAATCCCGATCCAATTACGGACAGAAGTAATAAGTGTCCAAAAATTAAAGAACTATTTCTTAATAAAAACAAACCGGGAAGAATATCAAACGAAGAATCTTGTGATGGCCGCAGGTCCTTTTCATACCCCTAACATTCCATCAATATCAAGGGATGTAGCCGATCATATTCATCAATTACATTCTTCACAATATAAACATTCAAAACAACTGGCGCCTGGGAATGTACTGGTAGTCGGCGGCGGGAATAGCGGGGCTCAGATAGCTGTTGAATTATCCAAAGAAAGAGTTACATATTTGGCTTGCAGTAATAAACCGGTTTATTTCCCTTTATGGATTGGAAAAAGAAGCATCTTTTGGTGGTTTGATAAATTAGGAGTTTTACATGCAAGTCATACATCAATATTAGGCAAGTTCATTCAGAAGAAAGGCGACCCCATATTTGGGTATGAATTAAAACATGCAATAAGACAGAAGAAGATCATCTTAAAACAAAGAGTCATAGCCGGAAAGCAAAATGAAATGATTTTTAAAGATTCATCTTCATTAGAAGTAAACAATATCATTTGGGCAACTGGTTTTAAGAATCCGCTTTGTTGGATGAAAATAGAAGGTGTTTTGGATAAGGAAGGCCGAATTATACATCACCGGGGTGTTTCAGCTGTGGAAGGATTGTATTTTATTGGTTTGCCTTGGCAGCATAGGCGAGGTTCAGCGCTGCTTCAAGGTGTAGGAAATGATGCTGAATACATTGTAAAACAAATGAACGGTGGATAGACAGAGGAGAGCAGTAACTTACGTGTTTACTGCTCTTTTTTGTGTTGAATAAGTACGGTTATGTGACTGTGTAAAGCCGAAAAAATCTTTTGGCTTAATTAATAAGAAGATCCCTGACTCATTGATTGTGCAACATTCTGACGTACTTCCCGAGCTAACTGCGCGGCACGTAAGGAAGCCTGCCAAATAGCCGGACTCACTGCAGATTGACTGATGGATAATGCCTGTTGTGTGGCTGGAACCATTGGTCTTAGGAGATTTTCCGCCTCGTCTACAGATGACGCGTATTGGTGACCGGCTGCTCTTCTCAGGTCTGCTATCGCTGCGGGGAAGTTTGACCATAGACGAAGTATTGAATTCATGCAGCCAACCATAAGAGGAAAATGAGGAGCCCGGCCTTGTCCGGAGGCGAGAAGCTCTGCTGCGCCTAAAGCGGAATAAACGTGATAGCTCAACGGAGTAAGATATTTCGCGTGTACAATATGAAGTTCTCGTAATCCCCAAGTGTCTGGAAGAAATCTGAATTCTGAACTCATACCGCATCCCAGAGCGAGTGCTCTGCTGACAGCCTGCAAGTGTTTCACTACCGCAGCCATTGATTGTTGAAAGGAGGATGAGTGTATTGGAATTTGTTGAATCGCAGATAAATGGCTTCGCATTTTAATATTTGCCTGACTTAAATCAGGCTGCTGTCTGTAATCATATACATAATACGGATAATAATAATACATATCTAAACTCCCTTTATGAATGACTTTTAGGAGCAGGATATGCACCCAGATTGTTTTTGATAAGGGCATGTGCCTAAATTATCCATCAGTGCAACGATTTTAGTCCGCGCATATTCAGTTGGTATTTTTTATGCAAACGGATTTAGTGGCCAAAACGTTTCTGCTAACTTAAGTCTTTTAGGCTGAACAAGGGAATTTCTTAGTACGGCACACTCTCATTACCAAAAGCATAGGATAATATCACAAAAATTTAAAATTGCGGGGATGAAAAATGTATTATATACCTTTTTCGCATCAATATTATTATTGTGTGAATGTACCGATGTATAGCGATGGAAGATCTGTTTATTGGACTGTTCCAAATAACTATGATCCTTCATACGAAGATAGAAACCTTCTCTTGAAAGATTATGGACCAAAACCATTTGTTGTGAATATCAATAAAGCCGCAAAACAAAACAATACGTTCCGTACGGCCCTATGGACAGGAGAGCATTTTCAAATTACTTTGATGAGTCTTGGTATTGGAGAAGATATCGGTTTGGAGATCCATCCTCACGTAGATCAATTCTTACGGATTGAGCAAGGCCGAGGGATAGTTAAAATGGGCAAGAGTAAAAATAATTTAAGTTTCCGAAGAAATGTCTATGATGATTATGCCATTGTTGTCCCTGCTGGCACTTGGCACAATGTTGTGAATACGGGTAATACGCCGTTAAAACTGTATTCAATTTATGCTCCTCCCAACCATCCGTTTGGTACAGTTCATGTGACAAAGGCCGATGCAGCGGCTGCGGAAGATTAGTATAGGATTCCAGAGGACTTTACTGCTGCAAAGACTATAGAAAAAATCGTATTTGGACAGCATCATTAAATAAAGCGATTGAATGGCTGAAACACAAAATATTAACGTTTCAGCTTGTCATAGTGCAGTTGATGCGATGCTTTATTCCACAACTTTTCAACAGCAAATGTGGTTTTTTGTCTGACCATTTTAATTGATTGGCAGTCAGTGAAAATAGACGATCCGCAGGGAATTTGTAATAAATTCATCCTTGCTCCTCCTAATAAGCGGCTTTAACTGCCAAGTTTCTGTTTCTCTTCAAACCATTTGCGAAGCTGATGAATATGAGCTTGATGATATCTATTATGATCTGCCATATGCCATATTCCCCATTGAATGGTTGCTTGTTTTTCTGCTTCATAATCTACTGTATGATTCAGCTGATCGTCAGTTAACTGATAACAAACAGACTTAAACATGCTGAATACTTCTTCATAATCAGTGAGAATTTGTTCTAATGAAACACCGGAAATGAAAGGGAGCTTATTGTTCTGATCTAACATTGGTCCATACTTCTCTTCAAGCTGCTTTGGTATCGGTTCACCCTTTATTCTGAATATCCAGTTGAGATCAACATTTGCTAAGTGTCTTATTAGCTGAGCTGTACTATTGTATGTTTGATTTGGTCCTTTATAAGCGATCTCCTGCTGTGACATGTCTGACACAATGGATATTAAGCGGCTGTAATTTTCATTAACGGCAGAATACAGCATCACCTCATTAGCACAATTTTTATATTCAGTTTGCCTTATTACTCATATTTGTCAAGCCATTCAGGGAATGAATCGCTAGAGGATGAAGCAATGAAGCAGGCTCTCTTTGCCTGCTTTTTTTGTGTGTCGGCCTTTACATCTGACATGTTTGTTTATCTGAAACTGTACCTTTTTAAATGTCATACAGTGTTATATGATGCTCTGCAGATATTCAAGAATATGTACTTGGAGGACATTCTCATGCGAAATTTTAATGTTGCTATCCCTACGCCTTTTCATGAAGATGAAAGTTTATATTTAGAAGGATTTGATGCTATTGTCGAACATTTGAAAAACAGCGGTATCCATTCGTTACTCATATGCGGCACGACTGGTGAACAGCATTCACTCAGCATAGATGAGCGTCTTCAGATCATTGAGTATGTTCATCAGCGAAAATTTGAAGATGTTGAACTGATGTTCGGTGTTTCAGCCGTAAGAACCAGTGATGCCGTCAAACTGATGAAACACATCGAGAAAACCAATATTGATTCTGTACTGATTGGTTTTCCTCCTTATATAAGACCGACACAGCAGCAAGCCGTTTATTACGTTGACGAACTTCTCAGTCATACCTCTAAAGAGGCTGTGCTTTATAATAACCCCGGCCGGACCGGTTTTAATCTGAGTGAGAAAGCGCTTAAAGACTTAATAAGCCGGCATCCCGGGATAAGGGGGCTGAAAGAAGGAGGAGACGTTCTGCGTCATAAACAAACAGAGTTCCCTGATCACTTTATTTTGTTTGCCGCAGGAGACGTTGAATTTCCGAAGATGATGAGTAACGGGTGTAACGGCCTGTCAAGCATGGCCGGAAATGTCTATCCTGAAGAAATCAGAGAAAGCTTCAGCAGCTTATCAGAAAATAAACCGATTAATCTGGACCGAATAAACGATCTGATTGCTGAAGTGACAAATCATCATACTGTCATGAATATAAAAAATCACTATAGGAAGATTGGGATTCAAGCAGGCAGCTGCCGGTCACCCATTATATAAGAAATGTTCCGTCGCGGATAAGTGAAAAATGTGATCAGCGCGCTTTCTGTACTTGGATTAGGCTTAATAAGCAAGTTATATAATACTGTCATTAGCAGGGGCGTAAGCATTTGTTTAGCTTTACATAAGGGGAAACCTTATGATATGGTGATTATTGCTAATATTGACAAGAAAGAGGTGAAAGCGATGATAACGATTTATGGAATTTTGTATGGTAAAAATGCAAAAATTGGAAACATCTTGGCGGACAAAGGGAGCAGTCTGTCCTTTTTTAAGCCAAATCGCCATACAAAAACAGTTATCGGTGCTTTTTCTCTATGTCAAATAAACGATAATCCAATGACATAATGTCCTTGTTTATTTGTACATGATGTTATTTAAGCGTAACACCGATAATTGTGTCGGTGTTTTTTTGTGCCTGATTTTAAAAAAAGGTTAGATTGATAACTCCCTTCTATTTACTCAAACAAACAAGAGTATTATGGAAGGATGAGAAAACATGCAACAAAAAAACAAGTATATAAGAATCCAAGAGTTCCTGAAGCAAAATAAATTTCCTGATTTTAGAATGAATCAAATCAAAAATGCTGTATTCCAAGGGAGAATAAATCATTTCAATGAAATAACGGTTCTTCCTAAATCCCTGAGAAAATTGTTAATAGAGGAGTTCGGAGAGTCGATTTTAAATATTGCTCCTTTAAAAGTGCAGCATTCTGAGCAAGTAACAAAAGTCTTATTTGAAATTTCCGGAGACGAAAAAATAGAAACGGTTAATATGAAATATAAAGCCGGTTGGGAGTCATTTTGTATATCCTCGCAGTGCGGCTGTCATTTCGGCTGTAAATTTTGTGCAACAGGAGATATTGGTTTAAAACGCAATTTAACGTCAGATGAAATGACTGACCAAATTTTGTACTTTCACTTAAAAGGACATTCAATTGACAGTATTTCTTTTATGGGAATGGGAGAAGCATTAGCGAATGTACAAGTTTTTGATGCTTTACATGTGCTTACAAATCCGGAGTTGTTTGCTTTAAGCCCTCGCAGGTTATCTATTTCGACTATAGGTATTATTCCGGGCATTAAAAAAATCACTCAGGATTATCCGCAGGTCAACCTGACGTTTTCATTACATTCTCCTTTTAATGAACAGCGAAGCAAGTTAATGCCGATTAATGAACGCTACCCGTTATTGGAGGTAATGGACACATTAGATGAGCATATACGTGTGACCTCAAGAAAAGTTTATATTGCTTATATTATGCTGCCGGGAGTTAATGATTCTATTGATCATGCGAATGAAGTAGTAAATCTTTTAAGAAGCAGATATAAGAGAGGGAACTTGTTCCATGTAAACATCATTAGATATAACCCGACTGTTAGTTCACCTATGAGATTTGAAGAAGTAAATGAGAAACAAGTTGTAAACTTCTATAAAAAATTAAAGTCAGCAGGAATTAACGTGACCGTCAGAAGTCAATTTGGTATTGATATAGATGCTGCTTGCGGACAATTATATGGAAATTATCAAAAAAATAAGAACCAATAAATCAGGTGCAGAACTCGGTTTGACTTCATATTATTTCATTAGATAACATAAAATGGTTATCGTGATTGAAAAAAAGATACCCGTTTTATAAAAAAAGGAGTCATAACGTTGCTGAAAAGGTTTTTTCTTGTTTTTCTTACGCTGATAATGTCTATATTTGCTGTATTCGCGGCTGCTGAAGAGTCTCCCGGCGATCGTGTCATTTCTTTTGACGAGCCTCTGATTTTATTGATCTCACTCGGAATCATCTTATGTTTGTTCATTCCGCCATTCGTCATGTCCTTTTTTGGCAGCTTGGTTGTGAGAATCATATCCGGAGTCTATCAATGTTTTATCGTCCTCACGTTTGCGGGCCTCATTCCGATTGGATTTCTGATTCCCAATGGCTTTTTGACAATTCTTGCTGCCGTACTAGGGACTTTGGTCAGTTCAGCGAGTGTTGCCGTGACCTTATTCGTTGGCAGGAAAAAAGAGGCCGGAAGGTTTTAAAACTAGTGGGTAAGCTGCAATATTGAAGGGAAAGTCATTGTTTGACTATTTATATGGAATAGCATAGAATTAAAGTAAATATTTATAAAAAGTCACTAGGGGAGCTTTAATAGCTGAGAAGAGACAATACGTCCTGACCCTTTGAACCTGATTTGGTTAATACCAGCGTAGGGAAGTGAAAAATTAGAGAGATTCTTTATCTTATCTATATTTAAGCCACTTTCCATAGAGGAAAGTGGCTTTATTTATTTTGAAAGGGTGATATGAAGTGGCGACTAAAAAAGTTTTTCTGGCAGGGCCTTTTAAAAGTTTAGTAGATGAGAAAACTGGATTGATGAGTACGTATGAGAGGGGAAAGCTGGAATCATTAATTTCCTTTTTTGAGAATGAAGGATGGCTGGTTCATAATGCTCACAAGCGGGAAGGGTGGGGGAAAGATTTCATGACACCCCTTCAATGCACTAAAATTGATTTTGATGAAATAAGTACTTGCGACCTTTTTGCAGCATTTCCCGGATCACCCGCTTCTCCTGGAACACATATAGAAATTGGATGGGCTTCTGCCTTGAAAAAAAAGATCGTGCTATTTCTAGAAAAGGACAAGGATTATGCTTTCTTAATTCAAGGGCTACATGCAGTGGCGGATGTTGAGTACATCAGCTATAAAGATACAGATGATTTATTAGAGAACATTAAAAATATCTTTGCAGCATATAAGGCGGAATCTCAATGAGAAAGAGAACTTTTCATGAAGCATATACGGAAACGCTGTATGACATCTATCACAACCCTGAATTTTTCAATTCACCGCGCGGACAAAAAAGCAGAGAACAATTGAACTACCATCTGACTCTGGAAAATCCAATAGAACGTGTCACTTATTTATCCTCAAGAAAAACCAATATCGTGTTTAATTTTGCTGAAGTGCTATGGTATTTATCGGGGAGTAACGACTTAGATTTTATCAGTTATTACAATAAAAAAATGCCTTCATACTCAATGAATAAAAAAACATTAACAGGCACTGCGTACGGGCCTAAAATATTTGAATTCGGAAATGCAAAACTAAATCAATGGAATAGAATAAAAAATCTTTTGACACAAGAAGATATTGATTCAAAAAGGGCATTTATTCAAATATTCGATGCTTCGGAACTCTTCGTTTTAGAAAATATAGATGTTTCCTGCACAATCGGTTTGCAGTTTTTTGTGAGGGAAGGCGAATTATACATGTCTTCTGTCATGCGTGCAAATGATGCTTTTCGCGGGATGATCAGTGATCTTTTCTCATTTACCTTCATGCAGGAATTAATGGCCAGAGAACTGCGTTTAGAAGTCGGAGAATATTTTCATAATGCGGGATCGATCCATATTTATGATTCAGATCATGAATGGGCGAAAACGGTGCTTGAAGAAGCTGAAAATCACCATGATATTCCGGAATTTGAATTTCCGAAAATGCCTGAGGGAAATAACTGGCCGTCCATTGAAACAGTCTTAAAGTACGAAGAATTACTTAGGAAAGATCAAATTTCTATGACTAAAAACGATATTGAAATGCTTGATTTACCTGATTACTGGAAACAGATTCTTTTCCTTTTTAGTATATACCAGCATATTGCATATAAACGGGATATGGATCATTCTCTATTTCAAAGTTTACTTCCTATATATCAATTTTTCGTCAGGAATAAGTGGTTTCATTATTTCTCAACTGAGCAAAAGGAGGAAATTCAATGAAAACTTCATGGAAAGAAGACAGTGTTGCTGGTAAATTCGATGCTTATAACGACGTTTTAGAACAAACGTTAGGTTTTGAGTTTGTTTTTCGTACTTTTGATAAAGCGGAGATTAAAAAGGTGCTCGATTTCGGATGCGGTCCAGGAAAGGTAGCTTATAGGCTGGCTGACAGAATAGGCTGCAATGTGATCGCAGTCGATGAATCAAGGAAGATGTTAGATATAGCAAAGGCAAAAAGACAACATCCTCATGTGGACTATCATTTAATTGAACACGATAATCTTTCCTTCTTACCAGATCACTCAGTTGATGCTGCAATGGCCTGTTATGTTTTTATTAATACGGATAGTGACCAGCGTATCAAAGGTATCATAGATGAAATTTTTCGTGTGTTAAAACCAGGAGCTTCATTTGTCATACTCGATACGAATCCTGATTCAACCGGAATTGAATTTTCAACCTTCCGCAATGGAATACCGGGGAAAGAATATTCTTACGGAGAAGAAAGAAATGAATGGCTCCATGTTCCCGGACAAGCAGATTTAATTTTAAATGATTTTCATTGGCCGAAGTCAATGTATTATAAACTATTAACTCATGCAGGTTTTGAAAATGTAACTTTATCAGAACCAACGTTAAACGATATTGACCAAGAGCATGTAAAAGCCATAGAGAAAGAGTTTCAATTTAATAATTGGAAATGTGAAAAGGAATATCCGCCTTTTGTCATTTTTAAAGCAGTGAAACCTGCCTGAAGGAGGAGTGTAAGTTGACGGATATTTATAAAGCGCTTTCGATTGCTGGGACTGATCCTTCCGGAGGGGCGGGAATTCACGCGGATTTAAAAACATTTCAGGAACAAAAGGTATATGGAATGGCAGTCATTACATCAGTTGTTGCACAAAACACACTTGGTGTGAAAAGTTTTGAGGAGATGTCTCTTCAGAATATATCTCAGCAAATAGACTGTGTCGTGGATGATATAAAACCGGATGCTGTCAAAACCGGTATGCTTGCAAGTATAGGAATTATTGAATTGCTGGCAGAAAAGTTAAAAGACGCAAATATTCAATCGTATGTGATGGATCCGGTTATGATTGCTAAAAGCGGACATCATCTGCTCCATAAGGACGCCATTGATCATTTGAAGAAATTATTAATACCCCAAACAACTGTTATTACACCGAACATTCCGGAAGCGGAAGTAATCATCGGCAAATCAATCGAGACTGTACAGCAGATGCGTGATGCGGCGAAAGAAATAGTGGAGGTATACGGGGCAAAAAGTGCTGTCGTAAAAGGGGGGCACCTGAACGGAGAAGCCCGTGATATTTTGTACTTTGACGAGGACTTCGAGGAATTTGTTTCTCCCCGCTTTGATACAAAGCATACTCATGGAACAGGCTGTACGTTTTCAGCTGTGATAACTGCAGAGCTGGCAAAGCAGCACAGCATACCGGAATCAGTGGCAACTGGAAAGGAATTCATTTCAGCAGCCATTAAACATCCCTTAGGAATCGGGAAAGGACAAGGCCCTACAAATCATTTTGCGTATCGCTCAACTATTAACCAAGAGACAACCGCTTAAGGAGTGTTATGATGATCTCCAAGAATTATGATGTATTTTTATTTGATTTAGACGGAGTGATATATATAGGAGATAAAGCTTTACCAGGAGCTGTGGCCTCTTTAAAACGACTCCGTGAAGAAAAGAAAGCCATTCGCTTTTTAACGAATGATCCTTGTGTTACAAGAGAAACGATTGTGAAACGCCTTCATAAACTGGGGATTTCAGCAAGTATTGATGAAGTGTTTACTGCGGGGTGGGCAACAGCTGATTACCTTGTCAGTGAAGGAATAAAGAAGGCATATATATTGGGAAATGACCAACTTAAAAGTGAAATTCAAAAGGCCGGTATTGATCTTACGGAAGATCAGGCGGAGGCTGTTGTCATTGGATGGGATCAAAATATTACATTTCAGGATGTGCATAAGGCAGTAAACCTCATCCGCTGCGGGGCTTCATTTATCGCTGCAAACGGGGATAAAACATTTCCTGCCGCTAACGGACCAGCTCCCGCGACAGGCGCTATAGTCGCGGCTGTTAAAACAGCAGCTGCTAAAGAGCCGATTATAATTGGAAAACCGGCGTCTTCAATATTTGAAAAAGTACTCGAGTCTTTTGAAGATAAAGAGAGATGCGTTATGATTGGGGATACGCCTGAAACAGATATTGTCGGAGCAAACCAAATAGGCATCACTTCCGTATTAGTTTCTGAACAAAATACTTTATTTCCTGCAAAACATGATTTTAGAAATCCGGATGTTGTGATCCGCGATCTGAAAGACTTGTTCGATAATGAAATAAAGGCAGAAGTACGGAAAAAACCGGATTTCCAATGGACAGAACAAGTGAAAGCCGGAGTCGCTGGAATTATAATTAAAGAATCAAGTTCCGTTTTATTAATGAAGCGTGCTGATAATGGTTTATGGGGCATTCCTTCAGGACATGTGGAACCTGGTGAAACAGTTGAACAAGCAATTATAAGAGAAATAGAAGAGGAAACTGGATTAGTGGTGAAAGTCTCTAAAATGATAGGCGTTTATTCTGATCCGAGTTCACAAACCTTTATATACCCTGACGGCAGAGTCAGCCATTTTATTACCAATTGTTTTCAATGTGACGTCATCGGCGGCACTTTGAAAAAGTCCACAGAGGAAGCTATGGAAATCAGATATTTTGATATCCATGAATTACCTGAACATCTCTTGCCGATGCACCCGAGATGGCTGGATGATGCTTTGGAAATGAAAGAGAATGCTTTTATTCGATAAGGAACAGTATGTCAAAAATACTTTTTGGGGGTTATTTACAAGGATTAACGGTTTTCAACCCGTATTTCTCGGCCGCGTTCCAAAAACACCAAGTGTCACAGACCCTTGGTGTTTTTTAATTCCGGCAGAACCATAATGCAAGAGCGGCAGAAAAGAAGGTATAATGGGCGGAGAAGAGGTGTCAGCCAATGAAAATAACCAGAGAGACATTAGAAAAACAGCAAATTTGGATATATGGTGTGACTCTTGTAATCGGCGGAATAGCGGGGATCGCCGGGAAAGATTCAGGACTTCGCTGGGGATGGACGATATCACCGCTTATCGCTGTTCTCATGTATGCCATGTTTGCCCAAATCCCATTCTTGAAGCTGAAGGAAGCCATGTCAAACCTCAAATTTATGGCGGCTTTATTGATCGGTAATTTCTTAGCTGTACCTGTCGTTGTATGGGTGTTAACCGCCATTTTTCCTCAATCTCCTCCTATATTATTAGGGGTTTGTTTGGTATTGCTTACACCTTGTATTGATTACGTCATCGTCTTTACTCAGCTCGGCAAAGGAAATGAGAGATTAATACTGGCTTCCACGCCGGTTTTGTTCGCCGTTCAGATGGTATTGCTTCCGTTATACCTGTGGCTGTTTATCGGGAAAGAAGTGATAGGGGCTGTTCATGCGGGGCCGTTTCTGGAAGCATTCTTATGTTTAATAGCGGGACCGCTGCTGGCGGCTGTGATGACTCAATTATGGGCTGATAAGAAGCCGGCGGGAGAAAAGGTGTTGGAATGGACGGCGTGGCTGCCTGTTCCTTTTATGGCTCTGGTCTTACTGGCGGTCGTCGCCACACAAATCGGCAAGGTCATCAGTGATGCTGGCATCATTATACGTGTGATTCCGATCTATCTGTTATTCCTGCTCATTATGCCGTTTGTCTCCCGGTTTATCGCATATGCGTTCCGTCTGGATACAGGTGAAGGAAGAGCATTGATCTTCAGCACGGGCACAAGAAATTCTCTCGCAGTCCTTCCGTTAGCGCTGGCTTTGCCGGATGCTTGGGCTTCATTAGCCGCCGCTGTTATCGTCACACAGACGATCGTTGAATTGATAGGCGAATTGGTTTATATAAAAGCGGTGCCCGGATGGCTGCTGAAATAAAAAATAATTTGAACTGAAAAAAACATACCAACAAATATTGGTATGTTTTTTTATGTCGATTATAAAGTTGAAATATCAATGACGAAACGGTAGCGGACATCGCTTCGGAGAACCCGTTCGTACGCTTCGTCGACTTGATTGGCCGGTATCACTTCAATTTTAGGAGCAATGCCGTGCTCGGCGGCGAAATCAAGCATCTCCTGAGTCTGCGGAATACCGCCGACGAGTGAACCAGCAATGCTGCGGCGGCCCGTGATTAAGGAGAACACACTGTATGAGTCCGGCTTAGCGGGCGCTCCCACATTTACCAATGTACCGTCAATGCGAAGCAGGGATAAGTAGGCATCTACGTCAAGGTTCGCGGATACTGTATTTAAAATAAGATCAAATCGTCCGGCCAGCTCAGTAAATGTATCCGGATCGCTTGTGGCAAAGTAATGATCGGCTCCAAATTCAAGCGCTTCGTCTTTTTTGTTCATTGAGCGGCTGAGGACGGTGACCTCTGCGCCTAAAGCGTGCGCGAATTGAACGGCTAAATGTCCGAGTCCGCCCATTCCGACAATCGCCACTTTTTTGCCGGGGCCGGCATTCCAGTGTTTCAGCGGAGAATAGGTGGTAATGCCCGCGCACAATAGCGGGCTGGCAGCATCCAAATCCAGCTGATCCGGAATCCGGACAACGAATCTGTCAGTGACAACTATTTTCTGGCTGTAGCCGCCGTACGTAGGGTTTCCGTCGTAGTCCAGGTTATTATAAGTCTGAACAACGCCTTTTGTGCAATATTGTTCGTCTCCGTTAAGGCAGTATTCACATTCCCCGCAGGAGTCTACAAAACAGCCGACACCCACACGGTCTCCGACGGCAAATGTGGTGACTTCTTCACCCACGGCTTCCACAACTCCGGCAATTTCGTGTCCGGGAACCATCGGAAAGATTCCGCCGCCCCATTCATCGAATGCACTGTGGATGTCTGAGTGACAAATCCCGCTGTACTTAATATCAATCAGGATATCGTGCGGCCGTAATGCTCTTCTCTCAATCGTCGTCCGCTCAAATTTAGCTTTTGCATGCGGAGCGCTTAATACACGAGTCGGATGATTATTGCACATGGTTATCTTCCTTTCCAAGATAAAGTGATGAATCCTCTGTTCGATTTTACTTTAAATGTTAAAGCGGACTTTAAGTCAAGGAGTTTGGTTTATTTTTTTATGAAATGATATTCTATAATGGCACGCTTATGAAAGGTATGAAGGACGGGTGGTAAAAATATGAAGATTGCGCAGGCTGCAAAGCAGGTTGAGTTATCAGCCGCAACGCTTAGGTATTATGAAAGTATAGGACTGATTCCTCCGGTAAAACGCGATGAAAGCGGCATCCGCGATTATGACGAAGATGATGTGAATTGGATTCAATTTATAAAATGCATGAGAAGTGCCGGGCTGTCGATTGAGGCGCTGATTGAATATACCGCTTTATTTATTGAAGGAGCCGATCATACGATCGAACCCCGAAAAAACATCCTGATAAATGAAAGGAAAAGGCTGACGGAGAAACAGAGGGAAATTGATGAAACCATAAAACGATTAAACAGGAAGATTGAGGATTACGAAGATATCCTTGAAAATGAAGCGAAACTTAAAAACAGATTGAAAGCTGAATGTATTTCTGAATGAAGAGAAGGTGTCCCGGACGCCGGGCCGCATGAAATGTACCAAGGGAAACGAGCCTTGGTTTTTTTATTTTCTAAAGAGTGGAAACAAAACAGCCTTTTCTATCTTATCAATCATTACTTATCCTTTTTTCAGCTTGACTTTTTTACTGCAGACTTTTAAAGTGTGAAATGTTGCTTAGACTGTGATTAGCGACTTTAATGCTGAAAAGAGGTGGTTTACCCAGATGAACAATAAAAAGAACCCTTGGGCGTTATTGCCTTTAGTCTTATTCGTAGGGCTTTTTGTCGGCTCTGGTCTGGTGACCGGAGATTTTTATAAATTGCCGATCTTGATTGCCGCGATCATTGCGTCAGCTTTTGCGCTGTTATTTAACCGGAAGAAATCGCTCAATCAAAAAATAGAATGGTTCGCTTCCGGTGCGGGACATCCTGATATTATCATTATGGTTATGATTTTTATATTGGCAGGTGCCTTTGCTTCAGCGGCTGAAGCAATGGGAGCGGTGCATTCAACTGTCAATCTTGCTTTGAGCGTTATTCCGCAGCAGTTTTTGCTGCCGGGGCTGTTTATCATTGCTTGTTTTATTTCTATATCGATGGGAACATCAATGGGCACGATTGCGGCGGTTGCGCCGATCAGCGCGGGTTTGAGCGGCGAGCTTGGCATCTCCGCCGCGATTCCGATTGCGGCTGTGGTCGGCGGAGCTATGTTCGGAGATAATCTTTCTTTTATTTCCGATACGACCATTGCGGCAGTCCGGACGCAAAAAACACAAATGAGGGATAAATTCAAAACGAACTTTCTGATTGTTTTGCCCGCTGCCATTGTGACTGTTATTATCTTATTTTTTATTCCGGCAGGCCACGCCGTCCATACGGGTGCTGAATCTTACAGCTGGATTAAGGTGCTTCCTTATATCGCCGTGTTGGTTTTTGCGTTAATCGGTATTAATGTGATGGCTGTCATATTCGGCGGATTGATTTTGACGGGAATCATCGGGTTAGCGTGCGGCAGCCTGACGTTTGATTCTTATTTTAAGGCGATTACGGATGGAATTGCCGGAATGAGCGATCTGATCATCCTGTCCATGCTGATCGGCGGGATGGTCGGCGTGATGAAACAAAACGGCGGGATCGACTTTTTACTGGAGTTCATCACGAAACGAATCCGTTCGAAAAAAGGAGCCGAAGCCGGCATTGCCGGACTGGTCAGCGTGACGAATCTGGCTGCGGCCAATAATACGATCTCGATTATCGCAGCCGGGCCGATTGCAAAGAATATCGCTGATAAATTCAACATCGACAACAGAAAATCGGCAAGTATTCTGGATATCTTTTCGTGCATGATTCAAGGCTTGATTCCTTACGGCGCGCAGCTGTTATCAGCCGGGAAATTCGGGAATATTTCACCCGTCAGCATCCTGCCATACTCTTTTTATCCCGTTTTCATCGGAATCTGCGGCATCGCCGCCATCATATTTGGACTGCCGAAGTTCACAAGAAATACGAAATAAAAAAAGGCGCCGTTCGGCGCCTTTTTTCTTTCATGACAGCCAAGCATTTCTCAAAAGCTGTACGCCCTGTGTGATCTGATCCGTATCAAGATGGGCGAACCCTAGCTTTATGATCGGCGGTTCGGGTTTTTCGGCAACGAAATAAACGGCGGTAGGGTATACCTTCACTCCGTACTGAAAAGCGCGTTCGATTAATGTTTCTTCTGTATAGTTCAGGTGAACTCTCACCAATATATACAATCCCGACTGCTCGCCGATGATCGTCACATGATCGCCGAACTGCTGCTTTACATGTGAAATCAAGTGCTGCATTTTTCGCCTGTAAACAATGCGCATGCGCTTAATATGGCGGGTCCATTCACCGGCCTTCATCAATTCAGCCATGGTCAGCTGGTTAAGCGAAGAAGCGGTGCTTTCGAAATGAATAAACCGTTTTTTATACCGGTGCAAAAGGCGCTGCGGCAAAACCATATAGCTTATGCGGATGCCCGGAAGAAAGGATTTTGAGAAATTCCCTAAATAAATCACCCGGTCTGATTGAATGGAAGCAAGAGCGGGAAACGGCTGCTGTGTATAACGGAATTCACTGTCATAATCATCCTCAAGAATATAACCCTCTCTATGATTCACCCAATTGATCAGAGTTTGGCGCTGCTGAATGGACATGCTTACGCCGTAAGGGCTGTGATGGGATGGGGTCACATAGATTAATTTTTCTTTCATTGCATGTAATTGAGAAAAATCAGCTCCGTTTTCATAGACAGGCATCGTTTCCAGAGATAGGCCGTGAAATTGAAATGCCGCTCTGGCACCGTCAAATCCCGGGTCTTCAACGATCATTCCCGAAAAATCCTCTTTCAGAATCCGGCTGAGATATATCAGCATCTGCTGGGTGCTGCTGCCGATGATAATGGAATCCGCATCTGTTTTCACTCCGCGGGATTCCAAGAGATAAGCGGCAATTTGTTCACGCAGGTCTCTCTCGCCGAACGGTTCACCGTACAGGAAGCTTTTCTCTGATGTCAAAACTTGATTGTATAATTTTCTCCATGTTTTCAGAGGAAAATGCTTTTGATCGACGGCTCCGGCGCGAAAATCAATCAGGACCGGCTGAGTTGATTCGGTTTTTTCAGCGTAAACAACATCGTTTTCTTTTTGAAATAAAGAAGGTTCTACTTCATTTACAAAATAACCTTTGCGTGTTTCTCCGCGAATGTATCCCTCCGCTAAAAGAAGATCATAAGCCATCAGCGTTGTATTGCGGCTTACCCGCAGGGAATCTGCCAGCTCCCGAATCGAAGGCAGCCGCTCATCTGCCTGAATATTTCCCTGCTCAATCAATGTTTTAAATTGCTCGTAAATTTGTTTGTATTTCGGGGTATCGCTTTCGAAAGCGAAAATCATATTTTTCATCAGATGTTCTCCTCTGACATGTGTATTTATTCCTAACTGTACCTTTTTAAATGTCAGTTGATATCTTATTATAGCGGAAAGCGCTTTATCAATCCATGTTCGAGAGGAGAGTTTTGTATGTATATTCCGGCTCCATTTCAGCTGAGTGAAGCTGAAGCGTGCGATGTCATCAAAGAGTATGGTTTCGCAGCATTGTTTTCAACGGCGGAAGGCAAGCCGTATGCAACCCATCTGCCATTGATGATGAGTAAGAATAACGAATGCTTATACGGTCATTTTGCATTGCCGAACCCCCAATGGAAAGAGATTGATGGCCAAAACGTGTTAGCCGTTTTTCAAGGGCCTCATTGTTATATCTCGCCTAAATGGTATGAGACGAATCAGGCTGTACCCACTTGGAATTATGTGGCGGTTCATGTTTACGGAGAGGCGGAGCTTTTGGATGAGGAAGAAACCGTGCAGTCGATGAGTGATCTCGTATTGAAATACGAAAGCCCCGACAGCCCGTACAAATTAGAGGATGTCGATGCGAAATTGCTGGCAGGCATGAACAAAGGGGTAAAAGGTTTTAAAATCAAAATCAGCAAAATAGAGGGGAAAGCAAAGCTGAGTCAAAATCATTCAGCTGCAAGACAAGGGCTGGTCGTACAACAGCTCAAACAGATTCCTCATACAAACGAACAGCTCATTTCCGGCTTGATGGAAGAAAACATCAAACGGATCACTGCGAACAACTGACAAGCATGTTAAAAACATACCGGCAGCATGCGGTATGTTTTTTCAGGTTATGAAGCTTTTCTCAGGATGAGTAACGACTCAAACAGCACATAAATCAACGGCGCCATTAAAATGAAGAAAGAATGAAAAATAGCATACGGTATGAGTAAGTAAACGATAAGTTTCAATAGAATGGTAGACGGTTTATTGAATGTCCAGCGGTTCTTCAAGATATCAGTCATACAAGCTAAAACAAGGCCGACCGTCAAATATCCGGCTGCTATGTAAAGATAAATAAAAAGGTAAAACGGGTAAGAAGACAACGGCGGTGTGTCCTCTTGTGTCATTTTTAAACTCATGTAAAAGACTAATAAAAAGCAAACGGACGAAACGAGAGTTAACAAAAGGTGCTTATATAAATACTTCTTCATGTGTTCACCTGCCTTTGGCGCAATTATTTCTTAACATATTATGACATGGTTTTTACCGCTGCTGAAAGAATCGGCAGCTGAAAAAGACGGCAAATCCCGCCGTCTTTTTTTATATCTTAAGATTTCTTAAGAACTTTCACGGCTTTTTCTTCAGGTTTTGAATGTAGAGTGTGTTTTATAAATTCAAAACAAATGGAGAGATTAAAGATGAAACGTCTGTTATTTTTATTTCAATATATTATGAATCCCAGATCTGTCGGCGCCGTTCTGCCCAGCTCGCGTTTTCTTGCTGAGAAGATGATGGGAAAAATTGATTTTCATAAAGCTGAATACATTGTTGAATACGGGCCGGGTACGGGAGTATTTACAAAAAAACTGCTTGAAAAACGGCAGCCTGGGACGATGATCTTATTGATAGAACAAAATGAGGAATTTTATGCTTTGCTGCAAGAAAAATATAAAGAGGAACAGAACCTATTTATTGTACATGGATCGGCTGAACATATTGAGAGTCATATGAAGGAGCATGGAATCCCTTATGCCGACTATGTCGTCTCAGGACTTCCTTTTGCAAGCCTTCCGAAAAAAGTGTCTGCTGATATTTTGAAGGATACAGCTAACATCTTAAGAAATCATGGAGAATTCATTACATTCCAATATACTCAATATAAGAAGGCATTGATTGAGCAATTCTTTCCGAAAACAGAAGTAAGGAGAGAATTCAGGAATTTTCCGCCGGCTTATGTTTTCAGCTGTTCATTGCCGCAAAAAACGAGGGAGGATTCATATGGGGACAAGCATTCTTATCGTGGATGATGACAAAGATATCCGAAACCTGATCTCTGTCTATTTAGAAAATGAAGGAATAGACACACAGAAGGCGGAAGATGCTGCTGAAGCATTGAAATTATTGGAGCAAAAGGAGTTTGACCTGATTATTTTGGATATTATGATGCCCAATATGGATGGGATTGAGGCATGCATGAAGATCAGAGAAGAACGCAATCTGCCCATCATCATGCTTTCCGCCAAATCGGAGGATATGGATAAAATTCAAGGACTGGCCTCCGGCGCAGATGATTATTTAACGAAACCGTTTAACCCATTGGAATTGATCGCCAGAGTGAAATCGCAGCTGAGAAGGTATAAAAAATACAATACAGATACGATCAGCACGGCGAACGTCATTGAAATCGGTGATTTGACCGTTAATACGGATACAAGGCAGGTGTGGGTGCGGGGGAAAGAAGTCAGGCTCACTCCGAAAGAGTTTGATATTCTGGAGCTGCTTTCGAGAAACAAAGGAATTGTCATGAGTGTTGAAAAAATATATGAGGCGGTATGGAAGGAAGACTTTTTTAAGTCGGACAATACCGTAATGGTCCACATCACAAAGATCAGAGACAAGATAGAAGAGGATTCTAAACATCCGATTTATATCAAAACGGTATGGGGAACGGGATATAAAATATGAGGAAGTTTGGAAATAAGCTGATTGTCAGGCTTCTGATCGCGATCGCAATTAGTTATCTTGTTGCATTTGGTGTGTTGATTCTTGTTATTTTATCTATCTCATATCTGTACAAAATAAATTATTTAACAGATGTGAGCCAAGGAAACGCTAATTTTAGGATACTGATTCAATTTACTGCAGCTATTTTGACCTTTATTGCGGTTTTTTTGTTATTGGTGCGGAAAAAAATATTATATTTGAAACACATTACGGAGAGTGTTCACCATATTGCCAATGGAAATTTAGGCTTGACCATCAGGACTGAAAGCAGGGATGAATTGACACAGCTTGCACAACATATCAATTATATGTCCGAAGAATTAGAGAATAAATTTGAACATGAAAGACAATTAGAACGAGTGAAAAGTGAGCTGATCTCAAGTGTATCTCACGATTTAAGGACCCCGTTAACATCAATTATCGGATATTTGGATCTGCTTAAAAAAGAACAATACAACAGTAAAGCTCAATTTCAGGAGTACCTTGAAACGATTTATTCCAAATCGCAAAGGCTGAAATATTTAATAGATGAACTGTTTGAATATACACATTTATCGAGTCCGGATGTTACTTTGAACCGCAGCAAAACAGACTTGTCAGCCCTATTGGAACAAATCACCGGAGAGTACATTCCCATGTTTGAAAAGGGACGATTAACTGTCCGAAAATCAATTACGGAAGAGCATGTTCCCGTCTGTATTGATATAGAAAAGATGGTTCGCGTTTATGATAATCTTTTTATGAATGCGCTGAAGTACAGCATCAAACCATCTGAATTGTTCATAAACCTTGAAATAAAAGATGAAAAAGCAATTCTGCAAGTGTCAAACAAGGCCGAACATCTCACTGCTGACGATATCAATCAATTGTTTGAACGGTTTTTCAGAGGAGATAAGGCCAGGACGGGTCATCAAGGTACCGGGCTCGGACTTGCCATTTCAAAGAGAATTGTTGAGCTTCACAGCGGCCGTATTCATGCGGATTACAGCGGCGGATGGCTTCGTTTTTCTGTTGAACACCCGATTGACTAGAGCTTGCGGGACAAACGTTCCGTAAGCTTTTTTCATAGAATAACTTAAGAATCCTTAAGAATTTTACCGGCTGTTTCTTCATTTTTTTTGCTTATGATGTGATGGAAAGCGAGGAGAGCGGAGAAATTGAAAAATAAAATGATTTTATTATGTATATGGTTTTTAGGCGTTTATTGTTTGAAGGAACTGGACGTGCTGTCATTTGATATGAATGATGTAACGGACTTTATATCAGGGCATGCGGAATACGCGATGCTGCTGTTTTTGGCTTTGTGGGTCGTCAGGCTTCTCTTTTTTATTCCCGGCATGTCGCTGATGTTTTTGGGCGGAATCTGCTTTGATCCGATGGTCAGCATTTTATTATCAATGGCCGGCCTGTTTATAAGCGAAACATTGGTTTATCTGTTTTCAAGGAAATTCGCCAGCGAAAAAACGACTCAATTACTGGAAGATAAATATCCTGACTTGAAAGTGTTATTGGAGGCGTACAATTATAAGTTTTTGGCATTGGGGATGATTTGTCCGGCAGCTCCTACGGATGTGATTTGTTTTTTATCGGCAGCAATCGGGTTAAGGTATTCTGCATACATGTTAACTGTATTGATTTCAAATATTCCTATGGTGCTATTGTCCAGCTTTGTCGTTATCAATTTCAGTGAATCAATTACAGGTATTGTGTTAGTAATCGTTTCGTTTCTATTGATTACGATCTTAACGGTGAGAATGTGGAACCGCATGAAGCAAAATTACTCATGAAACAGGGGTTTTTTGTTCCGAAGGATGTAAAGAAGAATACACCAAAAAAAGCTGTCAGCTTGGTCCTGACGGCTTATTTTTGGTGAATGGCTTATTTCTCCGTGGTGAAATAAAGCAATGCGATGACTGGAAACGCGATTCCAATCCATAATGTGATACTCCACCCGCCTGAGGCGTATGCCCATCCTCCGATTGATGATCCTATAGCACCGCCCAGAAAGAAGATGGCCATAAATAATCCGTTTAATCGGCTGCGAAATTCAGGTGCCAACGAAAAAATGGCACGCTGACTGAGTACGAGATTGGCAGATACCCCCATATCCAACAGGATAGCTGCGGCCACCAGAACTGCTATTCCGACGGGGGAGCTGCTCTGAATCATGAGCGGGAGTAATAAAGAAACGATGACAACACCGAGAGCGATTCCGGTGGCAAGCCGGGTCAAGCCGCGATCAGCCAGACGGCCGCCTATCGGTGCAGCCGCTGCACCTGCAATGCCCGCTAATGCATACAGCGCGATTGCCTTTTGAGAAAAATGAAAAGCAGGACCGGACAATAATAAAGGTACAGTCGTCCAGAACAAGCTGAAAGCGCCAAATACAAACGCATGATAAATGGCACGGCGGCGTAAGACCGGAGTCGTGCGCAGCAGCTTCCACATTGAACCGAGTAAGACGGTGTAGCTTGTGTTTGCTGTTGGTTTTCTGGCAGGAAGCACTTTTGATAAGACGATTGCCAGGACAACACTTAACGCGGCGGATAAAGCAAATATGGCATTCCACCCCCATACATCAGCGACCAGACTGGATATCGGACGGGAAAGCATAATACCGAGCAGCAAGCCGCTCATCACATTGCCGACAACCCGGCCGCGTGCGGCGTCAGGTGCAAGGTATGATGCGAACGGAACTAGCACTTGGGCTGCAATTGATCCCAGTCCGATGAAAAACGCAGCGGCTAAAAACAGTGTTCCATGCTTCGCAAATGCTGTCAGTGTCAAAGCGGCTGCGCTTAGAAGGAGCGATACAACGACAAGTTTTTTGTTTTCGATAATGTCTCCCAAAGGGACGAGAAACAGTAAGCCGGCAACGTATCCGATTTGAGTCAGCGTGACAATCAATCCGGCGCTGCTTGGAGAAAGTCCGATTGCCGCACTAATGAATCCTGCCAAGGGCTGTGCATAATAAAGATTAGCGACAATGATACCGCATGCCGTTGCGAGAAGAAGGGTTAAACAAGGTGAAATTCCCTGATCTGCTGTTTGTTTGGTTTCTTTAGCCATATGAATGAACTCCTTTTTAAGTGTTTTTTATGATGCTTGATAAATGATTTGCTGATTCATCTCCTTTACGCAGAGGCTTTTGGAGTCTATGTTTCATCAAGACTTCCCTCAAGTTATTTTATAAACTGAACGTTTAGTTTCATCATAAGCAAATAATATACTAAACGTTCAGTTTTGTAAATAGGTTTCTGTTTTCTTTTTTTATACAGGTTAAGTATACTGAACGTATCGTTTATAATTCAGGAAGGAATGATTCATGTGCAGAGTAAACGAGGACGGCCGCGCGATGAAGGAACACATAAGGCGATTCTTTCTGCAGCGTATGACCTATTGTTGGAAAATGGCTTTGACGCGGTGACAGTCGATAAAATTGCTGAGCGTGCCAAAGTAAGTAAGGCAACGATTTATAAATGGTGGTCAAACAAGGCTGCCGTTATCATGGACAGCTTTCTTTCGACCGCTACGGACAGACTGCCTGTGCCCGATACAGGATCAACAGTGCAAGATATATTGACCCACGCCACGAATTTAGCAAGGTTTTTGACGAGCCGGGAAGGAACCGTTATTAAGGAATTAATCGGTGCGGGGCAGCTGGATGCAAAATTGGCGGAAGAATATCGCACGCGATTTTTCAAGCCCCGCCGCCTCCAAGCGAAAGGCCTTCTGGAAAAGGGAATTCAAAAAGGTGAATTAAGAGAGAATCTTGATATTGACGTAAGCATCGATCTCATTTACGGACCGATTTTCTATCGTCTGCTTATTACAGGTGATGAGGTGAATGATTCCTATGTGCATGATCTGGTGATGAGTGCGTTTAAGGGAGTTCAGCCTGCCTGAAAAATAGCCGGATCATGTGAAAGAGATACAGACTTCTGCTGCCTATGGGCGGAATATAATGAAAAGGCCGAACAAGTTCATTGTTCGGCCTTTTCTGATTGATTTGCGAACTGCCGGGCGGCCGCCACGCAAGCGATAACGCCGACATTCACCGCCGCAAGTTCCCATCCTGCTTTTTCATGGAGAATCATGGCGGCCAGCAACAGTCCGAAGAAAGGCTGCAGAAGCTGCAGCTGTCCGACCGCGGCGATGCCTCCCTGGGCGAGTCCGCGATACCAGAATACGAAGCCGATCAGCATGCTGAATATTGAGACATATGCAAGACTGAGCAGTGCGGGCGCGCCGATGTTTGACCATGAGTCCGGCATGAAGCAGAAAGACAGGATGAACATAAGGGGAAGCGATAAAACGAGTGCCCAAGAGATCACCTGCCAGTTGCCAAGCCGCCGGGAGAGGCGGGCGCCTTCGGCATAACCGAGACCGCACACGATAATCGAAGCGATCATGTACGTATCACCGAGCGGAGAGGATTCTCCTCCTTGCAGCAGAGCATATCCGGCTACGAGGATGCTGCCGGCAGCCGAGAAAATCCAAAAGACCGGCCTGGGCCGTTCGCCTCCTCGCAGTACGCCGAAGATCGCCGTCGCAAGCGGGAGAAGTCCGATGTAGACAATGGCATGAGCGGATGTGACATGCTGAAGCGCTAAGGCTGTAAGCAGCGGGAAACCGATCACGACGCCGAGCGCTACTGTTATTAGTGAAATGATGTCGCTTTTGGCAGGGCGTTTCTCCTGAAAAATGAGGAGCAGAGCGCCTGCCAATATACCGGCTATCGCGGCGCGGCATACGGTGAGAAATACCGGGTCAAAGTCCGCTACAGCCAAGCGGGTCGCGGGAAGCGAGCCGCTGAAAATGAGCACGCCGATAAATCCGTTAATCCAGCCGTTTGCGGCTTTCTTCATTCCAATCACTCCAATATATATTTCTAAACCCATTTTCAAAGTTTATAATGACTATAAACTGAAATTGGCCTTATACAAATGGCCAGTTTTTATAAAAAGAAGAATGCCAGTTTGGAGGGAGTAAAAATGGATATCACGCCATTTTTAAATAGAGATCTGGATATTCCGCTTTATCAGCAGCTTTATCGGCATTTTAAGGAAAATATGCATCAGGGCCGTATTCCTAAAGGACTGAAGCTTCCTTCAAAAAGGCTTTTGTCAAGTCAGCTTTCCATCAGTCAGACGACTGTGGAGCGTGCCTATGAACAGCTTGCCGCCGAAGGCTATATTGTCAGCAAGCCGAGAAGCGGATGGTTTGCCGATTATGACTCGGACGCCGTCTATGTGAAAAAGCCGGGCGCTTCGCCTGTTCAAACAAAGGCGAAGGAAGACCGCCAATGGATTGATTTTCACTACGGCACTGTGGATGCCGCTCATTTTCCTTTTTCGGCATGGCGCAAAAGCATGGTTGCAAGCTTAGATCAATACGGGCATGAGCTGTATCGGTCCGGGGATGATTTGGGCGAGCTTGAACTGAGAACGCTCATTTCGGAGTACTTATATCAGTCGCGCGGGGTGAATTGCCGTCCTGAACAAGTGATAGTCGGCGCCGGGAACCCTGCTCTTTTGCAAATGCTGTGCAAAATATTTGAATCAAATCTATCCATCGGATATGAAGATCCGGGTTATCCGAGAGCGAGGGAGATTTTTAAAGCCAATCACATGAAGATCATTCCGATACCCGTCGATGATGAAGGAGTCTGTATCCGGAAGCTGAATGAAGAGCGGCCGCGTCTTGTATATGTCACGCCTTCTCATCAATTTACGTTAGGAACGATTATGCCGGTAAACAGAAGGATTCAGCTGCTGAAATGGGCGAAGGAACATCAATCGTTCATTATAGAAGATGATTATGACGGTGAATTCCGATACACCGGCCAGCCGATCCCATCATTGCAGGGGCTTGATCAGCATCACCGTGTCATTTATATGGGGACGTTTTCCCAATCTCTGCTTCCTTCGCTGCGCATCAGCTATATGATTCTTCCTTTGCCGCTTATTGAAAAAGGCAGGGAAATCGCTTCTTTATATAAACAGACCGTCTCCTGCCACAGTCAGCTGACGCTGGCTCAATTTATCAAAAGCGGAGAGTGGCAGAAACATATTAACAGAATGAGAAAGCTGTACCGGAAAAAAAGAGCGGTATTATTAGAGGCCGTGCGGCGCGAGCTGGGACAATACGTCAGGATTCGCGGAGAAAATTCCGGACTGCGGATTTTACTTGACGTTCAGCTGCCTTTCAGTGAAAAAGAGCTGATTGAAAAGGCGGAGGAACAAGGCGTCAAAATCTATCCCGTGTCTCTTACCTATCAAAAACAGGTCCCTGAAAAAACAGTTTCCCTCGGTTTCGCGGGGGTTTCTGAAACCGATATACAAGAAGGCATAAAAAAACTGAGAGCCGCCTGGGCGCTGTAAAAGGCAGCTCACAGCTTGAAATACTGAAGCTTGAGTCAGGGATGCAGTCTCAGCAGCAAAACGATTTATAGGACGGGCAGGCGGAGCGCCGTATCAATATTTTGCAAATTGAGCCGGACTTGTTCATTTGTGTTCCACGGGTGATACCAGCCTTTTTCCATCATATAGCGTGAGATTTGCTCATGCATGTCGATGGCTTCTTCTAAGTGACGGGTGAGGATCGCTTTCACTTCAGGCGTTCCGGCTTCCGTCGCCGCCATCGCATAGTTTCTGACACCGCTTTTTGCCGAATTTAATAAATCCATTGCGACAATTTGGTCTGTCAGTGCATTCATTCCCGTCAAGTATTCCATAATCGGATTCATTCGTCATTCATCTCCTCATTCATGCTGTGCATCAGATAAAATTGAGGCAAATTCCTGCAATTGCCTTGTTGATGTATCCACATCCTGCTGCATGATTTCTTTCAGCTGCGGATCGGATACGAGCGCTTTCATGGTTTTAGATTTCGTCAGACAAAGTGACTTAAAAGAAGCCATCTCCTGAATTTCGAGTAATTCATGTAAGGCGCGGGCCATTTCTGTAGCCTCCGTTCTTTAAGGTTTGAGTACAACTTTTATGCAATCATCTGTTTTCGTGTCAAACATCTCATAGCCGTGCTTCGCTTCACTAAGCGGAATGACATGGCTTACAACATCGCCCGGATCAATTTTGCCGGTTGACACCAGTTCAAACATATACGGCATATAATGGATAACCGGAGCTTGTCCTGATCGGATATTGACGTTTCGCTGCATGATATCGCCAAGAGGAAAACCGTTATATCTCCCGCCATACACACCCGTAATCTGGATCGTTCCGCCTTTGCGCACCGCTTGGGAGGCAATGACTAAAGCGCTCATCGCTCCGCCTTGAAGTTTTAATCCGCTGGCGAGGAACTCAAGGTCTGTCATTTTCCCGTCCATGCCGACGGCGTCAATGACCACGTCGGCGCCGCCTTTGGTTATTTCCTTCAGGTAGCTGCCCGTATTTTCGTGGTCTTCGAAGTTCACGATTTCCACTTTATTCGTCCGTTTCGCATGCTGGAGACGGTAGTAGACATAGTCTACGGCTATTACGCGTTTCGCTCCCTTTAACCAGCAGAATTTTTGAGCGAAAAGGCCCACGGGCCCGCAGCCGAGAACGATAACTGTATCGCCTTCTTTTACGCCGGCATTGTCAACGCTCCAAAAGCCGGTTGTCATCGCATCGGCAATAACACTCAGTTTCTCATCCGGTTCTTCGCATGTTTCGGGAACTTTAAAATGAGTAAAGTTCGCAAATGGAACGCGCAAATACTCCGCCTGGCCTCCCGGATAGCCGCCGGCATTTCCTGAATAGCCGAAATAAGCGCCTATATCGCCGTTCTCATTTGATTGATCACATTGGCTTTCCAGGTGATTTTTACAATAAACGCATTCTCCGCAGGCGATATTAAAAGGAATAATGACGCGGTCCCCTTTTTTGACTTTCGTCACGCCGGGACCGGTTTCTTCCACGATGCCCATCGGTTCATGGCCGATGATGTAGTCTTCCTGCAAATTCGGGATGAGTCCGTGGATTAAATGTAAATCTGATCCGCAAATTGCCGTACTTGTGACTTTTATAATCATGTCATCGTGTTTTTCAATCTTCGGATCAGGCACGTCTTTCACAACGACGTTTTTCACTCCTTGATATGTTACGGCCTTCATGCTGTAATACCTCCAGTGTTAATGTTCATCAGGTGTGCGGTCAAACATCCCTTTTCTGTTCGTTTCAACGGGAAACAGGTTCATGCTTCCGACCATGAGGGTATTTTTCGCAGAGAGCTGATCCAATTTATACTGTTCGCTCAGATCATGCGGGTGAAACCACTTTTTGCTGACCATCAAGTCTGTTATCTCCTGATGCATCGTGATTCCCTGCATGAGCTGTTTGCGCAGCAAAGCTCTTACATCAGGTGAAG
This sequence comes from Bacillus sp. D7-8, assembly GCF_052055895.1. NCBI lineage: Bacteria > Bacillati > Bacillota > Bacilli > Caryophanales > Bacillaceae > Bacillus > Bacillus sp. D7-8. Next base: position 562,186 of record NZ_CP179922.1, read on the forward strand.
CGGTTTCTGTTAAAGCAACGGCGGTATTTCTGACGCCTTCTTTGGCGCGTATGAGAAAATCCATTGCGAATGTCATATCCGCAAGTTCAGGGACATGTAATGAATTGATCGGATCTAAATGGTCATGATTCAATGATGCTTACCTTCCTTTCAATTGATGATCGAAGTCGGCCGGTTTTGAGGAACGGGAGCCTGAAACGTTGCCCGTTCATAAACCGCCTGCAGATCAGCCAGGTCTTGAGAGGCTTGCTGAACGTCTTTTTCCATTAACGTTTTCAGATCCTGATCAAACACAAGCCCTTGCATGAGCTTGGATTTCGCGACACAAAGCGTCTTAAAGTTAATCAGTTCATGTAAGTCCAGCGACTCGTGAGCCGCTAATTCACGCTTATCCATAATCGTCTGAAACCTCCCTTTCTAAAAATACGTAATTAATTTCCCCTGAGAAAAGAGGTCTAGTCTTACAAATTTTGTTTATAAGAAAAAAGAGAGAAGAAATCTGACGGTACATCAAAAAAGAGGAAGCATAATCGCTTCCTTCTGTCACAATATCCCGAAGATGATAAGTCCGGCAAACACGATGCTTTTGAAAGCGGAAAAACAACCTTCGCTGATGACAAATATCCCAGTGATAACAAACAGAACGCTGACCGGGGCAACGAACCTGGTTCCCTTCCGCGAGATCATCCGGCTGGCGCTTAACAGACCGATCAATGAGCTGAACGCAATATAATTAATCCCACAAAAGCAGCTTGCGAAAAATCCCGCAGGCTGTTTTTTCTTTCACCCGTCATGCAGGAAAGAAGGGGAAGGTGAGAAGCAGGCACTTATGGTATGATGACAAATAGAATAAAACCTCGTGAGGCCGGTCGGCTAAAAGGAAGTGGACAGAGATTGTTTGGTACAAAACATCAAGAAGACTATGTCTCCCGTGACAGACGTTCATTGCATATGCTTGCGCTTCGGGTGCCCGGTCTGGCGTTTATTTTAATGGTATATGCCGCATCAGTCTCTTTGCAGTACATTTATGAAAGCTGGACGGTTTTTTTGCTGCTGTTATTCACAATATTGATCGTCATTTTTACCGTGCTGCACTGGCATTCCCATCGCTGGGTGAAGAAAAAAACGTTTCTTTATTTCATCATACAGGGATTTATCATATATACATCGGCTAACTTGATGACCGGCGGCTATATTGCGGTTGTCGTCGGTCTCTATGCCTTTTTAATCGGGCAGATTATCGGAATGGCGGATAAGGGAAAAACGCTGCTCATACTCTATCTGTTCATTTTAATGTCCATAACAGCTTTGCACGAGGAGCATCCGCATCATCTGCTGCGTTTCATCGTTATCGCCGCTCCCATCATGATCGTGATTATCACGTATGCGGCCACATTTTTCGCGCAAGTTGATGAAAAAATAAAAACACAGATGACGCTTGAAAAATTAGAGCTCGCTCACCGGCAAGTGAAACAGCTGACGCTTCAGAATGAAAGGCAGCGGATGGCGAGAGACTTGCACGATACGCTTGCCCAAGGATTGGTCAGCTTGCATATGCAGCTTGAAGCGGTGCATGTTCATCTTTCAAAGGGTAACACTGACAGAGCGAAAGACATCATCAGCCAGTCAATGGACAGAGTGAAGGGCACATTGGCTGATGCGCGCTCGGCCATTGACAACCTTCGCAGCACATCAGAAGAGATCGGGTTCTTAAAAGAAAGCATCACTGAACAAATCAACCATTTTACAGAAGCCTCCGGGCTGTCTTGTTTTTTAGATTACAGCGTGCATCATGTGCTTGACGTTCATACGGCGGAGAATTGCCATTACATGATCGGAGAAGGCCTGACAAACGCCGCCAAGCATGCAGAAGCAAAGAATGTCTGGGTATCCGTTCAGGAAGAAGAGGGACAAATCCGCATAACCGTCAAAGATGACGGGAAAGGCTTTGATGCCGGAACAGAAATGAGAAAAAGCGGACATTACGGGCTGCTTGGGATACAAGAACGCGTCAATATGATGAACGGCACTTTCCGTATAACAAGCGCCAGATCAGCGGGAACTCAAATTGAGATCATCATACCAATTCAAGGAGAGGCGGAACATGTATAAAGTGTTAATAGCAGATGACCATCTTGTCGTCAGAGAAGGTCTGAAGCTTTTGATAGAAACAAATGACCATTACACCATAACGGGAGAGGCGGAAAACGGGAAAACCGCCGTCCGCCTCGCAGAGGAACTAAAGCCCGATGTCATTCTCATGGATCTGTACATGCCGGAAATGAGCGGGCTGGAAGCCATTAAACAGATAAAAGAGCATTCTGATGTGCCGATTATTATTTTGACGACCTATAATGAAGATCATCTGATGATAGAAGGCATTGAATCAGGCGCGAACGGTTATCTGCTGAAAGACACAAGCTCAGAAACCTTATTTCATACGATGGATGCGGCGGTCAGGGGAGAAGTGCTTCTGCAGCCGGACATCTTGCGGCGTTTCCGGGAAATGAAAATGGAACGGGCAAATGCCAATGAAACACAGCTGACGGACAAGGAAATCATAGTTCTAGAAGCCGTTGCGCAAGGACATAAAAGCAAAGCGATCGCCTTCGATTTAGGAATCTCAGAGCGGACGGTAAAAGCGAGATTAACATCGATTTATAACAAATTAGGCGCTGATTCGCGGACGGAAGCCGTCACCATTGCCATGCAAAAAGGCATTCTGAAACTGAATATATAATGAAAAACTGCCCAAACGTACATGCCCTTATGTACGTTTTTTTTATGTGAATGTGAACTACAATTAGGCAGAAAGTAATGATTGGAGAGGAGTATTCGATGTCTGGTTTTTTATATAAATTAGGGGGATGGTCTGCCCGCAATCGATTAAAAATGATCAGTGCGTGGCTCGTGATACTGATCGCTTCGGTTGTGATCGCCATCTCGTTAAAACCTGCTTTTTCTGAGGATATGTCAATTCCCGACACACCTTCTGAAAAGGCGATGGATATCATTCAAAAAGAATTTTCAAAGGGTCCCGATAAAGGAAGCATACGGGTTATTTTCGGAGCTGAAGACGGGAAGAAATTGACGTCAAAACCGGAAAAACAAGCGGTTGAAGAGACATTAAAGAAGATCAAAACCGATCATTCAGTCGCTTCGATTGCAAGTCCTTTTGAGACAGGAACCATTTCTAAAGACGGATCAGTGGCGTATGCCGATGTGTCGTACAAAAAAGCGGCGGATGACATTACGGATGCGTCTGTTTCACATATGAAACACAGTCTGTCCGCCGCCGGAGACAAGGGCCTGCAGACGGAGCTCAGCGGCGATGTGCCGGGGGCCGGTGTTGAAATCGGCGGTGTATCTGAAATTGTCGGCGTTGTGCTGGCATTCGTCGTTCTGGCCATTACGTTTGGTTCATTAGTCATCGCGGGGCTTCCGATTGTCACGGCCCTGATTGGGTTAGGTGTAAGCATCGCGCTGACGTTAATTGGGACACAGTTCTTTACGATAGCCTCGGTCAGTCTCTCATTATCCGGAATGATCGGACTGGCCGTCGGAATTGATTATGCGCTGTTTATCTTTACGAAGCATCGTCAGTTTTTGGGCGAAGGTGTACAAAAAAATGAATCGATCGCGAAAGCCGCGGGAACGGCAGGCAGCGCCGTCGTTTTTGCGGGACTGACCGTGATCGTCGCGCTTTGCGGATTGACTGTTGTCGGCATTCCTTTCATGTCTGCCATGGGGTTGACTGCGGCACTCAGTGTGCTGATGGCTGTATTGGCATCAGTAACGCTGGTGCCTGCGGTGTTGTCAATCGCGGGAAAACGGATGATTCCGAAATCATACAAGAAGAAAGAAAAGAAAAGCGCCGGCACGAATGGCTGGGGGCGCTTCGTTACAAAGAAGCCTATTCTGTTAAGCATTTTCAGCATCATTCTTTTAGCCGTCATCAGTCTGCCGGCCATGCATTTAGAGCTGGGGCTGCCTGATGCGGGAATGAAAGCGAAAGACAGCCCGGATCGCCGCGCCTATGATCTTTTGTCTAAAGGATTCGGCGAAGGCTTTAACGGCAAGTTGACAATTGTTGCCGATGCAAAAGGGGTCAAGGGGAACAAAAGTGAAGCATTTCAAGGCGCCGTGAAAGAAATGAAGGACTTGCACAATGTGGCGAGCGTCACACCTGCCATGCCGAACGAAAAAGGGGACTATGCCATCATTACGGCAGTGCCTGAAACCGGGCCGAATGATAAGGCAACGAAAGAGTTAGTGCAGGATATACGGAAACGATCAGACAAAAACGGCATCCGCCTGCTCGTCACCGGGTCAACCGCGGTGAACATTGATATTTCAGACCGGTTAAACGATGCCATTCCGGAATTCGCCATTCTCATTGTCGGGTTTGCGTTTGTATTGCTGACCGTTGTTTTCCGCTCGCTTCTCGTGCCGCTTGCCGCTGTCGTCGGCTTTTTGCTGACGATGACTGCTACACTCGGCTTATCGGTATTCGTCCTGCAGGATGGAAATTTCACCGGCTTGCTCAGCATTCCGGAAAAAGGTCCGATTCTCGCCTTCCTGCCTATTTTGGCGATCGGTATTCTTTTCGGACTGGCGATGGATTATCAAGTATTCCTTGTCAGCAGAATGAGAGAAGAATATGTCAAAACAAAAAATCCGGTACAAGCCATTCATGCCGGATTGAAACATAGCGGACCTGTCGTAACAGCGGCGGGACTGATCATGATTTTCGTCTTTGCGGGATTCATCTTTGCGGGAGAAGCTACGATCAAATCCATGGGCTTGGCAATGACCTTCGGTGTGCTTTTTGATGCGTTCATTGTAAGAATGACCATTATTCCGAGTGTCATGAAGCTGATGGGACATGCGGCCTGGTACTTGCCGAAGTGGCTGGATAAAATCATTCCGAACGTGGATATCGAAGGCCATAAGCTGACACAAGGCAAAACACCGGAGAAACCGGAAGAATAAAATGAAAAAGCAGATCGTTATGATCTGCTTTTTTTATGTGCTGACCGCATCCATGAAATGAGAAAAAAGCTTTTTCATGTCTTCATGTTTTTTTGTCAGCATTTCGGGATGCCATTGCACGCCGACGACAAATAATTCACCCGTCCGTTCAATCGCTTCAATGGCCCCGTCTTTCGCATAAGCCGAGGCTTTAAACGAAGGCGCCGTCTCTTTTATGATCTGGTGATGGAATGAATTCACCCGCGCTGAATCGCCAAACAAGGAATGAAGACGTGTCCCTTTTTCAAAAGAAACATGATGGGTTTTTAACGGCGGATCTTTTTCTTGATCATGCTTAATGTCAGCAAACGAAGCGTGTGTCAGGTCTTGATATAAAGTTCCCCCGTAAGTGACGTTTAACATATGCATCCCCCGGCAGATGGCCAGAATCGGCTTTTCTAAAGCAACCGCCGTGAGAATCAGCTCCTTCTCGTAGGCGTCCCGATCAGGAAAGGTCTTTCTTAAAGCCTGTAAAGGTTCTTCACCGTAAAACAGCGGGTCTATATCCTGACCGCCGGACAGAATGATCCCGTCAACATGAGAGACCTGTTCCTTTAAAAGCGCCGTCTCTTGAATCACCGGCAATATAAACGGCACACCGCCGGCCTCAGAAACAGACTGAATATAATCATTATTGACATATGCCCGATTATAACCCGGGAAAGGGCCGGATTGATCAGCCATAATGTTTCCCGTAATTCCGATGTGTTTGGCCATTCTTCGCCCCCCTGAACCATGCTCATAATTAATCTGAACGTAGGTTGTACAAATCAGTTTGAAATTATTCTTCATGATACGTGAGCTTTCCAAAGTAAAACCCGTGACAGTCACGGGTTTTTCATTCATTTCAATTTCTTGATCTCTTCCGTCAGCTCTTTGAATTTTTGATCAAGCTCACGATATTGTTTATCAGCCGGCGTCATGAAGCTGAGTTTTCCGAGGACTTCCTGCCGTTCGGTCTCAAGCTTCAATCGCAGTTCTTCAGCATCGTCCCTGACGGAGGGAGATTCTTTCCATTGTTTTCGGACGCTGCCGTTTGAGATATCAAGCCGGATGTCCGTCGTCTTTTCGACAAAGTAACGATCATGAGATACGATGATGAGCGTTCCGTCGTATCGGGCCAAAGTGTCTTCAAGCTGCTCGCGTGACGGCAGATCAAGGTGGTTTGTCGGCTCATCCAGAATCAGCACATCTTTCTCCTCTAAAATAAACGCCATCAGTTTGCATTTGACCCGCTCTCCCATGCTCATCTTGCCGATGGGTTCCGTCCATTGCGCCGCGGTAAATCCTAAATGCTTCATGAGAGATTGAACATTTCCTCTTTCCTCGAACGTTTCTTTGTAAAAAAGCTGTTCGGGGGTTTTATCAAGCGGGAGGTCGAATACTTCCTGCGTTAAATATCCGACGTTTGCAGACGGAGAAATCCATATGCTGCCCTGCGCTTTTTCCTGCCCGAGGATGACCTTCAATAATGTTGTTTTCCCGCTGCCGTTCGGGCCTGTAATCGCGATCTTTTCACCGTGCATCACAGTGAAATTCACGTTTTTGAAAAGCGTTCGTCCGTCATATGACTTTGTGACATCCCTTACTTCTAAAAAACGCTTTCCCGCTTTTTTGCGGTGCTCAATGGAAAAACGGACTTCATACTCCGCTTCAACCGGTTCTGCTTTCGCTTTTTCAAGCTCTTTTTCAAGACGCTTCTGCTTTGATTTAATCTGGGCGTCCGTGCGTTTTGCTTTTACGCGATGGTATTCTTTAAACCCTTCTATTTTCGTTGATTGGGCGTGGGCTTTTTTTGACCAGGCGCTCAGCTCGTTCATTTGAGCTTCAATCCTTTTGACCATATTCTGCTGATTCTCATATTCGCGCTGCTGTGTCAGTCTTCTCTGTTTGCGGACCTCCATATAGCTTGAATAATTCCCTTTATGTTCAATGAGTTTCTTTCCTTCGATGGCCCAGATTTTTGTCGCGGCTGCATCTATAAAAGCACGATCATGCGAAACAAAAATAATGGTGCCTTTGTAATTCTTGATCTGATTTAGCAGTATTTCTAAACTGTGCTGATCGAGGTGGTTCGTCGGCTCATCTAATAACAAAAGGCTGCTTGAGGAGGAGAAACCTTTGGCAAGACGGGCTTTCAGTTTTTCTCCGCCGCTTAATTGCGAAAAGGCGCGTGCGGGCACGTTCCACTTTTCCAACAAGGCTGCCTCCGCAGGCTCCGGATGGCCGGAATCATAAGCTTCCGTTTCTTGTTCCACCATATATATGTTCACATCTTGCATCATCTGGATCTGTCCTTGTGACGGCGCTTTTTGATTGCAGATCAATTGCAGCAATAACGATTTGCCGGCGCCGTTTTTACCGATAACGCCGATGATGTCACCTTGCTGAACGCTCGCGCTGATCTGTTCAAAAAGGGGAACGCTGTTGATTTCATAACTGATGCCGCTTATTTTTAACATTTCTTTCATATGTCAATCCCTCGCTTTAAAGGGAGGACCAAAAAAATCCTCCCAATTGATTTGGAAGGATTAGCCGTACCTGTGCATGATCAAATAAGCTATTTTTACATAGCTTTCGTATCGTATAGAAAATGGGCAGACTAATCCTATTTTTTCTGATTTGAAATATTTGATTTCAAACGGTCAAAATAAGATTAGTTAATCATTGTCCACCCATCATCCCTTCGTATTTGTTACGAACAGTGTAGCACACACTTATCTGTAAAAGCAAAGGGTATAAGCCTTTTTATTCCAGGTTGGAGGCTTCCCACTCTTCTTCTAAAACGGCATAATAATATTCATCCCACCATTCATTATCATGGGGAATGCATTTTTTAAAAAAGCCTTCCCGTCTCATCCCGATCTTTTCCATCACCCGGTGCGAAGCCATGTTTTCCGGCTGACATGTCGCAATGATCCGGTGTAATTTCATCTTGTTAAACCCGAATGCCAGCACGGCGCGCGCCGCCTCTGAAGCATATCCTTTGCCCTGGTATTCCGGGTGAAACACCCAGCCGATTTCATACGTATGATCGCCAAAATACTGAAAAAAAGCAATGTGGCCAATGACCGTTTTCTCATCCTTCAATAAAACGGGAAACTTCCCGGCATGTTCACCGCTGTTTTCAGTAACGAATTTCCTAACATCTTCTTCGGTAAAGACACCCTCTGGTATATATTTCATGACATTCGGATTTGAGGTGTACGCATAGACATCCTGCCAATCTTCCGGTTCAAATGTCCGAATTATGAGCCTGTCAGTTTTGATATTCATTTTTTATGTTCCTCCATCAAAAAGATTTCATCTACTACTTCGATTGAAAAATGTAAAAACCTTTGAGCGGGGAAGAGCCGAATAAAAAAAGCCTGCAGCTATACACTGCAGGCGGTTATTTTTCATTTGCGGCGGCGGGCAGGTTTGTAAACCCGAATTGCCCTCCGACAGCTTCTTTTACTTCATGAATAACGATAAATGATTTAGGATCAATTTTTTGAACATGTTTTTTGATTTTCAGCAATTCGTTCTTTTTAATGACAACATAGATAATGCGCTTGTCTTTGCTGCCGTAATACCCGTATCCGTAAAAAATCGTCGCCGCGTTGCCGTACTCGGAGGTGATGGCTTTGGCGATTTCTTCGTATTGGTCAGACATAATGGTGAGAGCTTTTTTATTATGGAAACCCTCAATGACAATATCGACGATTTTGGCGCACAGATATACGAATATAAACGTATACAGCATATGATTGATGCCGATCGCTAAAACGGATGCGAAAATGATGACACAATCCATATAAAACATGCTTTTGGAGATATTAAAGCCCTTTGTGTAATTCAATAAATACGCCAACAGCGTGGTCCCGCCGGTAGATCCGTCAGCAATAAAGATCAATGCCAGCCCCGCTCCCATCAGCAGAGCGCCGAATACAATCCCGAGCACCATATCGTGCACGCCGAACGGAATAAAGCTGACGATGCTGAGAAAAACAGAAGTCATTCCCGTACCGAGTATCGTGTATAAAATCGTTTTTTTCGTTAAAAATTTATAAGCCAGCCCGATAAAAATCAAATTTACAACCAGAGTCGTAATACTTGCAGGTATATGGAAAAGATAATATAACACGAGAGCGATTCCCACGGTGCTGCCGTCCCCTAAATGATTCGGGATGACGAAAAATTCCACGGACGCCGCAATAAGAAAGGCTCCGGCCATAATCATCAGTATATCCTTGCAAATGTTCTTCATGTGCAAACCTCCTCTGCAGTCAAAAATATATAAAAAACAAAAACGCCTCAAAAATTATCCAGCAGAACTAAATAATTTTTAAGACGAATCATTCACAATCTCGTTTGTTCATTCAGTAAAGAATGATCAGCTTCAATATCGAAGATTATATAGACACCTTCACATCTTGTCAATGCCGTGAAAATTGATTTTTCTGCAGTGTATATGAGGTTTAAATCAATTTAAAACGAGGAATTATATCAGAAGAGTTTTCATTTCTGCTCTATCAATAAGAGAAATGTAATGAGAGACAACGAAGAAGGGATGATGACATTGGAACGAATTTTTATCAGTCCGGCCAAATACGTGCAGGGAAAAAACGCCATTGAAACGATCGGCGGACATCTGGAGGGCGTTGGTGAAAAAGCCGTCGTCATCGCGGACAAAACCGTATGGGATATCGCGGGCCACAAGGTGACGGCTGAATTAAAGAAAAGCAATATCTCTTCTGAAGAGGCGGTTTTCAACGGCGAAGCCTCCCAGGAAGAAATGAAAAGAATTGCCGGCATCGCAGAAAAAGCAGGCGCGACTATTGTCATCGGAGTCGGCGGCGGTAAAACGCTTGATACGGCCAAAGCCGTATCAGATGAAATAAACGGCTATACCGTTATCGTGCCGACGGCCGCTTCAACGGATGCTCCGACAAGCGGGCTGTCTGTCGTGTATTCTGAACAAGGCGCGTTCGAAAACTATCGTTTCTATCATAAGAATCCTGACCTGGTTCTGGTCGATACGAAAATCGTCGCGGAAGCTCCGCCGCGCTTTTTAGCATCAGGGATTGCCGATGCGATGGCGACGTGGATAGAGGCGCGCAGTGTCATCGCCAATGGCGGTAAAACGATGGCAGGCGGAATTCCGACAATCGCCGGAGAGGCTATCGCGGAAAAATGTGAAGCGGTATTATTCAAATACGGCCATCTCGCTTATGAGTCTGTGAAAGCGAAAGCCGTTACGCCCGCATTGGAAGCGGTGGTTGAAGCCAATACACTTCTGAGCGGACTGGGATTTGAAAGCGGCGGCTTAGCTGCGGCGCATGCCATTCATAACGGATTTACCGCGCTTGAAGGTGAAATCCATCACTTGACCCACGGTGAAAAAGTGGCATTCGGCACGCTCGTTCAATTGGCGCTGGAAAAACGTTCGCTTGAGGAAATTGAGCGGTATATCGCGTTTTATATCAGCTTGGGGCTGCCTGTCACACTGGAAGACATCAAATTGAAAGACGCATCTAAAGAGGACATTATGAAAGTGGCAGAAGCCGCGACGATTGAAGAAGAAACGATTCATGCCGCTTTTGACGTGGCGGCTGACGACGTGGCGGATGCCATTATAGCGGCTGATCAATACGCAAAAGCATTTAAAGAAAAACACGCGTAAAAGCTTTTACCGCGTGACCCGGACCCAAGGGCTGTTACAGCCCTTGGTTTTTTTATGCCCTTTGAAAACTTTTAAAAATAAAGAAAAAATTATGATACAATATACAAATGTTTTGAGAGATTGACAAAGGAAAGGTGGGAACGATATGCTGCATAATCCGACCGGTAAGGAGCGGCTTGCGCTGGCTTTTCTTCTCGGAATGCTTGCGATACTGGGGCCGCTCAATATAGATATGTATCTGCCGAGTTTCCCTGAAATCGCTGAAGATTTAAGCGCCCGCGCATCGCTTGTCCAGCTCAGCTTAACCGCATGTCTGATCGGACTGACAATCGGACAGGTTGTTGTCGGCCCGTTAAGTGACGCGAAGGGAAGAAGAAAACCGTTATTACTATGTATTTTTTTATTTGCGTTGTTTTCTCTTTTTTGCGCGCTTGCACCGAACATTACTACATTAGTGATTGCCCGTTTTCTTCAAGGATTCACCGCTTCGGCAGGACTCGTTTTATCCCGTGCAATCGTCAGAGATGTGTTTACGGGAAGAGAGCTTTCTAAATTTTTCTCGCTGCTGATGGTCATTACCGCCGTCGCGCCGATGGTGGCGCCGATGACGGGAGGCGCGATTTTACTGCTTCCGTTTGCATCATGGCATACGATTTTTCTCTTTTTAACCTTTATCGGGTTTTTGCTTGTTCTCATCATTGCGCTCAAGCTGACAGAAACCCTGCCGCCGGAAAAGCGGATTCCGAGCTCCATCGGAAATTCCGTGCGGACAATGGGAAGCCTGCTGAAGGATCGGTCATTTATCGGCTATGCGCTGACGGTCGGTTTTATTCACGGCGGGAGCTTTGCGTATGTCTCCGGAACGCCTTTCGTGTATCAGGATATTTACGGAGTCTCGCCTCAGGTATTCAGTGTTTTATTCGGCATAAACGGTCTGGCGATCATTACCGGAAGCTTTATCATCGGGCGTTTCGGCGGGATCATTCACGAAAAAAGCCTGCTGAGAATCGGCGTGATTACAGCGATGACGGCGACTGCCGTTCTGCTCGTCATGACGATCATTCACGGGCCGCTCGCGGCACTGGTGATTTCAATTTTTATTTATATGATTACGATCGGCATGACGCTGACAAGCACCTTTACATTGGCGATGGAAAAGCAGGGACACCGCGCTGGAAGCGCAAGCGCACTGCTCGGCATGCTTCCGCTTCTTCTCGGTTCCATCGTGTCGCCGCTTGTGGGGATGAATGAAGCGACGGCCGTGCCGATGGGGGCAATTATGTTCACGACATCCGTTATCGGTTCCATCGCTTTTTTCGCCTTAACAACAAAACCGGAGAAAGCAAAAAAGGAGTGAAATGATTCACTCCTTTTTTTGATGCCCGCTATTCATATTTCTTCAGCACGATCGCCGAATTATGCCCGCCAAAGCCGAATGAGTTGGAAAGGCCGATCGTTAATGATTGCTGGCGGGGCCCGTCTGCTACATAGTCCAAATCACATGCCGAATCAGGGTGCTGCAGATTGATCGTCGGCGGAATGATGCCGTGTCTCAGGCTCTCTGTCAAAGCGATGGCTTCAACGCCGCCTGCCGCGCCAAGCATGTGGCCGAGCATTGATTTGTTGGCCGTAACCGGAATATCATACGCAAGCTCCCCGAATAATGTCTTGATGGCCAATGTTTCAGAAAGATCTCCGGCTTTTGTGCTTGTCGCATGGGCGCTTACGACATCAATGTCTTCCGCTGAAACGTTCGCCTTTTTCAAAGCGTTTTTCATCGCCAGGTATGCGCCCGTTCCTTCCGGATGGGAGGCCACCATATGATAGGCGTCAGAGCTCGCGCCGTAGCCGAGCACCTCACAAAGGATCGGGGCATTTCTGCCGATTGCGCTTTCCAATGATTCCAATACTAAGATGCCCGCGCCTTCACTCATGACAAATCCATCGCGATCCGCGTCAAACGGCCGGCTTGCCGCGGCGGGGTCTTCGTTTCTCGCTGACAGCGCGTGGGCATTGCCGAAGCTGGCTAATGACAAATTCGTAATCGCCGCTTCCGCTCCCCCGGCAAACATGATATCTGCGTCATCATTCCGGATGGCGTTGAATGCTTCCCCGATCGACGTATTGCCGATGGAACACGCGGTGACGGGAGAAAGTGAGGGGCCGAGCGCGCCTAATCTGATGCTGATTTGAGCGGCGGCCGCATTTGAGATCATCATGGGGACAAGGCTTGGGCTCACTTTTCGCGCTCCCCGTTCATTTAAAGTATGAACGTTATCAATCAAAGTCGTGATGCCGCCGATTCCAGAGCCGACGTACACGCCGAGGCGTTCACGGTCAATCTGATCGAGCTGAATCCCGGAGCTTTCAAGCGCCTGTTCCGCTGCCGCTAAAGCAAACTGGCTGAAACGGTCAAGGCGTCTAGCTTCTTTTCTGCCCCATCTTTCTTCTGCGTCAAAATCACGGACGGTACCGGCTATTTTTGTCTTTGAGCCGGAGACATCAAACGAATCGATAGGAGAGATTCCTGATTTTCCTTCCGTCAGGTGTTTCCAAAATGTATGCACATCATTGCCGAGAGGTGAAATCACTCCCATTCCGGTGATCACAACTCTTTTCATGGTCATTCCTCCTTCGGTATGTATTTATTGTAACTCGCAATTATCCTATTACAAGTTGTTGATTATCCTAGTATAATAAATACCAGGGTAAGAGAGGAGAGATTCGGTATGATACCAGAAGGAAGATTGCAGGCGCTCTCAGAGTTTTTAAAAACGCAGCGGGCCAAAATTTCTCCGCAGATGGCCGGGCTGCCGATGGGTACACGGAGAAGAACGCCCGGACTCCGAAGAGAAGAGGTCGCGCAATTAGCCGGCGTAAGCACCACGTGGTATACGTGGCTGGAGCAGGGCAGAGACATTAAAGTGTCCGCAGCCGTATTGGACGCCGTTTCCGATGCGCTGCAGCTCAACAAAGATGAGAGAAATTATTTATACGCGCTTGCCATTGAGGAGGGCGTGAAGCAGCCGTTTACCGCGGAGGAAGAAGCGGTTATCAGCCCGTCGCTTTCAAAAATCCTGCAGGAGCTCCGTTATTGTCCCACCATTATCTCGGACAGGCGGTGTCATATCGTAGGGTGGAACCAGGCTGCGGCGCACGTGTTTTTAGATTTTGAACAAATTCCTCCTGAAAAGCGGAATCTCATAGAGCTATTGTTTTCCAGAAAAGAATTAAGAAGTTTAGCCGTGAACTGGGAGCACTTTGTGAAAGGATTCATCGCCATTTTCAGAACGTATTACGGCCAGTATGTAGCTGATACGTGGTATTCTCAGTTTATAGAAGAAATGGAGAAGACATATTCAGAGTTTCATAAGCTGTGGAATGAGAGCGAAGTCAGCTCGGCACCCGAAGTATTAATTGAGTTCCGCCACGCGAAGGCGGGAAAAATGGTCTTTAACCTGACTTCTTTTCAGGTTCAGGGTAACAGCGATCTGCGCTGCAGTGTGTATACACCGGTAGATCATACCGAAACAGAAGCAAAGCTGAAAAAGCTCTTCGAAAATCGGTGAAGAACAAAAAAACGGGAGGCGGCCGCCTCCCGTTTCAGTTTAAAATAAAAGCATGAGACCGGCGATGGCCGGTGTTAAAAAGATGGCTGATTTCAGAATGACTTTCGGCACGAGGTTGGTGAATTTCGCTCCGACATATGCGCCGCACATCGTTCCGATCAGCACTTTGACCAACAGCATATAATCGACAAATCCTTCCGTCACATAACCGAGTCCTCCGCCGACCGCAAGCGGGATAATGACAAGCATGGTGGTGCCGACCGACTGGCGGATGGATAAGCGCAAAAGAATCATTAAGCCGATTTGGATGAAAGGAGCAGAGCCGATGCCGAATGTTCCGGACAAGATTCCTGCGATGACACCGAGTACAACGGCTTTCACCCATATATTCAGATTGCTTTGCTGTCCGGAATCTTCTTGTGTTTCTTTTACAATAAATAACCGGACTAAAATAAGCAGAGCAGATAAAAACAGCATGCCCGCCGTCAAGTAATGCAGCAAATCTGCGGGGATAAGGGAAGTAAGCCTTGCCCCGAAAAACGAACCGAATGCCGCAAAAACGCCGACGATGAGGCCGATCTTCATCTGAATATTGCCTTCACGGTAGTGGCTGAAAGCCCCCGATAAACTTGTGAAAGCCATTCCGGCAAGGGAGGTGCCCAAAGCCGTATGAATCGGTACATGAAACAGTATAGTTAAAAGTGCAATGACAAAACCGGCTCCCCCGGCGCCGATAAACCCGAGAATAATCCCGAGAAGAAACATAACGAGTATAATAAGCACAATCTTCTCCTCCATTTAGATGCCTGATCACCATGTTCCGCTCCGCTGTATCAGGTTTTAATAATCGACCGTAGTCCGTCGACCGTCGTCTAATATCTTTATGTTACCTCAAATTTAAGGTATTGGCAAGAAGCCGAATCGCTTTTATACAGAGGGTTTACAGCTCTTTCACCATCACTTTTTCCCCGTTTGAGTCCAGCTCTCCATTGAATAAGAAGCCGAATTTTTGATAAAGCCGCAATGCGTGGACGTTATCTTCAAACAGGCTTAAATAAATCCGTCTGCAATCATATATTCGAACGAGATGGCGGATAAGGGCATCAAGCAACAGCTTGCCCAATCCCCGTCCCTGATAGCGTTCATCAATAAAAAAACGGTCAAGCCATACTCTGCCGTTTTCATTTTCCTCATCATATTCCGGAAACCATCCGTACATAGCAAAGCCGACCAATTCCCCGTTAACATAAAGACCGGCCGGCTGATAATGCCGGCAATCCTCAGCATCTTGTAAGCACTCTTCCACGGTTTCAATAAATGAAGTCTGGCTTTCCCTTACATGAAGCGCCAGTATATCGGCACGGTTTTCTTCCGTGACTGTTCTGATTTCAATCGTCATACTTGATACTCCTCTTCCGCTTTTTTTGAGACGGTAAAGCTTTCATTGCGTAAGCCATTTGTGAATCAGCCTTCTCTCGGATACAATGATCATCATAAAGGATATGGTTACCGTATAGTCAAGGAGGCATTATGAGCGAAGACGTCAGAAAATACTTCACAACGGGTGAATTTGCAAAACTGTGCCACGTAAAAAAACAAACCCTGTTCCATTATGACGAGATCGGCCTGCTTTCTCCGGAAATCAAAAAAGCGAACGGATACAGATACTATTCCTATCATCAATTCGAACTGTTCCAGGTCATCGGTCTGTTTAAGGAGGTCGGCGTGCCCTTGAAGCAGATCAAACCGCTCTTAACAGACAAAACCCCTGAGGGTATCATCACGCTTTTAAAAGAGAAATCTTCAGAAATCGAAAGCAAAATCAAAAAGCTGGAGCACCTCCAAAGGATGATTCGGACAAAGGTGAAGCTGACCGAACAAGCCTTGGAGACAGACTTTTCCTCCGTCTCATTGCAGCGATTAGATGAAGAGACACTTATGATAGGACGGCCCGTACTCCATTTGCCAGAACGGCAATATACTGCCGCTATTTCCGAATTGATCCGCTATATGCGGGTACATGAACTCGATCAGGGGCATCCGGTCGGCGGACTGTTTGCGCGGGAGCAGATTCTGAAAAAAGAATTCTACAACTACACCCATTTTTATATGAAGACAGATGAAGGCATAGAGAATAGAGACCTCCATATCAAGCCGAAAGGGCTTTATGCCGTCGGGTACCAAATAGGGGATGAAGCGGAAGCGGCTTACCGCAGCATCATGCAGTTTATTGAAGAGTATGGGCTGGAAATGGGCGATTATGCATATGAAGAATATATGCTTGATGAGGTTGTGGCGGACGGGTTTGACAATCAGATCACAAGAATCCAGCTGCAAGTCCGCAGTACGTAAAACTGATACCGCCGTTCGTTTACGTCTTTTAACAAACCTTGTATAATGAGAAAAATCAGATTGCGATTGAGGTGAAAAACGATATGTTTCTAGCGCCCTTATTTGAACATGATGTACCGGCAGCACTTCTCCGCCCTTAATGGAGGAAAGTGACTGCGCTTCTCTCCGTTAGGGCATATGACGTGACCTAATATGATAACGGAGGGTGCATCAAGTTGAAAAATACATTGTTCGGTTCGATTTATTTGGCATTGGCCGCTAGTATCTGGGGCGGTATGTATGTCGTTGTAAAAGTTGTGGTAGCGGTCATTCCGCCGCTTGAACTGGTATGGCTGAGATATGCGGTGGCGCTTCTTTCGCTTTTGGTTCTCAGTTTATTTACACGCCAATCCTGGAAAGTTCATAAACGTGATTTATTACTGATCGCTGCGATCGGATTGATCGGCAACACGATTTCGATCGTCACGCAGGAAATCGGCACGAAATTATCAACCGCGCAGATGGGTGCGATTATTACGGCATCCACTCCCGCATTTATGGTTGTATTTGCCCGGCTGATGTTGAAAGAACGGTTAACGCTGAAAAAAGGAATATCGACAGGGCTGGCGACGATCGGAGTATTGCTCATTGTGGGGAACGGAGATCTCAATATGTCGAACCAGCTTGGGGGTCTCTCGCTTCTGGCTGCGGCGCTGACATGGGCTTTGATGTCCGTGCTGATGAAACGGGTTCCGGGCAATTACTCACCGCTTGTCGTCACAACGTATTCCATTTGCGTCGCATTTGTCATCCTGACCCCGTTTACAGCGGGCCCGCTTCGTGAGATTCCTTTGTCTCAGCTTACCCGGCCTGAGATATGGGGCGGACTTTTATATCTGGGTGTGATCTCAACTGCCTGCGCGTTCATGCTTTGGAATCGCGGATTGCAATTACTGAATGCGGCAAGCGGCGGTCTGTTTTTCTTCTTTCAGCCGCTTTCCGGGACATTGCTCGGCTGGCTGCTGCTGGGAGAGACGATCGGAGGAACCTTCTGGATCGGTGCGGCTCTTATTGTTTCAGGCGTCGTTCTCGTCATGAAAGAAAAATAGAAAATGAAAAAAAGCCATTCAGCAAATGAATGGCTTTTTTCTGTTTTCCCGGCAGGATTCGCCCCCCCATAAACAGAAAACAAGGAGCAGAAACGAATCATGGGCATTGGTACTCTCAAGGTGCAATATCCTGACCCCAAGGGTTTCGTCAATTAATATAACGGGCGGTGAAAAAATGGAGCCAAAATGGCTAGATTGGGCAAAACAGCTTCAATCCGCGGCGCAAGCGGGGCTGGCTTATTCCAAAGACATATATGATATTGAGAGATTTGAAGAAATAAGAAAAATAAGCGTGGATATCATGGCGCATCATACCGGCACCGACAAAAGGATCATCAAAGACGTATTCGCCGGTGACACGGGCTATCCCACTCCGAAAGTTGATATCAGAGCGGCAGTTTTTAAAGATCAGAGCATATTAATGGTAAGAGAGAAAAGCGACGGCAGATGGGCGCTGCCGGGCGGATGGGCTGATATCGGGATTTCTCCGGGCGAGACCGCTGTCAAAGAAGTAAAAGAGGAATCGGGAATCGACGTAAAGCCCGTTAAACTGTTAGCTGTAATGGATAAGAAATGCCATTCCCATCCGCCGTCCGCCGCCCACGTTTACAAAGTGTTTATCAAATGCGAGATCATCGGCGGCCGGCTCAGGGAGGGAACAGAAACAAGCGCCGCCGGCTTTTTTGCGGAAACGGAACTGCCGCCGCTATCTGAAGCCCGCAATACGGAAAGTCAGATTGAAAAGATGTTTGCATATCTCAAACATCCGGACGAACCCGTTTATTTTGATTAAGGCAGCAAGCAGAAAGAAAAGGGGGCCCGAGTATAATGGAGGATTCAATTAAACAGCAGGCGCAGCGGCAATTTGCCAAAAACGCCGCGAAATATGTGACTAGTCCAGGACACGCCGCAGGAGAGGATTTGGCGTATCTCGTTTCAGCTTCCGGTGCCGAAAAGCATATGGACGTGCTGGATATCGCGACGGGAGGCGGACATACGGCTAACGCTCTCGCTCCTCTCGTACGCTCTGTTATCGCCTATGACCTCACGGAAGAAATGTTAGCAGCCGCTGAAGCATTTATAACCGGAAACGGATGGACGAACGTGTCATTCGAAAAAGGCGATGCTGAAAAGATGCCGTTTTCCGATGCTGCTTTCGATATCGTCACATGCAGAATCGCGGCGCATCATTTTCCCGATGTCAGAGCCTTTGTTCATGAAGCGTTTCGGGTTGTCAAACCGGGCGGCAGACTGCTTCTCATTGACAATACCGCAGCTGAAAAGGATGAATATGACCATTTTTATAATGACATTGAAAAGAAACGGGATCAGAGTCACTTTCGGGCGTGGAAAAAAACAGAATGGCTCCGTTTTCTGGAGACAGCCGGCTTCCGGATTGAATCCGCTGTCTGCTTTTTGAAACCATTTCAATTTACCGTCTGGTGTGAACGGGCAGGCCTGACTGAAGAGAAAGCCGCATTACTGGAAAAACAGATGCTGGATGCTCCTCGTGATATACAGCGGTTTTTTTCTGTAGAAAAGGATCAATCAGGCCGTATTGCGGGCTTCACAGGTGAATCGGCCTGTTTCTGCGCGATCCGTCCCGTCTGAGACGAAAAAAACCGCTGTGCCGTTTTCCTGCCCGCGGTTTTTTTCGTATTATCTGTTCTTGATTTGAGAAATAATAGCGGAAGTGACATCTTCCGTTGAATGTTTTCCGCCGACATCAGGAGTCAGAATGCCGCTGTTTGTGACCATTTCAATAGATTGTAAGAGGAGATGGCCCAGTTCCTCTTCTCGGAATGAATCGAGCATTAATTTCGCCGTCCATATTTGGCCTATAGGATTGGCAATTCCTTTCCCGACAATATCCGGGGCGGAGCCGTGAACAGGCTCAAACATGGAAGGATATTTGCCGTTTACATTGATGTTGGCTGCGGGAGCGATTCCGATGCTTCCCATAATCGCCGCGCCGATATCTGTCAGCACATCTCCGAACAGATTCGAAGCGACAATGACATCAAAGCGTTCCGGCTGCGTGACATAGAAGGCCGCCAGTGCATCGATGTGCTGGGAATCCGTCTCAATCCCGGCGTACTCCCGGCTGACCTCTTTAAAGATGTCATCCCAGAACGGCATCGAGTGAACAATACCGTTTGATTTCGTCGCGCTTGTGACGTGTTTCCGCCGACTTGCCGCCAGTTCGAAAGCATACCGCATCACTCTTTCCGTACCCCGTCGGGAAAAGACCGCGTTTTGTATGGCGATTTCGTCCTCACCCTGATAGATTCTGCCGCCGACAGAGCTGTACTCGCCCTCACTGTTTTCGCGGACGACTATCAGATCAAAATCTTTCGGGTTAACGAGGGGGGAAGTGATTCCCGGCAGGAGCTTCGCCGGCCGCACATTAATCACCTGTTCAAATTCCCGGCGTATCTTGATGAGCAGCCCCCTCAGCGAAACATGATCGGGGACGAGTTTTTGATTCCCCGCCGCTCCCAAAAACAAAGCATCAAAGTGCTGTAACGTTTCTCATCCATCATCCGGCATCATCGTCCCGTGCTCCAAATAATACTCGCAGCTCCGCGGAAAAGAAGTGAAATCAAAGGCAATGCCTCCATGTAATTCGGCGATCGCGTTCAACACCCGCTCCGCTTGAGGGACTGCTTCTTTCCCCACACCGCCCCCCGGTATGCTGGCAATCTTGTATGTTTTCATGTTTCCGTCACCTCCGATATGCTGACAAGCCCGGGAATGTTGCTTCCATAGATAAACTGTTATATGATTTTGGTAACAATAAGGCCTAAATTGTATGAAGAGGTAGGAAAGATGGATAATTTTAAATTAGATAAGCCAATCCCGTATTATCTGCAATTTTATTCCCAATTGAAAAAAATGATATTTGACGGGATTTTTAAACCGGGTGAACGGCTGAATGAGACTCAGCTGGCCAAGGATTTCGGAGTCAGCCGGTCGCCGGTCAGAGAAGCCATGCGGCTCCTTGAAAAGGACGGGCTTCTGACGGCAGACGATCGAAACGGCTTTGTCATTTATTCGTTGTCCGTTAAGGATGTTGAAGAGATTTATAAAATCAGAATGTCACTTGAATCACTGGCGGTCGAACTGGTTATCGATGAAGCGGCTGAGAGTGAAATTGACCTCATTGAAAAACAGCTGCGGGAGACGGAAGAAGCCATCAATAAAGGCGTCAAAGAGACTGAGATTATTTCCTTAAACGAGTCGTTTCATCGGCTCCTTGTGGATTTCAGCCGCAACAGCCGGCTGGCCATGCTGCTTGAGCATGTCAATGTGCTGATTCATTTTTGCAGAGTTCTTAATTTTAAAGGAGATGACCGTGCGGAAGTTATTCTGCATGAGCACCGGAAAGTCTTTGAAGAAATAAAAAAGGGCGACAAAACAAAAGCCGTGCAATATATGACGGAGCATCTCAAGCATGATGAAGAACATCTGAAAGGCGTGCTGAGAGCGGAAGAAACAGACGAATCATCACGATAGACAAGGCGAAATGCCTTGTCTTTTTTTTGCCGATGTCATCGAACCGTCATAAAGACCTGACGGATGTTCCTTGCATGATTTTTTCCGCGTCATTTATGATGGATATGGAAGAGACGCAAAAAAGGCAAAGGAGATTGAAAAATGGCGAAACATATTCTGATGATCAATTTTCCCGCAGAAGGACACGTAAACCCGACATTGGGTATGACAAAGGCCTTCAGCGAACGGGGCGATCACGTTCATTATATCTCAACGGAAAAATACAAAAGCAGACTGGAAGGAGTAGGGGCGAAAGTTCATCTTCACAGCGATCTGCTCAGAATGACACCTATTGATCCCGGCAGTCCGTCCGGCATACTTGCATTTTTAAAGGTTCATATCAAAACGTCACTGGAGATTTTACATATTGTGCAGCGGCTGGCAGAGGACATTCAATTCGACGCCGTCTATTATGATAAATTCGGTGCGGGAGAGCTGGTGCGGGATTATCTCAACATTCCCGGCATCTCTTCTTCAGCATCCTTCCTGTTCAATGAAGACCGTCTGAAAATACTGCCGCTCCATCCGGAATCGGGCGTGCCGTTTCAGCCGGACAGGGAATGTGAAGAGCTGTTGGCCGAGATGAAAGATAAATACGGTGTCGCCCCTGACAGCATGGTTCAATTTATGAACAACACAGGTGAATTGAACGTCGTCTATACAAGCAGATATTTTCAGCCCGAAAGTGAGACATTCGGAGATGAGTATTTATTTATCGGTCCGAGTTTTCCGAAGAGAAAAGGGCGCGTCGACTTCCCGATTGACTCACTAAAGAATGAAAAAGTCATTTATATCTCAATGGGAACGGTGCTCGGGGACACGGAAGCGTTTTTCAATCTGTGCATAGACGCGTTCTCAGATTTTGAAGGAAAAGTTGTCATTGCCGCCGGGGAAAAAGCCGATCTGTCGAAAATCAAACAGGCGCCGGAAAACTTTATCATCGCCCCGTACGTGCCGCAGCTTGAAGTGCTGGAGCAGGCCGACGTGTTTGTCACGCATGGCGGAATGAACAGTGTAAATGAAGGCATTCATTATCAAGTGCCGCTGGTCGTTATCCCGCACGATAAAGATCAGCCGATGGTTGCGCGCCGCCTGACTGAATTGGATGCAGGCTATACCGTGCAAAAAGATGAAGTGAGCGCTGAAAAGGTAAAGCTTGCCGCGGAAGAAGTGCTGCATAACGGAAAATACAAACAAGGCATTCAAGCCATTAATGAAAGCTTTAAAGAATGTACGGACATGAAGGATGTTCTGGCCCGGATCGACCGGTTTATTGAACAAAAACATGCTCAATAATATATGGAAAAAGCCTGTTTCCTCTGTCAAAGGGAAACAGGCTTTTTATAATGGCTTTTAGATGATGTGATGTTCTGCATTTGCAAGTTTCACAAGAGTCAAAAGAGATTCTGCCTCACGTGCGTCGAGTGTTTTTGCCAGACGGTCTTTTTCAAAGATCTGCTGGCCGAAGACATTCACTGACGCCTGGTCAACCGCTGTGTGCCAGTTCTTTTGTGAATGATTCTCAGAAAAAGAGAAAACGAACACGGCGAAGACCGCTATAAGCATCGCCATGACCCAAAATTTTTGCCGATTTCCTGCTGCTGACATAGGCCGCCTCCTAAACATTTTACTGGTATTAGATCATATATGAGCTGTTTTTAACAGAGTAAAGAAGTCATTATTTCATGTAGTCCAAATGAAACGGAGCACAGCCGAAAGCCCGCCGGTCAGGCCGATGAGCCAATTCATATTTTGTTCATATTTTATTAAAAGTTTATCCAAGTCTGTCCTTTACAGTAGATATAACCACAAAATGCTGCTGAAAGGAGCCTTTAAAAAATGCATATTCATATGATCAACAAAAACCAGTTTGAGAGTGACTTGGAGGCGGCCGGCTTCAGCCGTCAGGCAGATGATATTATCGGCAAAATGAAAGAGTACGTAACGGAATACGCGGCTTCATCCGAACGGTTCCTGATTGAAATTCAAACCGTCATGAACGAATACAAAGCCGTCGTCTGCGCGATGTTTTCGACCATGGAAATTGCCGGTGCAAATAAAGACGAGAAGCATGTTGAATTCGAAGCCTGCACAGTATTGTGTGAATAAAAGACATTTATCAAACCTCCGCGGCTGCCTGAACGGCAGTATACTGACTGGTGTTCCGGAAAGGGAAAATATTGAAACTTCTAAAGCGGCCGTTCGTATAAAAGAGTAAATCAGCTTGTATATGGAGGTTCGTGAAATGAACGAAAAGAAAAAACAAGCGTTTGAACAGCTTTTCAGCACTTTAGACGAAAGACATGAAATAAACGGCGCTGTATTGGCAGCGGAAAACGGCCGCATCTTATACCAGGGTTCATTCGGCGCTGCAGAACTGAAAACAAAGAGGATGCTGAATGACCAATCGGTCTTTGAATTGGCCTCAGTATCGAAGCCGTTTACAGCTTTAGGCGTTATCATTTTAGAGCAGCAAGGGAAGCTGCGTTATGACGATATGATAGAGCGGTGGCTTCCTGATTTTCCTTATCCGGGCATTACCATTCGGCATTTACTCCATCATACGTCAGGATTGCCGGACTATATGGAGTTGTTCTTAACACATTGGGACCGGGACAGAATTGCCGTTAATCAAGATGTGATCAATATGCTCAAGCAGCATAAGCCGGATGCTTATTTCCCGCCGGGCAAGGAGTGGCTTTACAGTAATACGGGGTATGTGGTGTTAGCGGTTATTATAGAAATTGTATCAGGCATGAGTTTTGCTGAATTTATGAAACAAGCCGTATTTCATCCGCTTCGTATGCACGATACGCGGATTTATAACAGAAGGCTGAGTAAAGAAAACATTCCGAACTATGCATATGGCTATGTGTATGATGTTCATTCCGGAGAATATGTGCTGCCGGATGAACTTGAGGAAACTGATTATGTCGTCTTTCTTGACGGAATTCAAGGTGACGGAACCGTTAACTCCGCTATTAGAGATTTATATCTGTTTGATCAGGCTCTTTATACGGAAGAAATCATCGGCAAAGAGTCTAAAGATCAAGCGTTTACACCGGGCTATTGGAATGAAGAAAAGCAATTCGGATACGGATTTGGCTGGATGATTCAAAACAGCCCCCTAAAAGGGAAGGTTATCAGTCACGACGGAGGCTGGCCGGGCTATTCAACTCTGATGATCCGGTATATTGACCAGAATAAAACATTGATTTATCTCAGCAATATGGAACAATCGTATCAATTTGAACAAGCTGTAATTGCCGCGGCTGTAAACATCTTATTTGATCAGCCATACGTGATTCCGAAACGTCCGGCAGATCAGAAAAAAGCAGATATCGATCCTGCGATTTACAGCAGATTTACCGGCAATTACTCATTTCAGGATGACACACATGCATCGGTGGCTGTAAAAGAAGACCGATTGTATCTTACAATAGACGGGCAGACTCCATTCGAATTATTCCCAATGACGGAAACCCGTTATTTTGTCAGGGCGCTGCCGCTTGAAATTGAATTTGTAGGTGATAAAGCACAAACAGCCCCGCATTTCGTTTTATATCAGGACGGCACAGAAGAAACGGCTGTGCGGATAGACTGAGTGACATGCAAAACAAAACCGCCGTCCTGAGAAGACGGCGGTAATAGAAAAGTCAAACCCTTTTGATGACGCGAAATTTTCTTTTCGGCTCTGACATAAATATAGAAGAAAAAATCATAGCTCCGAGCATTGTGATGTATTCCATATAAAGCGAAACCTCTGCCAAAACCAACCCCGCAATCATTAAAACAGCGCCCAATACCACCGCAAAAACCTTCGTTTTCATGATGAGTTCCCCCTATTATCTGATAATTGAATTATACTGCATCTCCATTAATGTGTACATTTTGTGAACAATTTCACCTGATGAAAGGCAATAAAGAGAGATTTGAAGAATTAGGAGAAATGACAGGCCATCTTTTTGTTTTACTGAAGAAAGGAAAGGGAAAGTGAAAAATCAAAAAGGCAAAGGAGTTCTTGAAATGAAAGCGAGACTATTTTTATTCAGCATGTTTCTCCTGATCCCCGTTCTGGCGCTTGCCGGATGCAACAGCCAATCTTCAGGAGGAAGCGAAAAAGCGAAAGACAAAGAAACGCACTCTCACGAAGACATGAATCACTCAGGTTCATCCGAGGTGCCGAAAGGTTTAAAGAAGGCAGAAAATCCGACTTATAAGGTCGGCAGTGACGTCATGATTTTAGCTTCTCATATGAAAGGCATGAAAAATGCGCAAGGAACCGTAAAAGGTGCTTATGATACAACGGTTTACAGTGTATCTTACACTCCGGAAACGGGAGGAAAGCGCGTTGAAGATCATAAATGGGTCATTCAGGAAGAGCTGAAGGGCGCCGGTGATAAAACGTTAAAACCGGGTGATAAGGCCGTGATTGAGGCATCCCATATGAAAGGCATGAAGGGCGCCGAAGCCGTTATTGATTCAGCCAAAAAGACAACCGTTTATATGGTCGACTATACACCGACTGACGGCGGCCAAAAAGTAACCAATCATAAATGGGTGACAGAAGACGAGCTTGCTGCCGCAAAATAAAAAGACCGCAAAAGCCGAAGGAACTCCTTTGGCTTTTTTGCGGTCTCACATTTATGCGGATTTTCTTTTCAAGGCAGGTCTCGTTAAAGAGAATACAGCTAACGCGACAGCGATAATGACAATCAAACCGCCGCACCAGGCTGTTGCTGTGACAGAACCGGTTTGTCCGATCACGCCGCCGCCGATGGCTGACCCGAGCGCGATGCCGATCTGCAAAGCGGACGTGTTGAAGCTTTGCTGAATATCGGAAGACTCAGGCGCAATTTTGATTAAATAGCTTTGCTGCGCCGGCGCAAGGCTCCAGCTGAGCAATCCCCAGATCACCATCGCAGGCAGGAAAATGATTAAAGAAACCGTTGTCAGCGGAAGAATAAACAGGATCAGAGCGAAAGAAACGGTCACAAGCATGATGCTTTTAAATGCTCCTAAACGGTCATACAGCCAGCCTCCGAACGGGCCGCCGCATACCGCTGACAGACCGAACAAAAAGTAGCATACACTGACCCAAACGGAACTCAAATGAAGCGTTCTTTCCAAAAAAGGCGCAAAGTAGGCATAGAGTGTGTAATGCCCCGCCAATGTAAACAAGGTGACAAGATGTGCGCTGGCAATTTTGGCGGTCCCGATCGTCTTGATCTGCTCCCGAAACGGAATCATTTTTTCAGCAGGTATTTTTTCAAAAAAGACGCTGATAATCAGCATGGAAACGAGAGATAATACGCCGATTCCCAAGAACAGAATGCGCCATCCGAAGGCATTGCTGATGATAATACCGACAGGCACGCCTAAAGCAATTGCGGAGCTGAACCCCATGAAAATGATGCCGATCGCCCGCGCTCTGTATTCAGGCGCCACGATTTTAGGAGCAATCGTTAAAGAAAGGACGACAATCAGCCCTGTGCTCATGGAAGCGAGAACCCGTGACACCATAAGTACGGCGAAATTGGGACTGAAATAAGCCACCAGATTACTTAGGAAGAAAATAAACAGTGCGATTAAATAAAGCCGCTTTCGTTCAGCCTTTGCCGTCACTGCCAAAAGCAGCGGGCCGGATACCGCGTAACCGAGCGCAAACACGCTGATCAGCTGCCCCGCGCTGACGATGGATATATCTAAGTCGGAAGCGATTTGCGGAAGAATACCGCCCACAATTAATTCAACCAATCCGACTGCGATGGTAGATGCTGCAAGCAGAAATACTTTGAAATTCATGTACAGATACTCCTTTTTTTATTTTTTAGAAAATAAAAAATCCTGATTACAAAAAGTGTACGGGACAATTTTTGTAATCAGGATTTTACGGTTCCTGGTAGACACCCTCAAACCATATCATTGAGGTTATACAATGTATGCAATATTCGGTTGTGTCCGTTTCTGCAAAAATTCTACCATAATAGTGAGGGAGATTCCATAGAAAATTCGAGGAAATCCTTTCATTTTCAATATCGGCGGCTGTAACGTCATTGATGAAGCAGGGAAAAAAATTTATGATAACCGTAAGGAGTCTATACAGATCAAACATTATACAGCCGGAGGAAACCGATGAATAAGTACGAAAAAATCGCCAACGAAATGAGAAAGAGGATTAAAAGCAGTGTATATGACATAGATCAGCCGATCCCGGATGAAAAGACGCTCGCTGCGGAGTTCGGGTGCAGCCGGATGACGATGAAGCGGGCGCTTGATACACTTGCGGCTGAAGGGATGCTTTTCAGAAAAAGAGGGCACGGCACGTTTATCATTCAATCAGCCATGCAGGATGAGCACGTTCACGTAGTCAGCAACGAAATTCTCGGCCTGAGCAATTTGTTAAAAGGAAAGAATATCAAGAGCAAGGTCATCCGGTTTGAAGTGCAGTTTCCGTCCCAAGATGTCGCCGCACATTTGGCCATCGATGAAAAGACTCCCGTCTATTATGTAGTAAGGCTCAGAATTGTTGAAGGCGAACCGTACGTTCTTGAAAAAACGTACATGCCGGCGAGCCTTATACCCGGCATTAATGACGAGGTGCTCAACCATTCCATCTACGATCATATTACGCGGGAACTCCAGCTCAAAATCGCAGGCTCACACAGAAAAATCAGAGCGTGCAAGTCGGATGATATGGATCAGCAATATCTCGGCTGCCGGCCGGATGACCCGATACTTGAAGTCGAGCATGTAGGCTTTTTGGACAACGGCACTCCCTTTGAATATTCATTTTCCCGCCACCGTCATGACAAGTTTGTCGTGACCTCAGTCAATATAAAACGTTCATAAAAGCGCCGAAGAGTGAGAGAAAAACTCACTCTTTTTTTGTTGCCGCTGATTTACATCTTCGCTTCTTTTATGTTATATTACCCAATGATAGAATCATCCTACAAATTTCAGAGGTGTTTTGATGGAGATATCCAAAACAAGCAGACTGTCGCTCGTAGAACAAGTGGTGACGCAAATTGAATCGTTAATTCAATCGGATAAATGGCCAGTCGGGACGCGCATCCCCACTGAGCTGGATTTAATGAAGCAATTTGATGTGAGCCGAAACACATTGCGTGAGGCCATTCGGGCGCTCGTACATGCCGGCCTGCTTCAGACAAGGCAGGGGAGCGGTACGTATGTCAGCTCATCCAGTGTTCTCGGCGCGGCATTTTACCGCCATATTAAAAAATCAAATTTGCTTGAAACATTAGAAGTCAGATACGCACTCGAAAGAGAAGCTGCGCGATTGGCGGCGGAAAGGCGTAATGACGAAGACCTGAAAGCACTGAAGGTGTGCTTGGATGAATGTGAAGCGGCCTTGCAAAATGAAGATCGAAAACGGTATGCCGAGGCTGACATTAAACTGCACAAAACCATTGTACAGGCGGCCCATAACAACATGCTCTCTGATCTTTACGAGCATATGACGGAGGCGCTTTGTGCGTCAGTCCATAACCTGTTGGAAATCACCCCTGCTATACGGATCCACACCCAGCTTGCTGCCGCGATTATCGGACAGAAACCGGATCAGGCCATGGAGGCCGTCAACCAATACATCACAGTATTTAAAGATACAATACACATGGAGGATGAACATGAAAATTAAAGACGAACATCAAATTCTGCAAGCAAGTCAGCGTAAAAAACTGATATTGCTGGTCATCGGAGTCATATTGATAGGGGCCAACCTCAGAGCGCCTCTGACATCGGTCGGGCCGCTCGTTTCCTCAATTCGGGACAGCCTCGGCATGACCAATGCGGCTGCCGGCACCATTACGACAGTGCCGCTTTTGGCCTTTGCATGTCTGTCGCCGTTTGTTCCTTTATTGTCCCGGCGCTTCGGGACCGAGATTGTGTTACTGTCATCATTAATTGTCCTGACAGCCGGAACTCTGCTGCGCTCCATCGCCGGAATCGGCACTCTCTTTTTCGGAACGATCCTGTTGGGATTGTCGATCGCCGTATGCAATGTCCTGCTGCCGAGTCTCATTAAACATAAGTTTCCCGGAAATTTAGGCATCATGACCGGCGTCTACTCGGTTTCTATGAATCTGTGCGGCGCGATTGCATCCGGCATCAGCGTGCCGATCGCCTCTTCAGCGGGGTTAGGCTGGAAAGGCGCGCTCGGCTGCTGGGCTATCCTTTCTTTCATTGCGTTTGTCATGTGGATTCCGCAAATGCGAGGACGCGAACTGCCCGTCCGCACGACTGGGACAAACGGAGAGAAGAAAAGCAGTCTGCTGCGGTCTCCGCTTGCTTGGAAGGTGACGATGTTCATGGGGCTGCAATCCCTTATTTTTTACACCGTCATCGCTTGGCTGCCGGAAATTCTTCAGCAGAATGGACTCAGCTCAAGTAAGGCGGGATGGATGCTTTCATTAATGCAATTCTCAGTCCTGCCGATTACTTTTATCGTGCCGATCGCTGCCGCTAAAATGAAAAATCAGCGCGCACTCGCCGGACTGACGGCTTTATTTTTCCTTATCGGCATTGCCGGCGTTCTTTTCGGAAGCCCGGCTCTCACTCCGCTATGGGTCATTTTAATCGGAATTGCGGGAGGCTGTGCGTTCAGCTTGGCGATGATGTTCTTCAGCCTGCGGACCCGGCATGTTCATGAAGCCGCGGCGCTTTCCGGCATGGCCCAGTCATTCGGATACCTGCTTGCCGCGTTCGGGCCGCTCGTATTCGGTTTGCTGCATGACATCACGCACGGCTGGACGGTTCCGTTATTCATGCTGATCGCAGTCTCCGTTCTGATTTTTATTTTCGGAGTCGGAGCGGGAAAAGCGGAACAGATCAAAACAGCATAAAAAAACAAAGGGCCCGCTTAGGGTCCTTTGTTTTTTATTTGAAAAGCTGTCTCAGGCCGTCACGCTGTCAGTTTTAAGCCGATGACACCGATGAGGATAAGCCCCAGAGACACCAATTGTGACAGATTGAATTTTTCTTTAAACCAAAGTATGCCCACGGCCGAAACGCCGATGCTTCCCATGCCGGTCCAAGCCGCATACGCGACACCTGTGGGAAGAACCTGCATCGCTCCGGAAAGACAAAAGAATGAAAGCATAAAGCCTGTTACCATGACAATCAGCGGCCACTTTTTTTTAAAACCGTCAATATGTTTCATGGCAACGGCCGCTACAACTTCCTCCGCTCCGGCAATAAATAACAGCAGCCATGCCATTAATGTTCACCCCTTGTTTCAGTTTCTTTCGTAAATACCTTCATTCCTAAAATGCCGGACAACAGCAAAGCCAAAAAGAATATTTGCCCGATTGAAAACGATTCGCCTAAAATGACGCCCGTTACATATGTGCCGACGGTGCCTATTCCGACAAAAACGGTATATGCGGCAGCCATCGGAATTTTTTTATAAGAGCGGATCAGCATCAGAAAGCTGACGGCAATCAGAAGGAAAATACCAATCCAATCAAAGAGCGAATCCGCATGCTTCAGGGCGGACGCCCAAACTACTTCTAACAGTCCGGCTATCAATACAAGCAGCCAATACATGATACAGTCACCTCAGTTATGAATGAATGTCAGTCATTTTTACGGCGGTCAAAAATGATCGGTCTCTGCCAATCATTTCTGCAAGCTTCTTTTGAGAAAGCTGAATATTTCTTTTTTATATACTTCGAGATCGACATCCTGTTCACAGCCGATATAAAACCGTTCAGCCGCGTTCTCGACAACGTTGATAATCGTTCTGGCCGTCCATCTGACATGAATGCCGCTGTGGACCTCACCCTGTTCAATGGCCGTATTGATCACGCCTTCCAGCCAGGAATAATAAGGCTGATAAATGGCTTCCCATTTCTCCATTGAATGATCGATGGCAAGACCGGAATAACAGAGAACGATAATATCTTTATGAAGCCGGGTGATGTGAAATGTCTCATCTACCAAAATGTCCAGCAACGTCCAAAAATCTTCAGAACCGTCCGTTTTCCCTTTTATTCTGTCCAGCGTAGTGTCGAGCAGGTTTTCTGCAATCGCGGATATCAGTGCGTTTTTAGAAGAAAAATATAAGTAAAACGTACCTTGGGCCGTTCCGGCTTTTTTGACGATTTCTGAAATGGATGCTTTGTCTAATCCTTTTTCAGAAATGACTTCAATCGCGGCTTGCAGGATCTTTTCGTATTTTCCCGAGCTTTGTTTTGCCAATAGAGGGGTTCCTCCTTTTATGAATGACTGTCATTCATTTTATCGCATGTTCTCTTTTTTGTCATCCTTAAAATAAAAATACCGGAAAGAAGACCATACTTCTTTCCGGCATTCATCATTTATCACTGTCGATCATAGCCTTCGGCAGACCCGTATATTTTGCCCAGTAATAAATACCGAGCGAACCGATGGCGATCAGAATCAGGTCAAGCGGATTGCTGATAATGCCCAATCCGTGGCCGAACGAGCCGAGATAGGAGAAAATCAGCATCATGACATAAAAGCCGACGATCCACCATGCTGATTTCAGCTGCTGCCGTATGCTGACATCATCTTTGGGAGCATATTTACTGAAACAGAGATAGATCAGAAACATGACAATTTGAGAACCGAGAAGCCAGGATACGGTGCGCCATCCGGACCAATATACTATATAAGAGGTAAAAATAAACGACAGCGGCCCGATGATGCTCATCCCTTTTAAATAAAACGGTCTGTTAATATTCTTCGCGTTGACTCTCAGCGCCGCAGAAGAAATCGGCGCAATCGCATAAGACAGAATCAATGCGACGGAGCATACGTTGACAAGAGCGTTCCAAGAAGGGAACGGAAGCGTCCAAAAAACAGCCAGACCGAACGAAAGCCAAAGGGAGGCACGCGGTGTCCCGGTTTCTTTATTGACTTTAGAAAAAATGCTGAATAATGTTCCGTTTCTGGCCCAGGCATAGACGAGACGTGAAGTCGTATTCATAAAGATATTTCCGTTACCGCCCGGTGATAAAATCGCATCTAAAATGACCAATGTCGCCAGCCACCCCAAACCGAGCAAAACGGCGATATCTTTGAACGGAAGGGAGAATTCAGTCCCGATAGCCGGCCATCCGTGCTTCAGGGTATCCGCCGGGATCGCCCCGATAAAAGTGAGCTGCAGCACGGTGTAAATAATAGTAGAAACGATAATACAGACAATCAATGCGATCGGAATGTTCCGCTTCGGATTCTGCACTTCACTCGCGACAGCCACAATCGGATGCAGCCCAAGGTATGCAAACATGACGCCGCCTGTGGAAATCGCGGCCTGAATTCCGGTGAAACCAAAAGGCGCGAATCCGTGAACGGTCATATTGCCCGGGTGAAAATGAAAAATCAGTACCACAATTACCGTAATCGGTACGACATATTTAAAAATCGAAATAATGAAGTTTGCTTTCGCAAAGGTTTTGACACTCCAGTAATTGAGGAGGAAGAACAGGCAGAGCAGCGCAAATTGCAATATCCACCCGGCAATTGTCGGAGAATCAGAGCCTTTTACGGTCAAACCGGGAAACCAATACGCCACGTATTGGCGGACTGCCGTGACTTCTATAGAAATAAGGCTCGTGTATGCCACAATGGTGACAAAGGAAATTAAATATCCGACGAGGTGTCCGTGTGAATATACGGGATACCGGATAATTCCCCCGGTCCGCGGCAGCGCGGCGCCCAGTTCCGCATAAACCAAGCCGATCAATAAGATGATTCCCCCGCCGATCAGCCAGGAAAAAACGCCTGATGGACCCGCTTTAGAGGCGACGTTACTGACGGCAAACAGCCATGCCGAACCGAATATGGCTCCCATGCCGATTAAAATAAGATCAAAAAGTGACATAGTTTTCTGGAAGTTTCCTTGCTTAGACATTCGCTGCCTCCTTAGAAAAGACATTGTTCTCTTTACATAATTCCCATTATCATTCAAACATACCCAGCCGGCCGGCTGGAAAATTAGGACAACTTTCGAAACGAAGTATGTACAGCAATGTGCTCACATTATAATAACGGCCGTATGGCAAGATCTCCCGGCTTATATTCCCCGTTTTACACACATTCAAACCTCATATTCAGAAAAACAAAAAACGCCCGAAACAGGCGTTTTTGTTACAAGTTCATATCTTTCAGTCCGGGGCTGTGCTCATTCGGAAGTTCAGGAAGTTCCGGCACGGGGAAACCTTTAGGAGGCTCGGACACACTTAATTCGCCGCCGTTTCGGCTCGGCGTCGTTCCCTGCAGAATTTCTCCGATCCGTGTCGGATCCAGTCTGAAATTAAATTGGGTATTATGATAACCCATCTCAACGAATTTCCGGCATTCCGGGTATTTTTCAATATCATAATTCGGCACGGGAAATAATTTGCCCCATTCGACACCCAGTGTTTCCAACGCTTTTGTAAATGCATTTTGATGGGCGTTGTCACGGACGATCAGAAATCCGAGTGTTTCTCTGAACGTCTGATTTGAACTCATTTCATAAATGCGTGTCTTTTGCAGCACGCCGGTTGATTCCAGCACGACATTGTCCAATAAATCGGAAATCAGATTCCCGTGGTTGTATACCCAAGACCCGTTCCATGGATTGCCGCCGGCGTCTACAGGAAGAGAACTTTGCGCTCCGATGATAAAATGGTGCGGATTGGCGTGTTTAACTGCTTCGTCAAGCGGCGCCTGATCTGCTGCCTGATTTCCGGGGCCCTCAGCGCCGCTTTCGTCGAGCAGCGCATTAATCGTATGCTGGACAAGCTCAACGTGTGCGATCTCTTCTAAAAATACACCGCGAAGCAGGTCACGGAACTGTTTTTCTTTTCCTCTGAAATTAGAGCTTTGGAAAAAGTATTGCATCATCGTCCGCATTTCTCCGTAGTGCCCGCCTAAAATTTCCTGAAGCACCTTGGCCGCGGCCGGGTCCGGCTTGTCCGGTTTAATGATATTGATCAGCTCTTCTTTGTAATAATACATAAACAGCGCCCCCTGAAAGAAGTTTTCGGTTCTTCTGTTAGTGTCTTTGCAAAGTCAGTTTTTATGTATCGGCATCAAAAAAAGGACGGAAAGCGTGTCCGTCCTTCTGTGTTAAGCCTCAACCGCCCCGCGAAGTTTCGTGTTGACAAGCCCGTTCCATCCTTGATCCATCGTACTGTGAATCTCGGAGCTTTTCCGATTGACTTTATTGATGACGGCTTCCGGCTCTTTCCATCCGCCGTGAATGAGAGTGAATTCCGTATCTCCGCTTTCCGTTTCCTTTAAGACAAAAGAAACGATCCAGCCTTCCGTATCCCACGAAAAAGAAAGGCGGTACGGCGCTTCAATATCCAGCAGCTTGCACGGAGACGGACCGAACGGAGATTCCAGCTGAAACTCACTGTCTTCTTGAGGTGTGAAATCATTCGGCATAAACCAGAGAGACAGGCCGTCCGCAGTGGAGACCGTATCCCAGACAACTTGTATCGGCGCCTTGAAAACGGCGGTATGAATAATGTCCGGTAATGGCTGATTGCTGCTGTTGTTGTTTTTGTTATCATTGTTTTGTTTATCAGACATGCTGCGTAACCACTCTTTCGTTGTTTTTACTTTTGATCATACTACACGGGGCAGGACATTTGAAAACAAATCAAACTTATTTTATGCTTTTCCAAAGCCATTCAATTCATTTTAAGGAGACGTAGTGATGACAGATCAATTTAAAGCGTTAGTAGTCGATCAACGTGAAGACCGGTTTTCAGTCAGCGTACGGGAGCTGGCGGTTCAGGACCTTCCCGAGGGTGAAGTGCTGATTAAGGTTTGCTACTCAGGGGTGAATTATAAAGACAGCTTGGCTGCCATTCCTGACGGCAAGATCGTAACGTCGTATCCTTTCGTGCCGGGAATTGATTTAGCGGGAATTGTCGTTTCCTCAGATGACGCCCGTTTCAAAGAGGGGGATAAAGTCATTGCGACAAGCTACGGCATAGGTGTTTCCCGTTTTGGCGGTTATAGCGGGATGGCCCGCATTCCGGCAGATTGGATCGTGCCGCTGCCTGAAGGTCTGACACTTAAAGAAGCCATGACGATCGGAACCGCCGGCTTCACTGCCGCATTGTCCGTCCAGCGTCTTGAAGAAAACCATGCCGCTCCTGAAAAAGGGAAGGTGCTGGTGACAGGAGCGACAGGCGGCGTCGGAAGCTTTGCTGTCTCCATTCTTTCAACCTTAGGTTACGAGGTCGAGGCCAGTACGGGAAAAGAAGACGAAAGCGGCTATTTGAAGAGCCTCGGAGCAAAGACGGTCATTCACCGTGACGAAGTGTATAACGGCACGTTAAAACCAATGCAAAAACAAAAATGGGCAGCGGCCGTCGATCCGGTCGGAGGTGAGCCGCTTGCTTCAGTTCTCAGCCAGATTCAGTACGGCGGATCAGTTGCTGTGAGCGGACTGACAGCGGGAACGAAACTCCCGGCTACAGTCTTTCCGTTTATATTGCGCGGCGTCAGTCTCTTGGGAATCGATTCCGTATTCTGTCCGATGGAGACAAGAAAGAAAACATGGCAGCGTTTAGCTGATGACTTCAAGCCTGCAGATCTGGAGGCCTTTATTCAAAAGGAAATTACACTTGAAGAGCTGCCGGATACGCTTCCTGCTCTTTTAAAAGGAGAAGCGAGAGGAAGAACGATCGTTACAATAAACGAAGAATAAATCAAAAACCCCCAACTGCTGATTGGGGGTTTTCAATATATAATCAATTTTTTATCTAAAAGAGATTAACTATTGATCATATAGTGAAAATAAGTTGATTAAAAACATAAATTGATTACATATAGGTAATATAAAGGTAAGTTATAAAATTTTCTGAAATATTTATTGACTGAAAGCGCTTTTAAAATTATGATAATAACATAAATGACAATAATATCATTATAACTTCACTACAAAGTAACTATAAAATAACAATTTGACGAGAGGGGAGAGTGGATAATCACTATAAATGATAACGCTTTCAGGTTATTTTCTTCTTATATAACTGTTTTGTACGGTCAGATTGTATGCAGACGTTATGGGTGCAAATATTGATAACTGAATATTCCGATATTATCTCTATGTAAAAACTAGGAGGGTTTGAAGATGAATAAAAATAGCAGCCAGCATTCATTTTTGAGAACCATCATTTTAGTATCGACGTTCGGGGGTCTACTTTTCGGCTACGATACAGGTGTAATTAATGGGGCGCTGCCGTTTATGGCGGAAGCTGACCAGCTTAATCTTACCGCTTTGACTGAAGGGATGGTGGCGAGCTCCCTGCTCTTGGGGGCTGCGATCGGAGCAGTTTTCGGAGGGAGATTGTCGGACTATAACGGCAGACGTAAAAATATCCTTATCCTTGCCGTTTTGTTCTTTGCAGCGACGCTTGGATGTACACTGGCGCCTAACGTATCTGTTATGGTCATCTCCCGTTTTCTGCTGGGGCTTGCCGTCGGGGGAGCATCCGTAACCGTTCCGGCGTATTTGGCTGAAATGTCGCCGGCGGAAAGCCGAGGGAGAATGGTTACCCAAAATGAATTGATGATTGTAACAGGCCAGCTGCTTGCCTTCACGTGTAATGCTATCATCGGCAATGTGCTTGGTGATACCTCTCACGCCTGGCGCTATATGCTCGTTATCGCAGCCCTTCCGGCGGTATTCTTGTTTTTCGGTATGCTGAAAGTTCCTGAAAGTCCGCGCTGGCTGGTTTCTAAAGGAAGAAAAGAAGATGCTCTGCACGTTCTCCGGCGAATAAGGAATGAAGAGAAAGCGAAGTCTGAGCTCGCTGAGATTGAATCTGCCTTTCATAAGGAAGCTGAGATGGAGCAGGCCGCCTTTAAGGATCTTGCCGTTCCGTGGGTGCGCCGCATTGTGTTTATCGGGATCGGAATTGCGGTAGTGCAGCAGCTCACCGGCGTGAATTCAATTATGTATTATGGAACTCAAATTTTAAAAGATGCCGGTTTCGAGACAAAAGCCGCATTAATCGGCAATATCGCTAACGGTGTGATTTCGGTGCTCGCGACTTTTGTAGGAATATGGCTTCTCGGCAAAGTCGGCCGCCGCCCGATGCTGATGACGGGGCTGATCGGAACGACTGCGGTGCTGCTTTTGATCGGAGTTCTGTCTGTCGTGCTGAAAGGATCGCCTGCTCTTCCTTATGTGGTTCTTTCATTAACAGTCACTTTCCTTGCGTTTCAGCAGGGGGCTGTCTCTCCGGTGACCTGGCTGATGCTGTCTGAGATATTCCCGCTTCGATTGCGGGGACTTGGTATGGGGGTCACTGTCTTCTGCCTCTGGATCGTGAACTTCCTTGTTGGTTTCACTTTTCCGGTCCTGCTCGCAAACATCGGATTGTCTGCAACCTTCTTCATTTTTGTCCTGTTAGGGATAGCGTCCGTTATATTTGTGAAAAGGTTCCTTCCGGAAACGAAAGGTCTGTCGCTCGAACAGCTTGAACAAAACTTCCGTACTTATGAAAAAACAGATCGTAATAGCGCAGAAGCCAAGGTGAGCGGGTAATCTGGATAGACGCGGGGTTCCTAGGAATCCTGCTTTTTTATTTATTATATAGAAGGGAATAATAAGTGAGAAAAAAGTTTCGTAAAAGTGTTGACCTAATTTGAAGTGCATGGTATATTATTAAACGTCGCTGATGAACAAAGCGAAAACGACAAATGAGAAAATGATCTTTTAAAAAAAGACTTTACAAATTCTCAAAAGCGTGTATAATAAATGAGGTCGAGAAAAAGACTTCGAAAAGAAATAAAAAAACACTTGACATCATAACTGATTGGTAGTATGATAGTTAAGTCGCCTGATAAGCGCCCGTAGCTCAATTGGATAGAGCGTTTGACTACGGATCAAAAGGTTAGGGGTTCGACTCCTCTCGGGCGCGCCAATTCAAACGCGGGTGTAGTTTAGTGGTAAAACCTCAGCCTTCCAAGCTGATGTCGTGAGTTCGATTCTCATCACCCGCTCCATTATAATGATCTTTGAAAACTAAACAAGACAAAACGTACCTGTTAATTCAAAGTTTTAAATAAATCGCACAGCGATGTGCGTAGTCAGTCAAACTACTTTATCGGAGAGTTTGATCCTGGCTCAGGACGAACGCTGGCGGCGTGCCTAATACATGCAAGTCGAGCGGACAGATGGGAGCTTGCTCCCTGATGTTAGCGGCGGACGGGTGAGTAACACGTGGGTAACCTGCCTGTAAGACTGGGATAACTCCGGGAAACCGGGGCTAATACCGGATGGTTGTTTGAACCGCATGGTTCAGACATAAAAGGTGGCTTCGGCTACCACTTACAGATGGACCCGCGGCGCATTAGCTAGTTGGTGAGGTAACGGCTCACCAAGGCAACGATGCGTAGCCGACCTGAGAGGGTGATCGGCCACACTGGGACTGAGACACGGCCCAGACTCCTACGGGAGGCAGCAGTAGGGAATCTTCCGCAATGGACGAAAGTCTGACGGAGCAACGCCGCGTGAGTGATGAAGGTTTTCGGATCGTAAAGCTCTGTTGTTAGGGAAGAACAAGTGCCGTTCAAATAGGGCGGCACCTTGACGGTACCTAACCAGAAAGCCACGGCTAACTACGTGCCAGCAGCCGCGGTAATACGTAGGTGGCAAGCGTTGTCCGGAATTATTGGGCGTAAAGGGCTCGCAGGCGGTTTCTTAAGTCTGATGTGAAAGCCCCCGGCTCAACCGGGGAGGGTCATTGGAAACTGGGGAACTTGAGTGCAGAAGAGGAGAGTGGAATTCCACGTGTAGCGGTGAAATGCGTAGAGATGTGGAGGAACACCAGTGGCGAAGGCGACTCTCTGGTCTGTAACTGACGCTGAGGAGCGAAAGCGTGGGGAGCGAACAGGATTAGATACCCTGGTAGTCCACGCCGTAAACGATGAGTGCTAAGTGTTAGGGGGTTTCCGCCCCTTAGTGCTGCAGCTAACGCATTAAGCACTCCGCCTGGGGAGTACGGTCGCAAGACTGAAACTCAAAGGAATTGACGGGGGCCCGCACAAGCGGTGGAGCATGTGGTTTAATTCGAAGCAACGCGAAGAACCTTACCAGGTCTTGACATCCTCTGACAATCCTAGAGATAGGACGTCCCCTTCGGGGGCAGAGTGACAGGTGGTGCATGGTTGTCGTCAGCTCGTGTCGTGAGATGTTGGGTTAAGTCCCGCAACGAGCGCAACCCTTGATCTTAGTTGCCAGCATTCAGTTGGGCACTCTAAGGTGACTGCCGGTGACAAACCGGAGGAAGGTGGGGATGACGTCAAATCATCATGCCCCTTATGACCTGGGCTACACACGTGCTACAATGGACAGAACAAAGGGCAGCGAAACCGCGAGGTTAAGCCAATCCCACAAATCTGTTCTCAGTTCGGATCGCAGTCTGCAACTCGACTGCGTGAAGCTGGAATCGCTAGTAATCGCGGATCAGCATGCCGCGGTGAATACGTTCCCGGGCCTTGTACACACCGCCCGTCACACCACGAGAGTTTGTAACACCCGAAGTCGGTGAGGTAACCTTTTAGGAGCCAGCCGCCGAAGGTGGGACAGATGATTGGGGTGAAGTCGTAACAAGGTAGCCGTATCGGAAGGTGCGGCTGGATCACCTCCTTTCTAAGGATTTTAACGGAATATAAGACCTTGGGTCTTATAAACAGAACGTTCCCTGTCTTGTTTAGTTTTGAAGGATCATTCGATTCTTCGAGATGTTGTTCTTTGAAAACTAGATAACAGAAGTAATTCACATTCAATTAGTAATGCAAGATATCACGTAGTGATTCTTTTTAACGGTTAAGTTAGAAAGGGCGCACGGTGGATGCCTTGGCACTAGGAGCCGATGAAGGACGGGACGAACACCGATATGCTTCGGGGAGCTGTAAGCAAGCTTTGATCCGGAGATTTCCGAATGGGGAAACCCACCACTCGTAATGGAGTGGTATCCATATCTGAATACATAGGATATGAGAAGGCAGACCCGGGGAACTGAAACATCTAAGTACCCGGAGGAAGAGAAAGC
>NZ_CP179922.1:605000-872500 GCF_052055895.1 Bacillus sp. D7-8
TTCTGCCAAGGGCATCGCTGGGTAGCTATGTGCGGACGGGATAAGTGCTGAAAGCATCTAAGCATGAAGCCCCCCTCAAGATGAGATTTCCCATTCCGCAAGGAAGTAAGATCCCTGAAAGATGATCAGGTTGATAGGTCTGAGGTGGAAGTGTGGCGACACATGGAGCTGACAGATACTAATCGATCGAGGACTTAACCAATTTGAATGTATGCTTACTGTTATCTAGTTTTGAGAGAACACTCTCAATGGTTTGGTGGCGATAGCGAAGAGGTCACACCCGTTCCCATGCCGAACACGGAAGTTAAGCTCTTCAGCGCCGATGGTAGTCGGGGGTTTCCCCCTGTGAGAGTAGGACGCCGCCAAGCTTTTCTAAAATTTTATCATCGCGGGGTGGAGCAGTTCGGTAGCTCGTCGGGCTCATAACCCGAAGGTCGCAGGTTCAAATCCTGCCCCCGCAACCAAAAAATAAATGGTCCGGTAGTTCAGTTGGTTAGAATGCCTGCCTGTCACGCAGGAGGTCGCGGGTTCGAGTCCCGTCCGGACCGCCATTTTTATTGTAAACGAAACGATCATGTTTTCGTTTTTTTTGTGTTTTCTTTTAAATGCTGGCAGCTTGGTATCTAACCAAGCTTTCTTTTATATCGTTAAAGTCTTGGATATTGAAACATAATCCGATACACTAGAAAGAGCTGTATTTCACAAGAGCGTCAGAAAGGGAGACGGGAGATATATGGATGAGTTTGATTTGATTCACAGTATTACGCCGCATTCGCATTATCATCCTTCCGTCGATGTAGGGATCGGTGATGATGGTGCGGTTTATACAGCATCACCCCATATGCAGCAAATTGTCTGCCTTGATACAATGGTGGAGAATGTCCATTTTAAATTAGAGTATTCCTCTCCTCATGATATCGGTTATAAGGCGCTTGCTGTTAACATTAGTGACGTGGCGGCGATGGGAGGCATTCCGAAGTTTTATTTGGTGTCTCTAGCGGTTCCTTCTTGCTGGCAGAAAGCGGACGTCCAGGCAATGTATGAAGGAATGGCGGAACTGGCGAAACTATATCAAATGGATTTGATCGGGGGAGATACCGTCTCCGCTTCCGGTCAAGCCGTAATTACCGTTACTGTCATCGGAGAAGTTGAGAAGGATTGCGCTTGTCTGCGAAGCTCGGCAAGACCCGGAGATGTTGTGTTTGTTACGGGGGATATCGGTTCGTCCGCAGCAGGACTGTCTCTTTTATTGGGAGAAACACTCCCTTCTGCTTTTCATACGACTGATTATTTTATCCGAAAACATAAACGGCCCGTTCCGAGAGTTCAGGTCGGCCGCTTCTGCTCTCAGCTTCAGCGCGCGGCTCTTAATGATATCAGTGACGGATTGGCTAGTGAGCTGCATGAAATAGCTGGGGCAAGTTCAGTTACGATAGAAATTGAAGAACAACTTCTGCCGGTGCATCCGGATTTGCCTGAGGCAAATTCTGAGTGGAAAAAATGGGTGTTATTCGGCGGTGAAGATTTTGAATTGGTTGGAACGGTTTCTCAGCAAGAGTGGATTTCTTTGCTAGATTACTGCACTCAATCGGGCATTCCGATTGCGAAGATAGGAGCGGTATCTGAACGGAAGGAAGCATGTGTTCTTTTGACAGCCAATGATCAGAGACAAATCGTCCTTGAGAAAAAAGGATACAATCATTTTAAATAAGACGGGTGACTCACTTTGAAGACATTACAATGGAGAACGAAAAACCCCGAAGAAACGAAAGCCGTAGCCAAGCTTGCCGCTTCTTTGGCAAAGCCGGGAGACATTTTGACACTGGAAGGCGACTTAGGCGCGGGAAAAACGACTTTTACAAAGGGTTTTGCCGAAGGACTGGGAATCACGAGGGTGGTAAACAGCCCGACTTTTACAATTATAAAAGAATACCATGACGGTTCGCTTCCTCTATATCATATGGATGTGTATCGTATGGAGGATGAAAGCGAAGACTTAGGGCTTGAAGAATATTTTGAGGGACAAGGCGTCTGCTTAATTGAATGGGCTCATTTAATTCAGGATCAGCTGCCTGCTGAACGGCTGCAGATCGTCATCACAAGAGCCGGTGATGAGGCAAGGGACATTACCTTTACGGCTTGCGGAACACGGTATGAAACGCTTTGTGAGGAGATAAATAAACATGACAATACTGGCAATTGATACGTCAAATTACACGTTGGGTGCCGCGCTCGTTCGTGACAAAACGGTGATGGCGGAGTATATTACATATTTAAAAAAGAATCATTCCGTGCGGGCCATGCCTGCTGTCAATTCATTGCTGAAGGATTGCGGCCTAACACCGCAGGACCTTACGAAAATAGCGGTGGCGAAAGGACCGGGATCGTACACAGGTGTCAGAATCGGTGTGACGCTGGCAAAAACATTGGCATGGTCGCTGAAGCTTCCGGTTTCAGCTGTCTCGAGCCTGGAGGTGCTGGCGGCTAACGGACGGCACTTTCAAGGACTGATCTGCCCGTTATTTGATGCCCGGCGCGGACAGGTATATACGGGACTTTATGAATATCAGGACGGCCGATTACAATCCGTTCTTCCAGATCAGAATGTCCTTTTGACTGATTGGCTCGGCATGCTGAAAGAAAAAGCGTCTCCGGTTTTATTTTTAGGACACGATACAGCCATTCATGAAGAAACCATTCTGCATGAATTGACATCTCAAGCAGTGATTGGAACGGCTGCACAGCATAATCCGCGGCCGTCAGAGCTGGCGTTTTTAGGCTTGGAAAAAGAAGAAGCGGATGTCCACAGCCTTGTTCCGGATTATTTGCGTCTGGCAGAGGCTGAAGCGAAATGGATGGAATCTCAAAAATAGGGTGATAGGGATGAAAACGAAAACGGCGATTCGAAGCATGCGTCCGGAAGATATTGATCAAATTTATGAAATTGAAACAGCATCCTTTACTTCTCCGTGGACGAAGGATTCATTTTATCATGAGCTTTTGGAAAATCCGTATGCCCACTACCTTGTCATTGAAAAGGACGGCTGTCTGGCGGGGTATTGCGGAATCTGGATTATTATAGATGACGCGCAGATTACGAACATAGCCATTAAGCCGGAATATCGGGGCCAATCATTGGGAGAAGCGCTGTTTCGCTCTGCGATAGAATTGTGCAGAGAAAAAAAGGCAAGAAGGCTCTCTCTCGAAGTCAGGGTCTCAAATCATCCCGCCCAATCCTTATATAAAAAATTCGGTCTTCAGGCCGGAGGAATCAGAAAACAATACTATACAGATAACGGAGAAGATGCGTTATTAATGTGGGTGACATTACATGAGTGAAAAACAAGATATTTATGTATTAGGAATCGAAACAAGCTGTGATGAAACAGCGGCCTCGGTCGTAAAAAACGGGAATGAAATTATTTCAAACGTTGTCGCTTCTCAAATTGAAAGCCATAAACGTTTCGGCGGGGTCGTGCCTGAAATAGCGTCCAGACATCATGTGGAGCAGATTACCCTTGTGATTGAGGAAGCTCTTTTAAAAGCGGAGATGGGCTTTGATGAACTTGATGCGATTGCCGTAACGGAAGGACCCGGACTTGTCGGAGCCCTGTTAATCGGAG
This sequence comes from Bacillus sp. D7-8, assembly GCF_052055895.1. NCBI lineage: Bacteria > Bacillati > Bacillota > Bacilli > Caryophanales > Bacillaceae > Bacillus > Bacillus sp. D7-8. Next base: position 608,624 of record NZ_CP179922.1, read on the forward strand.
TCAATGCGGCAAAGGCGTTAAGCTTTGCCCATCAAATACCGCTAGTCGGTGTCCATCACATTGCGGGTCATATTTATGCAAACAGGCTGATAGGAGAGCTTCAATTCCCGGCGCTTGCTTTGGTTGTGTCAGGCGGACATACGGAATTGGTTTATATGAAAGAGCATGGTTCATTCGAGGTTATCGGTGAAACGCTGGATGATGCCGCAGGCGAAGCTTACGACAAAGTGGCAAGAACGATGGGGCTTCCTTATCCGGGAGGGCCGCAGATTGATAAGCTGGCTGCTGTGGGAACGGATTCCATTCCGCTTCCGCGTGCGTGGCTGGAAGAAGGGTCTTACAATTTCAGCTTCAGCGGCCTGAAGTCAGCTGTGATTAACACGCTTCATAACGCCTCGCAAAAAAATGAGGTGATTCCTCCGGAGGATCTTGCCGCAAGCTTTCAGCAGAGTGTCATTGATGTACTGACGGCAAAAACCTCTAAGGCCGCGAAAGAATACGGGGTTAAACAAGTGCTGCTGGCAGGGGGCGTAGCCGCTAACAAAGGGCTGAGAGCCGCACTGCAGCAGGAATTCAGCCATTCGGGAGATCCCGAGCTTGTCATCCCGCCGCTTTCCTTATGTACGGACAATGCAGCGATGATTGCGGCTGCCGGAACCGTTGCTTTTGAAAAGGGGATTCGGGGCTCATATGATATGAACGGACAGCCCGGTTTGGAATTAACATCTTTTGATCGTCTCACGTTGTAAAACGTGAGGCTTTTTTTTACTTATTAACAGATAATTCGAACATATCCACAGGATTGTGAATACGTTCAGAAATCCAGGCTGGATAAGGGGCTATAAGTTGTTAGTAAAGTGGATAAAGTCAGAAAATTTTGTGGATAGTGTGTATAAAACGCTTACTTACATGGCTGACAAGGAGGATAGCTGTGGATAAAAAAGCACCCCTTAAAGAGGTGCTTGACGTTTTCTATTCTTCTAAGGAGAGTTCCTCCCATTCTGCTAATAAGTTCTCGAGCTCTTGATTCAGAGCTTCATTCTCCGCGTGAATGGTCTGTACCTTTTCATGATCCTGATACACGTCAGGGTCGCACAGCAGCTCCTCATTGGCGCTGATTTTCTCTTCGGCGGATGAGACGGCCGTTTCAATTTCTTCAATGCGTCTCAGGCGCTGCCGTTCTTTCTTCTTCCATTCTTTTTCTTCCTCGTAAGTTCTTTTCGTATCCTGTTTGACCTTGCCGGCGGGCTGAGCCTGCTCTTTTTCCTGCCGCTTCATTTCTTCAAGTTCCAGCTGCTGGGCTTTTTTCTCGGTGTAATAGTCATAGTCACCCAAATATTCTTCTGCATGATCCGGAGACAGCTCCAGCACCCTTGTGGCGATCCTGTTAATAAAGTAGCGGTCATGCGATACAAATAACAGTGTTCCCGGGTAGTCGATCAGGGCGTTTTCCAGCACTTCTTTACTGTCCAGATCAAGGTGGTTTGTCGGTTCATCAAGGATGAGAAAGTTTGCTTTTTGCAGCATCAGCTTGGCAAGCGCGACTCTTGCTTTCTCACCGCCGCTTAGAGAACGGACAGGTTTCAGGACATCGTCTCCGCTGAACAGGAAGTTGCCGAGGCATGTCCTGATCTCTTTTTCCGGCATGTCCGGATATTCATCCCACAGCTCGTCCAGCACGCGTTTGGACGAGGTCAGTTCAGCCTGCTCCTGATCGTAATAGCCGATTGTGACATTGGAACCGTACGTGATCGATCCGGATTCCGGACTGATTGTATTCATAATCGTTTTCAGCAAGGTTGATTTGCCGATTCCGTTCGGTCCGACGAGGGCGGCGCTTTCGCCTCTTGTAATGCCGAAGGTCAGGTTTTTCAAGAGCGGAGGCTGGCCGTCATAGCTGATAGAAACATCCTGTACGCGCAGGACGTCGTTTCCGCTCTGTTTTGTAATGTCAAAACGGAAGGCGGCTGATTTTTCATCCCCGAGCGGCTTTGCCATGACGTCCATCCGTTCAAGCTGTTTTCTTCTGCTTTGGGCTCTTTTCGTTGTAGAAGCTCTGGCCAGATTGCGGTCGACAAAATCTTGAAGCTTGGCGATTTCGTCCTGCTGTTTTTCATACAGCTTCAGGTCTTTCTCATACTGCTCAGCTTTTTGTTCTAAATAGGCGCTGTAGTTGCCGAGATATTTTTTACTTTCTGTCCGTGAGACCTCGTACACTTGGCTGACGACTTTATCAAGAAAGTATCTGTCGTGGGAGACGATCAGAATGGCGCCTGAATATCCCTGTAAATAATGCTCAAGCCATGTAAGCGTATCGATGTCGAGATGGTTCGTCGGTTCATCCAGAATAAGCAGATCAGGCTGGGTCAGCAGCAGCTTTCCGAGCGCAAGCCTTGTTTTCTGACCGCCGCTCAGGCTTTGCACTTTCACGGAATCGTCAAATTTTCCGAAGCCGAGGCCGTGAAGGATAGATCGGACATCCGCTTCATATTGATAGCCGCCTTTATCCTTGAAATCCTGCTGAAGCCTGTCATAGGTTTTCATCAGCGTCTCAAGCTCCGCGGGGGCGGCCGTGGCCATCTTTTCTTCAATAGAGCGCATTTCTTTTTCCATTGCTTTCAGGTAATCAAAAACGCTCAGCAGTTCTTCTTTTATGGTAAGCTGGGATTCCAAGCCTGTGTGCTGGGCAAGATATCCCATCGTTAATTCTTTCGGTTTGATTAATTCACCCTTTTCATATGAAAGGTGACCTGCGATAATTTTAAGGAGAGTTGATTTGCCGGCTCCGTTTCTGCCTACTATGGCGATGCGATCCCGAGATCTGACTTCAAGCTTTATATTGTTTAAAATAGGATCAGCGCCAAAAGATTTGGATAGCTGATTAATTTGTAAGATCATCATATTATTTCACCTCTGTTATAATAAGTTAAGTGTAGCTTATCAACCTGCTGTCAGCAAACAATACATCAGAATTGGAACATTATAGGATAAGACATCAGGGAGAAAATAGTGTATGATCAGAAGTAAGGAGAGTTTAAATATGAATGGATTTTCTCATTTTAATGAAGAAGGCCGTGCCCGCATGGTGGATATAAGCGATAAATCTTCAACAGTCCGTACTGCCGCTGCGATATCCAGCGTACACATGAAGCATGACGTGTACAGCAGAATCAAAAACCGCGAGATCGGAAAAGGAGACGTGCTGGCTGTCGCACAGGTGGCCGGAATTATGGCCGCAAAGCAGACGTCAGCGATTATCCCGATGTGCCACCCGCTTTCTTTAAGCAGCGTTGACATTTCATTCGGCTGGGAGGAAAAGGATTCCGAAGCCGTTCTTCATATACAGGCAAGCGTAAAAACGAAAGGGAGTACAGGTGTGGAAATGGAAGCGCTAACTTCCGCTTCAGTCTGCGCTTTGACCGTTTATGACATGTGCAAGGCGCTGGATAAAGGAATGGTCATCGGCCCGACCTGCCTCATGGAAAAGACAGGAGGCAAAAACGGTGATTTTAAAAGAGATGCATCTGAGTATAAAGTGGAGGACCAATCATGAACAAGGATCAATCAAAAATTCCACAGGCGACGGCAAAACGGCTGCCGCTTTATTATCGCTTTTTAAAGAATTTACACGCGTCAGGAAAACAGCGCGTTTCATCAGCTGAACTGAGCGACGCGGTAAAAGTCGATTCGGCCACGATCCGCCGGGATTTTTCCTATTTCGGGGCGCTCGGCAAAAAAGGATACGGCTATAATGTGGATTACCTGCTGTCATTTTTCAGAAAAACACTGGATCAGGATGAAACGACGAACGTCATTTTGATCGGTGTCGGGAATTTAGGGACGGCGTTTCTTCACTATAATTTCACAAAAAATAATAACACAAAAATATCTATGGCTTTTGATGTGAATCAGAGTAAAATAGGAACTGAGGTAGGCGGTGTGCCTGTCTTTGATCTTAATGATTTAGAGCTTCACATTAAGGATGAACCCGTGGCGATTCTTACCGTTCCCGCGGTTGCCGCCCAGTCAATTACCGACCGGCTCGTGTCGCTCGGAATCAAGGGAATCCTTAACTTTACGCCGGCCCGTTTGAATGTGCCGGATCACATTCGAATTCATCATATAGATTTAGCTGTAGAGCTTCAATCATTGGTTTATTTCTTGAAGCATTATTCTGTTTTGGAAGAAATTGAATAGCGAAAGGAGGAGCTGCACATGATCGGTCCTGGAAGCCTGGCGGTTATCGGTGTGGTAGCGGTGATTATTTTCGGTCCGAAGAAGCTTCCCGAATTAGGAAAAGCGGCGGGGGACACGCTTCGTGAATTTAAGAACGCTACTAAGGGATTAGCCGGTGAAGAAGAGGAAAAAAAGAAAGAAGAACAGTAAGATAGGATGACGCGTATGAGAGTGAATCAAATGACGCTTGTGGAGCATATTGCCGAACTTCGGAAACGATTGCTGATTGTGGCGTTATCCTTTACGGTTTTCTTTATTGCCGGCTTTTTTCTGGCAAAACCTATCATTGTGTATCTTCAAAAAGCCGATGAAGTAAAAGAGCTCACCCTTAATGCTTTTAACCTGACGGATCCGCTGTTTATCTTTTTGCAGTTCGCGTTTATCATCGGCATCATTTTGACTTCGCCGATTATTCTCTATCAGATTTGGGCGTTTGTCAGCCCGGGTCTGTATGAGAAGGAGCGCAAAGTAACACTCAGCTATATTCCGATTTCGATCGTGCTGTTTGTCGGCGGTGTGTCGTTTTCTTATTATATTTTATTTCCGCTGGTCGTTGATTTTATGAAGCGGGTTTCGAATGACCTCGATGTCAACCAGGTGATCGGGATTACCGAATACTTTCATTTTCTGCTGCAGCTGACGATTCCGTTTGGGCTGCTGTTTCAGATGCCGGTGCTGATCATGTTTTTAACGAGACTCGGTGTGATCACGCCGATGTTTTTATCAAAGATCAGGAAGTACGCGTATTTTGTGCTGCTTGTGATCGCCGCGATGATTGCGCCGCCTGAGCTGCTGTCTCACTTGATGATTACCATTCCGCTTTGCATTTTATACGAGGTCAGTATCCTGATTTCAAAAGCGGCGTATCGGAAAAGGCAGACCAGCAGTGAATCCGATCAGGACGTATCAGCATAAAAAAGCCATTTCTCAATGATGAGAAATGGCTTTTCTTTTATTTTTGATTTTTTTTCACTTTAAATGAGAAAGCGAACATTTTAAACGAGATGCTGATATTATAAGCGGCGAAAACCATCAGCAGTATGGAATAAAAAGACCACATGCTTCCCGGAGAGCTTGCGGCCAAATACGTAAAGATACAGCCGACTGCGAAATAAATCAAGCCCCAAGTCATTGGGTTCCTCATACAAACAATCCTCCAATAATTAATTGCATTTGCTCACTATGCTGTTCAATATATTTTTGGGCGGGGCCGAGCTGCATGACCACGACAATGGTATTCATCATGACATGGGCGAATATCGGCACAATAATCCGTTTCGTCTGCACATACAAGAACGCAAAGGTAAAGCCCATGGCCGTATACAGCAGCAGGTGCGTGAGGTCTTGATGCACAATGCCGAAAATGACGGAACTGATCAGTCCGGCGATAAAGAAATTCGTTTTTTCATATAATACACCGAAAATGATCTTCCGGAAAATGATTTCTTCAAGAATCGGCCCGACGATAGAAGAAACGATAATCATGAGCGGCATGGCTTTAATAATGCTGAGAATGGCTTTCGTGTTTTCGGAACCGCTGCCCACATGAAAGACATACTGCTCAATCATCCCGGCGATTCCCTGAGAAAATAAAGCGAGCCATATTCCCGCGACCGCCCAGAGAACGGACATGCCGGCGGATGCTTTCTTCCCGTTTCTTAATGTCTGCTTCGGCGCGGTTCTCAAAATCAAGAGAACGATAATCAGGCAGATAAAAAAGCTTACGACGGAATAAATCCCCTGAGCCATGGTGAGATTCGCATTCGTAGGGTGCCCGCCCGCATAGCCGAATTTGTACATTAAAGGAATGCCGATCAATGCGGAAAGCTGCATGATAACATATGTCAAAATGATATACCAATACTGTTTTCTCAAATGATATGTACTCCTTTATCCTATAAAATCAACTTATTTGTTCTTATTGTAACACAAGTGAACTTGACGTGAAAAAAGGAGAAAATCAGTGTGAGAGAGAATCATGTAAGCGTGAAAATTTTTTATTCTTATGACTTGAAATTGGAAGTGAGATTCTTTATTATAATAACTGTGTTAGCACTCTTTAGAGCTGAGTGCTAAAATTACATATTCATACTATTGAGGAGGTTATTACATTGTTAAAGCCATTAGGTGATCGCGTTGTCATTGAACTCGTAGAATCTGAAGAAAAAACTGCCAGCGGAATCGTATTACCGGATTCTGCAAAAGAAAAGCCGCAAGAAGGCAAAATCGTGGCAGCCGGTTCAGGTCGCGTGTTGGAAAGCGGAGAGCGCGTTGCTTTAGAAGTAAAAGAGGGCGACCGCATTATCTTCTCAAAATACGCCGGTACTGAAGTGAAATACGAAGGTACTGAATACTTAATCTTACGTGAAAGCGACATTTTAGCTGTTATCGGCTAAGCAAATAAATATTTTTAAAAATTCGAGGAGGTTTCGTTAACATGGCAAAAGATATTAAGTTTAGTGAAGAAGCACGCCGCGCTATGCTTCGCGGTGTCGATGCGCTTGCTGACGCTGTAAAAGTAACTTTAGGGCCAAAAGGACGCAACGTGGTTCTGGAGAAAAAATTCGGTTCTCCGTTAATCACAAATGACGGTGTGACAATCGCAAAAGAAATTGAACTTGAAGATGCGTTTGAAAACATGGGTGCGAAGCTTGTAGCTGAAGTAGCCAGCAAAACAAACGACGTTGCCGGTGACGGTACGACGACTGCGACTGTACTTGCGCAGGCTATGATCCGCGAAGGCTTGAAAAACGTAACTGCGGGGGCTAACCCTGTCGGCGTGCGTAAAGGTATGGAACAAGCCGTGACTGTAGCAATCGAAAACTTAAAAGAAATTTCTAAGCCGATCGAAGGCAAAGAGTCTATCGCTCAGGTTGCTGCGATCTCTGCTGCTGATGAGGAAGTCGGAAGCCTTATCGCTGAAGCAATGGAGCGCGTAGGAAACGACGGCGTCATCACAATCGAAGAGTCTAAAGGATTCACAACTGAGCTTGAAGTTGTTGAAGGTATGCAATTCGACCGCGGATATGCGTCTCCTTACATGGTGACTGACTCTGATAAGATGGAAGCGGTTCTTGACAATCCTTACATCTTAATCACAGACAAAAAAATCACAAACATTCAAGAAATCCTTCCTGTGCTTGAGCAAGTTGTACAGCAAGGCAAACCATTGCTTCTGATCGCTGAAGATGTTGAAGGTGAAGCGCTTGCTACACTCGTTGTCAACAAACTTCGCGGCACATTCAACGCTGTTGCCGTTAAAGCTCCTGGCTTCGGTGACCGCCGTAAAGCAATGCTTGAAGACATCTCTGTTCTTACAGGCGGAGAAGTAATCACAGAAGACTTAGGCCTTGACCTGAAATCTACTGAAATCGGACAATTGGGACGCGCTTCTAAAGTTGTGGTAACGAAAGAAAACACAACAATCGTAGAAGGCGCCGGCGACACTGAAAAAATCGCTGCACGCGTCAACCAAATCCGCGCTCAAGTGGAAGAAACAACTTCTGAATTCGACAGAGAAAAATTACAAGAGCGTCTTGCGAAACTTGCCGGCGGCGTAGCTGTCATCAAAGTCGGCGCTGCGACTGAAACTGAGCTGAAAGAGCGCAAACTTCGCATCGAAGACGCCCTCAACTCAACTCGCGCAGCTGTTGAAGAAGGTATCGTATCCGGCGGTGGTACAGCGCTTGTCAACGTATACAACAAAGTCGCTGCAGTGGAAGCTGAAGGCGATGCGCAAACAGGTATCAACATCGTGCTTCGCGCGCTTGAAGAGCCGATCCGTCAAATCGCGCACAATGCAGGTCTTGAAGGATCTGTCATCGTTGAGCGCCTGAAAAACGAAAAAATCGGCGTAGGCTTCAACGCTGCAACTGGCGAATGGGTAAACATGATCGAAAAAGGTATCGTTGACCCGACAAAAGTTACACGTTCAGCCCTGCAAAACGCAGCTTCTGTAGCAGCAATGCTCTTAACAACTGAAGCGGTTGTCGCTGACAAACCGGAAGAAAACGCCGGCGGCGCAGGAATGCCTGACATGGGCGGCATGGGCGGTATGGGTGGAATGATGTAAAAAATTATGATCCCTGTTTAACATAAGGGTTTTCCAGAGTAACGCCATATCGAAGTCTCTCACAAGTTCAATGAATTTGTGAGGGGCTTTTTTTTATTTCTATCAATCATCTCAAATTACGAATAAATTATTCTAATTTATTCAAGTTAGCATCAAGGCATATGACTTTGTTACAAATCTTTTAAAAGGATTTATGTTCATAGGCGATTTGCTGATTTTTATTCTTTGCATCTTTTGAAGTAAGAGCAGATATTCTTATTTTGTCATACGTTTGCCACCTTTAAATGAAAGTACTTTACTAACAAAAAATAAGGAGTGGAAACAATGGATGAAATGGTACGAAAAGTTCAACAATGGGTAAATCTTGTTTACTTAAACAAGCCAGGTTATGTAAAAATCGATGAAAATGGAAAAACAGGGTGGCCTGTGATTGAGGCTTTGATTACAGGATTACAAATTGAAGAAGGAATTACGTCAACTACTGGAACATTTGGACCAGCTACTATGGCAAAATGTCCTACATTATCAACTAAATCTAATTCTTCGAATGAAAAAACAAGAAATCAAATTATGATTCTTCAAGGTGCATTGTATTGCAAGGGATATAATCCAACTGGTTTTACAGGAACCTATGGTGATGGTACAAAGGCTGCTATAAAAAAATTTCAAACTGATGCAGGGTTGTCTAATCAAGATGGAATTGCAACTCCTATAATCTTTAAAGCGTTATTAAATATGGACGCTTTTGTAAATGTAGGAGATGCCAAAATTCGTAATATTCAACAAGAGTTGAATCGGAAATATTATAAGGTCACTGGCCTTAATCCATGTGACGGTAGATACTCCCGACAAACTAATGAGGCTTTAATTTATGCACTCCAGGTCGAAGAAGGAATAGCAGAACCAACTGGAACATTTGGACCTGCTACAAAATCAAAATGCCCGACAATCTCAATGGGTAGCACAAAAGCTAATTTTGTAAAGCTCTTACAATATGCTTTGTACTGTAATAATCGTAATCCAGGAAGATTTGATGGTATCTTCGATGAAAATATGAGAACAGCACTTATTAATTTTCAAAAGTTTTCAGCATTACCTGCCGATGGAGTAGCAGGAATGCAGACCTGGGCATCTCTTTTAGTAAGCAAAGGTGACGAAGATAGGAAAGGAACAGCTTGTGATTGTGCCACACCAATTAATGCTGCCAGAGCAGCAACTTTGAAATCCAACGGGTATACAACGGTTGGGAGATACCTTACTGGATCGTATCAGATGACGTTGCCTGAATTAGAGACTATATTTGCTGCAGGGCTTAGCGTATTTCCAATTTACGAGAGAAATTCAATTCAAGCTTCTTATTTTACAGAAACTCAAGGGGTATTCGATGCCAGAGCAGCTATTGGTGCGGCTAAGGGATTTGGTTTTAAAGAAAATACTATTATTTATTTTACAGTAGATTACGACGCTGTTGACGGTGAGGTTACCAGTCGCATACTCCCTTATTTTAAAGCAATTAAAAGGACATTTGCCCAACTCAATAGTGGTTATCAAATTGGTATTTATGGCGCGAGAAATGTTTGTAGTCGCGTGGCCGCAGCCGGTTACTCGGTCAGTAGTTTTGTATGTGATATGTCTTCAGGATTTAGCGGTAACCGTGGCTATTCACTTCCCACTGATTGGGCATTTGACCAAATAAAGACAAGGAGTATAGGTGATGGGCCTGGGAAAATAGAGATTGATAATAATATCTCATCGGGCAAGGATAAAGGCGTTAATTCTATAGTTTATAATAAAGAAAATAGTAACAATTTTGTCTCGACTACAAATAATAAGTTCTTCGATCAATTAAAAGTTTTATATAATACAGCAGTAGATTATGTTACTGAAAAGGAAGGAAATAAACCTAATCCGGTCGGCAATATTACTCAACAGGCAAATGAATTAGTTGCCCAGTATCTAAGAAAAGATGAATATGATGGTTTATTGTGGATTTTAACAGCGGATTTTATTGACTCAGATTTTGTTAAAATAGCTGATAACGTATTGAAGGGACAAGAAAAGAGAATCCTGATAGATCCATTTTCTAAACTGACACTAGATGTCGCACATATGATGGCCACTTTTAATGCAATAATTCATAGTTCTGTAGGAATGATACAAGATCTTGCAGGATGGGCAGGTGATTTAATTACAGTAGGGGGAGACACTGTCCGCTATAATGCTAATTATAAAACAACTTATGATGCTGCAATAGATTTAATAGGAGGTCAAATTGGTACATTTGGAATTCAAGATTTATTAGGAGATGTAGACGCTGTTAACCTTGCTATGAATACAAGAACAGGGATTACCTCACAACCAGTTTACAAGGTATTTGAAGAATACTATAATACCGGCTATAGTAGAAGATACTCTCAATTTTTTAAAAATAGATTTAATAATTCATTTGAAGCAGTTATTAAGGATGCAGAGTACTATTTAAACACCAACAATCCTGTCTGTTTGGAATTTAAACATCATTTTAATGTTAAGAATTATACCCAAGAGGATGGTCAAGCAATTGCACAAGCATTTGCAGATTGCCTTAAACAAAAAATAAAATCTGAATAATTAATTCTTCCCAAAAGTAAATCGCTGTTTTGATTTACTTTTGGGAAAAGCGTTATAATGCATTATGAGGGGGCGCATATCATTGTGATACAGTTAAAGAATTTATATAAGGCAGTAGTAGTAATTTTAATAAGTGCCTGTTTTTTATTGTTTAATGGATGGTATTTTCATAAATGTATTATTGATCCGCATTACTACCAATTAACAGATTTTTCGGAAGAAGATATTCAAATTTTTGAGCATTTTTATAATATTGATCTACCTTCAAACACGAAGTTTATTAAAGCTGAGCAATTTGAAACAGGGATAGGTAATTATTCTGCGATTTTGTACGTATCATTACCTGCCAAAAAGGTAAAGCCTTTAGTTTCTGACTATTCTTATATGCCTATCTTTTATAACAATAGGTATACAGTATTTTATGGTGTTAATATTACAAGCAGCAATAAGGAAACAGCACAAATTACATTTGGAGCGGACGATGGCTCGCTGAATGGTTCTTTATGGAGTAAGCAAGTAAGGAATCTCTTAGAATCGAAAGGGAAGTATATTGGCGTTTCAGATGAAACTTATGTTATTTCTGCGTTTATAATTAACATCGTTTTTATTGCATTACTTGTTTGGATCTTGAAAAAGGGAAGAAGAACTAGAGTTTGAATTAAAAAATATTTGAACTCACCAGCCATAGAATGTTGATTAGAAATAATTAAGGGGTTTGTGCGTAATTAAAATTTGTAAAGGGAAGAGTTGAGTACTCTACCAAAAATCGCATACCCTTAGTTTTAGTGTGGTAATTGTACTGACACAGGGAACATTAGATCATTTTGTAAATACTTAAGGTTATCTCGGACAAAAAGAGTTTTCATCGCACAGATCTTATTAAATAATAAAACTAAGTCAATTTTAAATGCAGTTCAAGAGTATTATAATAGTCTTGTTTTTTCAGGATATAAGCTATTTTATAAAAATAAATTTAATAGTAATGAAATAATTCGAGACTGCATGCGAGTAATATTATGATTGGAGATAATCCTGATATTACAGCGGCAAGGGTAGCCCTAAGGAGTTCAATGCAAATGGAAGTCCCTTATTATACGGAAGAAAAGGGAGAAATTATTGCAAATGCTTTTGCTGATAAAATATTAGACCTTGTAGCAAGTGAATAGAAAAGTTTGAGTACCATACATTTCAAAGCTATAAAATAAACAAGATTTTTTCAAAAGAATCTTAAATTTGCATTAATATTAATAAATTTCTATCAAACGTATTCGTTTTTCAGGGGAAATATATGGGAAAACCTCTGTTTTTTTAGGAGAATATGTTATTATAACTGTGGATTTAAAATATTAAAAAGAAAAGAGGAATTCTAAAGATGAAAAAGTTAGTAATGATCCTGTTTACAGCAGCACTTTTGGGAGTTGCCATTTTCGCAGGCGGGTCAGAAGCATTAGCTATGGATTCGAAAGGTACAATTAAATTTAAAACAGATGCTAATACATATACGAAAAGCGCTACTTCCATTGTGGTTACTGGTACTTTGGCTAGGGATTTAGATAATGGCTTTTCAGTAATTATATTAAATAAAAAAGGTAAAGTAATTGCCAGAAAAGATATTTTGCATCGTATTGGTTCACGTAATTTTCGTGTGAGTTTTTCAACGAAAAATCTTCCTGCAGGTAAGTATGATGTGCAAGTTGGACAGGAATGGGGAGGAAGATATTGGTCAGGTGAACTAAAACATTATATTACAGTACAGCATTAATACGGCTGTATAAGTATTAACCTCTTGTTGTTAAAAAGTTTAACTTTAGAAATTTGTTTTCTGTGAAATATTAATTTTTCAATAAAGGTATCTTAATCAATTTACTGTACTGATAAAGATACCTTTTTATCTTTAAAAACAACAAGGTCATGAGTGTTTTTCAAAGCTCGTATCGCTAGCCGAAATGTAGTTGTCTTTTAAATGAGAATATCCATTTGCTCCACCTCACCCCGAATCCCAATCCCAGGCTCCCACGAATCAATCAAACGCATCGCTTTCTGATTCGATTCCATCGCTTTCGTTTTCTCTCCTTTACGATACAAGAGCTGTGCCATTCCGTAATAGTAATAGATCAACTCAACTTGATTGGCGTTATGTTTGTCATAGAGCATTTGTTCAAAGGCTTTTTCCGCTTTTTCGAGTTGATCACACTTCACGTAAGCCATGCCGAGGTTGAAATAGGCTTCTATCGTTTTTTCGCCGCCGTATGCGGCGCTGGTTGTGTTTGCCGCTTCGTATAATGTGATGGCTTCTTCGTAGTGAGAGCGGGCGAAACTCAGGTCGCCGCGGACCAGAAGAACCCTGTGCCGGATAATGGGGGAGACGGGCTGATCTTTGATTCCGTCCAGCATTGCTGCCGCTTTTTCCGGTTCTCCGATTTTTAACAGCAGCCTCGATTGCAGGGCGGTTCCCCATACTTTCAAGTCGTCGTGATCCGGCGCGCCTGATTGTTCGAGTATCTTCAGGCCGGCTTCTATTTGCCTGAGAGCTCCGTCTGAATCGTTGACTTCCATCAGCGCCCAGCCTGCCGTGTCGATCCGAAAGTAAGCTTCCCGCGTGTGTTCGCCTGATTGACGGGCGGCATCGGCGGCTTTTAATCCGTATTCGATTCGCAGGGGCAGGTTGATTCTGCTTAGAAAATGGCTGATGCGGATGATGAGTTTAATCAGGATGTCATGTTGTCCGGTTTCGCCCGACCATTCGATGACTTTTAGGATGTTCGGCCATTCCTTTTTCATTTGCTCTAAATTCCGTCCCAGCAAGTAGCTCCAATAGACAGAATTGGGCCGTTCCCGTTTTAAATGGGTTTCCGCATAATCAATATAATAATGCGCCCAGCGGCTGCGGGCTTCTTTTGCTAATTCGTGATTTTCGGATAAGTGCTGTTCTCCGTAAGCGACAACGGTTTGATGGGCTGCATATTGAATACTACCTGCGCTTCGTTCCGGCTGTATTAAAGCATATGACCGCATTTGCTCAATCGCGTAATGAAACCGCCGGGCGTCTAATCCGGCCGCTTGAGCCAAGCTTTTTTCATCAGGGGGCTTAGCGAAAAAGCAAAGCGTCTGCCATAGTTTTCGTGTGTCTTCATGACATCTGTCCCATGTGCGGCCAAAGAGAACCTCAAACAATTCCAATAATGAGTAGCCTGCTTGTTTAAGTTCTTGAATGAGCTGGGGAGCGGGGATATCGTCGTCTGACATGTAAGCGATGCTCAGTGCCATGGCCTTCGGGTTGCCGGCGGCTGCCGAGACGAATTCATTCTTAAGGTCAGGTGATAGCTCCAACAGCTGCTCCAGCTTTTCCCGTTTTTGCGGGAGGTTGCATGTTTGCAGACAGCGGTGCACTTCTTGATGGAAAAATTCAAGGGCATCTGTTTGTTCAAGGCCGCCCAGCTGGATGGCCGCCAGTTCCCCGAGGCCGTCCCGGTATGTCTGTTTTACGTTTTCCCGTGCCGTAAGGAGGACTTTTACGCCTTGCGGAAGGCCGATGATAAATTCGTGAATGTTACGTTCCGCTGTATCAATGCCGTCAACGATCAGCAATACTGGTGTTTCATTTGAATGAGCGGCTAATGCATTGCGGACGACAAACCGTTTTTCGTTGATGGATTTGTCGATTTGTTCTGCGCGTCCGAGCTGATAGGCGATCGTGTTTAAAAAATCGCTGAAGCTCAATCCTTTCCAGTCCGCGCTGATCCAGATGATGCTGTTGAATGCCGGCCAATCTGGTGAACCGCCGGCACAAAGGTAGGCTGCTTCAAGAGCGATCGTTGTTTTCCCCATGCCGGCCCAGCCTGTGATTAAACAGACCGGTGACTGGGACAGCATCCATTGCCGGATTGCTTCCATATCAAAGTTGCGTCCGATAAAGTTTCCGGTCCGGCGTGACGGTAAGTTATGCGTGACGGAGTTTCTTGTAAGCGCATTCGTTTCGTAGCTTGGTCTGTCATGAAACAGCCGCTTTACTGCTTTTTCAACATCGTCATCACTCGGCGCTCCGAATGATCTGTCTTTCCGGAGTATTTTTGCTTTTTTTAGACAAGACGCCGTCCAAACGGGCAGTGCGGGCTTGATAACGGGAATCGTGGTGTTTTCCAGAAGGCCGGTCAGCCATTCAGGATCCATGTCGGTCTTTTCTATAATGATCCAGATCATGCCGAACAGCTTTCCGTCGTCAATTCGTCCGGGAATGTAGTTTGCGCCCATCTGTCCGATCCAGCTTTTGATCGTGTTAGAGGAAACGCCTAATCGGAGTGCGATTTGATCTATATAAGACTGTCCTGTTTTTTCGTTCTTTTTCCTTCTGACTTTATAATCAGGATGATGTTTCAGCGATTTGACGGCAGGTGCCAGCAGTTCTGCAAATTGTGTCCGGTTCTCAAGTTCAGCCATTAGCCTGCACCTCCTATTAGTACTATTTTATCAATTCAGTGTTTTTTGTATATGAAAAAATAAAAAGTACAGTGCGGCTGTCCTTTTATACAGCAGGAAAGGCTGTTGAACGTATGGAAAAGCAGATAAAATAGGGGCAGTAACAGAGAAAACAAAAATGTATGCACTTACATTTCAAAGCAGAGAAAGGATTTTGCCAAATGACTCACACAGTGCCTCAAAACATGAAAGCGGCGGTTATGCACAACACGAGAGAAATCAAAATCGAAACATTGCCCGTGCCTGAGATCAATCATGATGAAGTGTTGATTAAGGTGATGGCTGTCGGAATTTGCGGATCTGATCTGCATTACTATACAAATGGCAGAATAGGCAATTATGTAGTGGAAAAACCATTTATCCTCGGTCATGAATGTGCGGGAGAAATTGCCGCCGTCGGATCGTCTGTCGATCAATTCAAGGTGGGAGACCGTGTCGCCGTCGAACCCGGTGTCACATGCGGACGCTGTGAGGCGTGTAAGGAAGGGCGTTATAACCTTTGCCCGGATGTACAGTTTTTGGCGACACCGCCGGTTGACGGCGCGTTTGTCCAATATATCAAAATGCGCCAGGACTTTGTTTTTTCGATTCCGGATTCACTATCCTATGAAGATGCGGCTTTGATTGAACCGTTTTCTGTCGGCATTCATGCGGCCTCGAGAACGAAGCTTCAGCCCGGTTCAACGGTTGCGATCATGGGAATGGGCCCTGTGGGGCTGATGGCCGTTGCGGCGGCGAAAGCATACGGGGCAGGCACAATTATTGTGACCGACTTGGAGCCGCTGCGGCTAGATGCCGCGAAAAAAATGGGTGCGACGCATGTCATCAATGTCCGGGAACAGGATGCCGGTGAAGAAATCAAAACGATCACGAATGGCAGAGGCGTTGATGCTGCCTGGGAAACAGCGGGGAATCCGGCGGCATTGCAATCCGCACTGGCTTCCGTGCGCCGGGGCGGAAAACTGGCGATTGTCGGTTTGCCTTCTCAGAACGAGATTCCGCTCAATGTGCCGTTTATTGCAGATAACGAGATTGATATATACGGAATCTTCCGTTATGCGAATACGTATCCGAGGGGAATTGAATTTCTCGCTTCCGGCATAGTGGACACGAAGCATCTTGTAACGGACCAATACCCGCTGGAGAAGACGCAAGAGGCGATGGAACGGGCCTTTCAATACAAAAATGAATGCTTAAAAGTGATGGTGTATCCAAATCGCTGAGTGAACGGGGAGGATCTTTGCATTCTCCCTCTTGCATATCAAAAATGAAAACGGATTCTTGGGGTGGGAAATAATGATTGAAACAGAAAAAGCAGCGGCAGTAAAGACGAAATATCGCGGCCTGTCCTGGATGGAACGGGTCGGCTACGGATTCGGCGATATGTCGTACAATATTATCTTTCAGTTTGTAAACGCATACTTATTATTCTACTATACAGACGTCGGCGGCATTAAGCCTGCGGTCATCGCAGCTTTGTTTCTTATCGTAAGGGTGCTGGACGCTATTTTTGACCCGATTATGGGCGTGATTTTAGACAAGACGAATACAAGATGGGGAAAGGCAAGGCCGTATCTTTTGTGGGTGGCGTTTCCTTTTGCGCTATTTACGTTCTTATGCTTCACGACCCCTCATTTCGGCGAGACGGGGAATATGGTTTATGCGTACATCACTTATATTCTGCTTGGGATGTCCTTCAGCATGCAGACGATTCCGGTCAACAGCTTAACGGGGCGGATGACGAATTCCGTGGAGGAACGGACGGTTCTGACGACGACCCGGATGATTTTGGTTTATATCGGAATTCTGTTATCGATTTCCTGTGCGACACCGCTTGCGGACGCCATCGGCGGGAAAGATCAGGCGTTTGGATTCCAAATGACGGCGCTTATCTATGCGGCGGTGAGCATCGCATTGAATCTGTTCAGTTTCTTTACTGTGCGGGAACGGATTCAGCCTGAAAAAAGAAAAAAACAAGGAATGAAAAAGACGTTGTCTGTTTTGTTCCGAAACAAGCCTTTGCTCATTTTGGTTTCTGCATTTTTGGCGTTTGCGATTGGGTTTAACATTAAGCTCAGTACGATGGTGTACTATTTTACGTATAACGTCAGCCATAAGGAATTTGTGTTTTTAGGAACCGTGTTGTTTTTCGGCGCAGCGCTGATCAGCAATCTGTTTATTCCTTTCTTTTCTGAGAAGCGGGGCCGGAAGCAGGTTATGATCATCACGGCGGCGTTATCGCTGATTTCTTATGCGGGCCTTCAGTTTACATCGTATTCTTCGCTGCCGCTTATTTTCTTTTGGCTTTTCGTTTCGGGATTTTTCACGACGCCTTTAAATACGCTTGCTTGGGGAATGGTTGCCGATTGTGTCGATTATGCGGAATGGAAAACCGGAGTCCGGGCTGATGGCGTGGTGATCTCGAGCATGAGTTTCATCAATAAGCTCGGAGTTGCGTTAGCCGGGTCATTTTCGGCCGTTTATCTCGGAATCGCCGGATATGCCGCGAATACCGATCAGACGACCTCGTCATTGAATGCGATTAAAAATATGAATGCGCTCATTCCGGGATTGTTCATTCTGCTGTCTATTATTCTTATTTCTTTTTATCCTTTAACTGAAAAAAAATATCAGCAGATGATGTCTGATCTGGAGCAAAGGGCTGCCAGATAAGTATACGTAAAATTTAAAATATTCTATGTATACGGTTGTATTTATGACAGAAAGCTCTATACTGAAACTATAATCGAGAATTGATAAATGAGTGTGATAATGTGGGAAGCCAATCTGTTATTTGTATTGGAGAATTGTTAATTGATTTCTTTTGTACCGATGTGGATGTTGATTTGACAGAAGGACGCAATTTCTTAAAAAGTGCCGGCGGCGCACCGGCGAATGTGTCGGCTGCCATTGCTAAGCTGGGCGGAGACGCGGCTTTCAGCGGGAAAACAGGCAAAGATCCGTTCGGGTATTTTCTGAAGCAGACATTGGACGCCGCACATGTCGATACCTCTATGCTTGTCATGGATGAGAAAGCGCCTACAACGCTTGCGTTTGTTTCATTAAAACAAAACGGGGAGCGCGACTTTGTGTTTAACAGAGGAGCGGACGCTTTGTTTACGCTGGATGATATTGATCTGGAAAAGGTAAACGGTGCGAAAATCGTTCATTTCGGATCAGCGACAGCATTGTTATCTGATCCGTTTTGCTCAGCCTATTTACGGCTGATGTCGATTGCGAAAGACAATGGACAGTTTATTTCCTTCGATCCTAACTACCGTGAGGATTTATGGAAAGGAAGAGTTTCAGAGTTTATAAACACCGCAAAAAAAGCCGTTGCCGTAAGTGATTTTGTGAAAGTCAGTGACGAAGAGCTTGAGATCATCAGCGGTGCGAAGGATCATAAAGAAGGTGTTGCGGTTCTTCATGAGCTTGGAGCCGGCATTGTGGCGGTGACAATCGGGAAAAACGGTACCCTTCTTTCAAATGGGAAGGATATTGACATCATTCCGAGCATTCCGGTGACATCAATAGACTCAACGGGAGCGGGAGATGCGTTTGTCGGCGCGGCGCTGTATCAGCTGGCGCGCACGGATGAGATTCAGACGGCAGCCGATGATTTTGCGAAGCTGCGTGATATTGTCTCATTTGCCAATAAGGTGGGGGCGCTCGTGTGCACCAAAATCGGTGCGATCGATGCTTTGCCGAGTTTAAAAGAGGTTGAAGTATCACTGTAAAATATCGAGGATGCTTCTTGAAAGTCATCGGACTTCGGGAAGCATCCTCTTTTATTTAGGCCTGAAACCCTTTTCGATATAAGGTATACTTTAGAAAGGCATCCAGTAAATTGAACCGATGTGAAGTACATACAATCACGTTTTTATCAGTTCTGAGTAAAACCAAGTTTCTGCTGCTGCCGTCATGTATAGTGTGTCGGCCTGTGATATTGAACCGCGGAGGAATGTTTTTCATGAAACATGTTTTTCTTATTGTGCAATGCGCGTTTTCTGTTTTTTGTTTTCTTTGTCTTGCCGCTGTCAATTGGTATCAGGGGAGTGAGCTTGTTTCTGATTCGTTTGATTGGAATGATACGGCGAAATTTTCAAAGCTTTTGAATGGGACGGATACGATTACAAGTCCTGAACAGATTTCGCAGCTTGATTTCTTTGTGTATGCTGCGAAACATTATCCGTTAGTGAGCGGGTTGATGATCGGGCTTTTTATTTATTTTTTGTTCTCACTGTATCTGGTCGTGAAAAATTTCCGCCGGCACAAATGGGCTGAATGAGACTATTTTCATATAAAATACATAAATTCATGAGAAAATGAAACTTTTTTCGAAAAAAACAGTATAGATAACTATGAACTTGTTACTATTTAATTTTGGGAGGAAAATGAAAAATGAGTATTTTAGGAAGATTTAAAGACATCATGTCAAGCAATATCAATGCGCTGCTGGATAAAGCTGAAAACCCTGAAAAAATGGTTGATCAATATTTGCGGAATCTGAACAGTGATTTAGGAAAAGTGAAAGCGGAGACGGCTTCTGTCATGGCTGAGGAACAGCGGGCGAAAAGAACGTTAACAGAATGCCAGGCTGATGCCGAAAAGATGGAAAGTTATGCGATGAAAGCGTTGCAGGCCGGCAATGAAGCCGATGCGCGGACATTTTTGGAAAGGAAAGCGGCTGTTGAATCAAGACTGACTGAGCTGCAGACGGCTTATCAGCTCGCTTCTTCCAACGCCTCTCAAATGCGCAAAATGCATGACAAGCTTGTCGCTGATATCGGAGAGCTTGAGTCGCGCCGAAATGCCATCAAAGCGAAGTGGTCTGTGGCAAAAACGCAGGAGAGAATGAACAAATTGGGGTCCTCTGTGTCAAATGCGGGCCAATCGATGACAGCTTTCGGCAGAATGGAAGACAAGGTCAACCAAGCGCTTGATCATGCCAATGCGATGGCTGAGCTGAACGCGTCTCCGAAAGACGATATTGACGATCTGACGGCTAAATATGACAGCAATCAAAGCAGTGTCGATGATGAATTGGCGGCGCTTAAGCAGAAAATGCTTTTCAGTAAAGATCAATAGACAGCGGGCTGCAGCTTTGTCCGATATAAAGAGAAAGTGAGAGAAACAGAATGATCATTTCTTATAAATGCCCGAACTGCGGCGATGATATGGTCTTTGACAGTTCATCCGGCATGCTGACATGTCACAGCTGCGGGCGGCAGGATCAGATTGAAAGCCTGCCAAAGGAGTATATTACGACGAGATTTTCCGAAAATGAGGCGAACGAGTACCGGTGTGAGAATTGCGGCGCGGTATTAATGACTGAGGCGGAAACGACGGCCACGACGTGCGGGTTTTGCGGAGGAGCCGCCGTTCTCGCCGACCGATTGTCGGGAAATCTCGCGCCTTCGATGGTGATTCCTTTTACGATCAGTAAAGAAGAGGCCATGAGCGCTTTTAAAAAGTGGTGCCGAAACGGCCGTCTGACACCGAAAGGATTTATGACTGCCGATCGGGTGAAGAGCATAACCGGCATGTACGTGCCGTTTTGGATGTTTGACTTAAACAGCAAGGTTCAGGTCAATGCCGTTTGTACGAGAGTGCATCACTATGAAGATGGAGAATACCGGGTGACGGAGACCGAGTATTACAACGCGTACCGCGATATCAATCTTGATTATCTCAAAATTCCGGTCGACGCTTCAGAAAAAATGAATGATGAATTAATGGACAAATTGGAGCCTTACTCATACAGTGAGCTGAAGGAGTTTAATACGGCCTATTTAGCGGGATATATAGCGGAAAAGTACAATTATACCGATGACGATCTCTTTCCGCGGGCGAAGGATAAAATCAGCCATTATATTGATTCTTATATCAGATCCACCTTCTCCGGATATACGACGGCTGACATTACGGATGAGCAGATTCAGACCGATAAAATCAGCAGCTTTTACGTACTGCTTCCGGTCTGGATGGTCAGCTACGACTATGAGCGGGCTGAACACATTTTTGCGATGAACGGGCAGACGGGCAAGGTTGTCGGCAAACCGCCGATCAGTGCCGGAAAAGTGGCCGCGTGGTTCGGCGGCATAACCGCCGGTGCGTTTTTAGCATTAAGACTCGTCTCACTTATGATAGGAGGCGGTTTTTGATGAAAGTATCGATAAAAAAAGCGTGTCTCTTCTGCTTCGTCCTTTTTCTGATGCTGTCTTTTGGTTTACATACATCGGCGTCTGCCGCGGAACAGAAGCAATATGTTTATGACAATGCTCATTTATTAACGAAGGATGAAACGAAGAAACTTGAGGAATTGGCCGGGAAGCTCGGGGCAAAGCGCCATACCGATTTTATCATTCTTACCGCAAACGGAACGGGCGGTAAGGACATCGAGCAGTACGCCGGTGATTTTTATGACAGTCATTTTAGCGGAAGCACGGCGATTTTGACCATTGATATGAAAAAGCGGGAAGTATTTATCTCCGGATATAAAAAGGCGGAGACGTATTTGAATAACAGCCGGCTGAATACGATCAGAAATACGATCTCGTCAGATATTTCCGCAGGCCATTATGAAAAGGCGTTTCAGACCTACATCAAGTTGGCTTATAAAGATATGGGGAAAAGCCCGGACGACAAGTCTGACAATCTGCTGCTCACATGGTGGTTTCAGCTCATTATTGCCGCAGCCGCGGCCGGAATCGCCGTCACTGTGATGGTGTACAATTCCGGCGGCAAGGTCACCGTCACCGGCAGCACGTATATGGATCACGATACGTCTGAAGTGCTGAGCCAGCACGACACATATATCCGAACCGACGTTACAAGAGAAAAAAAGCCTGATAAAGATAATGACAATGACGGCGGAGTCACGAGGGGCGGCACGAGTTACAGCGGAAGCAAGGGTAGTTTTTAAATTATATGTAAAGGATTTGAGCATACATGGGTTTTTTCAGAAATCAGTTAGCAAATGTGGTGGAATGGGAAGAATTCAGAGACGACATGGTTTTCTATAAATGGAACAACCGTGAAATTAAAAAAGGCAGCCGTCTGATCATCCGGCCGGGGCAGGATGCCATCTTTTTATACAACGGGAAAATTGAAGGGATTTTCCGTGATGACGGCGATTATGATATCGAATCAGAAATCATTCCGTTTCTATCTACACTAAAAGGGTTTAAGTTTGGCTTTAACAGCGGCATGCGGGCTGAAGTGCTGTTTGTGAATACGAAGGAGTTCACCGTGAAATGGGGCACAAAAAACGCCATCAACATTCCGGCGGCAGGTATGCCGGGCGGTATGCCGATCCGCGCAAACGGCACATTTAACTTCAAGGTCATTGACTACATCGGATTGATTGATAAGATTGCGGGTGTCAAAGACAGCTATTTAGTGGAGGACATTAAAATCCGGATTACGTCTATTCTCGATCAGCTTTTGATGAAATGGATCACCAGAGAAGGAAAAGACATGTTCAATCTGCAGTCGAATTCCTTTGAAATCGGAAAAGGGATTCAAGAAGATCTTGATATGCAGCTGATCGGAGACGGCATGTCGATTACGGGCTTCAATATTATGAGCTTTAACTATCCGCAGGAAGTTCAGGATATGATTACGAAAAACGCTTCTTACGGCATGGTGGGCGATGTGAACCGCTATCAGCAGATTTCCATGACGGACGGAATGTCATCCGGCAAAATGAACGGAAGCGGCGCCGCCTCAGACATGGCGGGCATGATGATGGGAATGAATGCGGCAAATCAAATGATGAACCAAATGAACCAAAATCAGCAGAACCAGCCGCAGCAAGATCAAAGTCAGCAGAATCAGGGGACGGCACCGGCAAACGGCGCGGAAGGAGCGGCTAAGCCGAAATTCTGTCCGAACTGCGGAACGAAAACGGAAGGCGCGAATTTTTGTCCGAATTGCGGACAGAAGCTTGCGTGACGATATGCGAAAAAGAGGCCTTTTTGGGGCCTCTTTTTTTGTCATGATTTCATTGTTTGAACGATGAGGGATGTCAGCGCTTTAGACCCCTCAGGTATGAGATGGACGCCGTCCGGTGTGAAGTATTCAGGGTGCTGCAATGCTTTTGCGTGCCAATCGACAAGCGTCACATTTTTGCGAGACTCGGCCTGCCGGCGCAATGATTCGTTTACTTTGCTTTCCCACTGCCGCGGCACACGCGTGTTGACAAGATAGATATCGGCTTTTGAAAAGGAGCTGATCAGTGATTCAATTTGGCTGTTTGTGAAATAGCCGTTCGTCCCTAACTCGATGATGACCGCTTTGTTCGGCTGATTAAATGACGCATATTCCGAAGTGAGCTGGAGTGCTTGAGAGACTTGTCTTCCTACCTTTCCGTCGATGGTGACATGAGGGAGGGACTGCCGCAGGTATGACGCAATGTCCAGCATCACCGAATCACCGATGGCCAGCACGTCTTGCTGAGGCTGTGTTTGTTTTGGATCAGCCGTTTTTTGAGATGACCGTTCCTTTTTCTCTTCGTTTTTCTTTGTATTTGATTTGTCTGTTGGTTCTTTCTTGTTTTTGTCTGACGCGGTGTCTGTTTTTTCGCCGCTGTGTTTTTTCTTAATGTCATCTTCTTTTGCCGGTTGATCGTGATCGGCCGTCTTGTGCGAAGAGGCGGCGGTTTCTTGCTGATCATTTTGCGCGTACGTCCATTGCGGCTGTTTTTTTTCCTCGGCTATTCCTGACAGCCCGCCCGCAAATACGAGAATGGCGGCAAGAATAAGGCCGAGCGACATTCTGCTGATGACAGAGGATGTCTTCCATTCCAGAAAGCGGTTCAGAAACACGCGGCGTAAAAATGGCCGGAAGCCCGCAGTGCGGATCGGCTGTTCAATGAAATGGTAAGACAGCTCGGCAAGAATGAAAGTGGCGCCGATTCTGACGGCGCAGTGCCAATAAACCGGATTTCCGATTTCCTGCACGGGTGTGCTCAGTACGAAAACCGGGTAATGCCAAAGGTAGATTCCGTATGATCTCGTTCCGATCCACCGAAGCGGCTTCCATGAAAGAACATGTCCCAAAAAGCTGCTCGGATGGCATAAACATGCGACAAGAACAGCTGCGGTGATGCTGATCAAAAGCATGCCGCCCTTGTACAGGAAGGGTTCATATTCATCCGTGTAAAAGACGCAAAGCAGCAGCGCGGCAAAAGCGGCAAGCTCCGTCCCGTGAAGCAGGTGTTTCATGCTGCTCGGCAGCCGTTTGGAAGATAATCGTTTCATCGGCCACACTAAAGCTAAAGCGCAGCCGAGAAGCAATTCAAATGAGCGGGTATCCGTCCCGTAATAAACGCGGCTCGGATCTCCGCCGGGCACATACATCATACTCATTACGACTGCCGAACATAACGCGAGAAACATGACCGCGGCCGCAAGCCGGGCCCGTGTTTTACATATGTACATTCCCGCAAGAAGCAGGAAGGGCCATATGATATAAAACTGTTCTTCAATCGCCAGCGACCAAAGGTTTTTTAATGGCGAAGGGGAGCCGAAGCTGTCGAAATAAGAAAGCTGATGAAAGATAAACCACCAATTGCTTATGTAAAAAAGTGAGGAGACCGCATCCCCGCGTACGGTATGCAGGAGCTCGCTGTTAAACAATACGACCCAAATGACCGTCGTGATAATCATGAGATAAGCCGCCGGCAGAAGCCGCCTGATCCGGCGCACCCAAAAATCACGCAAATCAAGGGTGATGGCATTGCCTTGGGCAGGCAATATAATAGATGTAATTAAATACCCCGATAAAACAAAAAAGATATCAACACCAATGAAACCGCCGTCGGCCCAGTTAAAATTCAGATGATATGCGATAACTGCGAGGACGGCAAAGGCGCGAAGTCCATCCAGTCCGGGAATATAGCGGTGATGCAGTGACTTGTCTGACATGGTATTCCTCCAATAATGTGTGCGGAAATTCTCGCTGTTTTGCGGATGGCTATGGCAGATTTCTGTACAGTCTTCCATTTGTTCCGTTAATTAGACGCATTCGGAAGGGGATTTTGTTTCAGAAAAAATGAATGAAATGCTGTGATTTTCTTAAACTTTTCAGCCCCCGTCCGGCGTCTGTTATATGAAAAGGGTTCCTTATGCATCTTGGCTGTTGCGGGACGAAAGAAAAAATCCATGATCTGCGGATATCATGGATTTTTTTCTTTCTTTATCTGATGTAGCGGTCTCCGACAAGCAGCTTGGAGATGACGGAGGTCGGTATTGTGAACTCTGTAACGCCCATATATCCGGGTGCCGCTTCATATTCGTCAAATGAAATAACAAGTTTGTGCTTATCTGTAATATAAAAATTCTGGTCGGCGCGGATGGCTTTAAAAGGCTCCGTCATATCATCATCTTCGACCCAGTATATTTTATTCGGATCTTCTTTCATCTGTTTTTTCATTTGTTCTTTAATATTTTCGCTGATGACTTTAATATAACGGTCATCTTTAAATAAACTCTTTAACGTAAGCACGGCCTCATTCTTTTTATCAATCGTGATGTAACGGCTTTGCGTATAAGATGAAGCTTGTGTTTTTTCGATATCACGGCGGATTGAGATCAAATCCGCTGTGTCAGTAACGGTTTCATAATCGCTGTAAATACTGAGGTGGCCTTTTTTGCTTTTTGAGGTCGCCTTCATAAATTCCTGATACAGCTCTTTGCTTTCTTTCATATAATGCCGATTGATGCTGTCTTCGAGTTTATGATCGGAAAGTCCGGACAGAGCGGGCGTTTTCACATCAATGCTTGATTGGTTCTTTTCTTCCTTCATCTCCGTGAATGTGATGGCTTGGACGACTTTGCCGATGACGGGGATTTTAGACATGGCTTGTGCGGCATCCGGATTGATATTGACAACGGCGGTAAATAAGACGGCCGCAGCGACTGCCGCGGATGTCGGCCACATCACGATTCGTTTTTTCTTCGGTTTCTGCTGAAGGGCTTTTTCGACAATGCTGTCCAGTTCCTTAGGAATGGGCACACTTTTATACTCTTCTCTTAATTGTTCTAATCTCTTTTCCATTAAGAAAGATCCTCCTTCGTCAGCTGAATGCGCATGAGCTTCAGCCCCCTGTAAAGGCGTGTTTTGACGGTGTTGATGTTTTCCCCCGTGATGTCTGCGATTTCTTCTAATTTCAGGTCTTCAAAGAAACGCAGAATGATAATGGTTTTATATTGATGCGGCAGGTCATCAAGCGCTTCGTGAAGATCTGTGTCTTTGTAGTGATCTTCCTTTCCGCGGCTTAAAAACTCGATCGTTTCATCGTCCATCACTTTCAGTTTTTTCTGTTTGCGGAGAAAATCAATGGCTGTGCGCACTAAAATTTTATAAAACCAGCTTTTGATCACATCGGGGTTTTTGACGGATTCGACCGATGTCAGCGCTTTTTGAATTGATTCCTGAACAATATCTAACGCGTCATCCTTGTTCTTTACGTAACTGTACGCCAGCCGGTAAAAGTCTTCCTTGCGCTCAGTTATGCACGTCACAAGCGACGCTTTGGCTGTTTCGTTCTTCATTGCTTCAAAGGGCTCCTTTTTTAAAAATACGTATCATAGGCTGCTGCCTAAGGATAGACGGGACAGGGTGAAAAATAGTTTGCGCAGAGGGGATCATTTTTAAAAGGAAAAGGAAGGAAAGACGATGAGATGAAAAAAAGAGCCGGAACGGCTCTTTTTCGGATGTGTCTGTTATTCAGCTAAACGATTTAGTTCGGTTTGACTAAGATTTTCACTTGGTTTTTCTCTTTGATTAAAGCGCCGAAGCCTTCTTCAATCAGATCGTCGAGCACGATTTTTTTCGTGACGAGCTTATCTGCTGAGAAGTAGCCCTCTTTCATCAGTGCAAGAACGGAAGGGAAGATGTCACGGTATCCGATAATGCCTTTTACGGTCCGTTCTTTGATAACGATATCGTTCGGATGAATTTCCGCTCCTTTTTCCCAAATGCTGACGATAACCGTTTCACCGGCAATGTTTGTTGACTGGATCGCCTGGCGGAGAACGACAGGAACGCCTGTTACTTCATAAGAAACATCAACGCCGCCGTTTGTGCGTTTAGCGATTTCTTCAACGACATCGTCCGTTTTTGACGGATCAATGATGATAGCGCCGAGTTCTTTCGCTTTTTCCTGACGTTCCGGTGAAAGTTCAACCGCGTAAATATCTGTGGCGCCGGCCGCTTTCAGGGCTTCAATCACAAGCAGCCCGATCGGTCCGCAGCCAAAAACTGCCGCCGTGTCGCCCGCTTTTAATTTGCTTTGGCGGACGGCGTAAAGCGCTACCGCTGACGGCTCAACAAGCGCGCCCTGTTCGTAAGAAAGCTCTTCAGGAAGCTTAAACAGCAATTCTTCGTCAACGGATACATATTCAGAAAATCCGCCGCCGCCTCCAGCTAAGCCTAAGAATCCCATTTGTTCATCAAGGTTATAGGCTCCCTGATGTCCGTGTGTGGCAAAAATCGGTTCCACGACGACACGGTCGCCGACGCTGTAATTTTTGACGCCTTCGCCCACTTCAACGACTTCTCCTGAGAATTCGTGACCCATCGTGACGGGCGCCATTTCGTTTGTTAACGGATGAGGTTTGCCGACCGGAATAAAGATCGGGCCTCCCAAATATTCATGAAGGTCGCTTCCGCAAATCCCGCACCATTTGACTTTAATTTTGACTTTACCCGGTTCTGCTTTAGGTTCATCAATGTTTTCGATTCGAATGTCTTTTTGATTGTGCCATCTTGCCGCTTTCATTGATTATCACTCCTAGTCTGATTGAAACGAGTATAGGTACATGATCAATATGAACCACGGTTAAAAGGAATAAAGTGCCTGCTTCCTAAAGCCTGATTTCTCAAAATATATCATATTATGCAACTATCAATAGGCCTTATAAAAAGTCCATATTGAATGCAGAAATACTCTATGAATATTATAACGCTAATGAATTAAATTTTGTAGTATAATTTACCATGGAATTATATAGAACGGGAAATTGTGCCGTCGTTATGTGCATTTCTCATCACGTTGTAATGAACATGTAAAGTGATTGAAATATTATAATCGTCTTCTTGGTGTATAATTTTGCCTAGAATAAAGAATCAGGAGGACGAAAGCTTGAAGAAGTTATTCTTAGCCTTATTGATTTTAGCAGGAAGCACGCTGGGAGCGATCAGTTACTCTTCTGATGCAAGTGCTAAAAAAGTGAACGGAAATATTACATGGTATAATGGAGTCGGTAAAAAAGGATCTTCCGGTAAAAAACTGGGGCACTGGGATTGCGCGACAAAATTAGGATTTGACGTTCCGAGAAACGGAACGAAAATCAGAGCTTATGCGAAATCAAAACCGAAAAAGGTTATCACCGTATACAAAAATGATGTAGGCCGTCTGCCGAATGCCGTATTGGATGTCAGCCCGAAAGCGTTTAAAGCGCTCGGATATCCATTAAGCAAAGGAAGAGTATCCGGACACTACAGCTATTAAAATAGACCATCTTAAAAAGCAAGGACACTGATTCTTGCTTTTTCTGATTGACGGAGAGATTGATAATGAAGAAGAAACGATGGATCTGGATGTTGCTGGCCGCCGTTTTGGCGGCGGCGGTCATCGCGGCCGTTTTACTGATTAAAGGAAAAAGCGACGGCGGCGGGAAAGCCGTTGTCTCCGGCGGCCATGACAAGCTGCTTGTTTCCATTACAGACAAAGATCTGATGACGAAATATTACGAGGACGGCCGCGTGCTGTATGAGGAAAAGCTTTCGGCATATCCGGCGTTTGCGCTCGATGACGCCCATCAGGTGCTCTATTTTGTCGGGAATAATGACCAAAATGAGATGCGTCTCTATAAGCTTGATCTGAAGACGAAAAAGAAGACGGTGCTTTATAAAGGAACGGCAAGCGCTGACAGTCTGTTTTTATCAAAGGATCTGACGCACATTTATTTCCGTCTCGGAAAAGCGGATGAAGATATTTTCCGTCTCGCATCTTTTGATTTGAAAACGAAACGTTATGAAAATCTGTATCCCGCCGCCGATGAGAAAGACGACAGTGTGAGCAGCTTCTTTTATAACCGGAGCCAAAACGATTTTGCGCTTCTGCATTATTCCGTAAAAGAGGATTATCAAAAAACGGATGAGGCAAATGAGAAGGGGATTGACCCTGAACCGACGAATATCCGGTTTGCAGCAGGAGCGGGCGAACACCTTCAGGATTTGACAAACCTTGAGCAGTTTATCAGCGACGTGGCGGTGTCACCGGACGGAAAGAACCTTGTCTTTACATCTTATACACAAAAAGGGACGGAACAAAAAGCGTCCATCCGTCTGATGAATGTCAAAACGAAAAAAGATGAAACGATTATCTCAAACGGGAAGGACTTCGCTCCGCTGATTGATGCCCAGCCTCAGTTTTCTAAAGACGGCAGCATCATTTATTTCATGGCGGAAGCAAAAGGCGCTAAGCGTCTGAAGGATGAAACGGGGCGGAATGCGAAGGTCCGGACCATTTATGCTTATCATTTGGATACGAAAAAATGCGAAAAAGTCTGGGAAAATGACAACGGCATTATTAACAGTTTTTCCGTCATCCAATCATGAAAAAAACACTCAGCGCCCGCTGGGTGTTTTTTAATGAACAAAGCTGGCTGCGGCTGAGGCGAGCCATTTGAAAAAACGGAGAATCGGAACGGCAAAATGAAGCGTTTCGATGAATGACTGTGCGGCAAGGTTCATTTTCCGCCGTTTTGCCATTTCCTTCAGATCGTTCTGCTGCCGATCGTTTTTCATGTTCATTGCTCTTTTGCATCATAAAAGGACATAATAACGCAAAGGCCTCTCATGAGACATGGAGGCCTTCTCTATGTTGAGACTCGTAAAAGGGAGGTCTAACTTGATGCCGTTTGATTATTGTTTTGGAGATTTACCAACGAACGGACGCCGTCGATCATTTTACTGCCGCAAAGGGGGCAAGTCGGGGTATCACTGCCGGCAAAATTCTTTCTGCTCCAGCCGATACAGTCCTCTTTTGTGCATTCCCACGTACTGACATCTTCTTTAGGCAGCGGTTCCTGATTACGTTTGTTGTAGTAAGACATAAAGTCACTTCTTCCCTTATGAATTTTCGTGCACTCCTTCATTGTCTCATACTTTTCCCTAATCTCCTAATTCCTTTTTCTATCCAGATTTCCAATGAGGGTGCATCGTCTTCCTGTTATTACAGTATATGCAAATAAGTGTCTTCTTATTTTTTCTTTTTGGATAAATAAAAAATCCCCTTCTTTAA
Organism: Bacillus sp. D7-8; assembly: GCF_052055895.1. Lineage (NCBI taxonomy): Bacteria > Bacillati > Bacillota > Bacilli > Caryophanales > Bacillaceae > Bacillus > Bacillus sp. D7-8. The sequence continues at coordinate 639,334 of NZ_CP179922.1, forward strand.
AAGGGGTGATATTTGTTTACTGCTTATCCGTGACGTCCATCGGTCTCATCATGTCGTAATCTTCATGTTCTAAAATATGACAGTGCCATACGTAGCGTCCGCTGTAAGGAGCGAAGGTCGCCGCGATTCTGATGACCTCTCCCGAGTGCGCCTGCACGGTATCTTTCCAGCCTTTCTCACTTGGAGGAGGCGGGACGGCGGGGCCTGTATACACAATGTCGCCGAATTTGTTATAACGCTCTAAGTCAAAAGGGCGCCGGTCAAGGATTTGGAAGGAAACAAGGTGCAGGTGTATCGGATGGGTTCCCCCCATCGGATTGATAATCGACCAGATTTCCGTTGTGCCGAGCTTCGGCGCTTCTGTCACAGGATCATGCCATCGCTTGTTATTCAGCGTCAAAACGGGCCGGCCGTATTTGTCTTGCGTATTTGTGAGTTTAAGCATCCTGATATTGTGTATTCTCTTTGATGTCACATTAGGCATTGTTGAAAGATATTTAGGCTTCCGGCTTGTGTCTGCTCCCTTCAGCGGTTTTGTGACGCGGAATTGCATCACATTGGCGTCTGTATCCGGATCGGCGTCGCCCCCGCAGCCGGTGCCGTTCGTTAAAATGATATGTTCTCCGTCAAAGGCGGAGAAATCGATGAGCACATCATACCGCTCTGCCGGGGCTAAGCTGATAGATTGTGTTTTGACAGAGCGGGGAAGCAGTCCGCCGTCAGAACCGATTTGGATAAACTTCCCGCCGTTATTGAGCGAGAGAGAAAATGTTCTCGTATTGGAGGCATTAAGGATGCGGAAACGATATGTCCGAGGTTCAACTTCCATATACGGCCACGCTTTACCATTGACGAGAATGGTATTTCCGCAAAAAAACGGGACGATGGAAGGGTCGGGCAGCGTTTCGGAAGGGTTAGCAGGTCCGCTCGGATAAGACAAGGAACCGTCGTCATTTAATGTGCGGTCCAAAATCATAAGCGGTACGTCATACTCTCCGGAGGGAAGCTTCAGCTGCTTTTCTTTTCGCTCGCGAATGATATACATCCCGGCAAGCCCGGCGTACACATTGAGCCTCGTAATCGCCATGGCGTGATCGTGATACCATAACAGAGCCCCGCGCTGTTTGTTTGGATAATGGTATACCTCTCTCTCAAAATAAGGACCCGTTTCCTTAAAATCCTTTGTGAACCATGCTTCCGGGTAGCCGTCGCTGTCCGGCGGCGTTGCTCCTCCGTGTAAATGGACGACGGTTTTGACATCGGGTTCCTGATGGCCGCTTTCTGAATGGTGAATGGTATGATCTACGGGCAGAAAATGCTTATCCGGCAGGTCATTCATCCATTTAATATAGACGTTTTCATCTTTGTTCACGTCGATCGTCGGGCCGGGAAATAAACCGTTATACCCCCACAGCCGGGTCGGCGGGAGATCGCGGTGCAGCTTGTGAAAGCATTCCTTCATGGTGACTTCATAATACGTGCTGCCGTCTGATTTCTTCTGCGGCTGGAGTGTTTCGATAATCGGCAGTTCATCTGCAAATTTTTCCAGTGCCATTTTTCATCCTGTCCTTATCATTTATTGAAATCCTGTACTACAGTTAATGCTGCCTGGAACAGGTTGGTTAAAAAAACACCCGCCCTTTTTGAGGGGGGTGTTTACGGTTATTGCGCAACCCGGCTTTCGGAAGCGCTCTCTTTCGGTTTTTGTTTTTTGCGGAATACATATGAGGCAAGTACCAGCAGAGTAATAAATCCTGTCAGCAGAAATTCAGACCGCATTGAACTGATAAACAGCATAGATAACAAGATGGCGCAAATGGCGATGATCGTCAGGTAGGTTAAGTACGGATAGAACCACATTTTGATTTTAAGAGATTCAGGGTTTGTCCGTTCGATTTTCTTTCTCATTCTCAGATGTGAGACGGCGATGACGAGATAGACGAGCAGTGCGATCGCCCCTGATGAATTGACCAGGAACAAAAATACGGAGTCGGGAGAAAAGTAGTTCATAACAACGGCAATATAGGAGAAAAAGGTGCCGGCGATAATGGCTTGAACCGGTACGCCTCTTTTACTCAGTTTCATAAAACGCCGCGGCGCTTCATTTCGCTCTGCCAGTGAATACAGCATCCGTGACGTCGTATAAAGCCCGGAGTTCAGGCAGGACAGAACGGCTGTCAGGACGATGAAATTCATGATTTGAGCGGCTGCGGGAACCCCGATATGGCTCAAAACGGCAACGAAGGGGCTTTCCAAAATATTGGCTGAATCCCACGGCAGCAGTGTGACCACAACCGCAATGGAGCCGACGTAAAAAATAATGATCCGCCAAACGACTGAGCGGGTCGCCTTTGTGACGGATTCGACCGGATTTGACGTTTCTCCCGCTGCGATTGCGACGATTTCAGATCCCATGAAAGAAAAAATGACAACGACAATGCCGAGCAGAACGGAACTTGGACCTTTAGGGAAAAATCCGCCGCTGCCCGCCAGATTTTCCAGCCCGACCGGTTTGCTGCCGGGGACGATTCCGAAAATGAACGCAAATCCCGCGATTAAGAAGACAACGATCGTCGCTACCTTCACTAAGGAAAGCCAGTATTCAAATTCGCCGAACGATTTAACTGAATAAATATTCGTCAGTGTTAACAGCACGGTCAGAAGCAGACTCGTCAGCCATAACGGAATGCCCGGGAACCAGTACTGTATGATTCCGGCGCCTGCAATGGCTTCAATGGCAATGACGATGACCCAGAAAAACCAATACAGCCATCCGATCGTAAAACCGGCCCAAGGACCGATGGCGTCATGCGCGTACTGTGAAAATGAACCGCTTGTCGGGTTGACGGAGGACATTTCCCCCAGCATTCTCATAATAAAAATCACTAATAATCCTGCTAAAGCGTAGGAGACAATCGCTCCGGGTCCGGTGGAATGAATGACTGATCCGCTTCCGACAAATAATCCGGCGCCGATCACGCCGGCAATTGAAATCATAGTCATATGCCGGGTTTTTAATCCCTTTGATAAAGAGTTAGGCTGATTCATTCTTTGCCTCCTTTTGGTTTGTTTATGCTGAATATTCCGACAAGTATTATTCTATCATAAATGCCACAGGCAGTTGAAAATGATGTAAGAAAATATGACATTTTTTCTCGTCCGTACAGCAGAAGGTGCCGGAAGGAAAAGAAATAATTTTCTGTTATTTTTGTGTTTTAATGGGTTTGAAAATAATTCCATGAAAACAAGGTGGCAAGAAGCCTTGGTGCGATTGGGATGAGAGGGTTTTCGTGAATAAAAATAAGTTTCCTGAGTGCATAAATGTTCTATGCTTACTATTTTTCTGTGGAAAGTGAATCATGTTTCTATAGACCCACTGTGTCTTCGCTTTGTATGATAATGAAGGAAAAATTGAACGGGAAGGAGGATTTTCAGTGGAGAGATATCATGAATTGAAAAAAGGCGAAACCGGAGCGATTGTCAGTATTGGCGCATATGCGGCATTGTCGGTTGTGAAGCTTGTGATCGGTTATTTGTTTCACTCAGAAGCGCTTCAGGCCGACGGTTTAAATAATACGACTGATATCGTGGCATCTGCGGCTGTTTTCATCGGTTTGCGCATCTCTCAGAAACCTCCTGACGAAGATCATCCTTACGGCCATTTTCGGGCAGAGACCGTCGCGTCACTCATCGCTTCCATTATTATGATGCTTGTCGGAATGCAAGTGCTGTTCAGCGCCGCGCAATCTATTTTTTCCGTTAAAGAGGAAACACCGGATATGATAGCCGCCTGGACGGCCGCGGGGAGCGCCGTCGTGATGCTGATGGTCTACCGCTATACGAAAGGGCTTGCCAAAAAGGTAAACAGCCAGGCCCTTTCAGCTGCGGCAGCTGATAATAAATCAGATGCGCTCGTCAGTATCGGCACGTTTATCGGAATTTTTGCTTCACAGTTCCATTTGGCTTGGGTTGATACGGTTACCGCGTTTATCATCGGGTTGATCATATGCAAAACCGCGTGGGATATTTTTAAGGAATCCTCTCATTCGCTGACTGACGGTTTTGATGTCAAACATATTTCTGATTATAAAAAGACGATTGAACAGATTGCGGGCGTCAGCCGTTTAAAAGATATTAAAGCGAGATATCTGGGCAGCTCCGTTCATATTGATGTCGTCATTGAAGTGCCGTCAGATCTGAACATTAAAGAGAGTCATGAGATCGCAAATGAGGTAGAACGCAAGATGAAAGAGGAACATGCCATTGACCATTCACACGTTCATATGGAGCCTCTCCAGCTGAAATAAAGCTTCCTTTCTAAAGGGAGCTTTTTCCTTTTTCAGACTGGAAACAATTCGCTGGAAACGTTTTTTTATACTGTTTATATTTTGTGGTAAAGTTAGGTTACGATAATTGAAATTTGAGAGATGACTAGGAGGAGAAGAATGGCTTATAAAGAAGAGCTGCATCCGCTGCTGGAGAAAGCCGTTGAGCATATTGAAAACATCATCATAGGAAAACGGGATATCGCCATACTCAGTCTGGCCGCCATTCTCGCGAAAGGGCATGTGCTGCTGGAAGACGTGCCGGGAGTCGGAAAAACGATGATGGTCCGCGCTTTGGCCAAGCTGATCGGAGCTGACTTTAAGAGGATTCAGTTCACGCCGGATCTTCTGCCGTCAGATGTGACGGGAGTCTCTATTTATAATACGAAAACGATGGAATTTGAATACCGCCCGGGACCGATCATGGGGAATATCGTGCTGGCTGATGAAATTAACAGAACCTCTCCGAAAACGCAGTCTTCCCTGCTTGAGGCAATGGAGGAAGGGAATGTCACGATTGACGGAAAGACAATGCGGCTGGCTGAGCCGTTTTTCGTCATGGCCACACAAAACCCGGTTGAATATGAAGGAACGTATCCGCTTCCCGAAGCCCAGCTTGACCGGTTTTTATTTAAGCTGCGCATGGGCTACCCGACTGCCGAGGAAGAGCTTCAAGTTCTGTCTTTGCAGGAAGGGCGCAATCCGCTTGAAACAATCGAGCCCGTCATTTCTAAAGAACAGTTTATCAGCCTTCAGCAAAAACTGGAGCAGGTGCGGGTGGATGATGGAATTAAAGCGTATATCGTCGGCATTACTCAGCATACCCGCCGGCATCCGTCCGTACATCTGGGCGTAAGTCCGCGCGGTTCAATCTCATTAATGAAAGCCGCGCAGGCGTACGCGCTGCTTCATGACCGCGATTACGTCATTCCTGATGACGTCCAGTATTTGGCTCCGTATACGCTGCCGCACAGAATGATCCTGACCGCCGAGGCGAAATTTAACGATGTGACGCCGGAAGCGATTATAGAAGACATCATGCAAACGGAAAAAGTGCCCGTTCAAAGGATGTCGGTCCGCTAATGAGAAAGAAGATGCATTGGCTTCTATATGGCTGGAAGCTGCTTATGTTGGCCGTACTGACGGCGGCTGTCTTTTCTTATGCCATGTTTCAGGGCGGATTTGTGAGCTGGTTTTTATTTTATGCGTTTTTGCCATTTACCGTTTACGCCGGGCTGGTCGCTGTGTACCCGCTGCGGGCGTTTCAGGTGGCGCGTGACGTGTCCTCCGCCCAGTTAACCTCAGGCGACAGGCTGTCTGTCACCATCAGGCTGACGAGGCGCCTGCCGTTTCCGCTGACATATATGGTCATTGAAGATGTGATGCCGGAAACGCTTGGCGAGAGGCGCAGTGCGAAACAGCTCGTGTTTCCGTGGTTTCAAAGGAAGCTGACGTTACAATATGAGCTGCCGCAGGTGCCGCGCGGAGAGCATCATTTACATACGATAAGAGTGCGCACGGGAGATGTTCTCGGGCTTTTGGACAAGACGGCGTCGTTTTCCGTAACGGATACGGTTCTGGTTTTCCCGGCGTACGGGTCTGTTCACTATAAGCCGCAGGCCGCATCCGGAGAAGAGGGTACGGCTGCCGGCGCTCCGTTTCAGGTACACCGCTCCGCAATGGCTGCGAGCGTCAGAAATTACCAGCCGGGCGACCGGTTTTCCGCACTTGACTGGAAAACATCAGCGCGGCGAAATGAGCTGATGACGAAGGAATTTGACCCGCTGCAGAGTGTGAATATGATTCTCCTTTTGGACTGCAGGCCGTCCCCATCGTTTGAAGCCGCGGTATCAGCTTCGGCATCCCTGCTTTACACGGCGCTTGTGAAGGGCTCTCCCGCAGGATTTATTTCATTGGGGAGCGACCGGACCGTATTTCCCGTCCGGGAGGGAGACCGGCATTTCAGAAAGATGCTGCGTTACCTGGCATCAGCTTCAGAATCGGAAGAAGCCGATGCAGGCGGGCGTTTAGGAAAAGAGCTGGCGGATCCGCGCGTCCGCAAAGCTTCCATTGCCGTCGTGACGGGCAGTCTTACAGAAGACCTTCTCAAACAGGCTGAGCCCGGCCGTGCTGACATGACGGTGTTTTTGGCGAAAGAAACGAATGCCGCGCTTTCGGAGAAAGAACGGAAACTCGCTCTCATCTTCGCTCAAAAAAATATTAAGGTGCAAATGATCAGGGACAAACGGGTGTCCCATGTTGTTTAGAAAGAGAGGTGGCGCGCCATGCCGCATGACGAGAACCAGGGAAGCAGGCTGAGTCTGCTGCTGTTTTATTTTCTCGCTTTTTTATTGTTATGGGAATGGCTCAGGCCGCTGCACAATTTTACGGATACAAAACATACCGGTTTTTTCATCGTTTTTATCGGTTTGGCATTTCTGCTGTCATTCTTCCGGATGAGGTGGTACGTCACCGTGCCGTCCTGCATTCTGTTTACGTTGATCAGTATTCACATCCTGTTTTATAAAGGTTCGGTTTTTCAGCCGGAATGGTTCGTTTCTTTTTTGCGGGACGTGATGCAAAATGCCCGCCACATCGGGTCCGGAAGATGGAATGACATGAATCCGTCATTCCGCACATTGCTGTTTTTTGTGCTTTTATGGCTGCTCGTGTATTTGCTGCATTACTGGGTGATCTATCAGCGGAAAATATTATTCTTTTTTATCATGACGGTGGCGTATATCACCGTGCTTGATACGTTTACTCCTTATGATGCCGCGTACGCCGTCATCCGGATCGTCTTTATCGGCTTTTTGATGATGGGGCTTTTGTATATGGAGCGCATCCGGCTTACGGAACACATAGCGTTTAAAAAAAGATTGATACTCAAATGGTTTCTGCCGCTGATGCTGTTTATCTGCGCTTCCGTCGTGTTCGGTCTGGCGGCTCCGAAATCAGACCCGAACTGGCCGGATCCCGTGCCGTTTCTTAAAAAAATAACAAACCACAAAGAAGTGCCCGCCGCCGAAAGCAAAATCGGCTACGGCAATCATGATGAAACATTGGGCGGCCCTTTTCAGCAGGATGATACGCCGGTTTTCACATGGAAGGGAAAAGAACGGGCGTACTTCCGGGTGGAAACGAAGGATACATACACGGGGAAAGGCTGGGTGGAGACCGATCAGGGCATGTCCTATAAACTGAACGGCGGCAACGTGGAAGATATATGGTTTGACCGGAGTGTGCAGACGAGACGGTATACGGCACAGGTGTCCATTGATGAGAATTATCTCTATAATCACGTCATGTATCCGATCGGCGTCTCCAATATTAAACCGAAGCACTCGATTCAGCTTGAAATGAACGGAAACACCGAGCAAATTACGCCGGTCAGTGAACAAGTGGGCAACATCCGCAATATGGGACGGTACACGGTGACTTTTCAGGCGCCCGTCTTTAAGCTGAATGATCTCAGAAAAGTGAAAGTGAAACGATACCGTGAGCAGAATCAATTCAATGACCGGTATTTACAGGTCCCCGACAGCCTTCCGAAAAGAGTGAGACAGCTTGCGGACAGACTGACGCGGGATTATCATAATATGTTCGATAAAGCGAAGGCGATCGAGGATTATCTCGGATCTTCCGCATTTTCGTATAATACACAGGATGTTGCGGTTCCGGAGCACAATCAGGATTATGTCGATCAATTTCTGTTTGAAACGAAAAGAGGATATTGTGATAACTTTTCATCGGCAATGGCTGTGCTGCTCCGCTCTGCGGGAATTCCCGCCCGTTGGGTGAAGGGCTATACATCCGGCGAATATAAAGGGGCAGGCGACCATAACGGCCACATTTATGAAGTCACAAACAACAACGCCCATTCGTGGGTAGAAGTGTATTTTCCCGATCAGGGCTGGGTGACGTTTGAGCCGACAAAAGGCTTCACCAATCCGACGGAGTTTACGTCAGAGCAAAATCATACCGCGGCAAAAGACAGCGGAGGCTCAGCGGGAAATTCGGATGAACCGTCTGACAAGCAGCGTCAGGAAACAAAGCCGGAAAAAGAGGAAAAGCCGAAAAAGCGGGATCACAGCGCGGCACCCCAGCCTGTAATCCGCAACAAAACCGCGGCACACCTGTGGCCGTATGCAGCCATCGCCATCGTGATTTCAGCCGCGGCGGCACTCGCCTGGCTGCTCCGGGCGCGCTGGATTCCGCACGTTACAGCAGCCAGATTGAAGCGGCGTACGGATGAAGACGTCTTTTTCGACGCATATGCCGCGCTGCTCCGCCAGCTGAAACGAAAAGGGTACAGCAGGGGAGACGGAGAAACGCTCCGCGATTTTGCCGCGAGGGTTGACGAGGCGCACCATACAAACGACATGTCCGAGCTGACGCTGCGCTATGAGCGGGCCTTATACCGCAGGGATAATGCCGCGGAGCTTTGGAATGAATCGGGACAGTTGTGGGAAAATATAATTAAAACAAGATAGTCTTGACCGCATATCGTCCTGTTGTTAGAATAAATGAATGTTAAATGGGAGCCCGGGAGCGTTAAAAAGCCGGGCTTCCGTACAAGTCTTGCGCGACAGAGGGCTGAACGTTTGTCCTCCGTTTTTTCTGTGTCAAAAACTTAGAGGAGATTAGGTGACAACCATGACGAAGTTAGTGAATGAAATGATTCTTGTTCTTGATTTCGGCAGTCAGTATAACCAGCTGATTACCCGCCGGATCCGTGAATTTGGCGTATATAGCGAGCTGCACCCCCATACGTTGACAGCTGAGGAAATCAAAGAAATGAATCCAAAAGGAATTATCCTTTCAGGCGGACCGAACAGTGTATATGATGAAGGATCTTTCCGCTGTGATGAAAAAATCTTTGAACTCGATATTCCTGTATTAGGCATCTGCTACGGCATGCAGCTGATGACTCATTACCTCGGAGGGAAAGTCGAGGCGGCAAGCCAGCGCGAATACGGAAAAGCGAACATTCAGATTCAAGGAACTCCTGACTTGTTCAAAGATCTTCCGGAAGAACAGGTTGTGTGGATGAGCCACGGCGATTTGGTTGTAGAAGTTCCTGAAGGCTTCACTGTTGACGCAACAAGCCATCACTGCCCAAATTCAGCGATGAGCAAAGCGGACAAGAATTGGTACGGCGTTCAGTTCCACCCGGAAGTGCGCCACTCTGAATACGGCAATGATCTTCTGAAAAACTTTGTATTCGGCGTTTGCGATTGTGAAGGCAAATGGTCAATGGAAAACTTTATCGAAATCGAAATGCAAAAAATCCGCGAAACAGTCGGAGACAAGCAGGTTCTTTGCGCGCTAAGCGGCGGTGTTGATTCCTCTGTTGTGGCTGCTTTAATTCATAAAGCCATCGGCGACCAGCTGACTTGTATTTTCGTCGATCACGGCCTGCTTCGTAAAGGCGAAGCGGAAGGCGTCATGAAAACGTTCAGCGAAGGCTTTAATATGAATGTCATTAAAGTTGATGCGAAAGACAGATTCTTAAACAAGCTGAAAGGTGTTTCTGATCCAGAGCAAAAACGCAAAATCATCGGCAACGAATTCATTTACGTGTTTGATGATGAAGCGGACAAGCTGAAAGGCATCGATTACCTTGCGCAAGGAACGCTTTACACGGATATTATCGAGAGCGGTACTGCAACGGCGCAAACGATCAAATCGCATCACAATGTCGGCGGACTTCCTGAAGATATGCAGTTTGAACTGATCGAGCCGCTGAACACCCTTTTCAAAGACGAAGTGCGCGCGCTTGGCACAGAGCTCGGCCTTCCGGATGATATCGTATGGCGTCAGCCGTTCCCGGGCCCTGGACTTGGCATCCGCGTACTCGGCGAAGTAACGGAAGAAAAACTTGAGATCGTTCGTGAATCAGACGCGATTCTGCGTGAAGAAGTGGCGAACCACGGCCTTGAGCGCGACATCTGGCAGTACTTCACGGTTCTTCCTGACATCCGCAGCGTCGGCGTCATGGGAGATGCGAGAACGTATGATTACACAATCGGTATCCGTGCCGTAACATCAATTGACGGCATGACATCTGACTGGGCGCGTATCCCTTGGGATGTGCTCGAAGTGATTTCGACACGGATCGTCAATGAAGTGAAACACATCAACCGCGTCGTGTATGACATTACGAGCAAGCCGCCTGCAACGATTGAGTGGGAATAAATCAATAAAAAACGTCTCTTTTAAAAAAGAGGCGTTTTTTTTTCATCTTTTTGAAACCGTTTTGCCCTGATTCATATCTAACAGCATAGGAGGTGGATAAGGTGAAGGAAGAACGATTGATCAAAAAGGCGAAAAAAGGTGATGCCGCAGCCTTTGAAAAACTGATCACAGCTCATCAGGAGACTTTATATAAAACAGCTTATCTCTATTTGCATCACAAGGAAGATACACTGGACGCTGTTCAGGAAACGGCTTACAAGGCTTTTCTTCATATCGCGCAGCTGAAGGAGCCGAAATATTTTAAAACGTGGCTGATCCGGATTTTGCTTCATACGATTTTTGCGATGAGGAAAAAGCACGGAGACGTCATCCCGTTTGAGCCGCAACACGATACACGCGCGGAGAATAAGAACATTGAAGAATACATAGATCTTCGGAATGCCCTGGAAACCCTTGACGAACATATACAGCTGACCATTCAGCTTTATTATTTTCAAGATTTCTCGATTGCTATGATCGCTGAACAGACCGGTATGGCGGAAGGCACTGTAAAAACGCATCTGCACAGGGCGAGAAAAGCATTGAAGCAGGAGCTGGAAAAGGAGGATAAACATATATGGAAAAGCATCAAATGAAGCAATTGTATCAGGACATTGACGTGCCGAAAGCTGAATTGAAAAACGTGATACACAGCGCCGCTGTTCGTGCCGGAAAAGAAGGCGCCGTCAGACGGAGATGGGGACGAAAAGTGATAAACGGACTTGCGGTTGCTGCTGCTTTGTTTATTCTGTATCTGTCCTCAGGCTTATTCATGCCCTCCGTTAATACGGCTATGGGAAACATCCCTGTTGCCGGGCAGATTTACAGGGTATTTCAGGATAAGGCAGGTTCTGCGCTGTTTAAAAGCAATTTGGTGACAAAACTGAACGAGAAAGCGGAATCGCGCGGGATTACGGTTACAGTGAAAAGTGTGTATTACGACAGCGGACAGCTCGTTTACAATTTTACCGTTGACAATTTGAAATCTGATGAGGAGGATATTCCTTTTGAAGTAGATTATAAAGACAGTCGGAATATATTATCTTTGGATTATGACAGTCAGGGCATGAAAAAAATGAAAGACGGGCGGTACGCGGGGCAGGTTCGCCTGTTCACGGACGGCGCAAAGATGAAAGACGGTGATAAGCTTCCGCTTGTCATTACAAAAATTAAGGATATCCCCGGAAACTGGCGCTTTACACTCCCGATTAAAAAACAAAAGTCCGTTTCTCTTGAAGGAACGAAAGCTGTGAATGTAAACGGGTTATACCGCTTTTTCGATATCCGGGCGGAAAACGGAACGACGGGATCGGCTCTCCTGTATTCAGTCGACTTTCAAAATGCAGCTGAAAATGATGCCATCTCGATTGACGAAGCAACGGATGATGCAGGAAACCATTATGAAATGACGTTAGCGGCTATTGAACTTGGCAACAGGAAGAACCTTCCCGGCGGCGGGAAAAGAATACGCGGCCAAACTCAATTCAGCAAACCGATAGACCCGAAAGCGAAAACACTTTTCATAACGGGCGATATAAAAACAGAATCAGAGCCGGGAGAAATCGTGCCTCTGAAAACAAAACTGCCTGTCAGTTATGAAACGAAACATCATCATGTCGGCATTACCATCAAAAAGATCAAACAGCAAGGCAGACGGGTGATCGTCGATTATCAATTCAGCGGAATTGATGTAAGCAAAACGGATGAAGATCAGCTGATGAATATCGGTGAGTCAATCGGTCTCGGCAATACGAAAAAAATGAAAACCTGGCCATCGCTTAATGAGTATGAAAAAGGCTATTATCTGAAAGGGAATAAGGCGAAAGTCACGAACCTTAAAACGGGTGAAATGGAATCCGTTTTTGAATTAGATGATTCATCCGATAAAGAATATTCATTGCGCGATTTCTCATTCGATTCATACGCTTTGTATGTCAATCGAACGTTCATGAACACTTTAGCAGGTGACGGCAAGATTACATTCTCGGTGCCGGTCCGGCCTGCAGACGGAAAATGATGTCAGGAAGGCGGCTTTTGCCGTCTTCCATTTTTGGTCAATTAACGAATAAACCAAATTTTTTTAACGGGATTGTTCGTTTTTTTTATTGAGTTTTCAAAATTGAATTGATACAATAGACTCAGAAATCAAATATGCAGATATCGTATAATGGCGGGGATATGGCCCGCAAGTTTCTACCAAGCTACCGTAAATGGCTTGACTACGGATCAATCTCAATCGTTTGATATAAATAATCCATTCTTATTTATTCAGACTGAACGTATGTAGTCAAGCGTCCCAAATGTATTTGGGGCGTTTTTTATTTGGCGGATAACGGGCAGAATAAATGGGAGAGAATGAAGGAGGCAATTGGCTTGAAGCAATTTTTTCAGTTTGATGAGCTGGGGACAAGCTATCGTAATGAAATCATCGGCGGTTTAACGACCTTTTTGTCAATGGCGTACATTCTGTTCGTCAACCCGCTGACATTGTCTTTAAACGGTGTGAAGGGATTTCCCGAAGCATTAAAAATTGATCAGGGCGCGGTGTTCACCGCTACAGCCTTGGCGTCTGCGGCCGGCTGTATTTTAATGGGGCTCATTGCAAAGTATCCGATCGCGATTGCGCCGGGTATGGGATTAAATGCGTTTTTTGCTTTCTCTGTCGTACTTGGCATGGGGATTTCATGGCAGGCTGCGCTTTCCGGCGTCTTGATTTCCGGAATTATTTTCGTGGCGCTTTCGCTGACGGGACTGCGGGAAAAAATCATTAATGCGATTCCGCCTGAGCTGAAATTGGCGGTCGGCGCGGGTATCGGTTTGTTTATCACATTTGTCGGTTTGCAGGGTTCGGGCATTATTGAAGCGAACTCATCGACTTTGGTGTCTATCGGCAATATTCACAGCGGCCCTGTGCTGCTGACGGTTTTCGGTGTTATTGTGACGGTCATTCTGATGGTGCTTCGCGTAAACGGCGGCGTATTTATCGGAATGCTTCTGACGGCGGTTGCCGGCATGGTCTGCGGACTGATTCCGGTTCCGACGCACATTGTCGGCAGCGTGCCGAGTCTTGCGCCGACTTTCGGACAGGCGTGGATGCATCTTCCGGATATCTTCTCCGTCCAAATGCTGATTGTCATTTTAACGTTCCTGTTCGTCGGGTTTTTCGATACGGCCGGAACGCTGGTGGCTGTAGCGACACAGGCCGGGCTGATGAAGGAAAACAAACTTCCGCGTGCGGGAAGAGCGCTTCTGGCGGATTCAACATCAATCGTTATCGGAGCCGTACTCGGTACGTCCACAACGACTTCTTATGTTGAATCCAGCTCAGGCGTTGCGGCGGGGGCGCGCTCCGGCTTCGCGGCTGTTGTGACGGGCATTCTCTTTTTGCTGGCGATGTTTTTCTCGCCGCTTCTGTCAGTTGTCACCACGAATGTGACGGCTCCGGCTTTAATTATTGTCGGCGCGCTGATGGTGGCGCCGCTCGGTAAGATCGCCTGGGATAAATTCGAGGTGGCTGTGCCGGCATTCTTAACGATGATTATGATGCCGCTGACGTACAGCATTGCGACGGGGATTGCGATCGGTTTTATATTCTACCCGATTACAATGATCTGCAAAGGAAAAGGAAAAAGCGTTCACCCGATTATGTACGGGCTGTTCGTCATCTTTATCCTGTATTTCATCTTCTTGAAATAACGGAAAAACCGGCTGAGGACAGCCGGTTTTTTGTTTTTGTCCTATTCCGTAAAACCAATACATACTATAAAACGTCATGTGGGTGTCCGGGTGAAGAAAACCGCTTGACTGTTTAAGGACGCTTCGGTACCTTATATAAGTGTTTTATTTTCTTGTTTAACAAATTCCGCCGTATTTTTTTGATAGGAGTTGCTGACATGACGGAAGAAAGAAAAGAAACGTTGGAAGAAGAAAAACAGCATCAGGGGACTGATGAAGAACCGCTGTCGAGAATGTCCAGAAATGCGGGACGTTATCAAAAGCAAAAGAAAAAAGATAAGGAACGGCGCCCGGCTCCGGCTTTTACGGAAAAACTCGCTTCTGCATGGGCCGCGGTCAAACGTTATTGCCGTTTCGCGCTGCGCATTTTGACATCACCGGTGAAGGTCGTTGGGGAAGACGGCTTTTCCCGCTTTAAATATGCTCTTATTTCAATGCTTGTATTCAGTATCTTTTTCTCAATCGGAAATTGGTTTCAGCTGAGGGCAAGCCAGCAAAGGCCTCTCGGATACGGGGAGCGGCATCATACGTTTTTTGACGGCTTTACCGTTGTTCTCGTGTATACGCTCGTCTTTTTTGCCGCTGCGGCGGGCGCGGTCTGGCTTGTATCACGCTATATGATGAAACAGAAAATCACGATGCGGGATGCGGCCGCGGGGGTCGGATCGCTTTTGGTTCCGGCTGTCGCCTGCTCTATCGTGTGGATGATTTTCGCGATATTGAATCTGCCGGTCATCACCGTGGTATTTACGGCGCTGACCTTGTTTCTGGCCGCCTCGGCGATGGTGCAGTTTGTGCAGATTCTATACAAATCGGCTGAAAAGCCTGCGGCTGACGTGATGTACTGTATTTCCGCGGCGGTCATCATCATGCTCATTTTTACGGCTGTGACATGGCCGCTCATTTCAGAGTACTTTACTGCTTCGCTGATCCCTTTATAAGTCGAAATTTGTCTTTCACAATGTTTACAAATTTTTCTAATAAAGCGTGTTGTTTTGAAGACCCGGCCGAGATATGATGAGAGCAACAGCAATTCGAAAGCGGCACTACTCTTTATGATTCGGAAAGGGATGATGAAGATGGCCCCGTTGTTGCGAGAAGCCATTAATCGGAAAAAACAGCATCTGAGGACAAAGCTGATCCGCTCAGGGTTTTACCAAAACCATGTTCAGGAACTGTCCGGATACACGCTGAGTGAGCTTGAGAAGGAATATGAAGCCGTCAAACGATTGAAAAAAGCCGAGCTTCACTGATAAGAGCTTGAAAGTCTGCCTTGCGGGGCGGGCTTTTTTTTCTTTTGAAAATGATCAAAAGAGGGTAAACTATCCTTAATTGAAAGATTGGCTTTTCAAATTATCAGAGGAGGGGGAATCAATGATGCAGACGATTTTATCCAACAGTATAGGTATGGTTCTCATTATTCTCATCATTAACATTATATATGTCTCTTTCTTTACGATCAGGATGATTCTGACATTAAAGGGACAGCGCTATTTCGCCGCGGGCATCAGTACGATTGAAATCCTTGTGTATGTGACCGGCCTGAGTCTCGTGCTCGGCAATCTGAATCAAATTCAAAACGTCATTGCCTATGCACTCGGCTACGGCCTCGGCGTCATAGTGGGAATGAAAATTGAAGAAAAACTGGCGCTCGGCTATATTACAGTCAACGTCATTACGAAGGAGCTCGATCTGGACCTGCCGAAACAGCTCCGGGAAAAAGGATACGGGGTTACAAGCTGGGTTGCGGGCGGACTTGAAGGAGACCGGACCGCCATGCAGATACTGACACCGCGCAAATATGAGCTTCAGCTTTATGATACGATTAAAACGCTTGATGAAAAAGCGTTTATGATCGCCTTTGAGCCGAAAACGATCCATGGCGGATTCTGGGTGAAAGCAGTGAAGAAGAGGAGAATTAAGGAATGACAAAGCCAAAAAAGAAACGGTTTGAAGTAACGGAACATGAAACGATCGATACCATTCTCACTTTAATGAAGGAAGAGGGCTATATGCCCGTCCGGCGGATGGAAGAGCCGATCTTTACAGAAAAGAAAGAAAATGGATCAATTCAAGTCGTTCCTTGCGGGAAAAAAATCGTATTTGAAGGGAAATTGATCTAAACACGAACATTAAAAGAAAGAATTTTTATATCGTTCGATAATGTCGTTGACATTATCCAAGTCCGTTGTTAAGATAAACATGAAATCAAAACACGACCTCATATAATCTTGGGAATATGGCCCATAAGTTTCTACCCGGCTGCCGTAAACGGCCGGACTATGCAGGAAAGTGATAAACAGCTGACATGGATATCGCAGAAGCGAACGACTGACGATACGCGCGCCATGCCCGGTTTGTATTGCTTCCTCATAGTTGCAATATAAGCCGGGCTTTTTTTTCTGAAAAACAAAGCATGAGAAGGTGGGAACAGAATGCAGCCGCTAGCAGGAATCATCATGGGAAGCACCTCCGATTGGGAGACAATGAAACATGCATGCGACATACTTGACGAACTTCACATTCCTTATGAAAAACAGGTGGTATCCGCGCACCGGACGCCTGATTTGATGTTTGAATATGCAGAAAGCGCAAGAGACAGGGGTTTAAAAGTCATTATTGCCGGAGCCGGAGGAGCGGCGCATCTGCCGGGAATGACGGCGGCCAAAACGACGCTGCCGGTGATCGGCGTACCGGTTCAGACGAAATCGCTTAACGGGCTTGATTCTCTTCTGTCTATCGTACAGATGCCCGGCGGCGTGCCGGTCGCGACGACGGCGATCGGGAAAGCGGGCGCAGTGAACGCGGGTCTGTTAGCCGCGCAAATTTTGTCGGCATTTGACGATGACATTGCGGATAAACTAGAGGCGAGAAGAAATGCGACAAAACAAACGGTGCTGGAAAGCAGTGATCAGCTTGTCTAATAAAAAAACGATTTTTCCCGGCGCCGTCATCGGCATTATCGGAGGCGGACAGCTCGGAAAAATGATGGCTGTCGCCGCAAAACAGATGGGCTATAAAGTCGCTGTCGTCGATCCCGTGAAAGACTCGCCATGCGGACAGATCGCCGATATTGAGATTACCGCCCAGTACAATGACCGTGAAGCGATTCAAAAATTGGCCGGAGTCAGTGACATCATTACCTACGAATTTGAAAATATCGATTACGAGGCGCTCAACTGGCTCAAAGAACATGCATATCTTCCCCAGGGAAGCGAGCTGCTGCTCATCACCCAAAACAGGGAAACGGAAAAAAAGGCGATCCAATCAGCAGGCTGTCAAGTCGCGCCGTATCGGATCGTAAACAGCGGACGGGAGCTTGAGGAAGCCGTTCAGGCACTGGGGCTCCCGGCGGTGCTGAAAACATGCCGCGGCGGATATGACGGCAAAGGCCAATTTGTCATTAAGGAAGAAGGACAGACAGATGAAGCGGCTGCGCTGTTAGAAAACGGCACGTGCATACTTGAAAGCTGGGTATCGTTCCGGATGGAGCTTTCCGTTATCGTGACGAGATCGGTGCACGGTGA
This sequence comes from Bacillus sp. D7-8, assembly GCF_052055895.1. Taxonomy (NCBI): domain Bacteria; kingdom Bacillati; phylum Bacillota; class Bacilli; order Caryophanales; family Bacillaceae; genus Bacillus; species Bacillus sp. D7-8. Next base: position 657,158 of record NZ_CP179922.1, read on the forward strand.
GATTTCAACCTTTCCGGCTGCTGAAAATATCCACAAAAATAATATTCTGTTCCAAAGCATCGTGCCCGCGAGAGCGGAGGAAACGGTTCAGAAGCGGGCAGAGGCGCTTGCCGTTCAGCTCGCGGAGAAATTGGAGCTTGTCGGGCCGCTTGCGGTGGAAATGTTCGTCACGGAAGACGGAGACCTTTTGATTAATGAACTGGCGCCGCGTCCTCACAACTCCGGGCATTATACGCTCGACCTTTGTGAAACGAGCCAATTCGAACAGCACATCAGAGCGGTCTGCGGACTTCCTCTCGGCAGAACCGATCTTCTCAAACCGGGAATGATGGTGAATCTGCTCGGTGATGAAGTGAAGCTTGCGGAGGAGCATACGGAGCTTTTAAAGGAAGCCAAACTGTACCTGTACGGAAAACATGAGATTAAAAAAGGCCGCAAAATGGGGCATATGACATTTTTGCGGAAGCCTGATGAAACATGGATTCAGGACATCACGAACATATGGATGAAAAGAGACGGAGGACGAGCATAATGATCGAACGTTATTCAAGACCTGAAATGTCCGCGATCTGGACGGACGAAAACAGATACCAGGCATGGCTGGAAGTCGAGATTTTAGCCTGTGAAGCCTGGGCTGAGCTTGGCGTCATTCCGAAAGAAGACGTCAAAGTCATGCGTGAAAACGCGTCTTTCGACATCAACCGCATTTTGGAAATCGAGCAGGATACGCGCCATGACGTCGTTGCATTCACCCGCGCGGTTTCAGAATCATTAGGCGAAGAAAGAAAATGGGTTCACTACGGCCTGACGTCAACAGATGTCGTGGATACCGCTCTTTCCTATCTATTAAAACAGGCGAATGAGATCTTGCTCAAGGACATTGAGAGATTTGTTGACATTATAAAAGAAAAAGCGAAAGAACATAAATACACGGTCATGATGGGCCGCACGCACGGCGTACACGCGGAACCGACGACATTCGGCCTGAAACTCGCGCTTTGGCATGAAGAAATGAAACGCAACCTTGAACGTTTCAAGCAGGCAAAAGAAGGGATCGAAGTCGGGAAGCTTTCCGGCGCGGTCGGCACATATGCGAATATTGATCCGTTCGTAGAACAGTATGTCTGTGAAAAACTCGGCCTGAAAGCGGCGCCGATTTCCACTCAGACATTACAGCGCGACCGTCATGCGGATTACATGGCGGCACTGGCTTTGATCGCGACGAGCATTGAAAAATTCGCAGTGGAAATCCGCGGTCTGCAAAAGAGTGAAACACGTGAAGTGGAAGAGTTTTTTGCTAAAGGACAAAAAGGCTCATCGGCTATGCCTCATAAGCGGAATCCGATCGGGTCGGAAAATATGACGGGCATGGCGCGCGTGATCCGCGGGTATATGCTGACGGCATACGAAAATGTACCGTTATGGCATGAGCGTGATATTTCTCATTCATCAGCTGAGCGCATCATTCTTCCTGACGCGACAATCGCGCTAAATTACATGCTGAACCGATTCAGCAATATCGTCAAAAACTTAACGGTATTCCCGGAAAATATGAAACGCAACATGGACCGCACACTCGGTTTGATCTATTCTCAACGCGTGCTGCTTGCTTTAATCGACACGGGTCTGCCTCGTGAAGAAGCATATGACACGGTTCAGCCGAAAGCGATGGAAGCATGGGAAAAACAAGTGCCGTTCCGCCAGCTTGTCGAAGCGGAGGAAAAAATCACGTCCCGTCTCACACCGGAACAGATTGCCGATTGCTTTGACTACAATTATCATTTGAAAAACGTCGACTTGATCTTTGAGCGTTTAGGTTTATAGAAGAAGCCAGCCGGAGGCGGCTTCTTCAGCCGCCATAGATTGAATATTCCCAACATTCGGGTTAGGAGGCCTTCCGTGAATATTGTGAACAATAATCTTCTTTATGAAGGAAAAGCGAAACGAATTTATCAAACTGAAGACGAACAGATTCTCCGCGTGGTCTACAAGGATTCCGCAACAGCCTTTAACGGTGAGAAAAAAGCGGAGATCAGCGGAAAGGGCCGTCTGAACAATGAAATTTCAAGCCTGATTTTCAAACATCTGCACGCCAAAGGAATTGACAACCACTTTGTGGAGCGTGTTTCAGAATCAGAGCAGCTTATCAAAAAAGTGAGCATCATTCCGCTTGAAGTCGTGGTCAGAAACATTGCCGCCGGAAGCATGTCGAAACGTCTCGGCATCCCGGAAGGAACTAAGCTTCCACAGCCGATTATCGAATTTTACTATAAAGATGACGCACTCGGCGATCCGCTCATCACAGAAGATCATATCTGGCTTTTAAAAGCGGCGGCTCCTGAGCAGGTGGAAACGATCAAATCGATTACAAAACAGGTGAATCAAGAGCTGCAGCATATTTTTGAAGACTGCGGCGTCAGATTAATAGATTTTAAGCTGGAATTCGGCTTAGACGCAGAGGGACGGGTGCTTTTAGCGGATGAAATTTCTCCTGACACGTGCCGTCTGTGGGACAAAGACACAAACGAAAAGCTCGATAAAGATTTGTTCAGACGGAACCTGGGAAGCTTAACCGACGCATATGAAGAGATTTTCAAAAGACTGGGAGGCATTTCATAATGTATAAAGTGAAAGTTTATGTCAGCTTAAAAGAAAGTGTGCTCGATCCTCAAGGAAGCGCGGTGCAGCATGCATTGCACAGCATGACCTACAATGAAGTGCAGGATGTGCGCATCGGAAAATACATGGAGCTGACGATTGAAAAATCTGACCGCGATCTTGACGCGCTCGTGAAAGAAATGTGTGAAAAGCTCCTTGCCAATACAGTCATTGAAGACTACCGATATGAAGTTGAGGAGGTTGTCGCACAGTGAAATTTGCGGTGATTGTGTTACCCGGCTCCAACTGTGATATTGATATGTTCCACGCCGTAAAAGACGAACTCGGCGAAGAAGTCGAGTATGTCTGGCACGAGGAAACAAGCCTTGACGGATTTGACGGCGTGCTCATCCCCGGCGGGTTTTCATACGGCGACTACTTGAGATGCGGCGCCATCGCCAGATTCGCAAATATCATGCCGGCTGTGAAAAAAGCGGCTGCCGAAGGAAAACCGGTTCTCGGCGTCTGCAACGGATTCCAGATTCTGCAGGAGCTCGGACTTCTGCCCGGCGCGATGAGACGCAACAAAGATTTAAAGTTCATCTGCCGCCCGGTTGAATTAATCGTGCAGAACGGCGGCACGTTATTCACATCTTCCTATGAAAAAGGACAATCGATTACGATTCCGGTTGCCCACGGCGAAGGCAATTTCTACTGTGATGACGAAACGCTTGAAAGATTAAAAGAAAACAATCAAATCGCCTTCACATACGGCGGCGATATTAACGGAAGCGTCAGCGGCATTGCCGGCGTCGTGAATGAGAAAGGCAACGTATTAGGCATGATGCCTCACCCTGAGCGCGCAGTCGATGAACTGCTCGGCAGCGCAGACGGTCTTACATTGTTCCGGTCTATCGTGAAAAATTGGAGGGAAACTCATGTCGCTACTGCTTGAACCAAGTAAAGAACAAATAAAAGAAGAGAAACTCTATCAGCAAATGGGTGTCAGTGATGACGAGTTCGCACTCATTGAATCTATTATCGGAAGATTGCCGAACTACACGGAAATCGGGATTTTTTCCGTCATGTGGTCAGAGCACTGCAGCTATAAAAACTCAAAACCGGTTTTACGCAAATTCCCGACTAGCGGCGAACGCGTGCTGCAGGGTCCCGGAGAAGGCGCGGGAATCGTTGACATCGGTGACAATCAGGCGGTCGTGTTCAAAATTGAATCTCATAACCATCCGTCAGCGATTGAGCCATACCAAGGTGCTGCGACGGGAGTGGGCGGCATCATCCGTGACGTTTTCTCAATGGGCGCCCGTCCGATAGCTGTATTAAACTCTCTTCGATTTGGTGAGCTCACTTCACCTCGTGTGAAGTACTTGTTTGAAGAAGTAGTGGCGGGAATCGCGGGATACGGAAACTGTATCGGCATTCCGACGGTCGGCGGAGAAGTGCAGTTTGACGCAAGCTATGAGGGCAATCCGCTTGTCAATGCAATGTGCGTCGGCTTAATTGATCATAAAGATATTAAAAAAGGCCAGGCGAAAGGTGTCGGCAACACGGTCATGTACGTCGGCGCTAAAACGGGCCGCGACGGCATACACGGCGCTACTTTCGCATCAGAAGAAATGTCAGATTCATCTGAAGAAAAACGTTCCGCGGTGCAGGTCGGCGATCCTTTCATGGAAAAACTTCTCCTGGAAGCATGCCTTGAAGTCATCCAATGCGACGCCTTAGTCGGCATTCAGGATATGGGGGCGGCAGGTCTGACAAGTTCGAGTGCTGAAATGGCAAGCAAAGCCGGCTCAGGCATTGAAATGAACCTTGATCTCATTCCGCAGCGGGAAACAGGTATGACCGCTTACGAAATGATGCTTTCCGAGTCTCAGGAACGCATGCTTCTCGTCATTGAACGCGGACGTGAACAGGAAATTGTCGATATTTTTGATAAATATGATCTTGAAGCGGTTTCCGTAGGTCATGTTACGGATGATAAAATGCTCCGCCTCCGCCATAACGGAGAGGTTGTTTGCGAGCTTCCGGTCGACGCGCTGGCGGAAGAAGCACCTGTATACCACAAGCCGTCAGCAGAACCCGCGTACTACCGCGAGTTTCAGGAAACGGAAGCTCCCGCGCCTGAAGTAAAAGATGCGACAGAGACGCTTTTTGCCCTGCTGCAGCAGCCGACAATCGCCAGCAAAGAGTGGGTGTACGATCAATATGACTACATGGTGCGCACAAATACGGTGGTCGCTCCGGGCTCTGACGCGGGAGTGCTCAGAATCCGCGGCACGAAAAAAGCGCTGGCGATGACGACGGATTGTAACGCCCGTTATTTATATCTTGATCCAGAAGAAGGCGGAAAAATCGCCGTTGCCGAAGCGGCGCGCAACATCGTATGCTCCGGCGCCGAACCGCTTGCGGTCACGGATAATCTGAATTTCGGAAACCCGGAAAAACCTGAAATTTTCTGGCAGATCGAAAAAGCGGCCGACGGCATCAGCGAGGCGTGCAATGTTCTCAGCACACCCGTCATCGGCGGAAACGTATCACTTTATAATGAATCGAACGGAACGGCGATCTACCCGACGCCTGTTATCGGCATGGTCGGCTTAATTGAAGATACCGCTCATATTACGACACAGCATTTCAAACAAGCGGGGGATCTTGTATACGTGATCGGCGAAACAAAACCTGAGTTTGCCGGAAGCGAACTGCAAAAAATGACAGAAGGCCGCATTTACGGCAAAGCGCCGCAAATCGATCTTGATATAGAGCTGTCACGCCAAAAAGCATTGCTTGACGCGATTAAAAAAGGCTTCGTTCAATCAGCGCATGACGTATCAGAAGGCGGCTTAGGCGTAGCGATTGCAGAAAGCGTCATGACGACGGAAAACCTTGGCGCCAACGTGACTGTAGAAGGGGAAGCGGCATTATTATTCTCTGAATCTCAATCCCGCTTCGTCGTTTCGGTGAAAAAAGAACACCAAGCGGCGTTTGAAGCGGCTGTGGCCGATGCGGTTCATATCGGCGAGGTAACGGCTGACGGACTTCTGGCGATTCAAAACCAGGACGGACAACAATTGGTTCACGCGCAAACGAAAGAACTAGAGCGCGCGTGGAAAGGAGCTATTCCATGCTTGCTGAAATCAAAGGCCTGAATGAAGAATGCGGTGTGTTTGGCATCTGGGGACATGAAGAAGCTCCGCAGATCACATATTACGGCCTGCACAGCCTCCAGCACAGAGGACAGGAAGGCGCCGGCATCGTGGCGACTGACGGTGAAAAACTGACGGCGCATAAAGGACAGGGGCTTATTACCGAGGTTTTTCAAAACGGCGAACTGAGCAAAGTGAAGGGAAAAGGCGCGATCGGGCACGTCCGTTATGCGACGGCAGGCGGAGGCGGATATGAAAATGTTCAGCCGCTCCTGTTCCGTTCACAAAACAACGGCAGCCTCGCGCTCGCCCATAACGGCAACTTGGTCAACGCCACACAGTTGAAGCAGCAGCTTGAAAACCAAGGGAGCATCTTTCAGACTTCCTCCGATACGGAAGTGCTGGCTCATCTGATTAAACGCAGCGGACACTTTTCGCTGAAGGATCAAATCAAAAATTCACTATCTATGCTGAAAGGCGCTTATGCCTTTTTAATCATGACTGAAACAGAAATGATCGTAGCGCTTGACCCGAACGGACTCAGACCGCTGTCAATCGGCATGATGGGTGATGCTTACGTCGTCGCTTCAGAAACGTGCGCATTCGATGTGGTCGGTGCGACATACCTTCGCGAGGTAGAGCCGGGCGAAATGCTGATCATCAATGATGAAGGCATGAAATCAGAGCGTTTTTCCATGAATATCAACCGTTCCATCTGCAGCATGGAGTACATTTATTTCTCAAGACCTGACAGCAATATCGACGGCATTAACGTGCACAGCGCCCGGAAAAACCTCGGGAAAATGCTTGCCCAGGAGTCCGCGGTTGAAGCGGATGTCGTCACAGGCGTGCCTGATTCCAGTATTTCTGCGGCCATCGGCTATGCCGAGGCAACGGGCATCCCGTACGAACTCGGTCTCATTAAAAACCGTTATGTCGGCAGAACGTTTATCCAGCCGTCACAGGCTCTCCGTGAGCAAGGCGTCAGAATGAAGCTGTCCGCCGTCCGCGGTGTTGTTGAAGGAAAACGGGTCGTCATGGTTGATGATTCCATCGTGCGCGGGACGACAAGCCGCCGGATTGTCACGATGCTCAGAGAAGCGGGTGCGACAGAGGTGCATGTGAAAATTAGTTCACCGCCGATCGCTCATCCGTGCTTCTACGGCATCGACACATCAACCCATGAGGAGCTGATCGCTTCTTCTCATTCCGTGGAAGAAATCCGCCAGATCATCGGTGCTGACACGCTTTCTTTCTTAAGTGTAGACGGATTGTTAAAAGGAGTCGGCCGAACATTTGAAGACACCAATTGCGGACAATGCCTCGCTTGTTTTACGGGCAAATATCCGACGGAAATTTATCAGGATACAGTGCTTCCTCACGTAAAAGAAGCGGTGCTGACAAAATAAAATCTGAAAATGACATAAAGGCAGCGGGAATTCAGGCTGCCTTTCTCTTTCTGCTTTTAAGGAGAAACGAATTGACAAGGAGTGATAGGGATGTCTGATGCTTATAAAAATGCCGGAGTTGACATCGAAGCCGGATACGAGGCCGTCAAACGAATGAAAAAACACGTGGAGCGCACGCAAAGGCTCGGCGTTATGGGAAGCCTGGGCGGTTTTGGCGGAATGTTTGATCTGTCAGAGCTTCCGTATCAAAAGCCTGTTTTAATTTCCGGAACAGACGGTGTCGGCACCAAGCTGAAACTCGCATTTTCAATGGATAAGCATGACACGATCGGCGTCGATGCGGTCGCGATGTGTGTAAATGATGTGCTTGCCCAAGGAGCGGAGCCGCTGTTTTTCCTAGATTATTTAGCGGTCGGCAAGGCCGATCCGGTAAAAATTGAGCAGATCGTTCAGGGCGTGGCGGACGGATGCGAGCAGTCAGGATCAGCGCTTATCGGCGGTGAGACGGCGGAAATGCCGGGGCTGTATACGGCTGATGAATACGATATTGCGGGCTTTTCAGTCGGCGTCGCGGAAAAAGACGAAATCGTCACCGGTGAACATATCGAAGAGGGGCATCTCTTAATCGGACTTACTTCAAGCGGCCTTCACAGCAACGGGTTTTCCCTAGTGAGAAAAGTGCTTCTTGATGACGGCGGACTTGATTTGGATACTGTCTATGAACCGTTTGCGCGTCCTCTCGGAGAAGAATTGCTGGAACCGACGAGAATATATGTGAAGCCGGTGCTCAAGGCGGTGAAAAGCGGTAAGGTAGACGGCATGGCGCATGTGACAGGCGGAGGATTCATCGAGAACATCCCGCGGATGCTGCCGGACGGATTGAGCGCGGAAATTGATCACGGATCATGGCCGATCCCGCCGATTTTTCCGTTTCTGCAGGAGCACGGCAAGCTGAAAGAAGAAGAAATGTTCAATGTCTTTAATATGGGCATCGGTTTTGTCCTTGCCGTTAAAGAAGAGGACTTGACAGGCGTTATCGACACGCTTGAAGCTCAGGGCGAGAAGGCTTATCTGATCGGCCGGGTCAAGCGGGGCGAAGGCATTTCTTTCGGCGGTGCGGCTCTTTCATGAAAAAGTTTGCGGTATTTGCTTCAGGAAACGGATCGAACTTCGAGGCCATTGCCAAACGCATGAGAGAAGAGAAGTGGGATGCGGAGCTCTCGCTTCTCGTGACGGATAAGCCTCAGGCAAAGGCGGTGGAAAGGGCGGAGGCTTTACACATTCCGTCATTCGCCTTTGAACCGTCATCTTTTGAAAACAAAGCGGCCTTTGAACGGGCCGTTATTGAACAGCTGCGCCTGCACGGGGCGGAATTAATCGTTCTCGCCGGCTATATGAGACTGATTGGAGATACGCTGCTTGAAGCATACGGGGGCCGCATTATTAATATACATCCCTCGCTTCTTCCGGCATTCCCCGGGATTGACGCTGTCGGACAGGCGTATCGGGCCGGTGTGAAAGTGGCGGGCATTACCGTTCATTACGTCGACGAAGGCATGGACACCGGACCGATTATCGCGCAAAAAGCATTCGAAATACAGGAAAACGATACGCTTGAAAACATAGAGCATACAATACACGAGCTTGAGCACAAATGGTATCCGAGCGTTGTGAAACAGCTGCTGGGACTAAATAACAGAGGTGAAAAGGCATGACAATCAAACGCGCACTAATCAGTGTTTCTGATAAAACAAATCTCGTACCTTTCGTAAAGGAACTGACAGAGCTCGGCGTCGAAGTCATTTCGACCGGAGGAACAAAAAAACTTCTTCAGGAAAACGGTGTGGATGTCATCGGCATTTCAGAAGTGACCGGATTTCCTGAAATTATGGACGGACGGTTAAAAACGCTCCATCCTAATATTCACGGCGGACTGCTTGCCGTAAGAGATAATGAAGAGCATATGGCGCAGATCAATGAGCATGGCATTGCCCCCATTGACCTTGTGGTCGTCAACCTTTACCCGTTTAAAGAAACGATTTCGAAAGAAGACGTAACATACGATGAAGCGATAGAAAACATTGATATCGGCGGTCCCGGCATGCTGCGCGCCGCATCGAAAAACCATCAGGATGTGACGGTCATCACAGATCCGGCCGATTACAGCTCCGTGCTCAATGAGATTAAAGAACACGGCGGCGTTTCGCTTAAAAGAAAACGCGAGCTTGCGGCCAAAGTATTCCGCCATACCGCGGCATACGACGCATTAATCGCTGATTACTTAACACGCGAGGCCGGTGAGAAAGACCCTGAGCAATTCACCGTTACATTTGAGAAAAAACAATCGCTCCGCTATGGTGAAAACCCTCACCAAGAGGCTGTTTTCTATCAAAGCGCACTTCCCGTCTCCGGTTCCATCGCGGCGGCAAAACAGCTTCACGGCAAAGAGCTTTCTTACAACAATATTAAGGACGCAGATGCGGCCGTTCAAATCGTCCGGGAATTTACAGAACCCGCAGCTGTTGCCGTTAAACATATGAACCCGTGCGGAGTCGGTACGGGAGCTTCAATTGAGGAAGCATTCAATAAAGCGTATGAAGCTGATAAAACCTCCATTTTCGGCGGCATCATCGCGCTGAACCGTGAAGTTGATCAGGCAACGGCTGAAGCCCTTCACGGCATCTTTTTAGAAATCATTATCGCCCCTTCTTTCAGTGAAGAAGCGCTGAACGTACTGACGGCGAAGAAAAACCTTCGTCTGCTCACGCTTGACGTGTCCGCATCAGGGAAGAAAGAAAAACAGCTGACATCCGTACAGGGCGGCCTTTTGATTCAAGATTTAGACGTCCATGGATTTGATGATGCCGACATCAGCATCCCGACAAAAAGAGAGCCGAGCGATCAGGAATGGGAAGATTTGAAGTTGGCCTGGAAAGTCGTCAAACATGTGAAATCCAACGCGATCGTTCTTGCAAAAGACCATATGACGGTCGGTGTGGGAGCGGGGCAGATGAATCGCGTCGGTTCAGCTAAAATCGCCATTGAGCAGGCCGGAGAAAAAGCAAAAGGCAGCGCGCTCGGATCAGACGCGTTTTTCCCGATGCCGGATACAGTCGAAGAAGCCGCAAAAGCCGGTGTCACGGCGATTATCCAGCCCGGCGGATCGGTCCGCGATGAAGATTCGATTAAAAAAGCGGATGAATACGGCATCGCCATGGTATTCACCGGCATCAGACATTTCAAACATTAAGAGGGGGAACGAAGCGTGAATGTATTGATTATCGGAAAAGGCGGCAGAGAGCATACATTGGCTTGGAAAGCGGCGCAAAGCCCGCTTGTTGACACGGTGTACACCGCGCCCGGAAATGACGGTATGGCAGACTGCGCGACGCTGGTCAACATTGAAGAAAGCGATCATGCCGCACTCATTGCGTTTGCGAAAGAACATCGTGTCGGGCTGACGATTATCGGCCCCGAAGTTCCTCTGATTGAAGGGATAGCCGACGAGTTTGAAAAAGCCGGACTGCTTGTTTTCGGACCGTCTGAAAAAGCGGCAATCATTGAAGGGAGCAAACAGTTTGCCAAGGATTTAATGAAAAAATACGGCATTCCGACGGCGGAGTATGAGACGTTTACTTCATTTGAAGAGGCGAAAGCATATGTGCAGCAAAAAGGCGCGCCGATTGTCATTAAAGCGGACGGGCTTGCCGCCGGAAAAGGTGTCACGGTCGCGATGACGGAAGAAGAAGCGATTGAATGCCTGCACGATTTTCTTGAGGATGAGAAATTCGGGGAGGCGAGCGCATCCGTTGTCATTGAAGAGTTCCTCGCCGGCGAAGAATTTTCTTTAATGGCGTTTGTAAAAGGGGAGACCGTCTATCCGATGGTAATCGCTCAAGATCATAAACGCGCCTTCGATGGAGACAATGGGCCGAATACGGGCGGAATGGGAGCCTACTCACCAGTGCCGCACATTTCCGATGATATCGTCAGAAGCGCAGTCGAAACGATTGTGAAGCCGGCGGCAAAAGCAATGGTCAAAGAGGGGCGCTCCTTCACGGGCGTGCTGTACGCGGGGCTGATTCTGACGGAAAACGGATCAAAAGTCATTGAATTCAACGCGCGCTTCGGAGATCCGGAAACACAGGTTGTCGTGCCGAGAATGGAATCTGACCTCATTCAGGTGCTCTTTGATCTTCTGCATGAGAAGGATGTTGACCTAAGGTGGAAGGATACGGCCGCCGTCAGCGTTGTGCTGGCTTCTGAAGGCTATCCGGAAGGCTATGCGAAAGGCACTCCGATCGGCAGTTTGACGTCCGCTGAAGACGGGATCGCCGTTTTTCATGCCGGAACGAAAAAAGACGGCGGACAATTTGTTACAAACGGCGGCCGGGTCGCCAATGTCACGGCATTTGCTGAGACATTTGAAGCGGCGAGAGATAAAGTGTACAGCGCCGTTTCAGGGCTGACAAAACCCGGACTGTTTTACAGAAGCGACATCGGCGCCCGTGCGCTGAAAGCATCGCAGCGATAAAGAGGAAAACCCCGCGTCATATAAGATGCGGGGTTTCTTCTGAAAAGACGACTAAGACTGTCGGCTTGCCGTGTGACACGCAGTCATCGATGAAGTCCTCCGGCGTATAGACGGATTCTTCTCAGACTCGCGGAACAGGAGAAATTAAATAACAAGCCGAAACGGCTTGTTATTTTTCTTGCTGATGGCTGTCATCCTGATTCATTCCGGTTTGGAACATATATGTCACCGGACAGAAGCGGAGGATGCCGGATGCCGCTTTCATCGCGCCCATCATCATACAGAAGAGATGCATCTTGCACCAAGGTTTTCTCGTGTATTTCGCTGAAGCAGCAGACAAAATGGTGAGGCCGCAAGTGATGCGCATAACGGCATTTAATAAACTGATATTCGGTTTCATCATTTCAGCTCCCTTAGAAAAAGTTTTTCATTCATCTTCAATAATTTGTAACGTTTTAGCCGTGCGATAATTGTGCGGATGTGATACGATGGGTCTAATATAAGCGAAGGAGAGTATGTGAATGTCCGAACGTACCTTTAACTGGAAAAATAAAGACATCAGATCACAGGCGGATGTTGTAGACTCAAAGCTGCTTCCAACGCTACTTTTACGGGATGCTCTCGTATTAAATCCTTTTTTAAAACAATGGCTGAAAAAGAATGTCTGGATTTACGGAGACCGAATTGTATATGTTGGTGATGAGCTTCCTGATGCAGCAGAGCACATTCATACCATAAATTGTGAAGGAAAATACATTGTGCCAGGTTACATTGAACCGCATACACATCCTTTTCAAATATATAATCCCCAAACGCTCGCCGAATATGTGTCTCAATTCGGAACAACGACGTTTGTTAATGATAACTTGTTTTTTCTTTTGCATAGCGGTAAAAAGAAAGCGCTTACTATATTGGAGGAACTGAAAAAACAGCCGGTGCAATACTTCTGGTGGTCCAGATATGATCTGCAGACTGAAGTGCTGAATGAGGATCAGCTTCTTTCTTTTGATGTCCGAAAGCAATGGATTGAGCACCCGGATGTCATTCAAGGCGGAGAATTGACCGGATGGCCGCGCCTCATGGACGGCGATGACCTGATGCTTCATTGCATGCAGGCGACAAAAAAACTGCGCAAGCGGATAGAAGGGCATTTTCCCGGAGCCTCTGAAAAAACACTGACGAAGATGAAACTGTTCGGAGCTGATTCCGACCACGAGGCGATGAATGGCGGCGAGGTGATGAGACGGCTTGAATTGGGCTACTATGTTTCGCTCAGACATTCATCCATCCGCCCTGATTTGAGAACGATTTTGCAGGATCTTCATCAAAAAGGCTTCCGGCATTATGATCATTTCTTCTACACGACGGATGGAGCGACGCCGCATTTTTATAAAGGCGGCATGACGAATGAATTAATCAAAATCGCTTTGGAGGAAGGAGTTCCGGCGATCGATGCCTACAATATGGCCTCCTTTAATATCGCGAAGTATTATCAGATGGACGACTTTCTCGGTGTGGTCGGTCCGGGACGGCTTGCTTCATTGAACATTCTCGATGACCCGATGAATCCGGACCCGGTCACGGTGATCTCCAAAGGCATCCTGCTGAGGGAAGACGGCCGAAATATGAATGCGTTTACAGAAACGGATTGGAAAAAGGGCGGTCTTGTCCCTCTTGAGCTTTCATATGATATGACGATGGATGATTTACAGTTTTCAATGCCGATGGGTGTGACCATGCGCAACGCGGTCATTATGGAGCCGTATATGATTGCGATTGATAATTCTGTTGACCAGCTTTCTTTTGATCATGATGAATGCTATCTCACGCTTCTCGATAAGCATGGAAAATGGCGGGTCAATACAATGCTGAAAGGTTTTGCCGATCGGGTGCAGGGCTTTGTCAGTTCCTACACGACAACCGGAGATATTATCGCTGCCGGAAAAAATAAAGAAGATATCCTGCTCGCTTTCTCACGGATGAAAGAAATCGGCGGCGGAATCGTGCTTGCCGAAAACGGGAAGATTCTTCATGAGATTCCCCTCGCCTTAAACGGTTCTGCATCCGCGGAGAAGTATGAAGAAGTGCTTGAGAAAGAGCAAAAACTGAGGATGTTGCTGGAGGAGCGGGGCTACCGATTCTGCGATCCGATCTATACGCTGCTCTTTTTGCAGAGCACACACCTGCCTTATATCCGCATTACGCCGAGAGGAATATTTGACGTGATGAAAAAAACTGTACTCTTTCCATCGATAATGCGTTAAAATATAAAAGCAGGGAGCCGACATATGAAAAGATGGAAAACCGTTTGTATGCTTTGTTTTGCGTTTTTGCTGCTTGCCGCCTGCCGGCAGAATAATGCCGATCAGGTGCAGCCGAAAGAAGCGGAAGCTCCTTTAACGGGGCTGAAAACTGAGCAGAAGCTTGCAGAACGCCGTCCGATTGCAGTCGCAGTGAACAATCATCCGAAGGCGAGGCCCCAATCCGGGCTGTCAAAGGCGGATGTTGTCATCGAAGCGCTCGCGGAGGGCCGGATTACGCGGTTTCTCGCGATTTTTCAAAGTGAGATGCCGGAAACGGTCGGGCCTGTGCGGAGCGCGAGGGAATATTTTGTCACGCTCAGCAGCGGGTTTAACAGCATATTTGTCCATCATGGCTGGAGTCCCGGCGCAAAAAAGCAGCTGGAGTCCGGAGCTTACGATTATATAAACGGTTTGGATTTTGACGGAAGCCTGTTTTGGAGAGCCGATTTCAGCAAGCCGCCCCACAATTCCTACACGTCGTATGACAATATCAGGAAGGCGGCGGAACAAAAAGGATACAAGCTGAACGGAAAAACAGAACCGCTCCCATTTCAGACATCAGATGCAAAACCAGGAAATGAAACCTACAATATTCGGATAGATTATGGAACACAAAACATTACAAATCTTGTCGAATACGATTATGATAAAAAAGCTGATGCTTATACAAGAAGCTCTGATGGTGTGAAAGCGACAGACCGGGAGACCGGAAAGCCTTTAGCCATGCACAACATTTTTATTGTTGAAGCCGGCCATCGCATGACAGACAAAGATGGAAGGCGGGCCATCGATATTCAGTCAGGGGGGAAGGGCCTCCTGCTTCAGCACGGCGATGTTATAGAGTCAGACTGGGAATATAAAGACGGCCGTATTCTGCCCGTAAAAGGCGGTGAGATTCTTCCGTTTGTGCCAGGAAAGACATGGATTAATATCGTGCCTGATCTCGATGCAGCTTCCATTAGTAAAGGAGAAGGTGTTTGACGATGCAAATCGATAAATTACGCGGAAAAGAACTGGACCAGTTATTTTTATCTATTTTATCGCTGAAAGATCTGGAGGAATGCTATCGTTTCTTTGACGATCTTTGTACGATTAATGAAATCCAATCGCTGGCGCAGCGTTTGGAAGTGGCAAGAATGCTCCGCGAAGGAAATACGTATCACAAAATAGAAAGCGAAACGGGTGCTTCCACAGCGACGATTTCCCGGGTGAAGCGCTGCTTAAATTATGGTAACGACGCCTATGAAATGGCGCTTGACCGCGTAAACAAAGGAGAATCCTCCTCAGCTACGTAAAAAACCGCTCTGCCGATGACGGCAGGCGGTTTTTTTTATGCGTGCTGATTCAAAAGGCCGGGAAGTTCCCTCAGGCTTCCGTCTTCCTCCCGGTATACGATGTGTTCAGCTGAAAAATGAATCGGCGAGCTGATGCCCGCCGCAGCGGCAAGGTGAAACAGCCCTTCACGCAATGAGAGCACGTAGTTGCAGACGCGGTGCTGTTTATCCTCGATACTGAGCGCGCGCTGAAGTTTTGGGTCGGTTGTCGCCACTCCGACAGGACAATGATTGGTGTGGCATACTTGAGCGCGGATACAGCCGACTGAAAACATCATTCCCCGGGCAATATTGACAAAATCCGCGCCTAACGCGAGGGCAACGGCAATCTTATCCGGAGTGAGCAGCTTTCCGGATGCGAAAATTTTCAGCTTATCTCTTATCCCGTATGTCTTCAAAAGGCCGTCAACAAGGGGAAGGCCGGTCAGAATCGGCAGGCCGACGGAATCCGCCAGCTCATGGAAAGAAGCTCCCGTTCCCCCTTCACTGCCGTCAATCGTAATAAAGTCGGGAAGTTTGCCTGATGAACTCATACAGGAAATAAGGTCTTCAAGGTCTTTGCGGCTGCCCGGGACAATTTTGATACCGACCGGTTTTTCGCCGACAGTCCTTAATTTCTCAATGAAATCAAGCATGTCCGGAACATTTGAGAACTCGTTGAAGCGGTTTGGGCTGTCAATGGATTGTCCGGGCTGCACATTTCTGATGGCGGCAATTTCTTCGGTCACCTTTGAACCGTCAATATGCCCGCCTCTTGCTTTCGCCCCTTGCGCAAGCTTTAATTCAAAGGCTTTAATCTGCTCGAGGCGGCTTTTTTTCTTAAATTCTTCCCACGAAAATTCTCCATCTTCGGTGCGGACGCCGAACAGGCCGGGGCCGATTTGGCAGATAATATCCGCGCCGCCTTTCAGGTGATACTCAGACAGGCCGCCTTCGCCTGTATTCATCCATGTGCCGCCGGCCTGGTGCAGCCCTTTTGACAGGGCGGTGATTGCCCTGTCGCCAAGTGAGCCGTAGCTCATCGCTGATTGTCCGATTAACCCTTTCACATAAAACGGCTTTTTGCATGTGTCGCGGCCGATCACTTGCACATCGTCCGGATGCAGGTAATAAGGGTCCGCTTTTGCTTTTTCGCGGTGTTCGCTGCGTTTCAGCAGGTTGTCTTTGTCAATTTTATATACCATCGTGTCGATCTTCGGCGTCTGATCTGCGCGCAGCTCCTCCCTTTGTTTCGGGAAGAGGGCGTTACGGATATAATAGCCCGGCTGATTGAAATCCCGTTCTGAGCCGAAGCCCATCATTCTGCTTTTATACTTTCCGGACATGACCGTCTGTTCATATTCTCTCCGGGAAAACGGCTGTTCTTCGTTATCATTGCTGAATAAATACTGCCGCAGCTCAGGTCCGATTTTTTCAAATATATAGCGCAGTTTTCCCGCTACGGGATAATTGCGCAGCACTGAATGTTCTTCCTGCTTTTCGTCTCTTATGTATATCCAGAGAAACAGTGCGGCGGGAACTAAAATAATAAAAATCAATATACAAATCAGTACGATAATGGCTTGTTCCATTGAGATCAGACTCCTTGTCTTTTTTCTCTTTGACATTCCACATATTGTCTGTTTTCAAACATAGCCGTTTCCCGTCCGGCGGAGCGCAATCTTTTTTTGTGAATCAGGTGAATGACGTCTTTTTCCGTTTTTCCGGGCCAAACGAATTTGTTATAATGTTTAAATGGCAAGAAACGAATGGAGGAACGAAAACGCATGTACGATGTTAACGAGTGGAAGCATGTTTTTAAACTCGATCCGAATAAAGATTTACCGGATGAACAGCTGGAACGGCTTTGTGAATCAGGGACTGACGCCATTGTGATCGGAGGAAGCGACAATATCACCGAGGACAATGTGCTGAGACTGATGTCAAAGGTGCGGCGGTTTTTAGTGCCGTGCGTACTTGAGGTGTCGACGATTGATTCCATTGTGCCCGGGTTTGATCTTTATTTCATTCCGAGTGTGCTCAACAGCAAAAAGGCGGACTGGATTGTCGGCATGCATCATCAGGCGATGAAAGAATACGGAGAGCTCATGTCAATGGAGGAAATCGTGACGGAGGGCTACTGCATCGTCAACCCTGATTGTAAGGCGGCCGCTTTGACGGAGGCGGATACACATATAGAAACAGAAGATATTCTCGCCTATGCGCGGGTCGCGGAACATTTGCTTCATCTCCCGATTTTTTATCTGGAATACAGCGGGATGCTGGCGGACATAGAAATGGTGGAGAAAACGAAGGCTGTGCTGGACAAGTCCGTCCTGTTTTACGGAGGCGGCATTAAAGACGCAGAAACGGCGGAACGGTTCGGCCGTCATGCCGACGTCATCGTTGTCGGAAATGCCGTATATGAAGATTTTGATCAGGCGCTTAAAACGGTGGCGGCTGTAAAGACAAAGTAGCCAAGCGGACGAAATTGATTTATGATAGAACATATGTTTGATAGGCGGTGAACGGATATGAATTACATTAGCAATCAATTATTAAGCGGATTAAATCCCGTTCAGCAGGAAGCGGTCAAGACGACGGACGGTCCCCTGCTTCTGATGGCGGGCGCGGGAAGCGGAAAAACACGTGTGCTGACGCACAGAATCGCATACTTAATGGCGGAAAAACACGTGGCGCCATGGAACATTCTGGCGATTACATTTACAAATAAAGCCGCCAGAGAAATGAAGGAGCGGGTGGAGAGCATTCTCGGACCCGGCGCGGATGAAATCTGGATTTCCACCTTCCACAGCATGTGTGTGCGGATTCTGCGCAGGGATATTGACAGAATCGGCATCAACCGAAATTTCTCCATTCTTGATACGGCTGATCAGCTTTCCGTTATTAAAGGGATTCTGAAAGAGCGGAATATCGATCCGAAAAAGTTTGATCCGAGAAGTATTTTAGGCTCCATCAGCAGCGCAAAAAACGAGCTGATCGAACCTGAGGAATTCGCAAAAACGGCCGGCGGCTACTACGATCAGGTCACGAGTGACGTGTATACCGATTATCAGAAAAAACTGCTGAAAAACCAATCGCTTGATTTTGATGATTTAATCATGACGACGATTAAGCTTTTCGAGCGTGTGCCGGAAGTGCTTGAGTTTTATCAGCGCAAATTCCAGTACATTCACGTAGACGAGTATCAGGATACGAACAGGGCGCAATACCTGCTTGTGAAGCAGCTTGCGGCCCGTCTTGAAAATATCTGCGTCGTCGGTGACTCCGACCAGTCCATTTACAGATGGCGCGGGGCGGATATCGCGAATATCCTTTCCTTTGAAAAAGATTATCCGAGCGCAAACGTGATTCTGCTCGAGCAAAACTACCGCTCAACAAAGCGGATTCTGCAGGCGGCTAACGAAGTGATCAAAAACAACTCAAACCGCAAGCCGAAAAACCTGTGGACGGAAAATGACGAAGGCATCAAGCTTTCTTATTACAGCGGCGACAATGAATTCGGCGAAGGCCAATTCGTCGCGGGCAAAATTTACGAGCTGCACAGCTCGGGCCGGCGGAAGCTTTCCGATATCGCGATTTTATACCGGACAAACGCCCAGTCGCGCGTCATTGAGGAAACCCTTTTAAAATCCGGACTGAACTACAATATCGTCGGCGGAACCAAGTTCTACGACAGGAAAGAAATTAAAGACATTCTCGCATACCTGCGCCTTGTGTCAAACCCGGACGACGACATCAGTTTTACGCGGATCGTCAATGTGCCGAAGCGGGGCGTCGGCGCCACTTCGCTAGAAAAAATCGCTTCATATGCGGCGATGAACGGAATGTCAATGTTCCAGGCGATCAAACAGGTTGATTTCATCGGCGTCAGCGCGAAAGCGGCAAACGCGCTTGACGGCTTTGGCGCGATGATTGAAAATCTGACGAACATGCAGGATTACCTGTCCATTACGGAACTCACGGAAGAAATTCTCGAGAAAACGGAATACAGAGAAATGCTGAAGGCCGAAAAATCAATCGAAGCCCAAAGCCGTCTTGAAAATATCGACGAGTTTCTTTCCGTGACGAAAAACTTCGAACAAAAAAGCGAAGACAAGTCTCTCGTCGCGTTTCTGACTGATTTGGCGCTGATTGCGGATATTGACCAGCTCGACCAGAAGGAAGAGGAATCAGGCGGAAAGGATGCCGTCACTTTAATGACACTGCACGCCGCTAAGGGGCTTGAATTTCCTGTCGTGTTCTTAATGGGCATGGAAGAAGGCGTGTTCCCGCACAGCCGCTCCCTGATGGAAGAAGCCGAGATGGAAGAAGAACGCAGGCTCGCATATGTAGGCATTACGAGGGCGGAAGAAGAATTGTATTTAACGAATGCCAAAATGCGCACCTTATTCGGCCGCACCAATATGAATCCGGAATCCCGCTTTATCAGGGAAATACCTGGCGATTTATTGGAGAACCTAAATGAGAAGAAAACACCTCGCATGCAGCCGGGAAGAAAAGTGCAGCCAAAACGCGGGCCCGTATCCCGTCCCGTTTCCTATGCGAACAAAACAGGCGGCGACTCGCTCAGCTGGGCGGTCGGCGATAAAGCGGGCCATAAAAAATGGGGCACCGGAACGGTTGTCAGCGTAAAAGGAGAAGGCGAAAGCACCGAGCTTGATATCGCATTCCCGAGCCCAGTCGGCGTGAAGCGTCTGCTTGCCGCTTTTGCGCCGATTGAAAAGCAGTAACCTGAAGAGGAAAGGAAGAACATGATGGACAAAGAAACAGCGAAACACCGGGCAGAAGAATTGCGCCGCACCATCGATCAGTACAGTTATGAATATTACACCTTAGATGAACCGAGCGTGCCGGATTCCGAGTACGACAGACTGATGCAGGAGCTGATTGCCATAGAGGAAGAGCACCCGGAACTCAGAACGCCTGATTCGCCCACACAGCGGGTCGGGGGAGCGGTGCTTGAATCGTTTCAAAAGGTGCAGCATGGCACGCCGATGCTCAGTCTCGGCAACGCATTTAACGATGATGACCTCCGCGATTTTGACCGCCGCGTCCGTCAGGCTGTCGGTGACGGCGTCGCTTATAATGTGGAGCTGAAAATAGACGGTCTTGCTGTTTCTCTCCGTTATGAAGACGGCTATTTCGTCAGAGGCGCGACAAGAGGAGACGGAACGACGGGCGAAGATATCACGGAAAACTTAAAAACGATCCGCAACATTCCGCTGAAAATGAAACGGAATCTTTCCATAGAAGTGCGCGGAGAGGCGTACATGCCGAAACAGTCATTTGAAGCGCTCAATGAAGAAAGGCTGAAACATGAAGAGGAGCCGTTCGCCAATCCCCGGAATGCGGCTGCGGGCTCACTCAGACAGCTCGATCCGAAAATTGCAGCGAAACGAAATCTTGACATCTTCGTCTACAGTATAGCGGAGCTTGACGAAATGGGTGTGGAAACACAGAGTCAAGGCCTGGATTTTCTGGATGAGCTCGGTTTTAAAACAAACCAGGAACGGAAAAAATGCGCCACGATAGATGAAGTCATTGAAATGATCGAAGAGCTGCAGGCGAAGCGGGCCGATCTCCCGTATGAAATTGACGGAATCGTCATCAAAGTCGATTCGCTCGACCAGCAGGAAGAGCTCGGGTATACGGCAAAAAGCCCGCGCTGGGCGATTGCGTATAAATTCCCGGCGGAAGAGGTCGTGACAAAACTGCTCGATATCGAACTGAATGTCGGAAGAACGGGCGTCATTACGCCGACCGCCGTTCTGGAACCGGTAAAAGTCGCGGGAACGACGGTCTCAAGAGCATCCCTTCATAACGAAGATTTAATTAAAGAGAAGGATATCCGCATTCTCGATAAAGTGGTCGTCAAAAAAGCGGGCGACATCATCCCTGAGGTCGTCAATGTCTTAATCGAACAGCGGACCGGGGAAGAAAAAGAATTCAATATGCCGACCGGATGCCCTGAGTGCGAAAGCGAACTTGTCCGCATTGAAGGAGAAGTCGCGCTGCGCTGCATCAATCCGGAATGTCCGGCGCAGATCAGAGAAGGCCTGATTCACTTTGTCTCACGCAACGCGATGAATATTGACGGACTCGGAGAACGTGTCATCACACAGCTTTTCCGTGAACATCTCGTCCGTAATGTCGCTGATTTGTATAAGCTGACGAAAGAGCAGGTCATCCGGCTTGAGCGGATGGGGGAAAAATCAACTGACAATCTGATCAGCTCCATCCAAAAGTCGAAAGAGAATTCGCTGGAACGCCTGCTGTTCGGTCTCGGCATCCGTTTTATCGGCTCAAAAGCGGCCAAAACACTCGCCATGCATTTTGAAAGCCTGGAAAATCTGAAACAAGTCACGGAAGAAGAGCTGCTTGCGGTGGATGAAATCGGCGAAAAGATGGCCGATGCCGTTATCACCTATTTCCGCAAAGAAGAAATGCTTGAGCTATTGAATGAACTTGAGGAACTCGGTGTGAACACACTCTACAAAGGCCCGAAAAAAGTAAAAGCGGAGGACAGCGACTCTTATTTTGCCGGCAAAACCATCGTGTTGACCGGAAAGCTTGAAGAGCTGTCCAGAAATGAAGCCAAGGCGCAGATTGAAGCGCTCGGCGGAAAGCTGACGGGATCTGTCAGCAAAAAAACAGATTTGCTGATTGCCGGAGAAGCGGCCGGAAGCAAGCTGACAAAAGCGCAGGAATTAAATATTGAAGTATGGAATGAAGCACAGCTATTGGGAGAGCTAAAGAAATAAGAGGAGTGTTTTCTATTGAAAAAGATGTTGGCATTGGCGGCGACGGCAACGGCGGCAGTACTCATGCTGTCGGCCTGTTCGCCGAGTTTCGGGGGGAACAAAGAGGAAGAGATCACGCAGAAAACGGCAAAGTCTTCTGAAAAAGCGATCATACCGAAATATAATATCTCTGATTCCTACTATAAAATGGTGCTTCCGTTTAAGGCCGGAAAAGCGCGCGGCCTGACCGCGGACCGGCTGAACACGAGGCTGGACATCGATGAATTCGAGACGGGTCTGATGCGGCTCGCTCAAGACACGTTCCCGACGGATGACTATTTGTATCAGGAAGGCCAGTATTTAGATGAGGACACGGTACTCAGCTGGCTTGACCGCAAAAAAGAAGGCAGTGATCTGAAAAAGGCGAAAAAGGCAGATTCCAATTTTCAGAATCTCGGCTTAAATCCCGTGCTGCCAAGCTCGGGATCGGCAAAAGAGAAAAATGAAAACAGCCCGATTTACTTAGCGTCCATGCTTGAGCAGGATTACTTAGTAAGAAAAGATAAAAATTCCATCCAGCTTGGCGGTATCATGATCGGTCTCGCTCTCAACTCTGTATACTATTACCGTGAAAACACAGGTGATCCGCAGCAGGAAGTGGAGCTCAGTGACAAAACGATCCGCAGCCACGGTGAAGAAATCGCCCAGGAAGTCGTTAACCGCCTTCGGAAAATGGATAACCTGAAAAATGTGCCGATTACCGTCGCCCTTTATAAACAAGCGCCGAAAACATCAATCGTACCGGGGAATTACATTGCAAAAACAGAAGTCAAAGCCGGCTCATCCACCATTTCAAACTGGGATGATGTCAAAGAAAAGTACGTCTTCTATCCGGCGGATACAGACACGGCAAAGAAATACCCTGATGATTCCGAAGTATTTAAACGCTTCAAAAACGCCATCGACAGCTACTTCCCGAATTACACCGGAGTCGTCGGAACGGCAATGTACGAAAACGATGAAATGAGAAAAATGAAGATTGAAATCCCGATGCAATTTTACGGGAAAAGCGAAGTCATCGCCTTTACCCAATACTTAACAGGTGAGCTGATGGATTATTATTCAAAAGGCTCAGTTGATGTCGAAATTAACATTACCTCGTCTGACGGCCAGGAAGCGCTGATCGTCCGCAATGCGGGTGACAAAGAACCGACCGTCCATATTTACGATTAACCAAGATGCCCTTGTTCATTTCTGTATGAGCAAGGGTTTTTTTATTGTGAATATCGTTGGAGCGAGGAATGAGGTATGTTAAGATATTTGTATAATCAGGAATTAACAGGAAAACACATTTCGTTTCTAAGCGGATGTTACTAATCTGCTGTGAAAAAAGAAGGGCAGGAATGTTGATGAATGACATTTGCTGAGTACACACACCGCCTACAAACGTTATGAAAAGGGTGAATCAGCATGCATAAAGATATTAAAGCGATTTTTGAGGAAGATAAGGTGCTCGCTGAAGCAGGTGAAATATACGGCTTTACCAAGTTTCAATTTATTGCGGACGCCGAGAACTACGTATATGAAATTGTGAAAGATAACGAACCTTATATCTTAAAAATTACGCATACGATCAGAAGAACACCGGAATATATTCTCGGAGAAATGGAATGGCTTCATCATCTGGCAAAGGGAGGGCTTTCAGCAGCAAAGCCGATTCCTTCATTAAATGGCAAAGATGTCGAAGAAGTGCCGGATGGAAAAGGCGGAGCGTTTTTAGTAAGAGTCTATGAAAAAGCGCCCGGACGCAAAGTGGAGGAATCAGACTGGAACGGAACTCTGTTTTACCAGCTTGGAAAGTACACGGGGAACATGCACCGGCTGACGAAAAGCTACTGTCTGAGCGATCCGACATATAAAAGGCAGGAATGGGATGAAGAGGAGCAGCTGAAGCTGAGAAAATACGTGCCCGCAGATCAGCATCTCGTATTTGAGCGGTCGGATGCTCTAATGGAAAAACTGCGCCGTTTGCCGAAGAACCCTGAAAACTACGGCCTTGTGCACGCCGATCTGCACCACGGCAATTTCAATTGGGACAACGGAAAAATCACTGCATTTGATTTTGATGATATCGGCTACAATTGGTTTGTGAATGATATCAGTATTCTGCTGTACAACATGTTGTGGTATCCGGTCATCCCGTATGAAGACAAGGCCGCGTTTACGGGTGAATTCATGACTCACTTTATGAAAGGCTACAGGGAAGAAAATGACCTTGACCCCGCCTGGCTTGAACACATCCCGGATTTTCTCCGGCTGCGCCATATGCTGATCTACGGATTATTGCATCAGGCGTTTGACCTCAATTCACTCGGGGACGAGGAACGTGAGATGCTGAAAGCCTTCAGGCGCGATATCGAAAACGAAACCCCGATTACGGAGTATAACTTTTCTGCATTCGTATAAATAGAAAAACGCCGGCTGAATCCAGCCCGGCGTTTTTTTATAACGTATCACACTTCACTCCGACGACACCTTGAATTTCTTTAATATCATAATAGACGTCAGTGGTGTAGCGGTTTTTGTGAACACTGACTTTCACTTCCATAATCGGAAATTCTTTTTCGCGCAGATCATCAATCCGGACGGAGTGAATGCGGAGCCGTTTGCTTTTCATTTCTTTTAGAATCTCGGTCATTTTGTCTTTATCGGAAAGAGACATTCTCACGCGGATATCCTTTTCCTTCAAGCGGTTGGGACCGATTTTTCTGATCAGCCACGGAAGAAATTCGACACTGATCAGGATAAACAAGAGACTTGCGAACGCCTCTTTATAAAAGCCGGCGCCTGTAGCCAGACCGAGCCCGGCTGCGCCCCAGATGATGGCCGATGTCGTCAGGCCGGATATGACGTCATTGCTTTTACGCAGGATCACGCCCGCGCCGATAAAACCGACGCCGGAAATGATTTGGGCGGGAAGGCGGAGCGGATCCATCATGATTCGGTAATATTTCGGGAAATGATATGCCGCATTAATGCTGACGATCGTCAGCATACAGGAGCTGACGGCGATGACGATACAGGTTTTCAGTCCGAGCGGTTTGTTTTTCAGCTCGCGTTCAAGACCGATGATCATGCCGATCAGCGTGGCAATGCCCAGCTTTAATAAAATCTCTGGTTCGATAGGCCAGCTCAATTTGCACAGCACCTCCGCAATTTTTCTTATAATAAATTGATATGATTTTCTCACAGTATTTATAGCAGGACAAGTGCGGAAGAAAAAAGCCGTCAGGGATAAAATCTGACGGCTTTTTGTCTATTTCTTGTTTTTCAAAAGAGCTTCCATCCGGCTGAACAGCTGATAAGAAGCATCGGCCGGTTTTTTGGTCAGCAGGCTGACGGCAATACCGGCAATCAGACTGAGGAAGAACCCCGGAATGATTTCGTATACGCCGGTTGAAGCGGCAAGCCCTGTCGTGATCCAGATTAAAACGGCCGCGGCCCCGGTAATCATCGCCGCAAGCGCTCCCCATTCATTCATCCGTTTCCAGTACAGACTGAGCAAGAGCGCCGGGCCGATAGCCGAACCGAAACCTGCCCACGCATATCCGACCAGATCAAGAATGGTGCTGTTCGGATTCATGGAAAGCAGGATGGCGATAACGGCCACGATCAATACCGACAGGCGTCCGGTCATGACTAATTCTTTATCGCTCGCTTCCCGTCTGAAAAAAGCGCGGTATAAATCTTCCGTAATGGCGCTTGCCGTTACGAGAAGCTGTGAGGAAATGGAACTCATGATCGCCGCTAAAATCGCGGACAGCAAGAAGCCCGTAATCAGCGGGTGGAACAAGATTTTAGAAAAAATAATGAAAATCGTTTCCGGGTCTTTTACGGAGACTCCGAAGTGATGAGAATACGCAACCCCGATAATCCCGGTAAGCAATGAACCGACAACTGAAATGGCCATCCAGCTCATCCCGATTCTGCGGGCGGGTTTTAAATCTTTCACTTCTTTAATCGCCATAAATCGTACGATGATATGAGGCTGGCCGTAATAGCCGAGTCCCCATGCCAAATAAGAAATAATGCTAATGACGCTCGCGCCTTTAAAGATATCCAATAGTTTCGGGTTAACGGCGTTGATCGAATCAATCGTCGTTGAAACGCTCCCGAGCTGGGTAAAAGCAACGATCGGCACAAGCACTAATGCCGCAAACATGATCGCTCCCTGTACAAAGTCAGTCAGACTGACAGCGAGGAAACCGCCAAACAGCGTGTAAAGCACAACAACACCGGCCGTTAAAAACAAACCGAATTTGTAGTCGGCGCCGAATGCCGATTCAAATAACCTGCCTCCGGATACCATCCCGGACGATGTGTACAGTGTGAAAAAGATCATAATAATCACGGCGGAAACAATTTTCAGCAATGATGACGAGTGGCGGAACCGTTTATCGAAAAAATCGGGAATCGTAATCGCATCATCCGCAACTTCCGTGTAAGCGCGCAGCCTCGGAGCAAGCAGCAGATAATTTGAATACGCGCCGATCGTCAAACCGAGCGCCAGCCATAAGGTCGATAACCCCGTTGCGAACATTGCGCCGGGAACTCCCATCAGCATCCATGCGCTCATATCGGCCGCACCTGCGGACAGCGCCGTTACGAACGGGCCGAGTCCTCTTCCGCCCAGCATGTAATCATTAATATTCGTTGTCTTCCTGAATGCGTACCAGCCGATTAACAGCATGGCAGCAAAGTAAATGCCAAGAGATATAATTAGTTCAATACTCACGTTTTTGGACCCTCTCTTCTTTCATGTAAATGTTGCATCACCTCTGTAGATTAGTAGTGCCGGAATATGCGCCGGCGATCCAGCCTTTAGTCGTCATTCCATGCGGATCGCATGATTTAGTGCTGGCTATGGTTACTAAACCTAACAAAGTATCCCCGATCAATCAACTCTCGAAACCTGGCCCGCTCAAGGAAAAAATCCCCGCCAACATAGAACAGCTTAGAGATGAAAACGCTACCAATAAATTATAAAAGTAAAAATTTTCTGACATATAATTCGTTTCTCTTTCTCCCCGATTTAGGATAAAATAGAGAGGGTTTCATCATGCCTCAGAAGGCGGCGTTTTGTTGCTTTAGAGGGCTCGTTTTTGATATGATCAGTATTATATGACGAAACGGAGAATTATGCGGAGGTGGATCTTATGTCACGAATTTCTATAGAAGAAGTAAAGCATGTCGCTCATTTGGCGAGACTCGCCATTACGGATGAAGAAGCTGAAATGTTCACAGAACAGCTTGACAGCATCATCTCGTTTGCCGAGGAGCTTAATGAAGTGGACACGGATAACGTGGAACCGACAACACACGTGCTGAAAATGAAAAACGTAATGAGAGAAGATGAAGCGGGTAAAGGCCTTCCGGTCGAGGATGTCATGAAAAATGCTCCCGATCATAAAGACGGCTATGTCCGTGTGCCATCTATTCTGGATTAAAGGAGGGAGACAGTATGTCATTATTTGATCACAAAATCACAGAACTGAAACAAATGATACATAAAAAAGAAATCAAGATTTCCGATCTTGTTGATGAATCTTACAAACGGATCGCATCCGTGGATGATAAGGTGCAGGCGTTTTTACAGCTTGATGAAGAAAGAGCCCGCGCTTACGCGAAAGAACTTGACGAAGCGGTTGACGGACGGTCTGAACACGGTCTTCTCTTCGGAATGCCGATCGGCGTCAAAGACAACATCGTGACCAAAGGGCTTCGCACAACATGCTCAAGCAAAATCCTCGAAAACTTCGATCCGATTTACGATGCGACGGTCGTGGAGCGCCTTCAAGCTGCTGAAGCCGTCACGATCGGAAAGCTGAATATGGACGAGTTCGCGATGGGTTCTTCTACTGAAAACTCCGCGTACAAAGCGACGAAAAACCCTTGGAATCTCGATACGGTTCCCGGCGGATCAAGCGGCGGTTCCGCAGCTGCGGTTGCCGCGGGCGAAGTGCCGTTTTCACTCGGATCTGATACGGGCGGCTCCATCCGCCAGCCGGCTTCTTTCTGCGGCGTCGTCGGATTAAAGCCTACATACGGACGCGTGTCGCGTTACGGTTTGGTCGCTTTTGCGTCTTCACTGGACCAGATCGGGCCGATCACAAGAACCGTAGAAGATAACGCATTCCTGCTTCAGGCGATTTCAGGCCCGGACAAAATGGACTCTACGAGCGCCAATGTCGAAGTGCCGGACTTTCTTTCTTCATTAACTGGCGATATTAAAGGCTTAAAAATCGCCGTACCGAAAGAATATCTCGGAGAAGGCGTCGGCAAAGAAGCGAAAGAATCGGTTTTAGCCGCTTTAAAAGTGCTTGAAGACCTCGGAGCGACATGGGAAGAAGTATCTCTGCCGCACAGCAAATACGCGCTTGCGACGTATTATCTGCTGTCTTCTTCCGAAGCGTCTGCAAACCTTGCGCGCTTTGACGGCATCCGCTACGGCTACCGCTCAGATAATGCGGACAACCTGATCGACCTTTATAAACAGACACGCTCAGAAGGCTTCGGCAATGAAGTGAAGCGCCGCATCATGCTCGGCACCTTCGCGCTCAGCTCCGGCTACTATGACGCGTATTACAAAAAAGCGCAAAAAGTGCGCACGCTTATTAAGAAAGATTTTGAAGACGTATTTGAGAAATACGATGTCATCGTCGGACCGACAACGCCGACACCGGCATTCAAAATCGGCGAAAAAACCAGCGATCCGCTCACAATGTACGCCAACGATATTTTAACGATCCCTGTCAACCTCGCGGGTGTGCCGGGAATCAGCGTGCCGTGCGGATTTGCGGACGGACTGCCGCTCGGACTGCAAATCATCGGAAAACACTTCGATGAAGGCACTGTATACCGCGTCGCTCATGCTTTTGAGCAGGCAACAGATCATCATAAAGCGAAACCTGAACTGTAAGGGGTGAAATGAAGTGAACTTTGAAACGGTAATCGGACTTGAAGTCCATGTGGAATTAAAAACAAAATCTAAAATTTTCTCAAGCTCACCGACGCCATTCGGCGCGGAAGCGAATACCCAAACGAGCGTCATCGACCTCGGCTATCCCGGCGTGCTGCCCGTTTTGAACAAAGAAGCGGTCGAATTCGCGATGAAAGCCGCAATGGCTTTGAACTGCGAAATCGCAACGGATACGAAGTTTGACCGGAAAAACTATTTCTATCCGGACAACCCGAAGGCATATCAAATTTCTCAATTTGACAAGCCGATCGGCGAAAACGGCTGGATCGAAATCGAAGTCGGTGGAAAAACGAAAAAAATCGGCATTACCCGTCTTCACCTTGAAGAAGATGCGGGAAAACTGACGCATACGGGCGACGGCTATTCCCTCGTTGACTTCAACCGCCAGGGCACGCCGCTTGTCGAGATTGTATCTGAGCCGGATATCCGCACACCGGAGGAAGCTTACGCATATCTCGAAAAGCTGAAATCAATTATTCAATACACAGGTGTTTCCGACTGTAAAATGGAAGAAGGTTCACTGCGCTGTGACGCCAACATTTCCCTCCGTCCGATCGGCCAGGAGAAATTCGGCACAAAAACGGAGCTGAAAAACCTGAACTCCTTCGCGTTCGTGCAAAAAGGACTTGAGCATGAAGAGAAACGCCAGGAGCAGGTGCTTCTGTCAGGCGGAGTCATTCAGCAGGAGACGCGCCGTTACGATGAAGCGACGAAAAAAACCATTTTGATGCGTGTCAAAGAAGGTTCGGACGACTATCGCTATTTCCCTGAGCCTGACCTTGTCGAGCTCTACATTGATGACGAATGGAAAGAACGCGTAAGAGCAACCATTCCTGAGCTTCCGGACGAGCGCCGCAAGCGTTATATCGAAGAGCTCGGCCTGCCTGCTTATGACGCAATGGTTCTGACGCTGACGAAAGAAATGGCTGATTTCTTCGAAGAAACGGTCAATAAAGGCGCAGAAGCCAAGCAGGCATCAAACTGGCTGATGGGTGAAGTCTCAGCTTACCTGAACGCCGAACAAAAAGAGCTTGAGGATGTCGCACTGACTCCTGAAGGCCTTGCCGGCATGATTAAGCTGATTGAAAAAGGAACCATCTCGTCCAAAATCGCGAAGAAAGTCTTTAAAGAATTAATTGAAAAAGGCGGCGACGCAGAAAAAATCGTCAAAGAAAAAGGCCTCGTGCAGATTTCTGACGAAAGCGTGCTTCTGAAGCTGGTAACAGATGCGCTTGACAGCAACCCGCAGTCAATTGAAGACTTCAAAAACGGAAAAGACCGCGCGATCGGCTTCCTTGTCGGGCAGATTATGAAAGCCTCAAAAGGACAGGCCAACCCGCCGATGGTCAACAAGATCTTACTTGAAGAAATCAAAAAACGATAAAAAAAAGCAGCCGCCTCTAAGGGCGCTGCTGACACGGAGACCGGTAAGCGCCGGTCTCTTTTTTTATAAGATGAAATAGGTTTCAATGGAAGCCCGCAGCGTTTCAATCTGCTCATTTCCGCTGCCTGCCAAGTTGGACAGCATTCCTTTAATAATCGGTTTTCGCGGCTCTTCCTTTGCACATTCCTCTTCAATGACTTCAAGCGATACGAGGACGTCCTCAGGCAGCCCCTGCTGTGCTTTTATCTTTTGAATATCCGCAAGCAGTCTTTCTCTGTCCGCCGCGGGCTGAGTGAAGATATCCTCAGGCAGCAGCGGATCGGGATTGTCTCTTATCAGTCCCGTAATCAGATCATCGATTCTGGCAATCAGAAAGGCCGCCACGTTTTCCGTCCGGAATGCCGTATGTTCATTAAAAATCAAGAAATGAATATAGGAGCTCACAATTCCTTGCGCCATAACGGACGCATCCGCTAAAAACGGTGTGACGGCATCTCCGTAAACGGAGAGCAACGCATCCCGATACAGCATGTTAAATTGAATATTGGCCTCATGAAAATACTGTTTGACCTTTTGATTTTCAGGAATGACCTTTTCGCTCAGCAAGAGAATGATAAAGTCCTTGTGTTCCATAAATTCCTGGAATTGATATGCGATTTGTTTTCGGAATACGTCCTTAGGCGGTTTATGCTGATGTTCTGTTTTGATTTTCTTTATTTCTTCCATAGACATGCCGATGTAATACTCACATGCTGAGAGCAAAAGGTCTTCTTTTGATTTGAAATGGAGATAGAAGGCCCCTTTTGAAATTCCGCATTCACCGGCGATTTCCTGAATGGTTGTTGAAGAAAACCCTTTTTTGGCAAATAAATGGATGCCTGTTTTTATGATTTTCTCTTTTTTTTCGTTCATGACGTGCTTCCCCTTAATCCTGAAAAATTTAGAAAAATTTACTGCCTTATTAGTTGACGATGTTGAGTTATACCGTTTAGTATTATATAGAATGACCAGTCAGTCAATAAAAATTAACGGAGGACATGATGAACCACATTATTAACTTTGTACTGAAGAACAAATTCGCAGTTTGGCTGATGACGATTATCGTTACTGTAGCAGGGCTGTATGCCGGTATGAATATGAAGCAGGAATCCATACCGGACGTCAACATGCCTTACCTTTCAGTAAATACGACTTATCCCGGAGCTGCTCCGAGTCAAGTTGCGGATGACGTGACAAAACCGATCGAGCAGGCGGTCCAGAATTTAGAAGGAGTGAGCGTCGTAACGTCCACATCCTCTGAAAACGTCTCATCGGTTATGATTGAATATGATTACAACAAGGATATGGACAAGGCGAAAACCGAAGTCGCTGAAGCGCTGGACAGTGTCAGCCTTCCTGACGACGCGAAAAAACCTGACATTTCCCGTTACAGCCTCAACTCTTTCCCGATTTTGACGCTCAGTGTGACAAGCGGCAAAAGCTCGCTTGAAGACCTGACCAAAAATGTGGAAAACACTCTCGTTCCTAAGCTTGAAGGCATTCAGGGCGTTGCGTCTGTGCAAGTTTCCGGACAGCAGGAAGAGCAGGTGGAATTCTCTTTCAAAGACAAAAAAATGAAAGAGTACGGACTCGATGAAGATACCGTCAAGAAAGTGATCCAAGGCTCTGACGTCAATACGCCGCTTGGATTGTACACATTCGGCAACAAAGAAAAATCAGTTGTCGTTAACGGAGATATTACGGCAATTAAAGATCTGAAAGATATGAGAATTCCGGTCACATCTTCTTCTGCCGCTCAAGGTCAAGCGGGCGGAGCCGGTGCGGCGTCTGCGGCGGACGCTCAGGCTATGCAGCAGGCACAGCAAAGCGCGTCAGCAGGGGTGCCGACAGTCAAGCTTTCTGACATTGCCGACATTAAAGATGTGAAAAAAGCTGAATCCATTTCCCGCACGAACGGAAAGGACAGCATCGGAATTAATATCGTAAAAGCCAATGACGCCAACACGGTAGAAGTGGCCGATGCGATTAAAGATGAACTGAATCAATACAAAAAAGACCATAAAGGGTTCAAGTACAGCTCGACTCTTGATATGGCAGAGCCGATTACAGAGTCGGTGGATACGATGTTAAGCAAAGCGATTTTCGGCGCGATTTTTGCGGTCGTGATCATTCTCTTATTCTTAAGAGATATTAAATCAACGATGATTTCTATCGTTTCCATCCCGCTGTCACTGCTGATTGCGCTTCTTGTGCTGAATCAGCTTGATGTCACATTGAACATAATGACGCTCGGTGCGATGACGGTCGCCATCGGACGGGTAGTCGACGACTCGATTGTCGTGATCGAAAACATTTACCGCCGCATGAGGCTGAAAGATGAACCTTTACGCGGGAAGCAATTGGTGCGTGAAGCGACGAAAGAAATGTTTAAACCGATCATGTCATCAACGATCGTAACCATTGCCGTATTCCTGCCGCTTGCCATGGTCGGCGGACAGATCGGCGAACTGTTTATGCCGTTTGCATTAACAATCGTCTTCGCGCTTGCCGCATCGCTGTTGATTTCGATCACACTGGTGCCGATGCTTGCGCACAGCTTATTCAAAAAATCGCTCACAGGCGCGCCTGTTAAAGCGAAAGAGCATAAGCCGGGCAGATTGGCCAATTTCTATAAAAAAGTGCTGCATTGGTCATTAAGACATAAATGGATTACATCTATCATCGCGGTTCTGATGCTTGTCGGCAGTTTGTTCCTCGTACCTCTGATCGGCGCGAGCTACCTGCCTGCGCAAGCGGACAAAACGATGCAGCTCACATACACGCCTGAACCGGGCGAAACGAAAAGCGAAGCTGAAAAAGCTGCGCAAAAAGCGGAAGACATGCTGCTTAAACGCAAACATGTCGATACCGTTCAGTATTCATTAGGCTCGCAAAGTCCGCTCGGCGGAAGCTCAAACGGCGCATTGTTCTACGTGAAATACGAGGATGACACGCCTGATTTTGACAAAGAAAAAGACAATGTCTTAAAAGAAATCAAAAAAACATCCAGCCGCGGCGAATGGAAATCACAAAATTTCAGTTCGTCAGGCAACAACAACGAATTAACGTACTATGTGTACGGAGATTCAGAGTCTGATATTAAAGGCACGGTCAAAGACATCGAAGGCATCATGAAAAAGCAGAAGGATCTGAAAGACATCAACTCAGGCCTTTCCAGCACATATGATGAGTACACGTTTGTCGCTGACCAGGAGAAACTCAGCAAGCAGGGCCTGACGGCTTCGCAAATCTCCCAAGCCCTGATGTCCCAAACGTCACAGTCTCCTTTGACAACGGTGAAAAAGGACGGCAAAGAGCTTGACGTCAACATCAAAACAGAAAAAGACCAGTATAAGAGTGTAAAAGAATTAGAGGATAAAACCATCACATCGCCTGCAGGCCAAGAAGTAAAAATCGGCGATGTGGCGAAAGTGAAAAACGGCACGACATCCGATACCATTTCCAAACGCGACGGCAAAGTGTACGCTGACGTAACGGCAACCGTCACTTCTGACAACGTCACGAAGGTGTCATCAGCCGTTCAAAAGAAAGTGGACAAACTGGATCACCCGGACAATGTATCGATTGATACCGGCGGTGTATCAGCGGATATTGCTGATTCCTTTACGAAACTCGGCTTAGCAATGCTTGCCGCAATCGCCATCGTATACCTCGTTCTTGTGATCACGTTCGGCGGAGCATTAGCGCCGTTTGCGATTCTGTTCTCGCTTCCGTTTACAGTCATCGGCGCATTAGCCGGACTGTATGTATCCGGAGAGACGATCAGTCTAAATGCCATGATCGGTATGCTGATGCTGATCGGAATCGTCGTCACAAATGCGATTGTCTTAATTGACCGCGTCATCCATAAAGAAGCGGAAGGCTTATCGACGAGAGAAGCGCTCCTGGAAGCCGGCTCTACGAGATTGCGTCCGATTCTGATGACGGCGATCGCGACAATCGGCGCCCTGCTTCCATTGGCATTGGGCTTCGAAGGCGGAAGCCAGGTCATTTCTAAAGGACTCGGTGTCACCGTTATCGGCGGTTTAATCAGTTCGACTCTGCTTACCCTTCTGATTGTGCCGATCGTATATGAAGTATTAGCGAAATTCCGTAAGAAAAAACCTGGAACGGAAGAAGAGTAAGACAGCGGGCCTTGGCTCCTTAAACGGAGCCGGGCCTTTTTTCTTCTGGCAATTCCTGTACATATTGTTGCGATTTTCTCAAGTCATAGTATAATTAAAGGTTGTTAGTGTTAATAATGGATCGGATACTCTTAAGTAGGATGATGAGATAATGAAACGTGCACGCATAATATACAATCCGACTTCAGGACGGGAGCTTTTTAAGAAAAATCTTGCCCAGGTCCTGCAAAAATTTGAACAAGCCGGTTATGAAACCTCCACCCATGCCACCACATGCGCGGGGGATGCCACCCACGCCGCAACAGAAGCCGCTTTGCGGGAGTTTGACCTGATTATCGCAGCCGGCGGAGACGGAACGATTAATGAAGTCGTCAACGGCCTCGCGCCGTTAGACAAACGCCCGACACTCGGCATCATTCCGGTCGGCACGACAAATGACTTCGCCAGAGCGCTGGGCATTCCGAGAGAGAATATACTGAATGCCGCTGATACCGTCATTAACGGCGTAGCCCGCCCGATCGACATCGGACAGGTGAACGGTCAGTATTTTATCAACATCGCCGGCGGAGGCCGTCTGACGGAGCTGACGTATGATGTGCCAAGCAAACTGAAAACGATGCTCGGCCAGCTTGCTTATTATTTAAAGGGAATGGAAATGCTGCCTTCACTTCGACCGACAGAAGTCGAGATTGAATATGACGGCAAGCTGTTTCAAGGCGAAATTATGCTGTTTTTAGTGACGCTGACCAACTCGGTCGGCGGATTCGAGAAGCTGGCCCCTGATTCCAGCCTGAATGACGGCATGTTTGATTTGATTATTTTGAAAAAAGCCAATCTCGCGGAGTTTATCAGAGTCGCGAGCATGGCGCTCAGAGGCGATCATATTAACGATCAGCACATTATTTACACAAAAGCGAACCGTGTGAAAGTCAATGTATCAGAAAAGATGCAGCTGAACCTGGACGGCGAATACGGCGGCATGCTGCCGGGCGAATTCGTGAACCTGTACCGGCATATTCACGTCATCATGCCGAAGGAGAAAGCGGAACAGCTGGATGATTAATACGCGGACAAAATCCTAAAACAGTATTCGTTTTAGGATTTTGTCATCTTTTCAGCGTGATCGGAAACCTTTGAAGGCTGACATTGAATTTGAAGGTTTGCCAGCACGCTGAAACAAGGCTATTGGTAAAACTAGAGGTGATTATAGATGAAAATGAAACCCCCGATAGAAAAAAATGAATACTATGATGTGACATTTGAGGATTTGACGCACGACGGAGCGGGCGTCGCAAAGGTTCAGGGCTTCCCGATCTTCGTGCCGAACGCCCTGCCTGAGGAAAAAGCGCAAATCAAAGTGACACGCGTCAAAAAAGGCTTCGCTTTCGGCCGCTTGATTGAACTGAAAGAAGAAAGCCCGCACAGAACGGATGCCCCGTGTCCGATCTACAAGCAATGCGGAGGCTGCCAGCTTCAGCACATGACCTATGAAGGCCAGCTCTTGTTTAAACAGAAACAAGTCAAAGACGTCTTAGAACGGATCGGCAAGCTGAACCTTTCAAAAGTCATCGTGCATCCGACGCTCGGCATGGAAGACCCGTGGAACTACAGAAACAAAGCGCAGGTGCCGGTAGGAGAACGGGAAGGCGGACTCGTCGCCGGATTCTATCAGCAAAGAAGCCATGACATCATCGATATGAGCGCCTGCCTGATCCAGCAATCCAAAAACGACGAAGCCGTTCAAGCTGTCAAAGACATTTGCACCTCATACGGCGTCAAAGCCTACAACGAAGAACGCCACAAAGGCTGGCTCCGCCACATCATGGTCAGATACGGCGTCGTCACAGGCGAAATGATGATCGTCTTCATCACAAGAACAAGCGATTTCCCGCACAAAGCGAAGATCATCGAAGACATCACAGCGCAATTCCCGCACGTCAAATCCATCGTGCAAAACATCAATCCAAACAAAACAAACGTCATCTTTGGGAACGAAACAAACGTCATCTGGGGCGAAGAATACATCTATGACCTCATCGGAGACGTCAAATTCGCCATCTCCGCCAGATCGTTCTATCAGGTCAACCCGGAACAGACAAAAGTGCTCTACGACAAAGCGCTTGAGTACGCGGAGCTGCAAGGGGAAGAAACCGTCATCGACGCCTACTGCGGCATCGGAACGATTTCTCTATTTCTGGCGAAGCAGGCGAAGAAAGTATACGGCGTCGAAATCGTGCCGGAAGCCATCGAGGATGCAAAACGCAACGCTGAGCTGAACGGCATCACAAACGCAGAATTCGCAGTCGGAGAAGCGGAAACCGTCATTCCGAAATGGTATAAAGAAGGTATCACGGCCGACACCCTCGTCGTCGACCCGCCAAGAAAAGGCTGTGACGAAGCGCTACTGCGGACAATCATCGACATGAAACCGAAGCGAGTGGTGTACGTGTCCTGCAATCCAGGAACGCTTGCAAGAGATTTGCGGATGCTTGAGGATGGCGGGTATCAGACGCTCGAAGTGCAGCCTGTGGATATGTTCCCGCATACGAATCATGTGGAGGTAGTATCGCAGATGATTTTAAAAAATGAAGCAGGCTCCCGATAAGGGAAAAACCTGCTTTTATTCAAATGTTGGGGCGGCAAATCGGTAATTAATCACCGGTGTACCGTCTTCTTTTATATCAAAGGCGGTACAGTAAAAGTTTTGACTACAAGTGATATTGAGGATATCGAGTTTCCTGATGTTAATCTTCAAGAGCAAATGGAGATTGTTCAGGGTGTTAGAAATGCTGAACAGAAATATAACGGTTTAATCTAACAAGCAAAAGAAATATTAAAGCAAGGCAAGTTGAGTGCTTAAACAAAATTGGAATCGGAAATGTAATTGAGGGTCTAGATTAATTTTTATCAGCGTCAGCTCATGTGTTAGGTTTGTGAGCTGACTACTTCAAGATTATAGGTCCTTTATAAGTGATTTTAAAACGGTATAATAGATATAGAAATATAAGGGGTGAAATTCCATGAAATTTAAATAATCATTTCATCCTTATAATTAATGAGATATGATAAAGAGAATTGGGGGCTATTTTAATGGCTAAAAAGAAAGATACAAAAGAAAAGAGTATGGAGGAAACATTATGGGATTCCGCCAATAAATTACGCGGATCCGTTGAGGCTTCAGAATATAAACACGTTGTTTTAGGATTAATCTTTTTGAAATTTGCTAGTGATAAATTTGAAGAACGAAAAGCGGAGTTATTAGATGAGGGTAAAGAAAAATATGTTGATATGGTTGAGTTTTACACCATGAAAAATGTATTTTATCTATCTGAAACTTCGAGATGGAGTTACTTAGTAGAGAACGCCAAGCAAGAAGATATTGCATTAAAAATCGATACCGCTCTTTTTACTGTAGAGAAAAATAATCCGGCATTAAAAGGCGCGTTACCTGATAATTATTATTCCCGTTTAAACCTTGATGTAAGTAAACTAGCATCCTTAATAGATACAATAAACAACATAAACACTATCAAAGATAAGCAGCAAGACATTGTAGGAAGGATTTATGAGTATTTCCTAAGTAAGTTTGCATTGGCAGAAGGAAAAGGAAAAGGAGAATTTTATACTCCAAAAAGCATAGTAAATCTTATTGCAGAAATGCTCGAACCATATAAAGGTAAAATTTATGACCCCGCTTGTGGATCAGGGGGTATGTTTGTTCAATCAGTAAAATTTATTGAATCACATCAGGGAAATAAGAAAGATATATCGATTTACGGACAGGAGTATACAACTACAACCTACAAGCTGGCAAAGATGAACCTAGCTATAAGAGGAATTTCGGCTAATCTTGGAGAGACTGCTGCTGATACTTTCTTTAATGACCAACATAAAGATTTGAAGGCTGATTTTATTATGGCAAATCCTCCGTTTAATCAGAAACAATGGAGAGCTGAGAATGAGTTAACAGATGATCCGCGTTGGGCAGGTTACGAAGTACCACCTAGAGGTAATGCTAACTATGCTTGGATTCTCAATATTGTTTCTAAACTATCTGAGAATGGTGTAGCCGGGTTTCTATTGGCGAATGGTGCATTAAGCGGTGGTGGCGATGAATATAAAATACGTAAGAAATTGATTGAAAATGATCTAGTCGAATCTATCATTGTATTACCGCAAAATATGTTTTATACCACTAACATAAGTGTTACGCTTTGGATCCTGAATAAAAACAAAAAGGCTCGTACTATTGACCAAAATGGAAGTTTAAAAAAGTATCGTAACAGAGAAAAAGAAGTATTATTTATGGATTTGCGAGAAATGGGTGTCCCATTTGAAAAAAAATATACTCAGTTTTCGGAAGATGATATTACAAAGGTTACAAACATATATCATAACTGGCAACAAACTGATTATGAAACTAAATATCAAAATATCCCGGAATTCAGTTACAGCGCAACATTTGAAGAGGTTGTAAATAAAGATTTCTCATTAGTGCCAAGTAAATACATTGAGTTTGCTAATCGTGACGAGGATATTGACTTTGATGAGAAGATGAAACTAATACAAAGTGAATTTGTTGACCTGCTTAAAGCTGAAGAAGACTCTAAAAAGGATTTATTAAAAGTTTTTAAGGAGTTAGGTTATGAAATCGAATTATAAGAGGATTGGTGATTGCATTCGGTTAGTTGATGAAAGGAATGTTAATCTTAATGTAACAACCCTTTTAGGACTAAGTATTACAAAAGAATTCATTCCATCAGTTGCAAATACAATTGGAACAGATTTTAAAAACTATAAGATTATAAGAAAAAAACAGTTTGCTTGTAGCACCATGCAAGTAAGGCGAGATAAAAAAATGCCAGTTGCATTACTACAGGATTATGATGAAGCTATCATATCTGCTGCCTATCCTGTTTTTGAAGTTGTAGATACTGAGATGATTTTACCGGAGTATTTAATGATGTGGTTTAGTAGAAGTGAGTTTGACAGAGAAGCTTGTTTTTATGCTATAGGTGGTGTTAGAGGTAGTATTGAGTGGGAAGATTTTTGTAATATGCAACTCCCGGTTCCTTCCATTGATGAGCAAAAGGAAATTATAAATAAGCACAAAATATTATTAGATAGAATAAAGGTGAATAATCTTTTCATTCAAAAATTAGAAGAAACCGTACAGACTATCTATAAGCAATGGTTTATTGACTTTGAATTTCCAAATCAATTGGGTAATCCTTATAAATCTAGTGGTGGAAAAATGAAATTTAATCCAATATTAAACACTGAGATACCGAAGGGTTGGGAAGTAAAATCATTCACGGATGTTGTAAAAGTGGGTGGTGGGGGTACACCAGATACAACTATTGATACTTATTGGAATGGTGGTATTCCATTTTTTACTCCGGGAGATGTTTCCGAAAGTTATTATTGCCTTGAGACAGAAAAATCTGTATCTAAACTGGGATTACGAAATAGCAGTACAAAATTATATCCCAAAAACACCGTTTTTGTTACAGCTAGAGGGACAGTTGGGGCTATAGCTTTAGCTGGGACTGAAATGACAATGAATCAAAGTTGTTATGCATTGATGGGGGATAATCAGTATTATATCCACCAATTAACTATTGCTACAATTAGAAGTTTAAAAAAACAAGCAAGTGGAGCGGTTTTTAATGCATTGATAGTAAAAGATTTTGCGGAGCAAAATGTAGTGCATCCACCTAAAGATATCGAAAATAGTTTTCAAAATATAGTAAGGGGTTTATATAACGCAATTTATCTTAAAGTTGAACTAAATAAGTTATTAAGCTCAACTGTAAAGCTGCTTTTATCTAAACTTGCCACGACGAGGGGGAAGAACATTGAAATTCTCTGAAAAGTCCTTAGAGCAAGCCGTAATAGAACTTTTTGAAAGTGAAAGCTATTCACACCAAAGCGGAACGGGCATTCAGAAGGAAATAAGTGATGTACTTCTACGCGATGATTTAAAAGCATTTTTACTTAATCGCTACTCAGATGATAACATTACGCCGAATGAGATTGACAATATCATGCGACAGATGGAAGTATTACCTGCATCGAATTTATACGAAAGTAACAAAGCTATTATCAAAATGATTTCAGATGGTTTTATTCTAAAACGAGAAGACCGAAGTAAAAAGGATTTATTTATTCAATTAATAGATTTTGCTCCTAATAATATCGACAATAATCTATTTAGAATAGTAAATCAACTAGAGATACAAGGGTTTAAAAAGTGTATTCCAGATGTAATTGTTTATGTAAATGGCTTACCTTTAGTAGTGATAGAGTTCAAAAGTGCTATCAAAGAAAATACGACTATAAAAGATGCCTATACACAACTGACTGTTCGTTACCAGAGGGATATCCCTGAGCTTTTTAAGTATAATACATTTTGTGTTATTAGTGATGGAGTAAATAATAAGGCTGGTTCGTTATTTGCTCCCTATGATTTCTTTTATGCATGGCGAAAAATAGAAGGTAAGGAATCGTTTGAAAAGGATGGCATTGATTCACTTTATTCAATGGTGAAGGGTCTATTTAACCAAAAACGTTTCCTAGAAGTGGTACGTCACTTCATTTATTTCCCTGATACAAGCAGCAAAAAAGAAAAAATTGTTCCTCGTTATCCACAATATTATGCCGCAACAAAATTATTAAAAAGCATTAAAAGAAATATGCGGCCGCAAGGTTCAGGTAAGGGTGGTACGTATTTTGGAGCAACAGGTTCAGGCAAGAGTTATACCATGCTATATCTTACAAGACTTTTAATGAGAGATAAAGACCTACAAAGCCCTACTGTTGTCTTGATATCAGATAGAACAGATTTAGATGATCAACTTGCAGGACAATTCACAAATGCTAAGTATTTTATAGGCGATGACCAAGTAATAAGTGTGGAAAGTCGGGAAGATTTAAAGTCATACCTACAAAATAGAAAAAGTGGTGGCGTATTTTTAACTACTATTCAAAAGTTTAATGAAAATGTTGATCTGCTGACAGATAGAAACAATGTAATTTGTATTTCGGACGAAGCACATCGTTCGCAAACAAATCTTGACCAAAAAATAAAAATCACTAAAGATGGTGTCGAGAAAAAATATGGTTTTGCCAAGCATTTGCACAAATCTCTGCCTAATGCAACTTATATTGGTTTTACTGGTACACCGGTGGATGCAACTTTAGATGTATTTGGGGAAGTAGAAGATGCATACACAATGATTGAAGCTGTATACGATGAAATAACTGTACGGATTGTTTATGAGGGAAGAGCTGCTAAAGTAAATCTCAATGAAACAAAATTGCATGAAATCGAAGAATACTATAAAGTGTGCGAAACTGCTGGAGCTAATGAGTATCAGATTGATGAAAGTAAAAGAGCAGTAACCCAAATGGAAGTTATTCTTGGTGATCCTAAACGGTTAAAATTAGTGGCTGAAGATTTTGTAGAGCATTATGAAAAGAGAATTGAAGAAGGTGCAACAATAAAAGGTAAGGCAATGTTTGTAGCTGCCAACCGACATATTGCTTATGACTTGTATAAAGAAATTATTGCACTACGTCCAGAGTGGGCAGAAGTTAGAGTCTGTGACGAAGGTGTTGAGCTTACTGATAAAGAAAAAAAAGAAATTAAACCAATGGAAAAAATTAAAATGGTCATGACTCGTACTAAAGATGATAGTAAAGAACTTTATGACCTGTTAGGTACGAAAGAATATCGTAAAGAGTTAGATAGGCAATTCAAAAATGAAAAATCAAACTTCAAAATAGCCATCGTTGTTGATATGTGGCTAACAGGATTTGATGTACCATCACTAGATACCATATATATTGATAAACCAATTCAGCAGCACACCCTGATTCAGACTATTTCACGAGTAAACAGAATTTATGAAGGTAAAGAAACTGGATTAGTTGTCGATTATTTT
Source organism: Bacillus sp. D7-8 (assembly GCF_052055895.1). Lineage (NCBI taxonomy): Bacteria > Bacillati > Bacillota > Bacilli > Caryophanales > Bacillaceae > Bacillus > Bacillus sp. D7-8. The sequence continues at coordinate 699,796 of NZ_CP179922.1, forward strand.
GGAATAAAGAGCAATTTAAATGTAGCGATGAAAAAATATGGTGTTGTAGAGGGGGAAAATTTTAATGGTATCGATAAGGCAGTTGTCATTGTAAAGGATCAGCTAGATTTATTAGCAAAAATCTTTTATAAATTTGATAATACTGCATATTTTCACGGAACTCCATTGCAACAATTACAATGCTTAAATCAAGCAGCAGAATTTGTACAACAAACGGAGCAATTAGAAAAACGTTTTATGGCCATAACGAAGAAACTTCGCTCTGCCTACAATTTATGTGTGTCTAGTGAAAATATAAGCCAAATGGAAAGAGATTATATTCACTATTACCTAGCTATAAGGTCCATCATCCATAAACTAACAAAAGGTGATGCTCCGGATACTGCTCAAATGAATGAAAAAGTAAGACAGATGATGGAAGAAGCTTTAATAAGTGAAGGAGTGGAAGAAGTATTTAAGCTTGATAAAAATGATTCGAAAAATAATGCGGATTTATTTAGTGACGAATACTTAGCTAAGATTAATAAAATCAAACTACCAAACACTAAAATTAAGCTTCTACAAAAACTACTGTCAAAAGCAATTGAGGAATTTAAAAAAACCAATAAAATTCAGGGTGTCGACTTTTCAAAAAGATTTAAAAAATTGCTTGAACAATATAATGAAAGAAAAGACTTCCAAGCTTTGCAAAGTGATGTTTTGGATGATGTTGCAGAACAATTTGCGGATTTGTTTGGAGAACTAATGAACGAGCGGGATTCTTTCAAGGATTTAGGAATTGATTATGAGGAGAAGGCTTTCTACGATATTCTCAAAGCAATATCGGAGAAACATGAATTTGAATACCCGCACGGCAAACTTATTAAGCTATCACAAGAAATAAAGTCTATCATCGCGGATAAAGCAAGATATACAGACTGGTCGAGTAGAGATGATATTAAGGCAGAGCTAAAAGTCGATCTTATTTTAACGCTTGCTGAAAACGATTACCCTCCTGTTCCTAAAGATGAGATTTTTAAAGAGATATTTGAACAGGCAGAGAATTTTAAGAAGTATAGGGCGTAACCATAGACGTACCCACTATATTTACAAAATCAAATGAAGAGATGATTGTGCATCTCGTCCCTGTCAGACTTACAAGTTGCACTAACAACTTATTTTAAGTATGTACAGAAATAAACCAAAGTAAAAGGTGTTTAAGGGGGAAAGTATGGATAGAAAAAGTTTGATTGAATTTTATAAAGAAACGGATTATAAGACTAAAAGTTTATCTATAAGAGGAATACCTCCTAGACCTAGCGAGTGGAATGTTCCCCTTTTTATTAAAAAAATATATCCTGAAAACAAAGACATATTTAAAAACTCTATTAATAATAATCAGTTTGAAGTTAAATTAGTACAGGAAGATTTAGAATTTTTTAAGGCGTTATTGTTACATGAATCGTTATTTAACTTTTACAAGGCTTTTTATAATTATTTATGTGCATTAAAGCTTTATGACGGCGGATTACAGCATTGGATTGAAATTACTGCGTATTATGCAAAATTCTATTTAGCCAACAGTATTATTGCTTTAACAGGAAAATCTAGATATATAGTTACCGGGAGTAGTAAAAATTTCGTTGAAGATATCTATAAGCTAGTAAATAAAAATGGTTATCAAAGTAATATAAGGAAGAATGGCAGTTTTGTGGCTAGTTATGCAAGGTACGGTATAGAAATCAATATCAATCCATCTTTAAATGAAGGTAAGCTGATAATTACTAAAGATTTAGGTAGCGGTGGTTCACATGGTCATGTTTGGAACAAGTATTCGGATATAGATACAAAAAAAATCGGTGTTACAGAGTTGACCCATAGCTACCCTCAGCATCTTACCGAAGAAAGAAACCTTGAGAATTATTCTTTTGAAGGTTATAGACAGTTGGACTTTAATTTGGAATTGGATAATTTTAAGGGTTACTTCCAAAGAGAATATATTAAAAATCAATCAAATCTAATTTATACTAGTGAAACAGCTATAATACTTGGGGTAATTGGTGAATTGTTTAATTTATTTGAGGAATTAAAGGTAAATGAATTACCAATTGAAAAAGAAAAATTAATACATATGTGCAAATACACATTAGGTGAATCTGAACAATCCAAGAAATTGTCAGATTTAATTTGTTCCGGTTTTCCAACTAAGAATAAATATTTAGACGAGTATCATTGGTATGAATCAAATTAAAATAATTTGCGAAGACAAGCTGAAACAAATGGTATATAAATGAAACTTTTATTGTGCCTTGAGTGTAACGATATATTTAGCTTCGACCTCGGAATGGAAAAATATAGATGTTGAGGGCAATACATGACAATCTTAATGCGTTTATTAAAGCTTTTAGGTATCTCATTTATATATAGAGGTGTTTGAAATAATGGCTAAAGTTTTAGATGATACGAAATCAACCATACAAGAAAAAATGGTTAAGATAATAACAGAATATCATAAAGCTAAAAGAGAGAGGTTTAAAGACCATCTTTTAGGGACCCTTGTTCGTCATAAGATAAAGGAGTCTTTTTTTAAAGACGCTGAATTGGATCAAAAAATTTATCATATAGTAGGTTCGGTAGGACAAGGTAGATGGGCTGAGATCCCATGGATTTCTGTCTTTATTAAGAAATTAACGATTTCAGCCACAAGAGGGTACTATATTGTATACTTGTTTAATGCTGATGGCAGTGGCTTTTATGTTAGTTTGAATCAAGGTTGGACATATTTTAAAGATAAATATGGAACAAAGCTAGGGAAGGAAAAAATAAAAAAAACAGCTTCTATAATTAGAGGAAAATTAAATACTATACCTAGAAACATGAATCTTTTAAATATTGATTTAAAGGGTAATGGTGATCTTGCTAGAGGATATGAACTAGGACATATATGTGGACGAAATTATGATGTGAGCAATATACCTAGTAAGGAAGAATTCATAACCGATTTACAAAATTTGTTGATTACATATAAAGAAATAGAAGGACTGATTGGAAAGAGATCAATAGAACAGTTCAATGATTTCATTTTATTACAGGAAGACGGGTTGTTTACAGATGATACGACTAATGAAGAAGAATATCAGCTAGCAGTTCAGCATTTTATTATATCTGAGAGTGTAAAAAAGACATATGAAGTAAATCAAAAAAAAGTACGTCCAGAACCAATTTATAATAAAGGTGGACAAAAGCAGTGGACAAGGAATGCAAGCCTAGCCTCAATGGCTATGATGCTTTCAAATTACACTTGCGAAATTGAAGACTCCCATAAAACATTTATCTCTAAATCTACCAATAAGCCTTTTGTTGAATGTCATCATCTTGTGCCCATATCTAAGCAAGGTGAATTCCAATATGACTTAGATCAACTAGAGAACATGGTAAGTTTATGTCCACTTTGTCATCGTCTTATACATTTAGGGAGAGATGAAGATAAAGAAACACTTTTAAAAAAATTGTTTGATCAGCGTAAGGATCAATTGAAACGTATAGGTATAGAAATCACCTTTTCAGATCTTAAAGAGATGTACGGCTGTCTAATGATAAGCGAGTGATATCATTTGTATTTTTTTCTGAAAGTAATTAATCCTCTAATTATTGATTATAACAGATCTTTTATTGCTATCAATGGTTTTAAGGGCATAATTGACACTCGGCAATGCTATGTAAGAACTAACTTTGAAAACTGTTCATTATGTTTTTCATTACTGAAGTAGGGTTCTTTTGATTACATTTTATTGATCCAATTGTTAAATTATTTTTTTTCTTACTGCCAAGATGGTGCCCTTTATAAAGTGAGATGAGATAAATTTAAAGCCCACAATTAAGAGGGCTCAGAGTTATTTATTAGGGCTGGAGGAATATAAAATAGTATCTTTATTGATAAATTTCCTATTTTGCTCAATTTATTTAGAAATCGTTTTCTATTTTAAATTTTACTCAAACAAAAGGTTACTGAACCAATAAATTGTATTGTTTTTTGCGTTTATTTTTCTTTGTCCCCTCAATATATTCAAAATTATATAAAAGAATAGCAGCATTGGTTTGCGGTACCATAGTTCTCAAATTGAGGTTATATAACACTCTCACGCAAGCGCTTCCTAAATAATGTAGTTAAATTATTACAACTGTTTATTTATGATTAAAACTCTTCTTTTAAGGATCATTGTTTCAAAAATTTACCTCCAGAAAAAGGAGTGGGATATCAATTTTTGAGAACTTAGATATTGTTTTAAAAAGGATTTTAAAGGTTTACTCTTAGGATAAATTCCTACATTTTTATAAGTCCAGATTGTTTGTCTTTGAGTGATGGTATATGGAGATTGAATAACGTCTTCATAATTATAATCTATCGAAAATTCTCCGCTTATCCCCAGACTAAGTGTTAGATTAGTCCATATATCTTGATTGTTTTCTTTAAATTCATCTCGTAATTCCTCGAATAAGTCATGCAAGTCAAATAGTAGCTCCTCATAAATCTCCTCACTGACATGATAGTGTTCAGGGATATTATGAGAATATATCAAATCTTCATTATATGGAGTATTGAAATAAAAGAAAACCTCAGATGAATCGTCAAGTATTTCCGCATAAAGAATAACTCTTTCCCATTCAGAAGGAATGATTTCGTTAATGCCTTCTGCTATCTGTTGATATAATTCACCCATTTTTTCTATTTCCATGCTAACCTCCAGTTCAAATTTATAGGTTTAGGTAGCTAATTAAAAATTCTTGATCTTCCTCGTCTTCAGGCAAAATTCCAAGAGTTTTGTACTCCCATAATGCAATTCTTTGATACCCATCAAGCTCAGATGCCAAAATATCGTCATCATTATAATCAAGTTGGAATGGACCGTTGCTCTCCAATGTCAATGTAAGGTTCGTCCAAACCTGATCATTATTATTTTTGTGCTCAGCTCGTAATTCCTCAAAAAGTTCACGGATTTCTCTTAATAAAGTTTTGAAGATATCTTTACTTACACTGTATCGGACTGGTATATCTTGCGAATAAATCAGTTGACATTTTTCTGGTGTCTTGAAGTGAAAGAGAACCATGGTAGAGTCAGCTAATACTTCTGCATAAAGATATATTTTTGTCCATTCACAAGGTATGATGTCATTTAATTTCTTACTAATAAGCTGGTACAGATCTTGCATTTTCCAACCTTTTCACCTTCAATCGTCGAGAAATCCTAGTTATAAAAAATAGCCCAGCAGAGAAGCGCTGGGCTATTATTGATTTATAGACCGAAGTAGCTTATTACAAATTCTTTATCGTTCCCATCTTCAGGTAATATCCCTAAATTCTGATATTCCCATATCATTTGTCGTTGTGTTCCGTTTAAGTCTGAGGCGATGACATCGGTGTAATCGTAGTCAATTGAGAATTTTCCAGTATTATATAGTTTAAGCGTTAAATTGGTCCAAATATCTTGGTTGTTTGCTTTAAATTCTTCTCTTAACTCCTCGAATAACTCTTGAAGTTCAATTAATAAACTCACGTATATTTTTTTACTAACATCAAATTGCTTCGGTATATCATGAGAATAGATATTCTCTTCACTTTGTAGTGTATTGAAGAAAAAGTAAACTTCTGACGAATCATCTAATATTTCCGCATAAAGAATGATTTTTGTCCATTCACATGGAATCATTTCATTAAGCTGCTCTGCTATTTGTTGATATAACTGTCCCATTTTCTCAGTTTCCATAAGTTTAACCTCCAGCTTGGTTTTTTATTGTCACGAATTTTGTTTTATTGCCAATCGTATATTCGATTATGAATTTTGTAGGTCTTAAAGAGTCACCTTTATATATAGATTCTATGTTAACATTAACTCTTTTAGGTGGTTCTTCTTTAAGAGCCTTTGCCCATTCTTGCTCCATTTCATACCATCGGCCGCCGCTCCTATTAATCTGAGAATTCATCGGCACGATGTTGTCGAACTGGCCTGAGCCCTTGAATTGAGTAGCGATTAGGTGGCCTCCGTCGTCATCTGTCAGACGGTCTGGTTTACCTGCTTTAGACTGCGCATATTGGTTGCGTTTTGCTTCTCCCAGCTGCAAGTCTGCTTTGACACTTGTAATTCTACCATAGTTGTCAGTAGTGTATGTGTAGCCTTCTTTTGTTTTGTAGATGACATTCGGCTTCAATACTTTCTTTCTGGTCCATTTCGCAAAATGCTCGCCGTATTTGACCGTTACCGGCGGGACATGCGGTGCCGGTGTCCGTCTGCCGCTTGCAGAAGTTCCGTACGGTTTCGGCAGGATGACCTTGGCGAATTTCTGAAGTCCTTCTTTAAGTGTGACCCCGCTGACAGCATTGTAAGGCACGCCCGCCGGCACTAAGTCGTGACGCGGATGATACGGGAGAATATCAGCTAGAGTGAGATTTCCGATTTGATTCAACTTGGTTTTGACGCGTTTTTTTGATACTTCCATGCCTGTGTTGACCTTTTGCTTGATGTGGTCAACGGTTTGTTTTGAGACTGTTATCGCTTTTTGAGCTGTGGCGGATTTGCTTGCTGCTGTTTTGACTTTGGTTGTCACTTTGGCGGCTGTGCCAGTTTTTGAGACGGCGCCGACGCCTTTTGTGCCGACGACTGATGTCACAACGGTGCCTACTGCATATGACACCCATCTTGCTCTGGAGTAGGTGTCGCCATTCACCATGTCTTTTTGGTACGATTCTTCGATTGCCGCTGAAATGGCTTCATACGTTTTGATCGGGTGAGCCACCGCACCTGTAATGGCTTCAACCGTTCCGCCCGGATCTGTGACCATATCCCACAGGCCTGTGACCGCGTCTTTTCCGGAATCATAAAGGCCGACGGCAACGCCTTTGAAACCATCTGTAAGTTCACGCTTGTTTTCAATTTGAGTGAAGTAGCGCTGCTGTTCTTTTGTCAGGTTTTTATAGCCGATCGTTTTGGCCATTGAATAGAATTCATCAGCATTCGCATAATCGTAGTTTTTCAGTCTTTCTTTCAGTTTTTCAATCTCTCGTTCTTTCGCTTCCTCTTTCTTCATCTTCAAATAAGCATCCGAATGTCTTGCAATCTCGCCTTTCTTCTTATGGATGTCGCTTTCTCGGTACGCCTTGGCATTGTAGTGAAGCGGCGTGGCGCCTTTTCCTTTGCCCGTAGTGTTTTGGAGCTGCTCAAAGTCGGCTTGGATGAACTGTTCGTTCGCTTCGGTTTCTGCGTATTCTTTCGTTAGATCGTGATCAAGTCTGCCGAGTTTATGTATCGTTTCGTTTCTCTTTTTGTCGGCTGATTGGAGCTTGTGATCCACGCTTTCGGTGGAAAAGAGATCGAGCGAGATGATGTCATCGATCTCTCCGAGGATGGAGCGCATGTCCTTTTTCTGCTCTTCCATAATCACCTTTGATTTACTGAGGGCGTGGGTGAGCTCATGCTCCAGAAATGATTCCTCCACATGCGAATTGGAAAGTCCGGCATCTTCGACCTTACCGGGAAGGCTTGTGAGAAATGCGATTTTCATGTCGATCAGATCAAGCCAGCTGTCTGTGACGCCGGCGTGGTCTTGGAAAAAGGCTTTGATGTTATTTGCGCCCCGGCCTGAGAAATCATTGTCACCGAGATCAGCCATACCTTGAAACGCTTTTTTCAAGTTGACCATCTGGCCGCGCAGTTCTTTGTATTCACCCGCGCGCTGTTTGGCGGCGGCCAGCAGGGTGGTTGCTTCGAAAACTTTCATGACCATATCCTTTCTTTTGTTCGATATCAAAATTTTACCACGTGAGTCAGGATATACAGTGTAGGAAATAGGTAATAAGAATAAAATGAATCTTTTGGCTTGCGACTTCCTTCCTGTATGAAGGGAGGCTTTTTATGTTTTGTACAATAACCCTCACATTCGGCTTACTGCGCTCCGGTGATTTTAAGCGTGCCTGTTTTTTCTAATGTCTTACACTCGAAACAACCCAACCGCTGAGGTATAATAGAAGCAGAGTATTTATCATACAGATTCAATTCGTGAAAGAGAGTGGAACAAAATGGGCCGTAAGTGGAACAATATTAAAGAAAAGAAAGCATCAAAGGACGCAAATACGAGCCGGATTTACGCGAAGTTCGGCCGTGAGATTTATGTGGCGGCAAAACAAGGCGAGCCAGATCCGGAATCGAACCAGGCGTTAAAAGTGGTGCTTGAGCGCGCGAAGACGTACAGTGTGCCGAAAAATATTATTGAGCGTGCGATTGAAAAGGCGAAAGGCGGCGCGGAGGAGAACTTTGACGAGCTGCGTTACGAAGGTTTCGGGCCGAACGGTTCAATGATCATCGTTGATGCGTTAACGAATAATGTAAACCGCACGGCGCCTGAAGTGCGCGCCGCATTCGGGAAAAACGGCGGAAATATGGGTGTGAGCGGGTCTGTCGCTTACATGTTCGATGCGACTGCCGTTATCGGCGTTGAAGGCAAGACGGCGGATGAAGCGCTGGAATTGCTGATGGAAGCTGATGTGGACGTGCGCGATATTTTAGAAGAGGATGACAGTGTTATCGTATATGCCGAGCCTGATCAATTCCATGCGGTACAGGAGGCATTCAAAAATGCCGGCGTTGAAGAGTTCACGGTTGCGGAGCTGACGATGCTTGCGCAAAATGAAGTCGAGCTTCCGGAAGATGCGAAAGCTCAATTTGAAAAGCTGATCGATGTGCTGGAAGACCTGGAAGACGTACAGCAGGTTTATCACAATGTAGATTTAGGCGAATAAAGACAAAAAGGCCGGGGCGGCATAAGTTCCGGCCTTTTTATTTTGCTTAAGCGGTCGGCCTGTATCGTATTTTTCTCCGTAAGCAATTATTTATTATTTCGCCAAAACTGGGCGGATGCCCATACGTTTCCTTCCGGATGTCATAAACTGGACTGTAACCTATGTGAAGGAGCGATAAATCATGAATGAAAGAAGACCGATTTACGGCGGAGGCTACGGCGGAGGCTATGGCGGCTTCGGAGGCTACCCGGGGTACGGTTTTGGCGGCTACGGAGGCTTCGGAGGATATCCGGGATACGGTTTCGGCGGAGGCTACGGATACCCGGGATACGGTTTTGGCGGTTACGGCGGTTTTGGCGGCTACGGCGGCTACGGCGGCTTCGGGGGATATCCGGGGTACGGTTTTGGCGGCTATGGCGGAGGCTACGGCGGCTACCCGTTCCATCATCATCATCATCGGGAAAGCCAATATATCTGACCATTCGGGAAAAAGCACTCTTGGAACAGCAAGAGTGTTTTTTTGTGACCGTTTCTAAGCGCTGGCTTTTTTATTTTCTTACAGGGCATAAATGCCGATACGGATTCATACCTATTAAGGTCATGTGTTTAGGAAAGGAGGATCGTAATGAAAGAAAATCAGCCGTTTACACCGGTCAAATCCTATAAACCCTTCCACAGCCGGTTTGATCCCTGCCCGCCGATCGGGAGAAAATACTTCAGAACGCCGCCGCATCTTTATATGCGGTTTCAGCCGTATCACTTGGAGCAGTTTTCTCCGATGGAGGCATTGAGAAAAGGGACCCTTTGGAAGGATCTTTACGATTTCTATGATAATCCTTATCGGGGGGGAATCGAATATGGCGAAAAAGATTGATGATGAATATTATCGGCTGCTGGAGCAAATTCAGGCGGCGGACTTTGTCTTGGTGGAGCTGACGCTTTATCTGGATACGCATCCCCATGACCGTCTCGCGCTTCAGCAGTTTCATGAATATTCCCGGTACTCAAGACAGCTTAGAAAGCGGTTTGAACCTGAGTACGGACCGCTTCTGCAATTCGGCGTGAGTCAGGTCGGCGCTCAATGGGACTGGGGCCGCGGTCCTTGGCCATGGCAAGTATAAGGAGGGATCTGTAAATGTGGGTATATGAAAAAAAGCTGCAGTATCCGGTTAAAGTCAGTACATGCAACCCGATGCTGGCTAAGTTTCTCATTGAACAATACGGCGGGGCGGACGGCGAATTGGCCGCAGCGCTCCGGTACTTAAACCAGCGCTACACGATTCCTGACAAGGTGATCGGCCTGCTGACGGATATCGGCACGGAGGAGTTTGCGCATTTAGAAATGATTGCGACGATGATTTATAAGCTGACAAAAGATGCGACCCCGGAGCAGCTGCGTGATGCAGGGCTCAGTGATCATTACGTCAACCATGACAGCGCGCTGTTTTATCACAATGCGGCCGGAGTTCCGTTCACAGCATCTTACATACAGGCGAAGGGAGATCCGATCGCTGATTTATATGAGGATATTGCGGCTGAAGAAAAGGCGAGAGCGACGTATCAATGGATTATTGATATTTCCGATGATCCTGACCTGAATGATTCACTCCGTTTTCTGCGTGAGCGTGAAATCGTCCACTCTATGCGTTTCAGGGAAGCGGTTGAGATTTTAAAAGAAGAACGTGATAAGAAGAAAATTTTTTAAACGGCCCTCAAACACGACGGCTGTTTTTTTCCTTTCTGCGTTTGGTCTATAATAAAGGTGTCGAATATTCTGATTACAGGAGGATTTTATGACACCTTTTACGATTACGGAGGAGACGGCGGGGGCATTCCGGGTCACCTCCGCCCGGAAAGATGATGCAAAAGAGGTCATGGATCTGCTCGTGCAAGCGGCAGAATGGCTTCGCGATAAAGGGTCGAACCAGTGGAGCGGCCTTCTAGAAGGGGAAGATACCCACAATATGCGGGAGGCGATCGCCCAAGGGTATGTTTTTTTATTCAGGCAGAATGAAGAGCTGGCCGGCGTCGTCATGCTGCTTCCCGAAGCAAGCGGGTGGGACAGACGTCTTTGGGGCGATGAAGGACATGAGGAGTCCGTATATCTCCACCGGCTGGCGATTAACAGGCGGTTTGCAGGGGTGGGGCTCGGCCGGACAATCATGACTTGGGCGGAGACGGGTGTGTCTTGTCCGGGAAAAACGAAAATCCGGCTCGATTGCGTGTCCGAAAACAAGGCGCTTCAGTCGTTTTACAGCGGAATGGGGTACGAATCAAAAGGACCCGCGCCGGGTTATCATTTGTTTGAAAAAAAGGTGAGTAAATAAAAAGCTTCTCATGACGGAGGTAAAAGACATGGGGTTTTTTTATCTGATCTGTCTGGCCGCATTTTGTCTTAACTTTGCCGTATCGGCTGTGCTCCGCAAGAAATGGCCGAAAAAGATGTGGCCTGAGTGCCTTTTGGCGGTGCTGGGCCTGACTGCTTTCGGTACGGTTGTTTACAGCATTTTCGGTGTCGGCGGCTGGGAAGGAATGGGCTTGGGGCTTGCCGCGATGTTTGCGGGTTCCGGAGCGGCCGCCGGTTATGCCGCTGAGGTGTGCTTACGGGTCGTCAGATCGAATCGAAAACAGTAAGCAGAAGTGAAAAAACGCGGCCTCGGCTGCGTTTTTTTGTGTGTTGCCGGCCGCTGTATAGAAAACAGGCGAATGTCCATAATGGTAATGACTTTTAAGAAGAAGGTGCGAATATGGGACATTTACTTACAGTGGCTTGGGAGTTAGTATGCGGTTTGGGTATTTTATTTGTGATTTTAAAATTGCTTGGAAAAACTCAATTCTCGCAAATTACGCCGTTTGATTTTATTTCCGCGCTCATCCTCGGCGAACTGGTCGGAAATGCGGTGTATGATAAAGGCGTCAGGATTTTTGAAATCATTTTTGCCTCTCTGTTATGGGGGATTTTAATTTATCTCATCGAACTGATTACGCAGAAAGTAAAAAGCTCCAGAAAGCTGTTGGAAGGCGAGCCGAGTATTATCATACATAAAGGAAAACTGAAATATGATGTGCTGAAAAAGAATAAGCTGGACATTAATCAATTGCAAAGCCTTCTCAGACAGGCGAATTGCTTTTCCATACAGGAAGCGGAGTACGCGATTTTAGAAACAAACGGGATGGTCAGCGTCCTGCCGAAATTTCAATATGACACGACGAAAAACGGCGACATGCAAATAAAGCCGAAGCAGGTCTCTTTGCCGGTCACGCTGATTATTGACGGCGAAGTGCTGTATGAAAATCTGAAAGAAGCCGGGCTGGAAGAAAAGCAGCTGAATCAGGAGCTGAAAAAGCTGAACATCAAAAAAACAGAGGACGTGCTGTATGCGGAATGGAAGCCCGATAAACCGCTGTTTGTCCTGCCGTATGAGGAGAAAAAATAAAAAGAGCATTGCCCTGGGGCAAATGCTCTTTATTATTTTTCGTGTACGCCTGTTTTAACGGCTCTGACATGATACATACCGACATCCGTCCCAAGCATATAATCAGGTTTCGGCTTGCCTTGGTTTGCTTTGTGGGCCGCGATGTGCTCTTCGCTTTTTTCCCATTGTTTCCAATGGTCTTCTGACTCCCAGCGGATTAACACGACGACTTCTTCATCACCGCGGCGGACTTTTTTTTCCAGGACCGTTACGTCTATCAAACCTTCCTGCTTTTCAATCACGCCTTCTGAACTGAAGCGTTCGATTACTTTGTCGGCATGTCCTTCTTTTACGGTCATTTTTCTGATTTGCACAAACATCTGGCAGCTCTCCAATCCTTTTCACGCTTTATCCAACATTTTAAATGAAAATGATTCTCAAAGTCAATTAAGGTGCCTGACGGATTACGATTTCAGGAGAAAGACATGACCATCCTCATCTTTAAATTGCACGAAGCTGCCCCATTCCATTTGTTTCGGTTCATCTAAAAAGGTGATGCCGTTCTTTTTCATCTGTTCGTATGCGGCAAAGACATCTTCACACTCAAATACGATAGAAGCCTTCATATGCTCGGCCCCTTTCATCATCGATTTCGGATAAATAACCAAATGAGTGGTGGCCCCTTTGGGCGCTACCTCAAGCCAGAAGGCGCCCGGGCCCATCGGATGCTCGGCGACGGTTTCAAACCCCGCTTTTTCCGTCCAGAATGTTTTCGCTTTTTGCTGATCATCAGTGTATACGGCGACTGTCGCGATTTTTTTGATCATCATACTGACCTCCTGTTTCATTTCTTTTATAGTGTATCCTCCTGCCGAAAAAAGCAATCAAAAGCTTTAATGTGCAGGCTTTTTTTAATTTCTCTAGTACGATCGGCGATTCCGATTTATAATTTAGACAAAAGTACATATTCTTGAAAGAGGAGACGGCAGTGAACAAAGACCAATTACTTCATGATTATATTATTACACATTCGGCAGAGCTGACGGAAAAATGGCTCAAGCTGAGACGGAAGCTGAGAGGGCGTTTTTATTCTGCGGATCAATTAAGTGAGGAAATGAAACAGCTGCTGATCGAGCAGCATACCTTTACAAACACGGTCATCGCAAGCGCTTTTTTGGAAGATCCGGCCGTTTTTCAGCATAACAAAGAAAAATGGGCCGCACAGGTAGCGAAAAGCAGAGTGGAGCAAGACGCGGAGGTTCATGAGGTCGTTGAGGCGATCGGCAATTCAAGAACCGTCTTTTGGGAGGCGGTCACCCGTTTTATGGATGAGCATCAGGACATCGTAACAAACGAGGATGCCCGCCGCTGGAATCACCTTGTCAACGGCTCGTTTGATCAGCTGATGACGGATTTTACTGAACAGTTTCAGAAATTAATGATCGCGAGGCTGTCATCTCAGCAGGAGCTTATTTCCGAATTGAGCTGTCCGGTTATTTTGATCGCGGATACGATCGGCACTCTGCCGCTCATCGGCTCGATTGATACGAGACGGGCACGCGTGATTTTGGAGTCGGTGCCGGAAAACTGTGTCGCCAAACGGATCACAAATCTTGTGATTGATCTGTCCGGTGTGCCCATTGTCGATACGATGGTGGCGCAGCAATTGTATATGCTGTCGAAAACGTTATTTCTCCTCGGCATCAGAACCGTGTTTTCCGGCATTCGGCCTGATGTGGCACAGACTTCTATCCAATTGGGGCTTGATTTTTCAGAGTATCAAACCTACGGCTCCCTGGAGCAGGCGCTCGCCAGCATGGGCGTCACATGTGTTTTCGAGGAAGCAAAAGCATAGAAAAAAAAGGTGCTCCGGCCAGAGGCGGGGCGCTTTTTTTGTCAGCGGAAAACAATGTAAATATGTCGGAACGTGAAGATTGCGTTCTTAAAAAGAGCAATATGACGCCTTGGGGGCGGGCGTCGGCGACACGGTTTATATCAAAGCGAAGGAAGTGAAAGTTTTCGCAAAGAAAACATATCCAAAAATTGTGTAAATGTTATTGATTTCTGAATGAAAACATAATAGTATAATTGTATATTTCTTATCAGAATAGTATGAATTAAAACACTCATTGTCAAAAGACGAACGGCCAGACATAAAGGGGGAGCATGATGACGTCCAAAGGAAACGTAGATCCGCATGTGATCGAAAAGATTATCAGTGCGCTGGAAACGCTCGATTTCGGGACTGTTCAGATTACGGTTCATAATTCCCAAGTGACACAAATTGATAAGGTGGAGAAATATCGATTTTCCCTGAAGAGCAAAGAAGTAAAACAATCTTAAAAAACAGCCAATGACAGGAGGCGATACATATGAAGCATTCAACTGTTCCTTTCCGTGAGAGCCGGTATCTGCACCTGCCCGAAGTGCGCTTTCTGCATTGGTGCACGAAGCAATACGGCATTAACAAAGGCGTGCTCAATACAATTGACGGCTGGTTTTATGATGCGGGCGTCATTCCGATTCCCGTCAGGCGTCTTTATGTGCTGGCATTTCTCGATTTCGCGAAAACGCCGGGGCAGAAGGGGAATATCCGATTCGGGCACGGCGGCTTGACGAAAAAACTGCATGATTTCATGGATATGCAGGAATGCGCAGCAAAACGTCAGGCCTGACATCCTTAAAATCTTCTTAAAATCATGAAAATTTCTCCCATTTTATTTATAATAGACCTATCAAGATCATTTTTTTGGGAGGACTTTTGACATGCAAACTGCTGCTTATGAGAGCAAACAATCTATTATGCAGCGCATTATAACGGTATTTGTGTTTACACTGTTAGTTGCGACAATCGGCCTGTATACGGGTCAGTTCATTCCGCCGGCATTGATGCTGCCGCTGTCGATCTTAGAGGTCGTCATGATCATCGCCGCATTTTGGCTGCGCCGAAAAAAAGCCGTCGGATATGTGTTTGTCTTTTCATTCGCTTTCATTTCCGGAATGACGCTGTTTCCGATTATCAGCCATTATGCGTCCGCAGCGGGGGCCTATGTCGTATTGGAGGCATTCGGTTCATCGTTTGTGATTTTTGCGGTGCTCGGCACGATCGGCGCTAAGACGAAAAAGGACTTGTCGTTTTTATGGTCCTTCTTGCTTGTCGCTGTCATCGCGCTTCTCGCAGTGGGGATCTTTAATATTTTCAGCCCGCTGAATTCCGCCGCCATGATGGCGTATTCCGTCATCGGGACGATTGTGTTTTCAATGTACATCTTATACGATCTGAACCAGATCAAGCACCGGGACATCACGGCTGACCTGATTCCTTTGATGGCATTGACGCTTTATATCGACTTTATTAACCTGTTTATCAACCTGCTACGGTTTTTCGGAATTTTAAACAGTGATGATTAACCGCGCGAAAAAGGCGCCCTGCTGAGAGGGGCGCCTTTTTATGTTCTGCCGCCGGAAAACAGCAGAAGCTTATCAAATAATACTTCAAGCATTTTTGTCAATTCCGCTTTTTGTTCAGCGGTGAAGCTTTCCATGACTCCTGAAATGTTGGAGAAGTGGCCGGGAAGAAACAGCATCAGCTTTTCTTTTCCTTCTTTTGTGAGTTCGATGCTGATTTTTCGTCTGTCGCCGGTATGCCGGCTGCGGTTTACAAAGCCGTCCCGTGCGAGTCCGTCGATCAATCCGGTGATGGTCGCTTTGGTGACATTGGATTTTTTTGCTAGCTCTGTCGGACTCAGGCTGTGTCCGGGTGCGTCAAACAGAAACATCAAAATTTTGAATTTCCCTTCGGACAATCCGTGACTTGAGAAATAATGCTCCATGACCTGATTCATTTTTTTAGACATATCAAATAACGTCAAAAATGTTTTCAATGATTCAGCATCCATATCGGCGTAAATCTCAGCGCGTCCGGCAATCTGCGAATAATCCGGCAAATGTCTCAACTCCATTTTTGTAAGCCTCCGTACGATTTTAGTGATTCAAAGTATAAGCTTGCCGGATTCAAAAGGCAACCTATAAAGATTGACAGTTTTTCAGCTTATATAGTAAGGTGGCTAATAGTTAATGAATGATAAATAAATAGAGAAGGCGGTATCGTGATGAACCATGAAGTGAAAAAGATCATCATAGCGGGCGGAGGGATCGGCGGCCTGTCCGCAGCGATTTCTCTCGGCAGAGCGGGTTTTGAAGTGACCCTTTGCGAGGCGGCGTCCGACATGCGAAAAAGCGGAGCGGGCATTCTCCAGCCCCAAAATGCGCTGCGGGTGCTGCGGGAAATCGGTGTGTATGATGAATGCTGTCAACACGGCTTTCAAACGGAATGGCTGAAGCAGCATGATGAAAACGGAACGCTGCAGTTTAAAGTGAGTGAGGCGTTTTTAGATGATTCATTGCCGGGGCGGAATAATATATTGCGGCAAACGTTAAACGATATCCTCAAAAAACATGCTGAAGCGGCGGGGGTCACGATTCTGCTCGGTAAAAAAGTCGTGTCTTACGAAGAAACGGCAGATGACATAACGGTGCATTGTGCAGACGGAACCGCGATGACGGCTGACATCCTCGCCGGCTTTGACGGCATCCGCTCCGCTGTCCGCGATCAAATGCTGCAAAGAGAAGTGAAAACAGAGTATCTCGGCATGGGAGCGCACAGATTTTACATTTCTTTTCCCGAGCCGATATTTCATGATTCGACACTGATGTATAAAAAAGGGCAGACGCAGGTCGGAGTCGTGCCGCTCTCTGAAAAAACAGGATACGTATTTATCATCCGGCCGTATGACGCTGACTTCAGGGATGACGAGGACACGCGTTTTGAACGGGTGAAAGACTTGCTGCGCGGAATTCCGGGAGTAAAGTTTGTGACAGAGAATATGTCAAAGGAATATCCCGTTTTGTTTCATAAGATTGAGCAGATGGCGGTCAAAGAACCGTGGCACAGAGGCCGCGTCGTTCTGGGCGGGGATGCCGTCCATGCAGGAGCGCCGACATTGGCCCAGGGAGCGGCGATGGCGATTGAAGACGCGATTGTGCTTAGTGAAGAACTGCAAAAACACGAAAACCATGAAACTGCATGTCAAGCATACTTCGAAAGACGGGCGGAGCGGGCATTACAGGTGCAGAATCTCTCATCTGAAATCGTCCGCCGCGAGATAAAGGGAACGCCCGGCGTCCAAGACATCATCAGTGAATGCTATCGATTGCTCAAAGAGCCTTATTAAATAAAGAAAGTCCAGAACATGGCGTCTGGACTTTTGTCAGTCTTGTTCAGATTTATTCCGTATCCGTTCAATCACCTCATGCAGCCCCTCAGGCTTGTGAAACTCCACCGGCGAACTGCCTTTTTCAAACGAGATCGTCTCCGCCTCAATGAGCGCGACATAGCGCCCGTTCACTTTTGCGAGATGGATGGATTCGCCGAAATCAGCCAGTAATCCTTTAATCTCTGTTTCTCCGACTTTCATTTTCAGCTCGGCTTCCGGCGTGTGTTCAATGATCTGCGCGGATGCCTCGATGACTTGATGAGTGTCGAGGCGCTCCTGAATTTCCCGCTTTTCACTCGCTTCCCAAATTTCAATGTCGTGCTCAAACTGCTGAAGCTCTTCGCTGTTTTCTTCAAACGTTTCATACACGTGTTCCTGCACCATGTTCATGACTTGGTTTTTCATGATTTCCGGCATCGATTCGCCGTATTCGACAAATTTGAGAAAATCTTCGAAATAACGGGCGTGCGAGGCCTGGTGGATTTTCAGCTCATGCTCTTCCGTCATGCCTTCTTCCGGCATATACGGATATTGAATGCTTTTCATGTTTTTTGTCGTGATGGCCATTTCGACCTTTTTAATGAGAGACGAGGCGTCTGAGATGCGGGCGACCTTCGGCTCGAAATCGCATTTCATCATAAAGACGAATTTGTCTTCAAAATACTTGCGCGGAACGGCCGATGCCACGATAAAAACACCGCCGCGCACGGCACTCGTGTCAAGGTAAGTGCGGACGAATTGCTCGCTTGCTTCGATAAATGCTTCCTTCGTATCCGCAAGTCTGGCGCGGTTGAAAAGGTTGTAATTCGGATTTGAATCAAGCTCATGGCCCGGCTCCGTGATAAAATGGCCGATTTTTGTTGGGACTTGCTCGGATTGCGGATGCCGTTCGGCTTTCCGTTTGACGATTTTCTTCAATTCCCCGTCTAGAAAATCCTTCAGCTCGCTTTCTTCAAATTCTTCCGTGTCAAGGGTCTGGAAATGTTTGAACTGTTTGTTTGCCTGTTCGTCTTTTCCTTCCACTTGAATGACATAAAACGATAAAAACTTGATTTCAAAATCCATATGTGAACTCACCTTATTTCTGTATTTAACAAGCCTCTCCAGTATAGAAAAAACCGTTATCGATCGTCAATCCGATGATTGATCCGTGACGGCGGATAATCGGCCGGTGAAAAGGGCAATGTAGTTGGAAGGAACGCATCAACGTGTAAGAAAGGGTGTTATTCATGAAGGAAACAGGTCCGATTCCGCAGCCGAAGACATTCGGCCCGCTCGGCAATCTTCCTTTGCTTGATAAAGACAAGCCTACAATGTCGCTGATCAAACTGGCAAACGAGCAGGGGCCTATTTTTCAGCTCCATACGCCGGCAGGCGCCATTATCGTCGTGTCCGGCCATGAACTGGTGAAAGAGGTTTGTGATGAAGAGCGGTTCGATAAAAGCATTGAAGGGGCTTTAGAGAAAGTCCGGGCGTTTTCCGGTGACGGGCTGTTTACAAGCTGGACGCATGAGCCTAACTGGCGAAAGGCGCATCATATTCTGATGCCGACCTTCAGCCAGCGCGCGATGAAAGATTATCATTCGATGATGACTGATATCGCGGTGCAGCTGATTCAAAAATGGGCTAGGCTGAACCCGGATGAGGCCGTTGATGTGCCTGCTGATATGACCCGGCTGACGCTTGATACGATTGGGCTTTGCGGCTTTAACTATCGGTTTAACAGCTATTACAGGGAAACGCCTCATCCGTTTATCAACAGCATGGTGCGCGCCCTTGATGAAGCGATGCACCAAATGCAGCGCCTTGATGTTCAGGATAAGCTTATGATCAGAACGAAGCGCCAATTTCATCATGACATTCAGGCGATGTTTTCGTTAGTAGACAGTATTATCGCAGAGCGCCGGTCAGGCGGCCGGGATGAAAAGGATCTGCTGGCCAGAATGCTGAATGTGGAAGACCCGGAAACGGGCGAAAAACTTGATGATGAAAATATCCGGTTTCAAATCATCACGTTTTTAATTGCGGGCCACGAAACGACAAGCGGCCTGCTTTCCTTTGCCATCTACTTTCTGCTGAAACATCCCCGTGTTTTGGAAAAAGCCTATGAGGAAGCTGATCGGGTATTGACCGATCCCGTTCCTTCATATAAACAAGTGCTGGATCTTACTTATATCCGAATGATTTTGCAGGAGTCATTGCGTTTATGGCCGACCGCGCCTGCGTTCAGCCTTTATGCGAAAGAGGATACGGTGATCGGCGGGAAATATCCGATCACGCCGAAAGACAGAATTTCCGTCTTAATTCCCCAGCTTCACCGTGATAAAGACGCGTGGGGAGACAATGCGGAGGAATTTTATCCGGAGCGGTTTGAACATCCTGATCGAGTGCCTCACCATGCGTATAAGCCGTTCGGAAACGGTCAGAGGGCGTGTATCGGTATGCAGTTCGCCCTGCATGAAGCAACTCTTGTTCTGGGGATGATTCTGCAGCATTTTACCTTTATCGATCACACCGATTATGAGCTCGATATTAAACAGACACTGACGATCAAGCCCGGCGACTTTCATATCCGGGTGCGGCCGAGAAACAAAGAAGACGTTGCGGCTGCTCTCCCGGCGGCTGAAAAAGCGGCGGAAGACGTCGGAAAAGAAAAACGGGAAACAAAAGGCGCATCCATTATCGGGCTTGATAACCGACCGCTTCTGATTCTGTACGGCTCAGATACGGGAACCGCAGAAGGCGTGGCGCGGGAGCTTGCCGATACTGCCGGGATGCACGGCGTCCGGACTGAAACGGCGCCTTTAAATGACCGGATCGGAAAACTGCCGAAAGAAGGAGCTCTCTTGATCATTACGTCCTCTTATAACGGAAAGCCTCCGAGCAACGCGGGACAATTCGTTCAATGGCTTGAAGAAGTCAAACCCGGGGAGCTGGAAGGCGTCCGATATGCCGTCTTCGGCTGCGGTGATCATAACTGGGCGGCGACATATCAGGCCGTGCCGAGGCTTATTGATGAGAAGCTTGCCGAAAAAGGGGCGGAACGCTTTTCCTCCCGAGGCGAGGGGGACGTCAGCGGCGATTTTGAAGGAAAGCTTGATGAATGGAAAAAAAGCATGTGGACGGACGCCATGAAGGCATTCGGTCTCAAGCTGAATGAAAATGCCGAAAAAGAGCGAAGTGCGCTGGGCCTTCAATTTGTCAGCGGGCTTGGGGGGTCTCCTTTGGCACAGACGTATGAAGCGGTTTACGCATCCGTTGCGGAAAACAGGGAACTTCAGGCGCCGGAAAGCGGCCGGAGCACAAGGCATATCGAAATCACTCTGCCGAAAGAGGCTGCCTATCATGAAGGGGATCATCTCGGCGTGCTGCCGGTAAACAGCAAAGAGCAGGTCAGCCGTGTTCTCCGCCGATTCAATCTGAACGGGAATGATCAAGTGCTGCTGACAGCCAGCGGACAGAGCGCGGCTCATCTCCCGCTCGATCGGCCGGTCAGGCTGCATGATCTTCTGAGCAGCTGTGTCGAATTGCAGGAAGCGGCATCAAGGGCTCAAATCCGGGAAATGGCTGCTTATACGGTCTGCCCGCCGCATAAACGGGAATTGGAAGATTTTCTTGAGGAGGGCGTCTATCAGGAGCAAATCTTAACATCGCGCGTCTCGATGCTCGATCTCCTTGAAAAATATGAAGCGTGTGAACTTCCGTTTGAGCGATTTCTGGAGCTTTTGCGCCCGTTGAAGCCGCGGTATTATTCGATTTCAAGTTCGCCCCGGAAACATCCCGGGCAGGCTTCAATTACCGTCGGCGTCGTTCGCGGCCCCGCCCGGAGCGGTTTGGGTGAGTATCGCGGAGTCGCTTCGAATTATTTAGCGGACCGCGGCCCTGAGGATGGTATCGTGATGTTTGTCCGCACTCCGGAAACACGATTCCGGCTGCCGGAAGATCCGGAAAAACCGATTATTATGGTCGGTCCCGGCACAGGAGTCGCCCCGTTCCGCGGATTTCTGCAGGCCCGGGCGGCGTTAAAAAAAGAAGGAAAAGAGCTGGGGGAGGCTCATCTGTATTTCGGATGCAGAAACGATCATGATTTTATTTACCGTGACGAGCTTGAAGCTTATGAAAAAGACGGAATCGTGACGCTTCATACGGCTTTCTCCCGCAAAGAAGGCGTACCGAAAACGTATGTGCAGCACTTAATGGCGAAAGACGCCGGCGCTTTAATTTCCATCCTCGGCCGGGGAGGGCACCTCTACGTATGCGGCGACGGCAGCAAAATGGCGCCCGATGTAGAGGCAACGCTGCAAAAAGCGTATCAGTCGGTCCGCGAAACAGACGAACGGCAAGCGCAAGAATGGCTTTTGGACCTCCAGACAAAAGGCATTTACGCAAAAGATGTTTGGGCGGGGATTTGACCGATTTGATGAAAAGGACTGGATGACTCCAGTCCTTTTTCCTTCAAGAAAATGAATTGCTTTCCAATCGATATACATTCGGTTTGTCAGCAATCTGAAGGCTTTGTTGTGAGATCTTATAACAAGATAAGGATGTCTCACAGTGGTGGAAGGATATCAGCGCCAAGAGTCCCATCTGCTGTTTCCAAGACTAAATAGTTGCGCCTATTTTGGATAAAACCTCTTTACAAATATATGGAATTAGAATATACTCTGTTTCACAAAGTACTTTGTAAAAAGAGGAGCCTGTCTTATGCCAAATCAGAATTTTCGTGAATCAGAGATAGCTGAAAACTTATCTCATATCAAAGTCTTGACGAACTACAAGACTGAGTACTCAAGGCAAACCAGTCCATATTTCATTATTTGGGGCTGTATATGGATTATTGCGTACTCCGTTTCTTTATGTAAGGTACCTTCTGTAGTCCTTGCTTGTGTCTGGTTAATACTGGCAGTATTAGGGTGGATACTGACTTTGAAGACATATCTTAAGCAGAAACAATTTGATCCCATGCCCACTTTCTTAAAGAATCAATTAAAATATGCATGGATTGGATTCATATTAATGGTATGCATTTTTGTTTTCCTGATTTTAATGGGATTATTGCCGCGAACAGGAGAATTTCTATCGTTTTTGATTGTGTTAATGGTGTCTATTATGTACATATTCTTAGGCATCGTGTTAACAAAAGAGATTTTTGTTATGGGATTTTGGCTGAGCATACTCGGTATGCTTACATTCTGCTTACTTCCTAATGCAATGAATATTGTTTTTGCATTTATTGGCGGAGGCAGCCTATTACTTACAGGAATGATTTTGAAAAGAAAAGGGCAAGGAAATGAGTAATGTTAACAATATCAATGATTTAATACATGCCAAAGTACGGTTGGGAATTATGAGTTTACTGATGACTTATGATCAATGTGATTTTACTTTCCTGAAAAAGTCATTAGACATCACAGATGGGAATTTAGGTTCGCATCTGAAAAAGTTAGAAGATGCAGCTTATATAGAACTAACCAAGAAGTTCGTATCCAAAAAGCCGAAGACTATTGTTCAGATTACGAAAGAAGGGAAAGCAGCCTACAAGGAGTACATTAATACAATTGAATCCATATTTAAAATAAATAACAGTGGGGGAATGGTGTAAATGCTGCAAGTTGAACATATAAGTAAGCGCTATGGCACGACTCTGGCTTTGGACAATGTGGCTTTAACAATTCCGAAAGGAGTCTGCTATGGACTTGTTGGACCGAACGGATCCGGCAAATCTACCTTAATTAAGATCATCTCACGCATCATCCGGGAATATGACGGTAAGGTTGAATTTGTCGGTAATGAAAATGGCAGATTGGGTTATGTTCCACAGGATATCAGCCTTGAAGAAAAATTAACCGCAAAGACTAACATGGAATTTTTCGGAAAGGTACATGGACTGAATGGCTTAAAACTAAAGCAAACAACAAAAAAACTGTTAGAAGATATCGGGTTGTCAGAAAGGACAAACGACGTTGTGGAGAACTTTTCCGGAGGAATGAAGCGCCGTTTAAATATCGGGTGTGCATTAATGCACGATCCAGACTTAATTATTCTAGATGAGCCGACGGTAGGCGTGGATCCGCAATCACGCCGCTACATTTTTAACATCGTAAATCGACTCAAAAAAGCCGGTAAAACCATTATTTATGTGAGCCATTACATGGAAGAGATTGAAACTCTTTGTGACTATGTAGCTTTTATCGACAGAGGGCAGATTATCGATGAAGGAGAAATAAATGAACTGCTTAAACGACATAAAGAATCATCTATTATGTTTAACTCCTCATTGTCTCATGAATTAATAAAGAGCCATGGTTTTGAGTTTTCAGTCGTTAATTCAGGGCTGATAATAAAAACCAAAAAACCTTTAGAAACCATGGAGCGCTTAATTAGCGTCAGTAAGGAAAACAATATTGTGCCTCATCAGTTGTTTTTATATAAGCCAAAATTAGAAGATGTATTCTTTAAACTTACCGGCACTGATTTGCGTGATGAAGAATAAAGGGGGAATTTATCATGTTACCGCTCGCTCAAATTGAAACGCTAAAACAGTTAAAGGATAAGTCTCTGTTTTTTTGGACGATTATATTACCTATTGTGTCCATCATATTGCTGATTGAGCTATTTACGACAGACAGTACAAACAAAACTTTAGTAGCTTCACAATCTGTAACCGGTATGAGCGTATTCTTTTCTACATTCATTATTATCTCCATCGTTATAAGTTTTGTAAAGGATCGGGAAAAAGGAATTGTATCAAGACTGGCAAGTACCCCTTTAAAGCCTTATAATTTCTTCTTAGGAAAAAGCATTCCTTTTTTAGTCATAACTTTTATGCAAATTCTTCTCCTTTCTGTTTTAGGAATATTTCTGTATGATATTGAAATTAATAATTTTCCGGCGTATCTGTGGGTTGTTGTGTTGATATCTTTACTGGTTACATCCTGGGGAGTTGCCATTTCAGTCTTTGCAAAGACTGAAAATACCGGTTTGGTCATGACAAATGTGATTGCATTAGGTACCGCTGTTGTATGTGGTTTATGGACCCCTTATGATCAATTACCAAGCTATCTTCAAACTATTGGAATGCTCTTTCCGCAGTACTGGGCGCATCAAGGGTTAATTCAATCGGTCTCGACGATATCGGGAGGAGAAAGTCTAATATGGGTAACCCTTGTTGTACTGGGCTATACAATACTGGGATTTATAGTTTCTCTAATTGGATACCGGCATTACATTAAAATGGCAAGAAACTAGACCGCTGAAGAATGGGTCATTAAAACGCAGCTGGGACTAAAAGGAGAGCGGGAAATGATAAGTGAAAAACTAAAACTGTATGTCGAGGCTCTATTTAAAAAGTACGAAAGAAATTCGTTACTGAGCAGAAAAAAAACGGAGCTTTTAACTAAGCTTCATGATAGAAGTATTAGCCTGGAAGCAGAGGGTATGACAAAGCTGGATATTGAGAAGTTGCTTATACGCGAAATAGAATCCAAAAGCTTGGCGGTCGATACCAGTGACCTGAATATAGATAAATCCAATGTATTAAAACTCAAAAAAAAGACGTTTATAAATAAGAATTTGCAAAAAACGGAGGATTTTGAGCCGGTAAATGCCGAGTACTATCTCAGTGACTTTAAAAGTGCAACTCTTCAGAATATCGATGTCGAACACTCTGTCTTCAAAAACTGCTACTTCAAGAATTTCTCATGTAAAGACTCCGCCATCATAGAATCGACATTTAAAAAAAGTGATCTCAGCCAGTCAAATTATGACACATGTAAACTTGAGTATATGCTTTATACCGGTTGTCACCTGCCAAAAGTCAATTTTACAGATACCTCCATCCTGCATACGTTCTTCAAGAACTGCTATCTAAAGAAAGTATCCTTTACGAACTGCATTCTAATTAATATTCGGTTTGAATCTTGTGATATTGCAAACGTTAAAATTACAGGAGGCAAAATGGATAAAACAACATACCGTATACTGCAAGAAGAGGGGACTTCATTACATTCAGTAGAATTAATTTAAATTTAATATAAAGAAGCATAGACCAATAAGGATCATCTTATTGGTCTATTTGTCTTAGAGGTTAAAACGTAGATGAACTAGAGATGATTGTGGTACAGGTACAGCGTGCAGCCATTGGCTCGAATAAATGTTGACCTTCTCCGTGTACACTTGCAATAAGAGCAGTTGGCACTTTAATTTGAGTCATAATTGTTACCTCCTCCATAAAATTTATCGACAAAGAATTCACCGATATGTACCATATTGTGATTTATATGGACAATATTGTCAACCCAAATATGTAATTTTTTGTGATATAGATAATGAATTTATAATGAGCAATTTGGTTTAAGAAGCTGAATCACTCTAAATTTAGTTAAAAATGAAATTAATAATTCTGAATTTTATATTTGATCAGAGGGAAAGTATGTGTTTTAATAGGGTTATGGGAATAAATACTATTTTTTAAGCGGAATAACCCAACTTGTTAGGAAAAAGGAAACGTTGTTTGAAGTTAAAGCTAAGCTAATTCAGGCGAATCGCATAGGCTGATCGGGGCTTTGGGTGGATTCTTAACAGGAAATGTCAAACTTCAAGGAAGCTTGAGCTTTGTCTGTTGGACAAAAGGGGTGACTGCCCGACTGCTTAGAATAAAGCTTAATTTACTAAGGGTTTCTTGTACCCCATTGGTATTGTAATGATTCTGGTGTCACCTACGAAAGATTTACTCTTCTTTGTATTACCTCAGCATTCTTCAGAAGCTTCTTCAGATAGTATTACAAAATCAATAATTGATTTAATGATATTTGTGAATTCGTAACTCCCTGTATTATTTTGTCGCACAGAGAGATGAACCAGGCCGCCCCTGGCGATCTAAAGTAGGAGGAAGTAATACGTTATTAACTTATTTGTTTTCTCAAGACACCATCCTTTGTTTACTTTTAAGAAAGGTATTTAACTTCTGATCCTAACTAACTTAATCTTGTATGCTGTTTTCTATTTGCTGCTGCACTGTCCTAACTTTTATGGTTCAACCATCTTTTGTTAAGACATTTATTTACGGTGATTATCAAATTTATAATTTCTATATTAAGTATTAATTGGTTATATTAACTTTTTTGCTTATCTTTCTGATGACAAATCATGAGATTGATCGAGTGAGATTATTGACTAGGAGGTATTGGACGTGAAAATTCACTACATGGGAGTTAGGGAACCCCTGAAACAAATATTGGAGGATAAGGCGGCTGAGCTCCATGATTATCCGCTGCAGATTGTAGATTTAGGCGGATCAATAAAGTACGAAAGTGATTCTTTCATCAACTCTTTTGACTTGGATGCTGAAACAATCATACTTTCAAACCGGAGATATAATTTGAATGATGAATTGGGTTACGTGGAAACAGAGTTACTACAAAAATATAAAAAAAGTATTTTATACAGAACATCCCCTTTGGATATCGGAATCGAGTTGTACAGAGGATGGGCAGCAGCCACAGGAATACTGCTCACTGCTTTTTCTCCGGTAGGCGTAAATTGGATTTCCACTCAAGATGTTGCATCTGCATGCTTAATCTCAAAAAAAGATGTAAATGTTCGCGCAGGGAAAGCCTTTGACCTAACCGGAGCGGAAGTTATTAGTATGGAAAGACTAAAAGATATATTTGAACAAGATTTGGAAATGCAGATAGATTTACAATGTAAAAATAAAGAGGAAGCGATTAGGATGCTGATGCAAAATAACATGCCACTGGATCTAATAGAATGGTTGGTAGAATATCAGATACTGTCTTCCGATGACCGACTAGAACCAACTACTAATATTCTGGAACAGATAATTGGGCATCCGCCAAATGCAGCTCAATTATTTGAAAATAAACAAATTAATTAAGGAGGAATACAGATGTCTCAACAAACTCACTCTATTCAAACGGTTGTAAGGTTCAAATTATCTCCTCATATTACTTTGGGAGAATTGGAAGGAAGCCTGTTAAGCTTTAAAGCACAATCCATTACAAAAGTTGATGGAGAAGGAATCGTTGAATTCTTTGAGGCAATTTCAGAATATCTTGTATGTGAGAATGGAGTCTCAATTGAAGAACTGCACCAAAGGTTCAACCTAGAGAAAGATCAGTTAAGAAACGTCTTCGATTTCCTGGTGACGAACGGATTGTGTATACAATCTACTTCTAATTTTGACATGACTGCTTTTTTGGCATATGAGAGGGCAGGGGGGCAAGTGGAAGTCAACCAGATCTTACATAGATTAAAGACAAGCATAGTGGAAGTTGTAGCACATGGGGAAAATAACCTAGCAATAAACCTAACTAATAGCTTGCAGGAAACAGGATTAAACATAGATTGGAAAGAAAAACCGGATAATGGGAAGCCTTCGATACGTATTGCTGTAGCAGCTTCACATTTGGACCCGCTGTTAGAACAAGTAAATGATCAGTCATTAGAAGATCATGTCCCTTGGTTGTGTGTTATTCCATACGATGGTCAGACAGCTTGGGTTGGTCCATTTTTCATCCCGCACAAGTCTGCATGTCTCCATTGTTATAACCTACGTAAATCAGCAAACTTTTCAGATGAGGTATTTCGTTCAGAATTGATGAAGGTCAAGCCAGTCAACGCTGCGAAACAACCGGTATATAATCAGCCAGTTCATTTGGTACAGGCAGGAATAGCGAATAATCTTGTCACAGAGTGGATTACACTAAGAGACTATGCACCAAGCGCCGTTCCAGGTGGTTTTATAACTGTCAATTTGGATGACAGGGGAGTTTCAGTTGATAACCATCGTGTATATAGAGTACCGAGATGCCAAAAGTGTTCTCCTGCCGCTGACACAGGGTTTCCTCAAGTATGGTATCACGGCGAGGTGGCCAAATAATTATGGTGAGTAAATGGACGACATTAGAAGATTCATGGAAAGTCCTTGATAGTCTTGCTGATCCATATGTAGGTATAGTGAGAAGAGAGTATCGGAAATTACGCGATGTAGATGACGTTTGGGGACACTCGTACGGTGCTCATGGGACAGACAGTAAAATTTTATTCGGAGTCCCCTCTAATTCTTATAATGGAGGCGGATCGGATAATGCGGCTGCGGCAAGACTAGCTGCTATTGGGGAAACGGTGGAAAGATATAGTGCAGCTTATCTTCCATTTGATTCTGATGTTGTATGTTTTGGATCACAAAAGGAATTAGAGAAGGAGAATAAGCGTTTCATTGGATATAAAGATTGGGAATTGTACGCTCCAACTCAATTCAAAGATCCTATATTTCCTCATGAAGTTTGGAATGAAAATACTAAGCTGTGGTGGAGAAAAGGGACATATGCTAAAACAAATGAGGAGGTATGGACCCCAGGGCAACTAATCCATATCGCCAATCATACGGAATGGCCTGGGGACACTAATATAGGTCATGCTACAAGTAATGGTCTTGCTTGCGGAATTACCTTTGTAGAAGCAGCAATTTCAGGTTTATTTGAAACGATTGAACGGGATGCTTTTATGCTTACCTGGTATAACAAGCTGAGCTTGCCCCAGATTGATGTGAATTCTTCTCCGAGATTAAAACGCTTTTATGAAAGATATATTAAACCAACATCATTGCGGCTACACTTAGTTGATATGACTGTATTTTCAGGTATTCCTTCTGTGCTAGCAGTTGTCAGAAATCCTCATACGAATTTAGCCCCTTTTGCAATTGGAGCCGCCTCCTCCTATTCAATAGAAAGGGCTTGTGAAAAGGCAGCAATTGAAGGTATGTATACAAGAACTTGGGTCAAGACGGAACAACGTTTAGGTAACGCATTAGTGAATGCGGATTTTAATAGGGATATCAATAGTTTTGAGGACCATATCAAGCTTTACGCAGGAACCGATATCGTCAAGGAAGCTGATTTCCTTACAAGTAACAGCACTTTAGTTGATGTTAACCAATTTAAGTCATTCGATGATAGTTCTCCTGATGTACTTTGGAATAGTCTAAATGATCACCTATATGAAAAAGGTTTCAAAGTGGCTACATTTGATTTAACAAGTCCTGATATAAAAGATGCCGGAGCTTATGTAGTAAAGTCCATCATTCCAGGGTTTAAACCTATAGATGTCCTTTACAGGGGAAGAATGTTGGGTGGAGAACGTATATTACGACATTCTTACGATTTAGGGTTAGTACCAGACCCGTTTACAATCGAAACACTTAATCCAGTACCTCATCCATTCCCATAAATACTAAGGTGAAAGGGGTTAACGAAATGAAAGAGATTGAAAGGCATGCCACTAATTTGGTTGATGTAGTCTATGGCAATGAAAAACTAAGATTTGATGATCCTTCTGAGAACTGGTTTGAGGCTTCGAAAGTTTATCGAAGCTCTATGGCGTGGGACGCGCCAGGAGTAGCAGGCCTAATGAGATCTGCAACATTACAGAAGATCGCTACTCATGCAGGTAAACGATTTGATGACTTGCCATTGATTACATTACCTTCCCCATTGAGGACAAGTGTATCATTAGATGAAGTTATTCAAAATAGGAGAAGTATCGAACAGTTTAACGGTGGTAGTACAACATTAGCACAGCTTTCTACCATTCTGCAGGGTAGTTATGGATTAATAGAGCGCCCTGAAGGTCCTAGACGCCCTATTCCTTCTGGCGGAGCTCTTTATCCGTTGGATCTGTACGTTGTTAGCAACAAGGTGGATTCTTTGGAAAAAGGTCTATATCACTTTGATCCTTATCGTAAGGGCCTAGTTCATCTAGGTGAGTACTCTGAAGAGGATTTCGGAAGAATAATGTTACAAGAAGAAGCTGTAAAGGACTTTTCTTTCGCTGTAATCATATCGGCTAGCTTTTGGAGGTCAAGGTTTAAATATGGCCATCGTTCATATCGATTTATATTTATTGAAGCGGGTCATCTGATGCAGAATATGATTTTATTGGCCACAGCCCAATGTATCCAGAGCCGTCCATACGGAGGGTTTATAGATGATGAGCTCATGGATCTTATTGGTGGCCATAATGGAGTAGACGATGCCCCTATATATACTTTAGTTGCAGGAACATGATGGAGTTAAGGGCATGCATCTTTATAGGGATCCTGATTCATTTGATGGGTCCCTATGTTTCAAAGCTAACAGTTATGTATCAAATCAAGCATAGAACTAAGGAATATAAACTGACTCGTCATATAACACCGCAGCGCAGTTATGATATTATCACCGTTTTTGGTGGAATTATGTGTTGCAGCATCTTCTTATTAGATGATAACTTTTTTTTAATACATAGCAATAATGCGTACGGTGTTTTATTATTTAGTGCCCTAGGTTTCTTTTTTCCTTATGTTATCTGGAAGGGGAAAAACAAATCCGTTGTATTTGTTAAAAGAAAAGTAAATAAACTTGATACATTGATTTTCCTGCCTTTATGCGCAGTTTCAGAGGAATTAATATGGAGAATTTGTATTCCTTTTCTATTTAAACTATACTTCTTTGATTCTGTCTTATTGTGTACGTGTATTAGCTCGATAGGATTCTTGCTGCTCCATATGCCCCTTGGTGGTGTAAAGTCAGCCCCCTATATGACTGTATTTACTGTAATAGCTGTAATAGCTGCACAATTTGATTTTTTATCAGCAGCTGCATTCCATATTGTGCATAATTTAACTATCCAGTATTTTCATCCTGTCAGCAAAAAGAAAATAAATACATCTTCGCCGACAATGTCTCAAGCAGAGTGGTAAACTCTTTGGAGGTGTCACAGTTATATGGAAATTGAAACAATTGTCAGAGAGTCAGAAGCCAACAGAATTCAAGCACAAACATGGTTTTCTCATCCTGAGAAAAGTAAAGTGAGCTTTCGGTATGATGAGAGGGAAACCTCATCCATTAGAAGTATTTCAATTGAAACATTTCTGTCGTTTTACTCCAGTAAATTTAATAGAGAGCCGTATTCTGTATTAGATATTGGTTGCGGACAGGGGCAAGTAATTCAATATTTGAACAGTCGGTTTCAAAAGATCGAACTGACAGGTATTGATTCCTCTGCCCAAGCAATTTCTTCAGCAAAAAAACTCGGTATTAATGCATCTTTTATATGTTCAAATGCAGAAAATATTATGCAATATGTGTCTAAGAAGCAAGACATTATATTCATACATCTATGTTTTGGACTCTTTAAGAATCCTATTGCTATTGTAAATACACTCATCCATCTATTATCAGATCAATCATGTATCTATATTGTAGACTTGGACAGGAACAGTTTGGGAGAGGGCCTTAACACAGCGCAATCTCGTGAGGAAGAAGCCTATTTAAAAGATCAATATCGTGCTTCTTTAACAATGGAAGAATTTAAACAGCTCCTGCATGTTGTGACCAAAGAACAACATGGGGTGTCATTTCATGTAGGTAATTCCTTTATTGGCGGGTTTGATGAAACCAGTTCACAATTTTTTTCGCTAATGAGAAACAGAAATTTGCAAGACGCGTTAAGGACCAGTGTTGGAGAACAGTTAAAGCAGTCACAAATGCCAGCTCTGCTGCATGGTTGGATTATAAAAAACAAAAGGTATACGTGAAGAAAGTATATCTTTAGGGTCTAAGCGATAATTTGACAGGTAAAGGACTGGATGACTCCAGTCCTTTTTTTACATCAGCCAAAAAAACCTTCAAGTTTTTCAACCCCTTTGCATACAATAACTTCAGCCCGCCTGTTGGGCGGCTGTCTTTGATATTCATTTTTCGTTTTTAGAAGTTTGTGTTATTCTTATATTTGGTATCTCCTATTTTCAGACCGGGTCTGATACGGTACCTTTTAATGCCAGAAAAAAATGTGAAACGAAGAACGGATATCCTGCGTCTAATGGCTGGCGGGATAAGATGTTCAATGGGCATGACACGAATGATAAATATATCGTTTTTTTAAATGGTGTGTTTATGGGGCTGTGTGATGCTTTCGTTTTGCTCGGAAAGCAGGAATTGAAGCAAAAAGTAAGAATACAGATTTAAAGTGTTTAGGAAAGTAGAGGTTGCCATGAAGAAATTATTTTCTTACAGACTTAGTTTTTTTGTACTGGCTATTATTTTGTTTTGGGCCAAAACGTATTTAGCCTATCATGCTGAATTCAACCTTGGGGTGAAGGGTCCGACGCAGCAGTTTCTGCTTGTGATCAATCCGTTCTCAAGCGCCATTTTCTTTTTAGGACTGGCATTGTTTGCGAAAGGCCGCAAATCAGCGATTATCATGGTGATTATTGATTTCATCATGACGTTTATTTTGTATGCAAATATCCTATTCTATCGATTCTTCGATGATTTCTTGACATTCCCGAACTTAAAGCAATCCGGTAATGTGGGAAATATGGGAGACGGCATCTTCAGCATTATGTCCGGCCATGATATTTTATACTTTGTTGATATTATTATTTTAATCGCGCTTCTGGTGTGGAGACGTGAGCTGAAGGAATTCAAGCTGAAAAAACGGTATACGTCATTAATTATCGTGACGGGTATTGTTTTGTTCTTCGTGAACCTGGCGATTGCCGAAGAGGACCGCCCGGAGCTGCTGACAAGAACGTTTGACCGCAATTACATTGTAAAATACTTAGGCCTTTATAATTACACGATTTATGACGGCGTACAGACGGCGCAGACGGAATCACAGCGGGCATATGCCAGCAGCGATGACCTGACGAGCGTTGAAAACTACACATCGTCGCATTATGCGAAGCCGAACGCCGAGTATTTCGGCAAGGCCAAAGGCAAAAACATTATTAAGATTCACTTGGAAAGTTTCCAATCGTTTTTGATCAACTACAAACTTGACGGAAAAGAAGTCACGCCGTTCCTGAATAAACTCGCCCGCGGCGGAGAGGACATGACGTACTTTGATAACTTTTTCCACCAAACGGGCCAAGGTAAAACATCTGACGCCGAGCTGATGATGGATAACAGCCTGTTCGGACTGCCTGAAGGGTCAGCCTTCGTGACAAAAGGGGAAAACACGTATCAATCGCTTCCTGCCATCCTTGACCAAAGTGAGGGCTATACAAGCGCCGTTTTACACGGTGACTACAAATCATTCTGGAACCGTGACCAGATTTACAAACATATCGGCTACGATAAATTCTTTGACGCCAGCACATACGATATGTCTGATGACAACCTTGTCAATATGGGACTGAAGGATAAACCATTCTTCAAAGAATCCATTCCGAAGCTTCAATCGCTGAAACAGCCGTTCTACGCGCATTTGCTCACGCTGACGAACCATTATCCGTTTACGCTTGATGAAAAAGACGCAACGATCGAAAAAGCGAAAACGGGCGACGCGACTGTGGATGACTATTTCCAGACGGCGCGTTATCTCGACGAAGCGCTTGAACAGTTCTTTAAAGATCTGAAGTCATCCGGTTTATATGACAACTCGGTGATTATGCTTTACGGAGACCATTACGGAATCTCTGAAAACCATAACCGCGCGATGAAAGAAATTCTCGGCAAAGAAATTACGCCTTATCAAAACGCGCAGAATCAGCGTGTGCCGCTTATGCTTCGCATCCCCGGCAAAAAAGGCGGGGTGAACCATACGTACGGCGGTGAAATGGACGTTGTGCCGACGATCCTTCACTTGGAAGGCATCGATTCTAAGAAATATATTAATTTCGGCACCGATCTCTTCTCGAAAGACCATGATGATACGGTGACGTTCCGTAACGGAGATTACGTCACGCCGAAATATACTTCCATCTCCAATGTCGTATACGATACGAAGACAGGAAAAGAACTGAAAGGCAATCAGGAAACGAAAAACCTGAAAGCCAGAGTCACAGAGCAGCTGAAGCTGTCTGACAGCGTGATGTACAAAGACTTGCTCAGATTCCACAAATTGAGCGACTTTACGCCGGTTGATCCGTCTAAATATCATTACGGCAAAGAAAAGCTGAATCAGGATAATAAATAATAGAAAGAGCCTTACGGAATTTCCGTGGGGCTCTTTTTTTGTGTGTATCTTCACCAATCTGAAAAAAGAGAGAGCTTTTGGTCACAAAGGGCGCCAATCTCTCATATCTTACAGTAGATTTTGAAACCGGTGATAGAGAATCGGACAAATTATCGGGTTGGTTTCTCTTATACGGGCGGTTTCGAATCCAATATTCACAGAGAAGAGGGGTAGAGATGAAAGCAGTCATTCTCTGCGGCGGAAAAGGAACGAGAATGAGCGAAATCACCAATGAACGTCCCAAACCGCTCGCCATGATAGGCGGCAAACCGATTCTATGGCATATTATGAAACTCTATCAATACTATGGCGTGAACGAATTTATCCTGCTTCTTGGTTTCAAAGGAGAGATGATTAAGGAATATTTCTTAGATTATGACTGGAAGAATCACAGCATGACGCTGGACAGCTCTACCGGAGAATTGCGGATATTGGGAAAATCCGAGCCGTGGAAAATCACTTTTTTAGACACGGGGGAACACACGCAGACAGCGGGGCGGCTTTTACAGGCGAAGGACATCATCGGTGATGAAACCTTTCTTATGACGTACGGGGACGGACTGGCCAACATCAACCTGTTTCATCTGATCAGCTATCATCAATCAAAAGGGGCTGCGGCGACCGTCACCGGTATAGAAAAGACCTCGCAATTCGGAACGCTGACGGTTGAAGACGGTATGGCGAAAAGCTTTTCTGAAAAAACCTCAAGTGACGGCATCATCAACGGCGGATTTTTCGTGCTCAGCCCGAAGGTATTTGATTATCTGCCGAAAGACAGGGATGTCATGTTTGAAGAAGAACCGCTGAAGGAGCTGGCGAAAGACGGCGAATTGGCGGTATACCGGCATTACGGTTTCTGGACGGCGATCGATACGTATAAAAACCTGCTGGAAATCAACAAGATGTGGGACCGGGGACAACATGTATGGAAGGTATGGTGATCAAGTTTGAGTTTCTGGAAAAATAAAAATGTGTTTGTGACGGGATGTACAGGTCTTTTAGGAAGCTGCTTGGTGAAGGAACTGATCGATCAGGGGGCCAATGTGACGGGACTTGTCCGTGACACTGTGCCCAAGTCGAACCTGTATCAGGGAGAACAAGTGAAGCAAATGAATATCGTGCAGGGCGCGCTTGAAGATCTGGATGTGATTGAGCGGGCGCTGGGCGAATATGAAATTGACACGGTCTTTCATTTAGCCGCTCAGGCGATCGTCGGCGTCGCAAACCGCAATCCGATTTCCACATTTGAAGCCAATATTCTCGGCACATGGAACATCCTTGAAGCGTGCCGCAGGCATCCGCTCATCAAGCGGGTGATCGTCGCGTCCAGTGATAAAGCGTACGGCGACCAGCCGACACTGCCGTACGATGAAAACATGCCTCTTCAAGGCAAACATCCTTATGACGTATCAAAAAGCTGTGCCGATTTATTAAGCCACACATATTTTAATACGTACGGACTTCCGGTCTGTATTACGCGCTGCGGCAACTTGTACGGCGGCGGAGATTTGAACTTCAACCGGATTATTCCGCAGACGATTCAGCTCGTGCTGAACGGTGAAGCGCCGGAAATCCGCAGCGACGGCACATTTATCCGTGATTATTTTTACATCGAGGATGCGGTCGAGGCATACCTTTTGCTGGCGGAAAAGATGGAGGAGCTCAATCTTGCGGGAGAAGCGTTCAACTTCAGCAATGAGATTCAGCTGACGGTGCTGGAGCTTGTAGAAAAAATTCTTAAGGCCATGGACAGTGACCTCAAGCCGAAAGTGCTCAACCAGGGAAGCCATGAAATCAAGCACCAATATTTATCGGCGGAAAAGGCGAGGAAGCTTCTGAATTGGACGCCCGCGCATACCATTGATGAAGGATTGGAAAAAACGATCGAATGGTATAAAGCCTTTTTTCAAAAGTAACAGAAACAGAGGTGAGAGAAAGACGTGACAAGCGCATATTGCACAGTTTTATCAAAAGGAAGGCTGTATCAGGCTATCGCTTTGTTCGGCTCATTGAAAGCGGTTCAGGCGGACGCCCCCATTTTTACTTTGTGTATGGACCAAGACACCTATGACGTGCTTCAGGCAATGCGGCAGGATAATGTCACCTTGATTCAGATGTCCGCACTGGAAAATGAGGAGCTCCTTGAACTGAAGCGGACGAGGGATCAGAGCGAATACTGCTGGACGGTGAAGCCGGTATTTCTCGAATTCGTGCTGGACGGACATCCGGAATTAGAGCGTGTCACGTACATTGATGCCGATTTGTTTTTCTTCGCTGATCCGCGCGCGATTTTTGACAATCAGCCGGATTGTTCGGTGCTTCTGTCACGGGGCGATATCGTCATTCCCTCATTTGAAAAACAGGAAATCGACATGCTGCAGCGTCTTTTAGGCCGGTATAATTCCGGTTTTCTCAGCTTCAAAACCGACAGTGCCGGCACAGATTGTCTCAGATGGTGGAAAGAACGCTGCCTGGAAGAATGCAAAAATGCGCCGGGCGAAGGAAAATTCGGAGATCAAGGCTACTTGGATTACATGTCCGGCCTGTTCCCGAATGTGTGTGACATCACCACGCCCGGCGTGAATATCGGCCATTGGAATTACGGCCGCCACACGTTTTCATGGAAGGACGGGCGTCTTGTGCTCGAAGACGGAAGTCCGCTGATTTTCTATCATTTCAGCGGATACCGGATCGTTACAGCCGGCGACATTCGGCAGATTCATGAGACGGACCGGACCGACCTGCCGTTTGTCCATCAGCTTTATCAGGACATTCTGAAGCGGGTGATCGGGACGGTCAGCGCCGTCTGCCCGGAGTTCAGCGGCTTTGCATCTGAGGATGATAACAAATAAATGATCATATACAGGAAGTGAACGAAAAGTGAAGGCAAGCGTCATTGTTCCCGCATATAATTCCAAGGAGCGGCTTTATAACAGCCTGCTGTCCCTGAATGAACAGGAATGCACAGAGCCGTTCGAAGTGATTGTGGCTGACAACGGTTCGGAAGACGGAACCTTATCCATGCTTGAATCATTCAGCGCGAATTTTCCGCTGATTTTTGTGAGAATTAAAGAAAACAGAGGGATCGCTTACGGCCGGAATCAGGCGGTCCGCAATGCCAGAGGCGATATTTTGATCTTCCATGACAGCGATATGCTTGCCGAAAAGGATTTGGTGGCGAAGCATATCAAGGCTCATGAGAACCGGGACGATCTTGTCGTATGCGGTATGTTCTGGAAGCGGATTTACAGCTTTTATTATGACCGTTTTGAAAAAGAGCATAAGGAAAAACTCGCCGAACTGTATGAAGAGCTGCCGGGCGATAAAGAGCCGCTCCTTCATGAAAGTGATATCAGAGACGGAAGTTTTCTTGACCAATGCTTTGATTTAGATACCGACTTTATCCGTGTGCTGAAAAGCATTTTGGAAAAATACGGAGATGATTTGAACGGCTACCGTCTGCCGTGGCGTTTTTTCATTACGAACAATTCGTCAGTCAAGAGACAGCACGTGGCAGATCTCGGCCTGTTTGATGAAGGCATTGTCAGATACGGCTTTGAAGATTATGATCTCGGCATCAGGCTTCATCAGTCGGGAATGAGATTTCAGCTGCGGCGCGATATCATGAGCGTACATCAGGAGCATCCGAGCAACTGCGCTTCCGTTGATGATATCAGGGCGAATATCGCGTACATGTGCGACAAGTACAATGACATTCATTCGCTTGACGTGCACCTCGCGTTTAACGGCCCGTTTGACGCGGAGTTAACCAACAGCATGATGGCAGACATCGAAGTGCTGCTTGATTATGAGAAATATGAAAGCCTGCTGCACATTTTTCTCGAGCTGCTGCACGCGGTTAAAGACCGCAACCTCGACCCGGACTGGAAGACGAAAAGCCCGCGGATCACGGCGAACAGCTTCAATCTGCCGGAGGTCGGAAAGCTTTTGGCAAAAGCGGAAAAAAAGCTGGGCGTCACGCACTTTGCAAGGGCGTTCAAAGCGCTGGCTGCTGATTTACTGCATGTGGATCTTAAATAAATTGGATGTGATATGGTGAGTAAATATCATTTTTCAACCATTGTTTCCAGAACGCATATCTTTAAACTGATGCCGATGATTCATTCTCTCCATGAGCATTGCCGGGATTTTCATCTGTATGTGCTGTGTGTCGACCAGAAGGCGTATGAATTGCTCCAGCAGGTGCCGTGGGAACATGTCACGGCGGTTCAGCTCCATGAAATGGAGGACCCGGAGCTGCTTGAAGCAAAGGGCGGCCGGACGTTTCATGAATATTGCTGGACGCTGAAACCGGCATTTCTGTTCCATGTGATGACGGAGTATGATGAAGCCGAATATTTTGCCCACTTGGACACCGATCTCTTTTTCTTCTCAGATGCGGGCGAGCTGTTTGCGGAAAAGCCGGATGCTTCCCTTTTTCTGACGGATCACCGCAATTCAGAACGGTTTGCGTCTTATTACAAGCTGACAGGGCAGTACAACACCGGGTTTGTCGGCGCCCGGAATACCGGGGAAGCGTATCGGGCGGTCTGGCAGTGGAGGCAGGATTGCATCTCCTATTGTACGGTGGAGATGAATGAAGAAAAAAAGACATACGGTGATCAAAGGTATGTTGAAAAGTGGCCCGCGCAGTTTGAAGACGTTCATGTCACGGAGTCGATCGGCGCGAATGCGGCGCTGTGGAATATTGAGCAATATGACGTCAGCCTGCGCGGCGGGGCTGTATATGTCAATGACACCCCGCTGATTTTTTATCATTTTTCAGGCTTTACGCTCGTCACGGAGAACGAATTCAGTCTGTGCTGGTACTATCACATTGATGACGAGGCGACAGTCAATATGATTTACGTGCCGTACATCAAAAACGTAAAAAAATGGATTGATGAAATTCAAAAAGCGTTTCCTGATTTCAGAGACGGGTTTATTCCGAAATATGCGGTTCCTGACACTCATTTTTATACGGTTGAAACATAAAATCCCTGCCGAAAAGGCAGGGATTATTTTTATGAATGCCATTCTTTTAATGTTTTGTCGCTCGGCAGGACAAAGGCGAGCAGACCTAAAACGGGCAGAAAGGCGACGGCAGTCATAGTCGGCGTCAATCCCGCTGAATCAATAAGAGCTCCGAGCGCAACGGCTCCGATCGCGCCCATTCCGAAGGCGAGCCCGACCGTAAGCCCTGACATCGTTCCGATTTTGCCTGGAACAAGCTCCTGCGCGTAGACAACCGTCACGGAGAAGCTGGACATCAGAACAACACCGATCAGCGCCAGTACGCCATAGGCGATGACAGGCCCCGCAAACGGAAGGAAAATTGTCAATGGAGCCGATGCTATCATCGAAACGATGATGACGTTCCGCTTTCCGAAACGGTCTGCAAGCGGCCCGCCGAGAAACGTTCCGACAGCTCCGAAAAATAAAAAGACGAAGATGTAGCTCTGTGCCTGCTGAATGCTGACATGATAGGCATTCATCGCATAGAACGTATAAAAGTTGCCGATCGCGCTCACATACCAGGAGCGCGCGAAAATTAAGAAGATAATCATGATAAGGGCGAGAATAATCGGTTTTGTAATCACGGTCTGCACAGCGGAGGCCGGTGATTTTTTACTTACGGCGCGCAAATGAATAAGGCGGCCTTTATACCATTTGGCGATATAAATGAGAAACAGAACAGCGATTGCGGCGACTAGCGTAAACCAGACAGAGCCGAATTGACCGAGCGGAACGAGAATCAGCGCGGTAATCAAGGGCGCCATCGCCTGGCCGGTATTCCCTCCGACTTGGTAAATCGATTGCGCCAACCCGCGCTTTTCGCCGGCGGCCATGTAGGCGACACGCGATCCTTCAGGATGAAAGA
This sequence comes from Bacillus sp. D7-8, assembly GCF_052055895.1. NCBI lineage: Bacteria > Bacillati > Bacillota > Bacilli > Caryophanales > Bacillaceae > Bacillus > Bacillus sp. D7-8. The sequence goes on from NZ_CP179922.1 coordinate 740,158, forward strand.
CGGCGGAGCCAAGGCCGATAAAAAAGACACAGCATAAAATCGTCAGAAAAGACGGGGCGAACGCCAGACCTAAAATGCCGAGCATGCTTGCGGTGAGTCCGAGCGGCAAGGCATACGGCATCGGGCGTTTATCCGTATACCAGCCGATGACGGGCTGCATCACGGAAGACACCATATTCAGCGTAAAGGCGATAATTCCGAGCTGCGTAAATGTAAGATTCATGGAACGTTCCAATATCGGAAACATCGCCGGAATCACCGCTTGCAGTGAATCGTTCAGCAGATGACAAATCCCGATAATGAACAAAATAGAATACATGGTTGTCTCGGGACGATGGACAGGTTTTTCTTTAAGCGGGGCGGCAATTGCCAAAGTGATTCTCCTCCTTTTTATGTAAACGAAGCATACACCATATTATTCATAAGGTGAATGAATGATCAAGTGCAAAAAAGGCTCTTCTTTCTCAAACAGAAAAAAGAGCCTCCCTTTTTATTTATTTAACAAACTGTGTTTTCTCGAATACATCATATAAACGACGATCCCGGCGGCGATCCAGATGACAAAGGCGAGCCATGTCACGCCCGGCAGGCTGCTTGCGAGATACAGGCATAAGCATGCGCTGATGATCGGCACAAAAGGCACGAAAGGAACACGGAAGGAAGATTTGATCTCCGGATGTTTCTTTCTTAAAACGATGACGGCGATCGCAATGACCGTAAAGGCCGCCAAGGTTCCCATGTTGACGAGATGCGCCAAGGTTCCCAAATCAATAAAACCCGCGATCCCGGCGGCAACGATCCCCGTCACCCATGTGTTTTGAAACGGTGTTTTAAAACGCGGGTGAACCTTGGAAAACATGCGGGGCAAAAGGCCGTCTCTGCTCATCGCAAATGTAAGGCGCACCTGAGCGTAAAGCAGAGCGAGCATGACCGTTGTAATCCCGATAATCGCGCCGACGGAAATAATGCCTGCTATCTTGTTCTGGCCGACAAATTGGAGCGCGAAAGATACCGGATCCCCGACATTCAGCTTGGTGTACGAAAGCATTCCCGTCAGGACGAGCGATACCGTAATGTAAAGGACGGTGCAGATGGCGAGCGCGCCGATGATTCCGACCGGCATTGATTTCTGCGGGTTTTTCACTTCTTCCGACGCGTTTGACACGGCATCAAATCCGAGATACGCGAAGAAAACGGTCGCGGCGCTCGTGATGACGCCTTTCATTCCGAACGGCATAAACGGCGACCAGTTTTCCGGTTTCACGTAGCCGAAACCGACGATGATAAACAGCAGAATGATCGCAATTTTCATCAATACAATGACATTGTTAAAGCGGGTGCTTTCTTTCACGCCCCTTGAAACAATCGCGGTAATGACCAAAATAATGATAACGGCCGGCAGGTTGAACCCGGCACCCGTTTTGCTGCCGGGTGCGGCGGTCAGCGCCTCCGGAAGATGCAGCCCGAAGCCCGCAAGAAGCGACTGGAAATAGGATGACCAGCCGGTTGCGACGGCGGCGAGCGCGATGACATATTCAAGCATTAAGTCCCATCCGATTAAAAACGCGAGACACTCCCCGAGAGTGACATATGAATACGTATATACGCTGCCTGAAATCGGAATGGATGAAGAAAATTCCGCATAACAAAACGCGGCGAGCGCGCAGGCAAGGCCCGCGAGCACAAACGACAGAATCAAAGCCGGTCCTGCGCCTGTCGCGGCCACAGTCCCGGTAATCACAAAAATCCCCGTGCCGACAACACAGCCGATTCCGAGCAAAACCAAGTCAAAAGCGCTTAACGAGCGGGACAGGCTGGTCTGTTTGCTCTGGGCCTTTAAGTCGGCCAGCGGCTTTTTCCGAAATAGTAAAGACATATGGGTCCTCCTGAAAATTCATAATATTCTTATCATTATATACACTGACGTTTGTATTATATTGTCGAAATTTCTCGCAGTCAATTAAAGAATTTTCCACTTTAAAAGGACAAAGCTAAAAAGCGTCGATGCACGGAAGGAACGGGAATTTTATTGTGAAATAGTTCAATTTTCTCACCTTAAGACCGATACAAAAGATGACTCATCAACTAATTTCAAGTTTCGGTGAAAGGGAGATGTTTACATGTTTCAATATGAAGAACTAAATAAGCAGTTTATCGGCGGCCGATGGAGGGATGGGAGCAGCCGGAACGTATTGGAAAACAGAAATCCTTATACTCAAAAAGTCATCACCTCATTCCAAAAAGCGACGTCTGATGACGTGGATGCGGCATATCGGGCCGCGGCTCTTGCGAAACAAGAATGGGACAAAGTAAACCCTTTTAAAAAGCGGGCCATTTTGGAAAAAGCCGTTTCTTTCATTGAAGAGCACGAAGAAGCGATTATTTACTTAATCATGGAGGAGCTTGGCGGAACACGGCTGAAGGCTGAGTTTGAAATCGGACTTGTCAAAAATATGATAAAAGAAGCCGCAACATTTCCGGTGCGGATGGAAGGGAAAATTCTCCCGTCCACGATTGACGGAAAAGAAAACAGGCTGTACAGAATACCCGCCGGAGTCGTGGGGGTGATCAGCCCGTTTAATTTCCCGTTTTTCCTTTCGATGAAATCTGTTGCGCCGGCACTGGGCGCGGGGAACGGCGTCGTGCTGAAGCCTCATGAAGAAACACCGATCTGCGGCGGAACGCTTATCGCGAAAATTTTTGAAGCGGCCGGCGTACCGGACGGGCTGCTGAATGTTATCGTGACGGATATCGGGGAGATCGGCGACAGCTTTGTTGAGCATCCCGTCCCGCGGATAATCTCATTTACAGGCTCAACCGGAGTGGGCAGCTATATCGGACAGCTTGCGGTCAAACACTTTAAAAAACCGCTGTTGGAGCTTGGCGGAAACAGCGCGCTGATCGTGCTTGAGGATGCTGATCTTGAATACGCCGTCAATGCGGCTGTATTCAGCCGGTTTACGCATCAAGGCCAGATCTGCATGTCGGCGAACCGCGTGCTCGTTCACACATCTGTATATGACAAATTTACAGAGCTTTACGAAGCGAAAGTGTCATCGCTGAAAGTCGGCGATCCGATGGACCCTGATACGGTTATCGGTCCTTTAATCAATGAGAGACAGGCGGAAGGTCTGAGACGGTCTGTCGAAAAAGCGATAGAAGAGGGAGCGGTTCCGGTGCTGTCCGGCCGATTCAGCGGAACGGTCGCTGAGCCCGTCATTTTAAAAGATGTGAAACCTGAGATGAGCATTGCGAAGGAGGAGCTGTTCGGACCGGCCGTCTGCATCATGACGTTTGAAACGGAGGATGAAGCGGTAAGCATCGCAAACGCGACACCGTTCGGTTTAAGCGGAGCCGTGCATACGGCAAACGTTGAGCGCGGCGTTGAGTTTGCTAAGCGGATCGAAACCGGCATGATTCACGTCAACGATACGACCATTAATGATGAACCGAACGTCGCGTTCGGCGGCGAGAAGCAATCAGGTCTCGGCAGGCTGAACGGTGAATGGAGCCTTGAAGAATTCACCACGCTGAAATGGATTTCGGTTCAGCATGAAAAACGGCAATTCCCATATTAAGAAGGAGTGAAAGAAATGAGTATACAGACGGAGCAGCAAACGCACAGCCTGCTTGACGCATTTGTCAAAGTTGCGCCTTTTTTAAACAGCCTGATCCAAGATGACATCACCATCGGAATTTATGATACAGAAAAATTAATCGTGAATATTCCGGCTAAAACGTTTTCTCTTAACGTAAAGCCGGGAGACCCGCTGCAAAAAGGGGACATCATTACAGACGCGATCCGCATGAATCAGAAGAAGACAAGCATGGTGCCGAAAGAGCTGTTCGGATTTCCGCTGATCGCCAGAGCGATTCCGCTTCACGATGAAAACGGAAAAGTCATCGGCGGCGTCGGTCTCGGCACGAGCCTTGAAAAATCAGCCAAGCTTCATGATGTCGCTGAAAGCCTGTCCGCCGTCGTGGAACAGACCGCTTCGGCCATCGCGGATATCTCAGAATCCATCAGCGGTTTCTCAGCACAGATGACCGGGATTTCCACTCAGGCGAAACAAGTCAGTGAAAGCGCGGGAGAAATCGCCGACATTTCCGTCACTGTCAAGGGCATCTCGGATCAAAGCAATCTGCTCGGTTTGAATGCGGCCATTGAAGCCGCGAGAGCAGGAGAATCCGGCAAGGGCTTTTCCGTAGTGGCGGATGAGATCCGCAAGCTTGCCACTCATTCAAAAGACAACGTCGGCCAAATTGACCAGATTACGAAAAAAATCCACAGCCTGCTGAAAGGGCTGGAGGACTCTATTGAATCCATCAACCAGAACACAAACGGTCAAGCGGCGGCGGTTGAACAAATTTCTGCAACGATGCAGGAAATTTCGGGAAGCGCCCAGCATTTAGCGAAAATGGCTGAAAACGTACTCGGAGAGTCATAAAAAAAGGGAGCTTACGGGCTCCTTTTTTGTTTTCCCTTTACCAATCGGAAACTGCACTTACACGTTTGATCCGTCATGCTCAGGGGTACACATACGAATACATCACCAATGATAAAGGAGAGTCTTGTATGTCTGATGCAAATCTGCACAACCCGCTGACGAAATATGATCATGATGAATTTCCAAAACAATATCAAGAACCGCCCGGTTTGCAGAAAGAGATGAAGCCTGTGCCGGATTGCGGTGAAACAAGCTATAAAGGAGCCGGCAAGCTGAAGGGAAGAAAAGCCCTCGTCACCGGCGGCGATTCAGGTATCGGCCGGGCCGCCGCGATTGCTTATGCCCGGGAAGGGGCGGATGTGGCGATTAACTATCTGCCTGAGGAACAGCCGGATGCTGAAGAAGTGAAAGCGTTAATTGAAAAAGAGGGAAGAAAAGCCGTTCTGTTGCCGGGAGATTTAAGCGATGAAGCGTTTTGCGGAGAATTGGCGGAAAAAGCGTATCAAGAGCTTGGCGGTCTTGACACGCTCGCTCTTGTCGCCGGCAAACAGCAGGCAGTGGATGATATCAGCGATCTTGCCACAGAACAAATCTATCAAACATTTGAAGTCAACGTATTCTCGCTGTATTGGCTCGTCAAAGCCGCGCTTCCGTATCTGCCGGAAGGCGCGTCTATTATCACGACAACGTCCGTAGAAGGGTATAATCCAAGCCCGATGCTGTTGGATTATGCCGCGACGAAACATGCCATTATCGGTTTTACTGTCGGCTTAGGAAAACAGCTGGCGAATAAAGGAATCAGAGTCAACTCGGTAGCGCCGGGGCCGATCTGGACGCCTCTGCAGATTTCGGGAGGGCAGCCCGGTGAAAACATTCCGAAATTCGGTAAGGAAACACCGGCCGTTCCATTAAAGCGCGCCGGACAGCCGGCGGAGCTAGCAGGGATTTATGTCTTTTTGGCCTCAGAAGAATCGAGCTATGTGACATCCCAAATTTACAGTGTAAGCGGAGGAATTCCGACAGCGTGATCAATAAGGAGCTGCCCTTCATACGGGGCAGCTCTTTTTTTCGATGTTATGTGCCGAGCACGTTTTGATTATACAGGACACTCGGATGTGACGGATGATAGGAGGCGGCTTTGTCGTTATGAATCTTCGCTTTTTCTCTGTCGCCGAGCTGCCAGTGGCAGACGCAGAGCTGCAGATGGGGATACCAGGTGGAATATTCGAGCTGGGTAAAGCCTGCATCACTGCATTTGGCGGATAGGGCGAGCTCATACCAAAACACGCCCTGCCGGTATTGCCGTTTCTCCGCAAAATAGTCGCCGAGCCTGCAGCAGAACTCCGGCCGCGGACAATCGATCAGAAATGATTTTAAGAGAGACGTCATGGCGGCCTCTTCATGGCCGACCGCCCTGTAGCAATCGGATAGATATTGGCACGTTCTGATCTCGTCTTCGATCCAGCACTGTTTTGTGGAAAGAAAATGGTGATAATACGTGATGGCGCGCTGATATTGGCCGTGATCCTTTAATTCATTCGCGAAGTAAAACAAATCGCGCGGTGTCATCGTTTCACTGTTTTCCGCCATTTTCTCATAAATCTTCAAGTTGCGGTCTGAGGGAGGCGAGTGCTTTTTCGCGGATTTCCGGTGTGTGACGGCAATATCGGTTTCTATGATGTTTCCGTATACTTCAAGATACTCATGCACGGCTCCGATCCAGCGGAACCCTTTTTCACGCTTGACGAGTCGGTTGCGGCGGTATCTGAAGCTGACCTCTCCCCGAGCATCAAAGCCGACGTGATAATACATGGATACCGCATCCACCTCTTTTGAAAGCGACGCCTTCAGCTCAATCAGCTTTTCACGGTCCTTTTCCGTCAGCATATCGTCAGCGTCCAGCCACAGAATATAATCCATTTCCGCTTTCGAAAACACAAAGTTACGGGCGGCCGCAAAGTGATCGATCCATTCAAAATCATAAATCTTATCCGTATAACGGGCCGCGATTTCTTTCGTCCGGTCGGTCGAGCCCGTATCAGCAATCACAATTTCATCCGCAATGTCTTTAACGGAATCAAGACAGCCCGCAAGCACTTCCTCTTCATTTTTCACGATAACGCACAAACTGACGCTGATCATGTCATCACCTCTTCCCCTCCAGTGTATAAAAGGAGAGGCGGAAACATTCTTCGGACAAAATGATCTCTTCCAAGAAATTTGTCTGTCCTTTTACTAGTTTTATTCCAGCGCCTGATTTAAAATGAACACATGAACTTACGTGAGGATTGATAGGAACCATGAGCATCATAAAAGCGGAAAACCTTTATAAAACATACGGAGATAAGACATTATTCGACCATATCTCCTTTCATATTGAAGAGAATGAAAGAATCGGTTTAATCGGCCCGAACGGAACGGGGAAGTCTACGCTTCTGAAAACCATTGCCGGCCTTGAATCAACGGAGGAAGGCGAGATTACGGCTTCAGGAAACGTGCATATTGAGTTTTTGCATCAGGACCCTGATCTTCCGGCCGGACAAACCGTACTTGAGCATATTTATTCCGGCGGATCAGCCGTCATGAGAACGATGAGAGAATACGAAAAAGCGCTTCAGGCGCTGAATGAAGAACCGGAAAATGACCAGCGCCAGAAACAGCTGCTTGATGCGCAGGCCCGAATGGACGCGAATGATGCGTGGGAGGCGAATACGTTAGCCAAAACGGTTTTAACCAAACTTGGCGTCACCGATCTGATGAAGGATGTCAGTGAGCTGTCCGGCGGCCAGAGAAAGCGCGTCGCGATTGCGAAAAACGTCATCCAGCCGGCAGACCTGCTCATATTGGATGAACCGACAAACCACTTGGACAATGAAACGATTGAATGGCTGGAAGGCTACTTATCGCAATATCCGGGCGCCGTTATGCTTGTCACGCACGACAGATATTTTCTGAACAGGGTGACGAACAGAATTTACGAGCTTGAGAGAGGCAGCCTTTATACGTATAAAGGAAACTATGAAGTATTCTTGGAAAAACGGGCCGAACGGGAAGCGCTGGCGGAGCAGAAAGAAACAAAACGTCAAAACCTCCTGCGCCGCGAATTGGCGTGGCTCAGAAGAGGGGCGAAAGCGCGCTCGACGAAACAAAAAGCGAGAGTGGACAGAGCGGAGGCGCTCAAAGAGCAAAAAGGGCCGGCAGTCTCCGGATCACTCGATTTCGCGATCGGCTCCCACCGTCTCGGAAAACAGGTGATCGAAGCCGATAACGTCGCCATTACCTATAACGGCCAAGCGCTGATCAGCCAGTTTAATGAGCTTGTCATCCCGGGGGAAAGAATCGGCATCATCGGGCCGAACGGAATCGGGAAAACGACACTTTTAAACAGCCTCGCCGGCAGAATTCAGCCTGACAGCGGCAATATCACCATCGGGCAGACGGTCCGGATCGGCTACTACACCCAGGACCACAGCGAAATGAACGGCGATATGAAAGTCATTGAATATATAAAAGAGACGGCTGAAATCGTCAAAACGGCGGAAGGCGATGTCATCACCGCGGAACAAATGCTTGAGCGTTTTCTGTTCCCGCGTCCGATGCAGCAGACATATATCAGAAAGCTGTCGGGCGGGGAAAAGCGCCGTCTGTACTTGCTGAATGTACTGATGCAGGAGCCGAATGTGCTGTTTTTAGATGAGCCGACCAATGATCTGGACACAGAAACATTAAGCGTGCTCGAGGATTATATCGAACAGTTCCCAGGCGTCGTCATCACCGTATCCCATGACCGCTATTTCCTTGACCGCGTCATTGACCGACTGATCGTATTTGAAGGACAAGGTGTCATTTCCCGTTTCCAAGGTTCGTACAGTGAATACATGGAACACGCAAAAGCGAAGAAGACGGCGGTAAAACAGCCGGCCGAAGAGAAAAAGACGGAGGAAGAGCCGAAGAAAAAGCGCAAAAAGCTTTCATATAAGGATCAGATCGAATGGGACGGCATCGAAGACAAAATCGCCGGCCTTGAAGAAAAGCATCAGCGTCTGGAAGCGGAAATCGCTGAAGCGGGAAGTGATTTCGGAAAGATTCAAGAACTGATGGCCGAACAGGCAAAAACGGCTGAAGAGCTTGAAGCGGCGATGGAGCGCTGGACCGAATTGTCACTGATGATTGAAGAACTTGAGAATTAAGAAAAGCCGGTACGGCCCCCGAGAAAGATGGCGGGTCATACCGGCTTTTTTTATCTTACACAGATATCTCCCGGCGCTTTAAAGACAAACGTTTTGTCCAAACAAAGTTTATCAGGCATAAAAAGTTTACGTTTACGTTAAGGTTCAAATGGTGTATAATAGAAACAGATACGACAAGAGGGGGATTCACCTTGGAATGGATGAAGATTGATCAAGTTGCCAAGCGAAGCGGATTGACAAAACGAACCATTCGTTTTTACGAGGAGATTGGTTTGATTCCTGCTCCTAAACGGACAGAAGGCGGCGTCCGGCTTTACTCTGAAGATGATATGGAGGAGCTCGAAAAAGTAACCAGCACAAAAGAAGTGCTCGGTTTTTCCCTTCAGGAGCTTCAGCAGTTTATGGAGATGAGCCGTCAGCTGGAATTAAACAAAGAGGGGTACTTGTTGTCACTGGATCCGAAGGAACGGAAAGAAAAGCTGGAAGAGATTCAGCAGGCTTTGAACCACCAGCTTGAGATGATTGATGAGAAGATCAGCACATTTCAGCATTTTAAAACGCGCCTTAACGGAATGAAAGAAAAAGCTGACCGCGCCATTCAATCAATCGAATGATTTTGCTGTAAACGCTATGGATATAGCGTTTCTTTTAATGGATGAAACAGGAGGTCTGGTCAAATGGATACATCATCACAACAGAAAACAGGCTTATTCAGCCAGCCGAAAGCCGTTTGGGCGGTTGCGTTTGCCTGTGTTATTTCCTTTATGGGAATCGGTCTTGTCGATCCGATTCTTCCGGCGATCGCCGCACAATTACATGCTTCACCTAGTGAAGTATCTCTGTTATTTACAAGTTATTTGCTCGTTACCGGTTTTATGATGTTTTTCTCCGGCGCGATTTCCAGCCGGATCGGCGCAAAATGGACGCTGCTTCTCGGACTTATTTTTATCATCGTGTTTGCCGCCCTCGGCGGAAGCTCAAGTTCAATCGCTCAGCTTGTCGGCTATCGCGGCGGCTGGGGGCTTGGGAATGCTCTCTTTATTTCAACCGCGCTTGCCGTCATTGTCGGGGTATCTGTCGGCGGCAGCGCCAAAGCCATTATTCTGTATGAGGCTGCACTCGGCTTGGGGATTTCCGTCGGGCCGCTTGCCGGCGGTGAGCTTGGCAGCATTTCATGGCGCGCTCCGTTCTTCGGAGTATCTGTCCTCATGTTCATAGCGCTTTGCGCGATTTCACTCATGCTGCCGAAGCTGCCGAAACCGGCGAAACGCGTCGGTGTGTTTGATGCGATGAAGGCGCTCAAATATAAAGGCCTTTTGACAATGGCAGTATCTGCATTCTTATACAACTTTGGATTTTTTATTTTGCTTGCTTATTCTCCGTTCGTGCTGGATTTAGATGAACACGGCCTTGGATATGTCTTCTTCGGCTGGGGTTTATTGCTGGCAATTACGTCAGTCTTTACGGCGCCGCTCGTGCACAAAGCGCTGGGAACAGTGGGTTCGCTCGTCGTTCTCTTTATCGCCTTTGCGGTCATTCTCATCGTCATGGGGATATGGACTGACCATCAGACGTTGATCATTACGTGTATCGTTGTCGCCGGTGCTGTTCTCGGTATGGTGAATACGATCATGACAACCGCTGTGATGGGTTCTGCGCCGGTTGAACGTTCAATCGCGTCTTCAGCCTACAGCTCAGTCCGTTTTATCGGCGGTGCGCTCGCTCCGTGGATTGCGGGAATGCTGTCAGAACACTTCACCGCAAGCACTCCATATACAGTAGGCGGGATCGTCGTTTTTGTCGGCATGCTTGTCCTTCTCATGGGACGCAAACATCTCGCCGGAATAAAAGCCGGACATTAAGAAAAAAAGGAACTTCCGCACAGGCGGGAGTTCCTTTTTGTGTTTACAGCACTTTCGTCGTCCAAGATTCACAATTCCATGTTTCCGTCGCGATATCCATGTAGAACTCGGGTTCGTGGGAAATCAGCAGAATAGAGCCTTTGTATTCTTTCAGCGCACGTTTCAGCTCTTCTTTCGCATCGACATCCAGGTGGTTTGTCGGTTCGTCAAGCACGAGCAGGTTTGTTTCTGAATTGATCAGCTTGCACAGTCTGACCTTCGCTTTTTCTCCTCCGCTGAGAACGGAGACGCGGCTTTCAATGTGTTTGGTCGTCAGGCCGCATTTGGCGAGGGCGGCGCGGATTTCGTACTGGGTAAAGGAAGGAAATTCGCTCCACACTTCTTCGATGCACGTATTGTTATTGGTTTCTTTCACTTCCTGCTCGAAATAGCCCGTGTATTGATGCTCGCCCCGTTCCACCGTGCCTTCCAGCGGCTGGATTTCACCGAGCAGGCTTTTTAACAGCGTCGTCTTCCCGATGCCGTTTGCGCCGTACAGGGCGACTTTCTGTCCGCGCTCCATTCTGAGATTGAGCGGGCGTGACAGCGGAGTATCGTAGCCGATGACTAAGTCCTTCGTTTCAAAAATGAGCTTGCCTGACGTTCTCGCAGGCTTGAAATGGAATTCCGGTTTCGGTTTTTCGGCCGCCAGTTCGATCATATCCATCTTATCAAGCTTTTTCTGGCGGGACATCGCCATATTTCTCGTGCTGACGCGCGCTTTGTTGCGGGCGACGAAATCTTTCAGCTCAGCCACTTCCTGCTGCTGTTTTTTATAGGCGGCTTCGAGCTGCTGTTTTTTCACTTCGTATACTTCCATAAACTGATGGTAGTCGCCGACATAACGCGTCAGCTCCTGATTTTCCACATGATAAATCAAATTGATCACGCTGTTTAAAAACGGAATGTCGTGAGAAATTAAGATGAACGCATTTTCATATTCCTGCAAATAGCGTTTCAGCCATTCAATATGCTGTTCATCAAGGTAGTTGGTCGGTTCGTCCAACAGAAGGATTTCCGGTTTTTCCAAAAGCAGTTTGGCGAGCAGCACTTTCGTCCGCTGTCCGCCGCTTAAATCTGTGACGTCGCGGTCAAGTCCGACATCCTGCAGGCCGAGGCCGCGGGCGATTTCTTCAACTTTGCTGTCAATCACGTAGAAGTCATTGTTTGTCAGGGCGTCTTGAATGACACCGACATCTTCAAGCAGCTGCTCAAGCTCATCAGGGTCCGCTTCGCCCATTTTGTTGTAAATCTCATTCATTTCCTCTTCCATCGCAAATAAGTAATGGAACGCATCTTTCAGCACGTCGCGGATCGTTTTTCCTTTTTCAAGCACGGTATGCTGATCGAGGTAGCCGACGCGCACGTTTTTCGCCCATTCAACCTTACCCTCATCAGGCTCAAGCTTTCCGGTAATAATATTCATAAACGTTGATTTACCTTCGCCGTTTGCTCCGATTAAGCCGACGTGTTCCCCTTTTAAAAGACGGAACGATACATTGTTAAAAAGCGCACGGTCACCAAAGCCGTGGCTTAAATCTTTTACGGATAAAATACTCATCATTACACCTCTATCGTTATCAGACACGCTTTTTTATCATGTGTCTTTCTCATTTATGATTATAAAGGAGGAGACCGTTTGTTAAAAGGCTTGGAAGGAAAAAGAAAATTGCGTTTGGCGCGTGCATTTGAGATACTATGGAGTAGATTTTAAGAATTGAGGAGAACGACATGACCCAAACATGGCCATTTTTACAGCATACACAACCATTTATCGCCGAAAACTGGGAGGCCTCAGGCTTTCAGGAGCCGACCGTCATTCAGGAAAAAGCCGCCCAGGTGATTATGGAAGGGAAAGACGTCATTGCCGAATCCCCGACGGGAACGGGAAAAACATTGGCGTACACGCTTCCGGTTCTGGAGCGGATCAACCCGGAACAGAAACATCCGCAAGTGATCATTTTAGCGCCGTCCCGCGAGCTTGTGATGCAGATTTTTCAAGTGATTCAGGATTGGATAAAAGGCTCCGATCTTCGCGCTTTGTCTTTGATCGGCGGGGCAAACGTGAAAAAGCAGGTGGAAAAGCTCAAAAATAAACCGCATATCATTGCGGGCACACCGGGCAGGGTGCTCGAATTGATTCAGGCGAAAAAGCTGAAAATGCATGAAGTCAAGACGATCGTTCTTGATGAAGCGGATCAGCTCGTGACACAGGAACACCGCGAAACGATGAAAAAAATCATTAAAACGACGCTGAAAGACCGACAGCTTTTAAGCTTTTCCGCTACGCTGCAGCCGGAAACAGAACAGGTGCTGAATACCATCGCACACGAACCGGCCGTTTTGAAAGTGAAGCGGAATACGGCGGAAAAAGCGCGCGTCACGCATCAATATCTCGTCTGCGATCAGCGGGATAAAGTAAAGCTATTGCAAAAGCTGTCACGGCTGAACGGCATGCAGGCGCTCGTGTTCGTCAGAGATATCGGAAATTTAAGCGTCTATGCGGAAAAACTCGCCTATCACCATGTGGATCTCGGCATCCTGCACGGAGAAGCGAAAAAAATGGAGCGGGCAAAGATATTATCAGCGTTTGAACGGGGAGAATTTCCGCTGCTTCTGGCGACTGACATTGCGGCGCGCGGACTCGATATCGATGATCTTCCGTACGTCATTCACGCGGACATCCCGAATGAAGATGGGTACATTCACAGATCAGGCCGGACGGGGCGGGCCGGTAAAGAAGGAACCGTACTCAGCCTTGTCACGCCGATGGAAGAATCCAAATTGAAAAAAATGGCCAAATCACTCGGAATTGCGCTGAAAGAGGCCGTTTATTCAGGCGGAAAATTATCTGAGAAATAAGAAACGGAGGGCGGGAAGCCCTTCGTTTTTTTGTTGTAAAATAATAGAAAAGGTTCAGGCGGGGCGGGAAGATGGTTTCAATAGACCGATTTCAAATATTGAAGAAACGTGAGCTGAAAATACTTGAACACTGGTTTAAGAACGATAATATCAAACGGAGAATGGATGCGATGCTGCCATTAGACGCGTGGTATGCACGATTGAATAAAGATGAAGACGATACTGTCATTATGGCATATGACGGGTAGTGTCCGACAGGCATGGTCTCTATAGAGTTTGTGGAGGAGCGGGCATATATCGGATTGATCGTCAATCCTTTGTACCAGCTTCAAGGGTACGGAAAACAGATCTTGCAAAAACTGCTGACTGACCCTGATGTTAGTAGCGTGCGGGAATGGGCGGCAAGCATCGAAAAAGACAATCAAATCAGTTTAGCCTGCTTTCAAGCAGCGGGATTCACTTTGGAAGATACGGAGCCTGGTGAAGACGGCTTTCTTACTTTGATTCTTCGCGGCTGATCCGAAAAAGAAGAAAAGGAGGGGACAAAGCCCTCCTTTTTGTCATCATCATGTTAACTTGGATCACTGACTTTGATGATCTGTTTGCCTTTGTTTTCTCCTTTAAACAGGCCGAGGAACGCGTCAGGAATATTGCTGAATCCTTCCGTAATCGTTTCTTCATAATGAAGCTTTCCGTCCTTAAGCCATTCGGCCAATTGTTTCGCACCTTCGGAAAAGCGGTCAGCATAATCACTGACGATGAATCCCTGCATCAGCGCTTTTGTTTTGATCAGCTTCGGCTGGACGCGGGGGCCCATGTCTTCTTCTTCACTTTCGGTATTGTACGATGAGATCGCTCCGCATACCGAAATGCGGGCGAATTCATTCAGCAGGTTTATCACCGCATCTGAAATCGGTCCGCCGACATTGTCAAAATAGACATCGACGCCGTCAGGACATGCCTGTTCCAGCGCTTTTTGAATATCATCCGCCGTTTTGTAATTAATGGCTTCATCAAATTGAAGCTCCTCTTTCAAATACGCGATTTTTTCATCAGATCCGGCGATGCCGACAACCCGCGCGCCTTTGATTTTGGCAATCTGTCCGACTGTTGAGCCGACGGCGCCCGCCGCGCCTGAAACGACGACGGTTTCGCCTTTTTTCGGACGGCCGATATCGAGCAGCCCGAAGTAAGCGGTCAGTCCGGTCATCCCTAAAATGCCGAGATACGCCTGGGCGGGTGCGATATCCGTATCCAACTTGCGGAGGGCGGACTCATTGACGGCTGAATATTCCTGCCACGCGAGATTTCCGATCACAACATCTCCTTTTTTCAGCTTATCGCCGTCTGTCAGAACCTCGGCAATCACTCCGCCTGTTATGGCTTCATCTAAAGCGAACGGCTCTACATATGATTTTGTATCCTGCATCCGTCCGCGCATGTACGGATCAACGGACACATAACTCGTTTTCACAAGCACTTCGCCGTCTTTCGGTTCGGGCACGGCAATCGTTTCAAAGCGGAAATCGTCATGGGCGGGAACGCCTTTGGGGCGTCTTGCCAATTGAATTTGCTGCTGATGATTCGGCATACTGAATCCTCCTTCAAGATAAGTGGTTGTTCCAAATGTAACACGAACCATTTCCCGATTACAAAATCAAACCGTCAGCGGTCATAAAAAAAGAAGGGCCCAGGGCCCTTCTTTCCTTATATGCATATTTAATAGAATAACCGGTACACATCGGTGTTTTTCTCATGTTCCAAATATTCATAGGCATTCGTTTTTGAAGAATGAAGCATGTCAGCGGTAACGACGGGCTGAAGCGCGGTCAGATAAGAACCCAGCCTATTTTCAATTTCTTTCGGCAGAACGGATTCGATATCACCGATATTGATAATGATAGAGAAAACGAAATCGATATTAATATGAAAAGTATCTTCAGCAAAGGCCGTAAGCTCTTTTATTCCATCCGGGCAGCGGGTATGCCGGCGGAATACCTGCTTCACTAAATCACTGACAACCCAAGCGTTAAATCGCTGTTCCGGTGAAAAGTAATGAATAGGAACCACCTCCCTGCTTAATCGGCTCATGAAGATTTTTATTTTTCTGATAAAAGTTGCTTTTTCTACTGTAACATGTCCCGCCAGAAAATATCCACCGACAATCTGCCCGTTTTCCCACTGAACTCTCTTTCTTTTGTTTGATCCTTGATTGATCGGGTAAACATCCAATATACAAAACAAAAGGGAGGACTTATCAATGAAACCGGTAGTAAGAGAATATACAAATGATCAAAAACTGATGCAGGACGTAAAAGAGCTTCAGCAATTGGGTGTCGCAAAAGAAGACGTATATGTGCTTTCTCATGATGACGACAGAACGGACCGCCTGGCCGATAATACTGATGTCAATACCATCGGAGCGAAAGAAACGGGCATTAAACACGCGGTCGGCAATATGTTTAATAAAAAAGGCGACGAGCTCCGCAACAAAATTCACGAAATCGGCTTTTCGGAAGAGGAAGCATCGCAATTTGAAAAGCGCTTAGATGAAGGAAAAGTTCTTCTGTTTGTCACGGATAACGAAAAAGTAAAATCATGGGCGTAAGCTGAACAGATCCCAAGGGGTTTTCGGTCCCTTGGGATTTTTTTGCGGTTTCCGCAATAAAACCGAAAGGCACATTCTGTACATTTTCGGTGCTGTTTCTCAACTGATTTGATACAATTCGATTGTAATAAATTGGAACAAAGAATCAGGAGGAGCACAATTCATGAAAAAAATGTTATTTATGCTGGCGGTTTGTTTATGTATGATCCCTGCGGACGTCTATGCCGCTGATCTGGGACGGCAGACGTTAGGAACAAATGACGGCTGGGGAGCCGCTTCCGGCGGGACAACCGGCGGCGCGAAAGCCTCTTCATCGAATGTATACACCGTATCAAACAGACAGCAGCTCGTTTCCGCATTAGGGGGAAGCGCCAACAGCACGCCGAAGATTATTTACATACAAGGCACAATCAATATGAATACGGACGACCGCAATAAAACACTCGGCTTTAATGATTATAAAGATCCGGCATATGATCCGAACGCCTATCTGAAGGCGTACGACCCGGACAAATGGGGAAAAAAAGCGCCGTCAGGCACCCAGGAAGACGCCAGACAGCGATCGCAAAAAAACCAGAAGGCACGGGTCGTGATTGACATCCCTTCAAATACGACGATCATCGGCTCGGGTTCAAATGCCAAAGTGACAGGCGGAAGTTTTAATATAAAGAACGGCGTCGACAATGTCATCATCCGCAACATTGAATTTCAAGACGCTTACGACTATTTTCCGCAATGGGACCCGACGGACGGCAGCAGCGGCAACTGGAACTCTGAATATGACAATATCACCATTAACGGCGCGACGCACATCTGGATCGATCATTGCACCTTTAATGACGGATCGAATCCCGACAGCGGTTTTCCCTACTATTACGGGAGAAAATATCAGCACCATGACGGCCAGACGGATATAGCCAACGGGGCGAATTATATTACATTGTCCTATAATAAATATCATGACCATGACAAAGGCTCCGTCATCGGAAACAGCGACAGCAAGACGTCGGATGAAGGAAAACTGAAGGTGACCCTTCACCATAACTATTACCAGAACATCGTCCAGCGCGCACCGCGGGTCCGGTACGGGCAGGTTCATATTTATAATAATTTTTACGCAGGCTCTAAAAGCGCCGCATACCCGTTCAGCTATGCGTGGGGCGCGGGCCACGCGTCGAAAATATATGCCCAGAATAATGTTTTTGAAGTGCCGGGACTGGCTGCTGATAAAGTCATCAGCGTCTTCAGCGGCGGAAAAGCGCTTCATGAAGACGGCACTCTTTTAAACGGCGCCGCCATTAACGCGTCGGCCGCCAACGGATTAAGTCAGTCCGTCGGCTGGACACCGTCATTGCACGGTTCCATCGGCTCATCATCAAATGTAAAATCAGATGTTATATCTAAAGCCGGGTCGGGCATATTAAAATAATAAACAAGAAGCACAAAGGAAAATATTCCTTTGTGTTTTTTAATTAACAAAAACGTTTATTAACTTAGTTAAGTAGTAAAATGGGATAGGGGATGGAAGACAACAAAATAGGAGGAGACCTGTAATGGCTTCAGAAAAAGACGCAAAAAAACAGCAGGCAGTAAAAATCATTCCTTTGCTTATTACTGTTGCTGTGGGATTAATCATTTGGTTTATTCCCGCGCCGTCCGGACTTGAACCTAAAGCATGGCATTTGTTCGCTATTTTTGTCGCAACAATTATCGGCTTTATCTCCAAGCCCTTGCCAATGGGCGCAATTGCAATTTTTGCATTGGCAGTCACCGCGTTAACGGGAACGCTATCTATTGAAAATACGTTAAGCGGATTTGGAAACAAGACAATCTGGCTGATTGTCATCGCCTTTTTTATTTCCCGGGGTTTCATCAAAACCGGGCTCGGCGCCAGGATTTCTTACGTATTCGTACAACGGTTCGGGAAGAAAACACTCGGCCTTTCTTATTCACTGCTTTTCAGTGATTTAATTTTATCACCTGCCATTCCGAGCAACACGGCACGGGCGGGCGGCATTATTTTTCCTATTATCAGATCATTATCCGAAACTTTCGGATCAACGCCGGCAGACGGAACAGAGCGGAAAATCGGCGCTTTCTTATTAAAAACCGGTTTTCAAGGAAACTTGATTACGTCTGCGATGTTTTTGACGGCAATGGCGGCGAACCCGCTGATCGCCAAGCTGGCCCACGATGTCGCAGGGGTGGACATCACATGGACAAGCTGGGCAATCGCGGCCATTGTACCGGGATTGGCGAGCTTAATCATTACGCCGCTCGTCATTTATAAGCTGTATCCGCCGGAAATTAAAGAAACACCGGATGCGGCTAAAATCGCAACGGAAAAATTGAAAGAAATGGGTCCGTTTAAAAAATCCGAACTCTCCATGGTCATCGTCTTTTTATTGGTGCTTGCGCTGTGGATTTTCGGAGGAAGCTTAAATATTGACGCAACGACGACGGCCCTGATCGGATTATCCGTTTTGCTTTTGTCACAGGTATTAACATGGGAGGACATCAAAAAGGAACAAGGTGCATGGGATACGCTGACTTGGTTCGCGGCGCTTGTGATGCTGGCGAATTTCCTGAATGAGCTCGGCATGGTGTCTTGGTTCAGCAATATGATGAAATCTTCTGTTTCCGGTTTTTCATGGATTGTGGCATTTATGATTCTGATTGTCGTGTATTATTACACGCATTACTTCTTTGCGAGCGCAACCGCGCATATCAGCGCCATGTATGCGGCATTTCTCGCCGTCATCGTGGCTGCAGGCGCTCCGCCGCTGTTGGCGGCGCTCAGCCTGGCGTTTTTCAGCAACCTTTTCGGTTCGACGACGCATTACGGCTCAGGAGCGGCTCCGGTCTTTTTCGGAGCGGGTTATATATCGCAAAGCAAATGGTGGTCCATCGGCTTTATCCTGTCAATCGTCCATATTGTGACATGGCTTGTGATCGGCGGATTATGGTGGAAAGTATTAGGTTTGTGGTAAGAAGAAGGCAGATGCGATCTGCCTTCTTTTTTTTTTGAACTAAGAGATTGATGGGACATTTCACAATGTATAAACCGCCTGAGTACCATAAGGTATGAGGTGATTTTATGAGTGCGAAACGAAATAATCCGTTCACTGGGCAAAGCTCTCACTATAAATGTATGAGCCGTCATGTGAAGAGCTGGTATAAAGAGCCTTCGCGCAGATATAATGAAAAAATTTCTGATGGCTGTTCTCACATAGAAAGTGATAAAACCCCCTCCTTTGCAGAAAAGTACCCTGCACTGTGCTCTCCTAATAGTGTACAAGGACCTCCGGGGAAGAGAGGGCCGGCAGGGCTTCCGGGCTCTCAAGGTCCTCCCGGTCCAACCGGTCCCCCGGGTCCGCCCGGCGGCATACCGATTCTGGCTTTTCAACAAGCTGCTGATGCCGCCGTCATTCCTTTGGATGGATCACCGGCAAATATTCTGTCCGGCACAGTTATAGCAGCAGCTTCTCAATTGATAAAAGTAGATTCTACGGTACAGCTCAATATCAGTCATGAGCCTTTATCCCCGGATTTTTCACTGAAGCTGATTTTGACGCTGAAAAGAGACGGGATAACAGTCAGTACAGAGACGCTTGAATTGAATTTGTTTTACTCAGGCGGGCAGTCTCTCATTATTCCGCTGACATTCGTAGACCAGGCGCCGTCTGCCGGGACCATCACGTATGATGTGGTATTAACGGTTGCCGGTTCTGTTAATGTAACAGGTGTTAATGTGACAAACCGTGCCATCAATATGATCGGATAGTACATTTAAATAGGGAATAAACAGAAATCTCGCGAATTGAGTTTCCATAATAGATAAAACTGCATATGCTATGTTGATTTGTACTAGCAAAAATGATGAAAGGAGGGTATAGATTGGCGATTCAAAATCTCATAAACAATGGAAGTTTCGAATCCGGAGACTTAACAGGCTGGAGCGGGGTGAATGCTTCGATTGTGTCTGCATTTGCTCATACGGGAGCATTCTCCGCCCAATTTGCAGGCGGAATTACGAGTGCCTCCTTGTCACAAACTGTTCCTGTCTCTCCGCAGCAATCATTTCAGCTTTTCATTTCTCTCGGCAAAATTGGCACAATTGCAAACCCTGAAATCAATCTGAGAGTTTTATATTTAGATGCTTCAAACGCAGTGGTAGGAACTGGATTAAACATAAACGTCACAATAGGAAACATGCCTAATACTATATTTGATACATGGACTGAGGTCTATCAAACAACAACTGCTGCGCCGGCTGCAGCTGTTCAGGCACAAATTTTAATCAGTAAAACAGCCGGGTCAAGTAATACTCCAGTTGTATTAATTGATGATGTCGCATTTGTTGAAGTAACAGGAATCACGGGAGCGACGGGTCCAACAGGAGCCACTGGAGCGACGGGGTCAACTGGTGCGACGGGAGCTACCGGGCCAACTGGAGCTACAGGAGATACCGGGCCAACTGGGGTTACGGGAGCTACCGGGCCAACTGGGGCGACGGGAGATACCGGGCCAACTGGGGTTACGGGAGATACCGGGCCAACTGGAGCGACGGGAGCTACCGGGCCAACTGGGGTTACGGGAGCTACCGGACCAACTGGAGCTACAGGAGCTACCGGGCCAACTGGGGTTACGGGAGCTACCGGACCAACTGGAGCTACAGGAGATACCGGGCCAACTGGGGTTACGGGAGCTACCGGGCCAACTGGTGCGACGGGAGCTACCGGGCCAACTGGGGTTACGGGAGATATCGGGCCAACTGGAGCGACGGGAGCTACCGGACCAACTGGAGCTACAGGAGCTACCGGACCGACTGGTGCGACGGGAGCTACCGGGCCAACTGGGGTTACGGGAGCTACCGGGCCAACTGGTGCGACGGGAACCACGGGTCCAACTGGAGCTACAGGAGCTACCGGGCCAACTGGTGCGACGGGAGCTACCGGGCCAACTGGTGCGACGGGAGCTACCGGACCAACTGGAGCTACAGGAGCTACCGGGCCAACTGGGGTTACGGGAGATACCGGGCCAACTGGGGTTACGGGAGCTACCGGGCCAACTGGTGCGACGGGAGCTACCGGACCAACTGGAGCTACAGGAGCTACCGGACCAACTGGTGCGACGGGAGCTACCGGACCGACTGGAGCTACAGGAGCTACCGGGCCAACTGGGGTTACGGGAGCTACCGGACCGACTGGAGCTACAGGAGCTACCGGGCCAACTGGGGCGACGGGAGCTACCGGACCAACTGGAGCTACAGGAGCTACCGGACCAACTGGAGCTACAGGAGCTACAGGAGCTACTGGACCAACTGGGATTACAGGAGATATCGGATCAACTGGAGCTACAGGAGCTACCGGGCCAACTGGGGTTACGGGAGCTACCGGGCCAACTGGTGCGACGGGAATCACGGGTCCAACTGGAGCTACAGGAGATACCGGAGCTACCGGGCCAACTGGTGCGACGGGAGATACCGGACCAACTGGAGCTACAGGAGCTACCGGGCCAACTGGTGCGACGGGAGATACCGGACCAACTGGAGCTACAGGAGCTACCGGGCCAACTGGGGTTACGGGAGCTACCGGGCCAACTGGGGTTACGGGAGATACCGGACCAACTGGTGCGACGGGAGATACCGGACCAACTGGAGCTACAGGAGCTACCGGGCCAACTGGTGCGACGGGATCACAGCCGACGGTTGCTTTTCAGAATGCGGTTGATCAAGTGGTGATTCCTTTAGATGGTACTCCGACAAGTGTCTTGACGGCAACTATAACTGCAGTTGCCACTCAATTGGTGAAGATTGATACGACAATTCAGCTTAATATCACCCTTAATCCGCTGACACCTGATTTCTCCCTCGTGCTTTCTCTTGACTTTGAGAGAAATGGAATTATAATCAGCACCGAAACTCTTGAATTGAATCTATTCTATTCAGCCGGGCAATCTATTATTATTCCTCATACGTTTGTTGACCAAGTTCCGGCTTCCGGAATAACTGTGTATAATGCGGTATTAACAGTTGGAAATACAAATAATGTAACACAAGTCGATATTACAAACCGGGCTTTAAACGCAACATCATTCCCTCTGCCATAAATGTTTAAAAGGTGATCGTTTTTTCAGTCACCTTTTTTATATCGCTTTGATAACCATGAGTTTAGATACAATAGTTATGTAAAGTCGGCTGCAATGAAAACACGAATACAAGAGAGGGGGAGTGAATTGGCGATTGACAACCTCATTGTCAATGGCGGTTTTGAAAGTGGAGATTTAAACGGGTGGGACGTGGCCAATGCCGCTGTTAACAGTATATTTGCCCATTCAGGAACATATTCAGCACAATTTTTGATTGAAACAAACGTTGCTTCACTTTCACAAATCGTCCCGGTTACGGTCGGTCAGGCATATCATTTTCAAGTTTCATTAGGAACCATTGGAACGGCTTCAAACCCTCAGGTTAACTTGCAAATCTTATATTTAAATTCATTAGGTGAACCGATTGCAACAGGTTTAGATGCAGCGATCACGATAGGCCATTTACCGAATGTAATTTTTAATACATGGACAGAGGTATACCAAACAACAGCTGTTGTTCCTGATGGAGTAACTGATGCTCAGATTATGATCAGTAAGGCATCTGTGAATACGAACACAACAATACTAATTGATGACGTGTCTCTCCTTCAAATCATAGTGAATTCCGGTCCGACAGGCTCTACAGGATCAACAGGCCCAACAGGCCCAACAGGACGAACCGGGACAACGGGAGTCACAGGATCGACTGGAGCCATGGGAGTCACAGGATCAACCGGAGTAACCGGGACAACGGGACCAACGGGAGCGACAGGAATAACAGGCCCAACAGGACGAACCGGGACAACGGGAGTCACAGGATCGACTGGAGCCACGGGAGTAACCGGGACAACGGGAGCGACAGGAATAACAGGCCCAACAGGACGAACCGGGACAACGGGAGTCACAGGATCAACCGGAGCGACAGGAGTAACCGGGACAACGGGAGCGACAGGAGTAACAGGAGTAACAGGAGTAACAGGCCCAACTGCCAGTACACCGGCCTTGCTCTTCACAAGAACCAACGGGCCGCTCACTGTTTACCCGCCGTTAAATACAGAAGTTCCTGTTGCTGCACTGGAAATTCCAGTTAATACTTTGCAAAATGTAAAGCTTGATTATTCAGTCAGCGTCGATGTAACATCTACAGCCAATTCAAACTTTGTCTTTGAAATAAGATTATATAGGGGAGCAGTACAGATTCACACAAGACTTCTGTCGCGGTCTGTTATTAGCGCGACTACTCAACGTTTTGGGGTGGCTGATACTACAGTGGATACTGCGCCGACCGCAGGAACAAACACGTACCAGCTGAGGATTATTTTCACAACTGCTAATAATTTAACGACAGCAACTGCTCTCAATATCGATTTTAACAGCATAAGTTTCCCGACAACCTAATGACAACAGCAGACTGATATTTTAAAGATGAAAGACCTGACTTATGCACAGTTAGGTCTTTTTTCTGTAAATGCTGCATGATGCAGCCTTAAAGAACATTTAAAAATTTGCCCAATAGAAGTGGGATTTTGCCACACCTTTTTTCCCCATGGAAATATTATGCAAATAGAGGTGGTGTAATGAGAAAAGGAGATACTTGGTATAACAGATACGACTCTTGGGATTACGACTGCCGGAATAGTAATGAGTGTTGCTGTCATTTTCAACATAAAAGAAGAAATCAAAGGCGCAGTTATCAAAATCGTGCACATTGCTGTGAAGGATTCTGTTGCGAAAACTCTTGCTGTCATGAAAGATGGTGTCCATGCTGTCATCCAAATCATTTTCATGTAAGAGGATTCACCGGAGCAACGGGGTGCACCGGAGCAACGGGGCTGACCGGAGCAACAGGGCTGACTGGAGCAACGGGATTTACTGGAGCAACGGGGTTTACCGGAGCAACGGGGTTTACCGGAGCAACGGGATTCACCGGAGCAACGGGCTCGACTGGGATAACCGGCGTCACTGGAGATCCCGGCGCGACTGGAGCCACCGGCGCTACTGGAATAACCGGTGCCACCGGGGTAACGGGAGTGACTGGAATAACGGGCACGACTGGAGCCACCGGAGTAACTGGAGTAACAGGCTCGACCGGTGTAACCGGGGCGACCGGAGTAACGGGAGTAACCGGAGCCACTGGGATAACGGGAGCAACCGGGCTCACCGGCGCCACTGGAGTAACCGGATCGACCGGAGTAACGGGAGTAACCGGGGATACCGGAGCGACAGGAATAACAGGAGCCACCGGGCTCACCGGAGTCACTGGAGTAACGGGATCAACTGGAGCAACAGGAATAACAGGAGCCACCGGAGATCCCGGCGCTACTGGAGTAACAGGTGCCACGGGAGTAACGGGAGCTACGGGAGCTACTGGAGTAACGGGCTCGACCGGAGAAATCGGCGCCACCGGTGTAACTGGAGTAACCGGGGTAACCGGAGCAGGCGCGATCATTCCCTATGCTTCAGGTCTTCCCACTGCCGTGACGACCATTGCCGGCGGATTAATCGGAACGGTGAGCCTTGTCGGGTTCGGCAATTCTGTAACGGGCGTCAATGTCGGAGGGGGAGGTGCAATTGATCTCACCGGGGCCGGAGGAACTCTGCTGAACTTTGCTTTTTCTGCTCCGAGAAGCGGAACCATTACATCAATTGCCGCTTATTTCAGTACAACCGCAGCATTGTCGCTTGTCGGCTCGACTGTTACGATAACCGCACAATTATACAGTTCCACAGTGCCGAACAATACGTTCACGCCGATCCCCGGAGCATCCGTCACTTTAGCTCCTCCCCTCACCGGCATATTGTCAATCGGCAGCATCAGCAACGGAATCACGACAGGGCTGAACATTGCGGTAACTCCTCAAACCCGGCTGTTAATGGTATTCTCCGCCACTGCGACAGGCCTTTCGCTTATTAATACAGTGGCGGGATATGCAAGCGCGGGAGTTACGATTTCCTGATAGATTGCAGACTGACTTCGGTCGGTCTTTTTTGTGTGTTATATAAACTATGTAAAAGTAAATATATACCTATCATACCTTTTTGGTAAGCCGCAAGAGAACAAGATCACGAAAATTCTCAAAAATGAGAAACAAAGATTTAAAAAGTGGTATGATTTTAGGAGGAAAGGACGGCTGGTGCTGTGTTGGAAGCAAAGCGGTTTTGTGTCTCTCTGCAAATGAAAATCGCCGGATTAATTGCGGCTTTATTAATACTTGTCATCGGAACGCTCACAGTTATATTTGCCTTTCAGCAATTAAAGGAAGGCCAGAAGCAGGCTGAACAGCTGGCGGTGCAAACGGCAAAAACCATTTCATACATGCCTCCTGTAAAAGAGGCGTTCCGGCTTGCGGATCAAGAAGCTTTTACAAAGTTAGACGTCATTGAACAAATGAAAGAACAGGCAGGCGCGCACGCCGTCTACATCACTGATCAAAAAGGGCATGTTGCATTTCATTCGGCCCGAAGCAGTATTCCGAAAGAAAATCAAAATCTGCAAAATAAAACCGTCATGTTCGGCGGGTCACCGGTTTCCGACGGAATGAAGGCTGTCCGGGGAAGCGCCCCGGTTATTTTGGAGGAAAAAAATCATAACGAAGTCGTCGGAACGGTGACAGTCGAGTTTTTACAAGATGAGATAGAAAAAGATATGAAAGCGCATCTGCGGCATTTAGGCTATTTTGCATGTTTGGTGTTTCTTATCGGCATCGGGGGAGCGGCGGCGCTCGCAAAAAGCATCCGTAAAGATACACTCGGCCTTGAACCGCATGAAATTGCAGCGCTGTACAGGGAGCGCAATGCGATGCTCCTTGCGATGAAAGAAGGGATTATCGCCGTAAACAAAGAAGGCGCGGTAACCATGATGAATTTATCTGCGGCTGGTATGCTGAATCTTCCGGAACCGATGATCGGAAGGCATATAAAAGAAATCATGCCGGGCGCAAATCTCATGCCGGTTTTGGCAGGGGGAGAATTACCGCCGAACGTGGAGGTGCGTGCCGGAGATAAAGTATTTATCTTAAACGTGAAAGAAATGAAGCAGACCGGACAAGTATACGGAGCGGTGATCAGCTTCCGGGAGAAAACAGAGCTCAAGAAACTGATTAACAAGCTGACTGAAATGAAAAAATACTCAGAGGATCTTCGGGCGCAAACGCATGAATTCTCGAATAAGCTTTACGCGATCCTCGGTCTGTTAGAGCTGGGCGAATATAATGAAGCCATTGAACTGATAAAAGAAGAGTACGCCATCCAGAATGAACAGCACGAAATCCTCTTTCAAAACATTCATTCACAGCGGGTTCAGGCCATACTATTAGGAAAAATGGGAAAGGCGTCTGAGAAGAAAGTGAAGCTTTCAATAGATGAAAACAGCTTTTTAGAATCGCTGCCGGAGCATGTGGGTTCATCCCAGCTCATTACGATCATCGGAAATCTTATTGATAACGCTTTCGAAGCCGTCGCCGAAAAAGAGAAAAAAGAGGTCGCCTTTTTTATGACCGATATCGGCAGAGATATCGTCATCGAAGTGGCAGATTCAGGAGACGGCGTGCCTCAGGAAAAAACAGAAACGATATTTGAAAAGGGCTACTCTTCAAAGGGGACGAGGAGAGGATACGGCTTAGCCAATCTGAAAGAAGCCGTCAGTGAATTGCAGGGATCGATAGAGATTTCGCAGCAGAAGAGCGGCGGTGCCGTATTTACGGTGTTTATACCGAAAGAAACGCCAAAGGGGGAATCGGTGTGATTAACATCGCGATTGCAGAGGACGACTTTCGAATAGCGCAAATTCACGAAAAATTTATCGAACATCTTGATGGATTCAATGTCATCGGCAAAGCAATCAATGCCAAAGACACCATATCGCTGCTTGAGAAACGGCAGCCTGATCTGCTGCTTTTGGATATTTATATGCCGGATGAGCTGGGAACAGATCTGCTTCCCCTTATCCGCGGCCGTTTTCCTTCTGTTGATATCATCATTATTACGGCTTCTGCCGAAACAAGACTGCTGCAGGAAGCGCTCAGATCAGGCGTTTCCCACTATGTCATAAAGCCGGTGTCGGCACATAAATTTACAGAAGTGCTTTTGCAGTACCGGGAAAAAAGAGAATGGCTGCACTCACAGCCGGAGCTGAGCCAGTCTGTTATCGACATGTTTTTCGGAAGCGGTCAGAAAGAACAAAAACAGCTCAATGATCTGCCGACCGGGATTAATTCGATTACACTTCAAAAAATCAAAAACGCGCTCAGGGAAGCCCAAAAAGGGATGACGGCCGAAGAACTGGGCGAAAAAATGGGCGCCTCCAGAACAACGGCGCGGCGCTACGCCGAGTTTCTCGTTTCTCAGGAAGAAGCGCTCGCTGAATTAGAGTACGGCATTATCGGCAGGCCGGAACGGAAATATTATTTAGCACATGAATAAGGGATGGGAGAAATGAAGCGGTTGGGAGTGCTTCTTGTCATGCTGGCGGCGCTGGTTTCTTTTGACGGACGGCAGATGGCGGGCATCCGTTCAGCCGAAGGGCCGGTTGAAATTGTCGTCCCGGCGGCGCCTCAAGGGGGCTGGGACGTAACGGCAAAAGCTTTGCAATCGGTTATAGAGCGGAAGCAAATATTAGGCCGGCCCGTAAAGATCGTCTATAAACCCGGCGGAGGCGGAGACAGCGGCTGGAAATATGTAAACGAACGAAAAACGGATGTCATCAGTATGAATTCAAGCCTGCTGTTAAGCAATGAAATTTTGGGACAAAGCCGGCTGAAGGCAGCTGATTTTACGCCTTTGGCCATTATCGCAAAAGAGTGGCAGACCGTCGCTCTTCCGAAGGATTCAAAGATAAAAAGCGGAAAGCGGCTGCTCGGCGATATTAAAGCACATCCGGGCGGCATAAAAATCGGATTTGCGCCCGGCCTCGGAAATGATGACCAGCTCTCCTTTGCGAGAGCGGCGGAAATGGCCGGAATTTCTCCGTTTGATATCCGCTTTTTTCAATACGGGAGCAGCAATGAAGTCATTGAAGCTCTTATCAGCCACGAGATAGACGCCGCCTCAATGACCATTTCAGAAGCGAGAGACGCCTATCGGAAAGGGAAAATCACATTGGCGGCCGTTACGTCGGACAAAAGGCTCTCCGGCTTCAGCGATGTGCCGACATGGAAAGAGCAGGGGGTGCCGTTTGTCTTTGCGCACTGGAGAGGCATCATGGGGCCGAAAGACATGACCGAAGGCGAGATCGCCTATTGGGATCAGGCTTTGAAACAGATTACCTCATCCGCGGAGTGGAAGCAAATGTTGAAAAAACGGGATTGGGAGAGCTTTTATAAAAACAGCAGCGGCGCAAAACGCTTTTTAGAAGAGCAGACCGAGTTTTATAAAGAGATGATGAGCAGCGAAAAATAAGCCTTCCGCATATTTGCGGGAGGCTTTTTATTTATAAATGAACAAAATGAACGAAAAGGTTATAAAAAATTAAAAATCTTTAAAATCCAAAATATTTACTTCAATATCCAATTCTCATAAGATAGCAAAAAGGCGGATAAAGGGGATCGGGCCTTTAAAATGTAAGCGTATTCATGATAAGGGGGACATACTGTGTTAGCAATCTTAGGCTTTCTTATGATGCTTGTTTTTATGGTGCTGATTATGACAAAACGGCTTTCAGTGTTAACGGCGCTCGTATTAACGCCGATCGTGTTTGCGCTGTTTGCCGGGTTTTCTTTTAACCGGGTCGGCGAGATGATGATTTCCGGGATTGAACAGGTGGCGCCGATTGCAGTCATGATTATGTTTGCGATTCTTTATTTCGGCATTATGATTGATACCGGTTTATTTGATCCGATGGTGTCGCGTATTTTAAAGCTGGTTAAAGGCGACCCGCTCAAAATTGTAGTCGGAACAGCCGTTTTGACCATGCTTGTCGCACTGGACGGAGACGGCTCGACGACGTATATGATTACGACAAGCGCAATGCTGCCTTTGTATATCATGCTCGGAATCCGTCCGATTATTTTAGCGGGAATCGCCGGTGTCGGCATGGGTATCATGAACACGATACCATGGGGCGGCGCGACGCCGCGTGCGGCGAGTGCGCTCGGCGTTGACCCGGCAGAGCTGACGGGGCCGATGCTGCCTGTCATTGCCAGCGGAATGGTGTGTATGATTGTGGTCGCTTATGTACTCGGAAGGATGGAAAGGAAACGGCTCGGGGTGATCGAATTAAAGCAGCCGTCCCATACAAATGAAACGGCTGCGGCTGCGGAAGATGAATGGAGGCGGCCGAAACTGTGGTGGTTCAATTTACTGTTAACGCTTTCTTTAGTGGGATTTTTAGTGTCAGGAAAAGTGAATTTAACCGTGCTGTTCATCATTGCGTTTTGTATCGCGCTGATTGTCAACTATCCGAAGCTTAACGATCAAAGGGAGCGTATTTCAGCCCATTCGAGCAATGTGCTTGCGATCGGTTCGATGATTTTTGCCGCAGGTGTGTTTACCGGAATTTTAACGGGGACGAAGATGGTTGATGAGATGGCCATTTCCCTCGTATCGCTTATTCCGGAACAGATGGGGGGATTTATTCCGGCAATTGTTGCCTTAACGAGCGGTATTTTTACATTTCTGATGCCCAATGACGCCTATTTTTACGGCGTGCTGCCCATTTTATCCGAGACCGCCGTGGCGTACGGTGTAGATAAGGTGGAAATCGCCCGCGCTTCGATCATCGGCCAGCCGATTCATATGTTAAGCCCGCTCGTGCCGTCGACGCATTTATTAGTCGGGCTTGCCGGGGTCACCATTGATGAACACCAGAAATTTGCCATGAAATGGGCGGTTCTTGCCGTTATCGTCATGACGGCCTTTGCGCTCATCATCGGCGCAATCACGATTTTTTAACATAAAACACCCGGTTCGTCGCACACTAAAGGCATCAGAGGAGGTGCCATGATGAGTGATCCGTTTATGCCGCTTTTTTCAGTGAGAAGCGGGGCCGGTTTTAAAGCGGCGGACGGCGTTTACGGACTGACCGTGCAGATTGCGAATGTTTACTTTATCGAAAATCCCTCAGCTCCGCGGGAAATCATTCTGGTTGACGCTGGAATGCCTCAATCGGCGGAGATGATAACAGAAGAAATGAAACGCCGGTTCAAAGAGGGGTATCAGCTGAAGGCGGTCATTTTGACACACGGTCATTTTGATCATGTCGGTGCGATTGAAGAGCTGCTTGAGTTTTGGGATGTGCCGGTTTACATTCATGAAAAGGAGCTCCCGTACGTCACGGGGAAAGCGGATTATCCGCCTGCCAGGCCCGATGCGAAAAAGGGGCTTGTCGCAAAGCTGTCACCGCTGTTTCCGCGCCATACGATCCGCATTCCGTCCGTTCAGGCATTGCCTTCAGACGGTACCGTTCCGTTTCTTGAGGAGTGGAGATGGGTGCATACGCCCGGTCACACACCCGGCCATATTTCATTATTCCGGGATAAAGACCGCGTTCTGCTTGCCGGTGATGCCGTGATCACTGTTGAACAGGAATCGCTTGCGGACGTTGTCATTCAAAAGCAAGAGCTTCACGGGCCGCCCGCTTATTTTACAGCGGATACGCAGACGGCGGCCGCATCCGTTCAGAAACTGGCCGAACTGGAGCCGGAAGCGCTTTTGACGGGTCACGGAATTCCGATGACGGGAAAAAACTACCGTGAGGATTTGCTTACACTGGCTGAAAAACTGCATTCCGTTTTGTAAAACACCTGCGAACATCACAGGTGTTTTTTCTTTGCAGTTTCCAGTATGATACAAAAAAACCATTGTGTTCACTCCTAAAAACGATACAATGGGAAACAGATGTAAATTGAAGGAGAGAGTTTTTTGAAACATACGGAAATACTTTGGGATGAGGCGAAGGATTTTATTGATGTCTGCTATCAGGAACTCGGAATGGAATCGCAAATCAACGCGCGTCTGCACGCGATAAAAGATGAGATAGATCGGACGGGAAGTTACGTCCATACGGCGGAAGAGCTTGAACACGGGGCGAAAATGGCGTGGCGCAACAGCAACCGCTGTATCGGGCGTCTGTTCTGGCAATCGCTGAACGTCATTGACCGGCGCGGTGTGAACACGAAAGAAGAGGTGCGCGACGCATTATTTGAACATATTGAAATCGCCACGAACGGCGGAAAAATTAAACCGACGATTACGATTTTCCCTCCTGAGAAGAATGGGGAGAAGCAAGTGGAAATCTGGAATCACCAGCTCATCCGCTATGCGGGATATGAGACTGAAAAAGGAAGAGTCGGTGATCCGGCATCATATGAGCTGACGGCTGTCTGCGAAAAACTCGGCTGGCGCGGGAAGCGGACCGATTTTGATATTCTGCCGCTGCTTTTCCGGATGAAAGGGGACGGGCAGCCGGTCTGGTATGACCTGCCTCAGACGCTCGTGAAAGAAGTGCCGATCACCCATCCGGATATTGAAGAGTTTGCCGATTTAAATCTCAGATGGTACGGGGTTCCGATTATCGCCGATATGAGGCTTGAAATCGGCGGGCTGTCGTACAACGCGGCGCCTTTTAACGGATGGTATATGGGAACCGAAATCGGCGCAAGGAACCTTGCTGACGAAAAACGGTATGATATGCTCAAAAAAGCCGCTGCAGTCATGGGGATTTCCGCCAGCCTGAATACCGACCTATGGAAAGATCAGGTGCTGGTGGAACTGAATAAGGCAGTGCTCTATTCATACAAAAAACACGGTGTCAGCATTGTCGATCACCATACGGCGGCGAATCAATTTAAACGCTTTGAAGAACAGGAACAAGACGCGGGCAGAAAGCTGACGGGCGACTGGACCTGGCTGATTCCGCCGATCTCGCCGGCTTCCACCCACATTTTCCATAAATCATATGACAATACGATTGTGAAGCCGAATTATTATTATCAGGACAAGCCTTATCAGTAACTGATGGAAAAGGTGCGGTACCCTTTCAGACGGTGTGATTCTTCGATGGTTACGCCTGTGACATTTGAGAAGGGGCTGCCTTTTCTGACTGCTTCGGCAAATTGTTTTAACGACTCTTCAGGACCTTCGGCAAGGATTTCCACCCGGCCGTCATCACGGTTTTTTACCCAGCCGGCTACCTTATGTCTGTCGGCTTCCATCTGGACGAAGTAGCGAAAACCTACGCCCTGAACCCGGCCGTCTGCAATCATATGATACTGAAGCATGGAAAAACCACCTTTTTCTTACTATGATAAAGGAAAGATAGGATATTTCGCAAAGGATGTGAACGAGGTGACGCAAGACTGTTCTGTCTTATCTATCAATCTCGGAAAGCCCGCAATTCATGAATTTGCCGGCAGACAAATCAATTCCGGCATCATAAAGCGGCCCGCAGATTCTCCCGTCATGCTGTATAAAACCCATTTTGACGGGGACGGGCAAGCCGACTTGAAGCATCACGGAGGCCCCGATAAAGCGGTGTGCGTGTATCCCGCCGAGCATTATTCATATTGGGAAACAACGCTCGCGAGAAAACTTCCCGCCGCCGCGTTCGGGGAGAATGTAACGGTCAAAGGACTGGCCGAACAAGACGTGTGGATCGGAGACGTCTTTCAGCTGGGGGAAGCCGTCGTTCAAGTAAGCCAGCCGCGCCAGCCCTGCGTCAAACTCGCGCTCAAATATGGCATCAAAGATATGGTGCTCCGTGTACAGCAGACGGGATTTACCGGCTTTTATTTCAGGGTGCTTGAAGAAGGATATGTCGATCCGCGTCCCGTCCTCAAGCGTCTGTCGAGAGGAAAAGAAAGCATTTCCGTCTGGTATGCGAATGAAGTGAAATATCGTGATTCCGGCAATCTGTCAGCGATTGAAGAAATACTGCGGGAAGAAGCGCTGTCAGAAAGCTGGAGGGAGTCCTTCCTTAAAAAAAGAGACAGGCTCACTAATGTATAGAAAAAAGCCGTGCTGCACTGACAGCACGGCTGATTTACGTTATGCTTGTTTTTTTGTTTCCAGCAGATTGGCAAGGAAGTACTTTTTGAAGCTTTGAAGCTTTCTTCCTTCATAGTGGGTAATTCCTTTTTTCTTTAACTCTTCTACATACCAGCCTTTACTGCCATAATGCATGTCAGAAAACTCCTTTCTCCGTTCTCCCGCTGGGGAGGTTTCTTCAGTTTTTGCCAAACTTTTGGCATTGTAACATCTATAAAAAGACGCTGAAAAGGGACAACGCAAAAACTGAGACTTTCGATTCAGAGATGTAAAGCTTTCTTACATATATATGTAAAGGGCGGTCTTTTCATGCTTAATGGCCGGTTAATTTTAACAGCACCGTTCCGAGTGTCATGATTCCGAAAACGACGCCGAAATAAATCAGCATCCCCTTCTTTTTCTTCACTCCGTAAACGGTGAGAATGATGCTTTCAATAAAGAAAATAAACCCGAAGATAATAAACCACATGTTGAAAAATGGCTCCTTTCACAGACATATGTCCAGTGTAGCACAACTCTTATAACGGAGCATAAAAAAGCCGGGCACTGTATCAGTGTCCGGCAAGTTTGACGAGAAGCTGGGCCAAATGCTGTTTTTCATTGTCATCCGCAATGTCCCACAGTTCTTGTAAGAGTTTTTCTTCCGCATTGCGGGGCTCCTCGTGTTTGGCGAGATAGTCCCCGAGGATGGCGGCGCTTTTGATGATTTTGCTGTCATCCAGACCCAGTTTTTTTCCGGCGGAAATTTTCTGATGAAGGTACGCCTTAAATTCCTCGAAATCCTCTAAAATCTGCTGTTTCGTTACGCCGTGCATGGCGTGTATTTCGTTTTCGATTTTGATTTTTTCTTTATCTTTTTTCATGCGTCTCCCTCCTTCGGGTTAGTTGTTGTATACCTGTTTGGAAGGGAGATGAAACATTACAATGCAGTTAAAATAATCGGTTTGTCTTTTGTGATCACGATGGTGTGTTCCACTTGGGCGACAAGGCTTTTATCCGGCGTTTTAAACGTCCAGCCGTCTCCCGCTTCAACAATCGTTTCCGCTTTCGTGGAAATAAACGGCTCAAGCGCGATCACGGTTCCGTTTTTAAACAGCGCGTTATCAAACGGATCGTAGTAATTCATGATGTGGTTCGGCGCTTCATGGAGGTTTCTGCCGATTCCGTGGCCCGTCAGCGTTTTAATAACGGTAAATCCGTTGGAGCGGGCTTCATGATAGACGGCTCTGCCGATCTGGTTTTGGCGTTTGCCGGCTTTTGCCTGATCCAATCCTTTCTGAAATGCGGATGCTGCGCAGTTACAAAGCTTTTGCAGACGTTCATCGCCTTCTCCGAGTACAAATGAAATTCCCGTATCGGAATAAAAACCGCCGAACTCCGCCGAAATATCGATATTTACAAGATCTCCGGCTTTTAAGATTTTAGAGGCGCTCGGAATACCGTGAGCGACTTCGTCATTTACGCTGATGCATGTCACGCCCGGGAAATCGTATTCCTTCTCCGGAGCGGAAGCGGCTCCGTGCTCGTCAAGCACCGCCTTTCCGATCAGGTCAAGATCTTTCGTGCTCATGCCGGGCTCGGCTTTTTTCTTCATTTCTTCACGCGCCAGCGCGACGATTCTGCCGATTTTTTTAAGGCCTTCTAATTCTTGATCGTTCGTTACAATCATTGTCATTCCCGCTTTCTATTTTTAATCATCTGATTCAAGCTTACCACAACTGGTTTATAAATAGAAAACCAACAAGCCTTATGTGAATAAATGAAGGAAAATTGGTATAGATCACTAGATAACTTATGTGGTATATTTAAGAAAAAAGAAGGGGGATGGGTAAAATGCTTCAATTTTTGCAAAAACTCGGAAAATCATTTATGCTTCCGATTGCCGTTCTGCCCGCCGTTGGTATTATTTTGGCCATCGGCAGAGAGGACTTATTAAATATTCCGTTCATTTACGCGGCGGGGACCGCGGTATTTGATCATCTGCCGCTGATTTTCGCGATCGGAATCGCGATCGGGATTTCGAAAGACAGCAACGGGGCCGCCGCTCTGTCGGGAGCAATTTCTTATATCATGCTGGACGCGGCTGTAAAATCAATCAATTCGACAAATAATATGGCCGTTTTCGGAGGGATTATCGCGGGGTTAATTGCGGGATACACGTATAATCGCTTTAAGGATACGAAGCTGCCCGAATATCTCGGGTTTTTCAGCGGGCGCAGGCTCGTTCCGATTGTAACGGCGCTGATTACCATTATTTTGGCGGGGATCTTCGGATTTGTGTGGCCGCCGATTCAGTCGGTGATTACGTCTTTCGGGGAATGGATGATCGGGCTTGGCGGAATCGGCGCCGGGATTTACGGGATTTTTAACCGGCTTTTGATTCCATTCGGTCTTCATCATGTGCTGAATAATATTTTTTGGTTCCAGTTTGGCGATTTTCACGGAAAAACGGGAGATCTGGCCCGCTTCTTTGCGAAAGATCCGACGGCGGGAACTTATATGACGGGATTCTTCCCGATTATGATGTTCGGGCTTCCGGCCGCATGTCTGGCAATGATTGCCGCGGCTAAGCCAAGTAAGCGCAAAGCGACGGCCGGAATGATGATCGGTCTCGCGCTGACGGCATTTATTACCGGAATTACAGAGCCGATTGAATTTGCATTTATGTTTTTATCACCGCTTTTGTACGGGGTTCATGCTATATTAACCGGGTTCTCTTTATTTATCGTGAATGTTCTCGGAATCAGGTCAGGTTTTTCATTCTCGGCGGGGGCGATCGATTATCTCCTCAGCTACGGCATTGCCGAAAAACCGCTTTTGCTGCTCGTTGTCGGGCTTTGTTATGCAGTGATCTATTTTGTCGTCTTCTATATGCTCATCAAAACGTTAAACTTGAAAACGCCGGGACGGGAAGATGATGAGGAAGAGGAAGAAGTGCTTAGTGAAGATACGGCCGGTTCCGTCGAAGAACATGCCATGCTCAAGGGGCTCGGCGGCAGGCAAAACCTCGAAACGATTGATCACTGTGCGACCCGCCTCAGGCTGACCGTGCAGGATACGTCTCTCATTAATGAAGCGGCGCTTAAAAAAGCGGGAGCAAAAGGGGTTATCAAAACGGGGAATAAAACGGCGCAGGTCATTATCGGGCCGAACGTCGAATTTGTCGCGGAAGAGCTGAGAGAAGCCGTCCGCCTTGACGATCAGAAGCAGACTTGATAAATCCGGATCACCTATGTGATCCGGATTTTTTTTGAACATATATCAAGTTTCACATAATGTACAAAAAACAACGTTTTCTTCTATGTTAAGATTCATGTAGAACAAGTATGGAGATGATGTAAGGTGACATGGATTGCAGTTGTTTCAATAGTTGTCATAAGCCTGATTAAGATTGTGCTGACATGCCTTCCTACCGGAGCGGTGGAATGGATCCTCCGCAAGTTTGAAACCCATTCAAAGCTCAGTGACGCGTCCGCTGCCGTTTCCCTCGGCGGAAAACGTCTGGAAGGCGAAGACAAACGCCGGGTGATTGATGATTTTAACGAAGCCGTGTTTATCGAACGGCATTATATATACCCAGGGGATGAAGAGCGTTATCTTCATCCGCAAAACGGAGCCGATCCGCTTGTCATTAAGACGAGAAAAGGAAAAAAAGATGTGACGGTGTTTGTATACAGCTACGAAGATCATGTAGATGTCGTCAAACAGCAGAAAAAGAAAGTCGTCGCTTATTCAGTTCTTTCCGACAGCCTGCAAAAGCGCTCTATGGCCGCCGCCGGGAGCTGAACATAAAAAAGCCAGATCATTGATATGATCTGGCTTTTGTTTATTCTTTTTGATCATCTGCTGAGGAATCTTCACGCTTCGTATAATCGAATTGTGAAGGATCCACTTTCTTAAAGCCTTTCGGCTGATAGAAACGAAGCAGATCGCCGTTGATGATCTTATCAGACATTTCAAGCTCAGTCTTGACGAGAGAGTCTTCTTTTTTGTCGACTTCTGAATCATCTAAAAGTCTTCCGGTTTTCGTATCGTAATACTTGCCGGACACTTTCGTATAGTTCGGTGAGATGAAGTCTCCGTTACGGAACGGAATGACTTCTCTGTGCTCTTTCGATAAGATATCTGAACCTGACATGAGATAATCTTTCGTATCGACGCCGAGCAGATGAAGAACGGTCGGCGCGACATCGACTTCACCGGCAAATTTGTGATTACGGCCGCCTTTCACGCCGGGAGCGTGGATAAAGAGCGGCACCCGCTGAAGCTGGGCATTGTCGTATTCAGTGATCTCATCTTTGCCGAGCACTTTCGCCATCGCTTTATTATGGTTTTCGGAGATGCCGTAGTGGTCTCCGTACATCACGATAATCGACTTATCGTACAGGCCGTCTTTTTTCAGGTCATGAAAGAACTGTTCAATTGATTCATCCAGATAGTTCGCGGACTGGAAGTAATTATTAACGACTGAATCGCCAAAGTCTCCCGCCGGGAAGTCCGTGTCTTCTTTATCCATTCCGAACGGGAAGTGGTTGGACAGCGTAATGAACTTCGTATAGAACGGCTGCGGCAGGCTCTTTAAGAGCGGCATGGATTCTTTGAAATACGGTTTATCTTTCATGCCGTAGTTTTTCGTGTTTTCTTCGCTCATGTCATAATAAGCGGAATCGAAAAACTTATCGATGCCTTCCGCTTTGTACATTTCGTTACGGTTCCAGAAAGTCTGCGTATTTCCGTGGAAAGCGGCAGACGTGTACTTTTTGCCTTTTAAGATGGCAGGAACGGACTGCAGCGTGTTTTGCGCTTTATTGACGAAAACCGAACCTTGCGAAAGCGGGTACAGAGAGTTCTCCATCATAAATTCCGCATCAGATGTTTTACCTTGTCCCGTTTGGTGGAAAAAGTTATCAAAGTAGAATGTTTGATTATCGTGCGCCAGTTTGTTTAAAAACGGCGTCACTTCCTTGCCGTTAATTTTATAGTCAATGATAAAGGATTGCAGAGACTCTAATGAGACGTAGATGACGTTTTTTCCTTCGGCTTTTCCGAAGTAGACGTTATTCGGCACGTCATAGTTGGCCTTCATATAGTTTTCCACATCCGTTACATCGCTTGAATCGGCAAGCGCGCGCTGGCTGTTTGATTTCACATTCTGCACGGCATCGTAAATCGTAAAGTTGTACGTGCCCAAGTATTTCACCAGATAGTTTCGGTCAAATGAGCGTGTCAAAAGCTCAGGACGGTCGGATTCCGCGACGGCGAGGTTGATCAGGAACATAAGCACGGCGGAAGCCAAAACGATTCTGAATGATTTCTTCGCCGGTTTTTCAGCCGGTTTTCTCATCTTAAGGGCCAAAATAATCAAAATGACGGTATCCAGGAAGTAGAAGGCGTCTGTCCATCTCATTAACGAGAACGCGCTGTCTCCGAGCTGGCCGCCATTTGTCTTTGCCTGCATCATGACCGGGATGGTAATGAAATCATTAAAGAATCTATAATAGACGATGTTTGCAAAAAGCAAAAAAGACAATAAAAAATGAATCACAATAATGGCTGTCTGCTGTAATTTTTTCTTGAAAAGAAGCCCAAATCCAAGAAAGAACAAGCTGGAGCTCAGCGGATTCACAAAAAGCAATATTTTCTGGATCGTGTTGTCTATGCCGAGGTTAAAGTTTAAAATATAAGCGACATATGTTTTCACCCACAATAACACGACCGCTATCAAGAAGAAGGCAAGTCCTCTTTCTTTTATAAATGTTTTCATTGTTACACTCCTTTTTTCCGATCACGGTTTACACGGAACGATAGAAAAAACGAACGTAATCAATATACCATGAAACCAGCAAATAGAAAAGGTGGAAAAGGCTCATCGGAAAAAGGGCGAAAAACGCTGTCGCAACGGGGGTTGATCTGTTGAATGACAGCTTTAAAACATATAAATGGCACAAACTGGGATTTGTGTTTCCGTATGATCATACCCGGTTCTATTGAAAAAAGAGGTGAACAGTGATGGATATTGCCCATATCGTGGCTGAAGATAAAATCAAGCGCGCCATTAAGGATGGAGAGTTCGCCGGCATCAAAGGAATGGGAAAGCCCCTGCCGAAAGACGATGCCGCACATCTTCCGGAGTCGCTCAGAATGGGCTACCGCATATTAAAAAACGCCGGGATCGCCGAGGATGAGGGCGCGCTGAAGAAAGAGCTGATGACGCTCGATTATTTGATCGCCAAGTGCCGCAATGAACAGGAGCGGGATCACTTGCGGAACAAACGGACGGAAAAACAAGTCAGACTCGACAAACTGACGGAGGAGAAAGCCATGTTCTCAAAACCCGCATCTTCTCATTATAAGGAGAAAGTGTACAGACGGCTGGGCCGCCCGTAAGCCGGCTCTTTAGATTTTTTTCTGAAAAGGAATGTGCTCCATAAGGCGCGGGTAGGAAATGTGGAGCAGGCCGTTTACGCACTGCGCCTGTAACAGGTGGGGCTCAGCCGGTTCAGGAAGCTCAATCGTCTCATCGATTTCCCCGTAATACCGGTTTTGGCAGACGCCCATGTTCTTTGGAAAAAGGGGTGTGATGTTTCCTCTGATATGCAGCCGTGTTCTTGACAGCAGCCTCAATGTCAATTCTTCTTCGTAAACGCCGGGCATTTCCACAATGACGAATGTGTGCTGTTCATCCTGATAAATATCATAAGTCAGGGTGTTTTTTTGTAAGGAGAAAAAATCTTCGGGAGATTTCCGTTTCAGGACATTGGTCCAAAAGTCGCTGGGCTTGTGCTCGTTCGTAATCTCAAGCCACTTTCTCATTTTTTCGATATCCACTTCGGCAGAACCTCCCTATATTTGATTTGCGATCGGCATTGACGGGTTGGCGATCTGATCCTGATCGCTCACGTCAGGGTCAAGATGGCCCGAATTCAAACATCCGGCGGCCGGCGAAAAATCCCCTAAAGAAAAGTTCGCGCCGACAAATTTGCTGTTGGCGGTGTGGCTGTTTTGTACGGTCTGACCGATATCGACGTTTCCGTTTTGCGTTGCTCCGTTTACTTTTATATTGACGACGTTAATTTGGTAAGGCATTCATAAAAACCCCTTTAATCTATAATGGGCGGCACCGGCGTAATATTTGCGGTATCTGCGGTTCCGATGGCTGTCTGGTCGTTGACATCAGGATCATTTAACAAGTTCTCCATCATCGATTCTATAGGTGACGTATCGCCGAATGAAGAGTTCAGTCCTTGTGATTTGTTATTTGTGGTGGGACTGTTGTATGCCGCTTCCCCAATCGTAATAGATCCGTTGCCAGAAATACTGTTAATCTTCAAATAGTACAGGTTGATAACAGTGGATGGCATCTCTTCACACCTCTTTAACTTAGTTGTACAGTACTGTATGCTTTTTGTGCTCCTGTTGTGAATTCCGCCTGGACATGTTCCCGATAAAACAAGAAGTCAAGGCCCGGTTCCGGCGGGGCTTTTTTTGTTTCAGGGTCTTTCGCAGTATATATGTGATGAAAGCGCTATAAAAATAGATTGACGACATGTATATACATCATTACAATAGAGTCATAAACATGTATATACAAGTTTGTAAGACAAAATGAAAACGGTT
Source organism: Bacillus sp. D7-8 (assembly GCF_052055895.1). Classification (NCBI taxonomy): domain Bacteria; kingdom Bacillati; phylum Bacillota; class Bacilli; order Caryophanales; family Bacillaceae; genus Bacillus; species Bacillus sp. D7-8. The sequence continues at coordinate 780,854 of NZ_CP179922.1, forward strand.
ACGGAGGGGTTGGCATGGGTGAGTTTAACCGGGCTGCGCGGCAGATCGCTGAAGCTGTCGGCGGAATCGAAAATATTGAGGCGGCGACTCATTGTGTGACGCGTTTGCGGTTTGCATTAATAGATGAAACCAAAGTAAACCAAAAAATGCTTGATGCAATAGACATTGTCAAAGGATCTTTTGCGGTAAACGGGCAGTTTCAAGTCGTGATCGGGCAGGGGACGGTCAACAAAGTATATGCGGAATTAGTGAAGGAAACGGGGATTGGCGAAGCGTCCAAGGATGACGTGAAGAAGGCTGCGGCGCAAAAAATGAATCCTTTACAGCGTGCTGTGAAAACGCTTGCGGACATCTTTATTCCGATCTTGCCGGCGATCGTCACGGCCGGGCTTTTAATGGGTCTGAACAACATCTTAACGGCGGAAGGCATTTTCTACAGCGCCAAATCGATTGTCCAAGTGTATCCGCAATGGGCGGATCTCGCCAATATGATTAATCTGATCGCGGGGACGGCTTTCGCTTTTCTGCCGGCTTTAATCGGCTGGTCAGCAGTGAAGCGGTTCGGAGGAAGCCCGCTCTTGGGTATCGTGCTCGGGCTGATGCTGGTGCATCCTGATCTGTTAAACGCATGGGGCTACGGGGCCGCCGAGCAGAGCGGCGATATTCCGGTGTGGAACCTGTTCGGCCTTGAGGTGCAGAAAGTCGGGTATCAAGGTCAGGTGCTCCCGATTTTGCTGGCGTCTTATTTACTTGCCAGGCTTGAGCTCTTTTTGACGAAACGGACGCCGGAGGGCATTCAGCTGTTGGTCGTCGCGCCGGTGACGCTTTTGGTCATCGGTTTTCTATCCTTTGTCATCATCGGTCCGATCACCTTTGCGATCGGTAACGCGCTGACGGCGGGATTGATTGCCGTTTTCGGCCAATTCTCCGCCATCGGAGGTCTGCTGTACGGAGGGCTGTATTCGGCGCTTGTAATCACGGGGATGCATCATACGTTTCTCGCGGTCGATCTTCAATTAATCGGATCAAAGCTCGGCGGCACATTTTTATGGCCGATGCTCGCATTGTCAAATATCGCTCAAGGATCGGCGGCTTTGGCCATGATGCTGATTACAAAAGATAAAAAACAGCGGGGGCTTTCACTGACGGCCGGCATTTCCGCATATTTGGGCATTACCGAGCCGGCGATTTTCGGCGTGAATCTGCGTTACAAATTTCCGTTTGTGATCGCCATGATCAGCTCGGGAATCGCGGGGATGTTCATCTCCGTCAAAGGCGTTCTCGCAAGCTCGGTCGGAGTCGGCGGCGTGCCGGGGATCTTCTCCATTATGAGTCAGTACTGGGGTCCGTTTGCGATCGGAATGCTGATCGTACTGATTCTCCCGTTTGCGGGAACATACGGGTATGCGAGGCTGAAACGGCAAAAATAGAAAACCTGCGGGGCGCCTTCTATCAGGCTGTCCCTTTTCCCTTTCAATTCAAAACATTACAGGCGGTGAAGAAAAATGAAAACAGACAGCACACCATGGTGGAAAAAGGCAGCGGTATATCAAATTTATCCGAAGAGCTTTAATGATACGACGGGAAACGGGATCGGTGATCTGAACGGTATTATCGAGAAGCTTGATTATTTGCAGAAGCTTTTAATTGATGTCATTTGGCTTACGCCGATTTACGATTCGCCGCAGAATGACAACGGTTATGACATTCGCGATTATTGCACTATTTATGAAGAATACGGAACGATGGAGGATTTTGAACGCCTTATCGATGAAGCGCACAAAAGAGGAATCAAGGTCGTCATGGATCTTGTCGTCAACCATACATCAGTCGAGCATCAATGGTTCAAAGAAGCGGTCTCGTCACCCGACAGTCCGTATCGGGATTTTTACATTTGGAAAGACGGAAAGGAAGACGGCCGGGCGCCGAACAACTGGGAATCAAAATTCGGCGGTTCCGCTTGGGAGCTCGACCCGGCGTCAGGCCAGCACTATCTGCATTTATTTGATGTGTCGCAGGCCGATTTGAACTGGGAAAATGAAGAGATGAGAAAACAGGTTTACGACATGATGCATTTTTGGTTCCGGAAAGGGATCGACGGCTTCCGGCTGGATGTGATCAACCTCATTTCTAAAGACCAATCGTTTCCTGATGCCGAGGATGGGCGTGACGGGCGCCCTTATTATACGGACGGGCCGCGCGTGCACGAATTTCTCCATGAGATGAACCGGGAAGTGTTTTCGAAATATGACAGCATGACGGTCGGTGAAATGTCCTCGACAACGGCTGACCACTGCATCCGGTACACAAACCCTGAGAATAAAGAACTCGATATGACTTTTAACTTTCACCATTTAAAAGTGGATTATCCGAATGGTGAAAAATGGGCGCTCGCTCCGTTTGATTTTCTGAAGCTGAAACGGATTTTAGCGTTTTGGCAGACGGAGATGCAAAAAGGCGGAGGCTGGAACGCATTATTCTGGTGCAACCATGACCAGCCGCGGGCCGTATCCAGATACGGAGACGACGGCGTATACCGGACGAAATCAGCCAAAATGCTGGCGGCGGCCATTCATATGATGCAGGGCACGCCTTACATTTATCAAGGTGAAGAGATCGGCATGGGCAATCCGAAATTCGATGACATCGGCTCATACCGCGATGTCGAATCATTGAACATTTACAAAAAGATGAAGGAAGAAGGCGTGCCCGAAAAAGACATTATCGCCATTTTAAAAGAGAAATCAAGAGACAATGCAAGAACCCCCATTCAGTGGAACAGCGGGCCGCACGGCGGTTTCACGACGGGCACGCCTTGGATTCCGGCGGCAGATGATTATCGGGACGTTAACGCGGAAGCGGCTTTGCGGGACCCGGATTCAATTTTCTATCATTATCAGAAGCTCATCAAGCTCAGAAAGGAATATAACATCGTGACTGAAGGAACGTTTGAGCTGCTTGCTGAAGACGATCCGGCGGTTCTGGCGTACGTCAGACACGGCAAGGATGAAAAACTGCTGTGCATCAACAACTTCTACGGGAAAGAAGCGGACTTTACGGTTCCGCTTAAAGACACGGACGGCTGGCGGTTTACGGTGCTGCTGACGAATGATGAACCGAGGGAAGGGCGGCCGGAACGATTGACGCTCCGTCCGTATGAATCGATCGTTTATCATCTGACAAAAGCGTGATACACTAATCTGGGTGGTCAAATGAAAGTGAATAAATACATCACAATCTATAAAGATATGGTGCGGCAGATCGAAAGCGGCCAGCGGAAGGCTGAAGACGTTCTTCCGTCTGAAAATGATTTGTGCGATCAATACGGCACATCACGAGAAACCGTCCGCAAAGCGCTCAATATGCTGGCGCAAAACGGCTACATCCAGAAAATCAAAGGCAAAGGCTCCGTCATATTAGACAGAGAAAAAATGCGTTTTCCCGTCTCAGGCCTGATCAGCTTCAAAGAGCTTTCGGAAACGCTCGGAAAAGAGACGAGAACGACGGTTCACCGTCTCGGGCTGATCCTGCCTCCCTCAGAAGCCGCAAAAGAGCTTGGTACAGAAGCGGATGAAAAGGTGTGGGAAGTCGTCAGATCAAGACGGATTGACGGAGAACATATTATTTTGGACAAGGATTACTTTGTGAAAAAACATGTGCCTCTATTGACGAAGGCGATTTGCGAAGATTCGATCTATGAGTATCTTGAAGGAGAGCTCGGCCTGTCCATCAGCTACGCGCAAAAGGAAATTGTCGTGGAGCCGGCGGGGGAAGAGGACCGGAAGTATTTGGATCTCGGCGGATTCAGCCATATGGCGGTCGTGAAAAACCGCGTCTTTTTGGAGGATACCAGCCTCTTTCAGTACACGGAAAGCCGGCACAGGCTCGATAAATTCCGTTTCGTCGACTTTGCGAGAAGAGAAAAATAAAAACGGACTGCCGCGGCAGCCCGTTTTTTTGTCAGTATCAAAATGAATACTATCCAACAAAAATGTGCGTACTGGTACTTTCAAAAATAATGGCTACAATAGTACATAACGATTGAAAAGGAGAGATCATGAATGTCAGATAAAAAACAGCAGATCATCGAAGCGTATCAATTCAGACACGCCACAAAGGAATTTGATCCTGAGAAAAAAATTTCAGAAAGCGATTTTGAATTCATTTTAGAAACGGGAAGATTATCCCCAAGCTCACTCGGTTTGGAGCCTTGGAAATTTGTCGTCGTTCAAAATCCGGAGCTTCGTGAAAAACTCCGCGAGTTCACATGGGGCGCGCAAAAGCAGCTGCCGACCGCAAGCCATTTCGTACTTCTGCTTGCCCGGACGGCAAAGGATATCCGTTTTGACGCCGACTATGTCAAAAATCACTTGCGGGAAGTCAAAAAAATGCCGGAAGATATGTATGAAGGCTATATCAGCAAAACGGAAGACTTCCAGAAAAATGATTTCAATTTGCTAGAATCAGATCGCGCGCTGTTTGACTGGGCATCCAAACAGACTTACATCGCCCTCGGCAATATGATGACAGCCGCTGCGCAGATCGGAATCGACTCCTGCCCTGTAGAAGGCTTCAACTACAAAGAAATTCACCGGATTCTTGAAGAAGAAGGGCTTCTGGAAAACGGAAGTTTCGACATCTCTGTTATGGCCGCATTCGGCTACCGTGTCAGAGAACCGCGCCCGAAAACAAGATCTGCCTCAAAAGACGTTGTAAAGTGGGTATAAGATAAAAAAGGCTGCCGGGCGTGTCCCGGCAGCTTTTAACGTTTATTTGGTTTTGCTAAAAAACAGGCGGTGATCCAGGACGTAACGGGAATGATGATGCCGATCCCGATTCCGGCACAAAGAATGGTAACGGCTTCCGCACTGAATACTTTTGAGTTCACTATTTTTTCAGCTGAGTATGATAAGTCTTTAAACCAGATAATTAAAGCCAAATAGCTGCCGAAAAAAGCAAAGAATAACGTATTCGTATTCGTTCCTAAAATATCTCTCCCGATGCTTAATCCGAATGTGTACAGATCTTTTCTGCTCATGGACGGATTATGACTGTAAATTTCCCGCATGGGTGAAGTAATGGAAATCGCGACATCGGTAATCGCCCCTATCGTGCCCATGATGATCATGGCTGCGGTAACCTTCACAAAATCCACCCCGACAAACAGTGTGAATATGCCGATATCACCCAATTCTTCTTCACCGAATCCCTGAATTGAAGTATGTTTTGTTACAGACATAATAAAAAACAGCAGCAGTACAATCGTCAGCATTGCAGAAATAAAGGCGGTTACGGTTTTGACGTTTCCTCCATTAATATAAAAAAGAGTAATGCTGCAAATCACGGCGGAAGAGAGCAATGTTAAAACAATCGGATTGATATGCGGGTCTGTCATGAAAATGATGGTGAGAAAGAGAACACCGAAATTTAAGAATAACGCAATAAAAGACCTCGCTCCTTTTTTTCCGCCGATGATGACCATCAATAGAAATAAAATCGCCGCGAGAATTACGATGACATTCATGAGCTTGCCTTCTTTCGTTTAATAAAAAAGATAGAAGCATACAGACTGGCGGGTATGGCTAATACAATTCCGATCCCTCCGGCCAATGCTCTGGCTATTTCCAAGGAAATGTTCATAGAAAGAGTGAATCCTATCGGGGAATCATTTTTCAAATACAAAAGCATCATCGGAATAGAGCCGCTTATATAAGCAAAAAACAGAATATTGGTCATCGCCCCCATGATGTCTTTTCCGATCTCCATCCCGGAACGTCTGAGAGCTTGTAATGAGATACCCTTGTTTTCTTCATATAATCCGAAGACAGATGACGTCATGGTAATGGCCACATCCATGACCGCTCCCAGTGATCCGATAAATACCCCGGCCATGAACACCGTGTGATAAGGGCGGGTTAAATACTGCATTTCCTCATATCTGAGACCTTTCTCTCCGGTTGCCAGCATCACCAGATACGTAATCAGCAGGGAAACGAAAGTGCCTGCGAGCGTCGCGGCAATGGCAGCGTATGTTTTCGCGTGAAAACCGCTGACAAGCAGCAATGAGATGACAGTAAAGATGAGAATACAGATACCGCAGATGAAAATTAACCCTGTATTAGGATGCTTCCTGTACAAATCTAATGCAAACGACAGTAAAACGGCGTTAAACATCAGGCTGACGATCGAAAAGAAGCCTTGTTTTTTTCCGACGATAAGCAAGGTGAAGATGAAAACCCAAGCGATCAGCAAAAGCTGTTTATCCCGTTTTTTATCTATAATGCTTCCCGATATATCCTTGTTTGATGGTTTCCCTTTATCAATAGAAACGAATACTTCATCGCCAATCGAATATTTTTGATCGTTCGCTCCGGATGATGAATACTGATTGGGCAAATGAATGAGCTGTCCTTTCTGACTGCCGTTTTCAAGTCTGGCAGTGATCGTCTGATTGAAAATCTTATCTTTGTTTTTATGCATGTCCTGTACGTCAGACTGATGTTCCAATGTTGTTTTCGTCACTTTGGCAATCGGCCGCTCATAAAAAGAAGCATTGTGAGTGACGAAAATGAACGAGCTGATAAAACAGAGCGCTGTTATCACGTAAAACAGCTTTTTCTTGTAAGACATGCGGTTTCGTTTGTGTCCTGTTATCTTCAAAAAAAGTCCTCCAAACAGGCGGCGCCGTATGAAAGAGAGGCCCTGCCGTGAAGTGTTAAACGATGCGGATGTATGTCTCTCGCGAATAACGTTCATATTTTATCACTCGGCCGTACGGCTGTCGACTCAGAGGGGGACCGAGAGAAAAAGCTCCCCTGAAATCAGATCAGGAGAGCTTTTGGATGAACCGCCCGATAAAAGCGGTCTTTTTATGCTTCGTTCACTTTTTTTGCTTTTCTTCTTTGATGCAGATACAGTGCCGTTCCGAGCGCGCTGATGAGTAACCCGGCAAGAAGGATGGAATACATCGTTGTGGCCGTATCAGGAAGCAGGCCGCCCGGCGATACCCCGTCCTGTGCAGGGCCGGATGACGGTTTTTGTCCGCTTGGCTGCTTTCCGGAGCCTTGGTCTCCGCTTGGTTGCGGCGCGCTCTTCGTGTTTGCGTTTAATATGGTGTATTCACTGAAATGATTTGTATAGCCCGTGACGAGATCGTGTGAAACCGAACCGTTGTCTGTTTTTGTATAGACGTTCTTTTTCCGGTCTACATGGTAAATGCCCGGCTGTTTCGCCTTTTTCGTATTCTCAATGCGCAGGGTGAGCTTTACCGGCGCTTTGAATGTTTTGATGTCTTTGTTTTTCTGCTTCATTGTAAAGTCGTATACATTTGAAAGCGCCCCGCTTACTTTTCCTTTCGGCGTCACGCCGAATCGTGTATCAGCTGAAGCAGCGTTTGCCATCGGCATTTTCATGCTGAACTTGTCATGCAGGATCGTAAGGGAAGAATCCGATGTTCTGTCCTTTAACAGGCCGATTTGTTTTTTGGTCACGCTGAGATCAATCGGCTTTTTGGTGCCGTCATTCTTATCGTAATACACGATCGGCGTGTTGGCGTTTTTGGCATAGGCGGCAAATGCGCTGTCATCTTCAAGCGTCCACGAACCGTTTTTTTGTTTCGTCGGCAGGTACACTTCCTGCGCGCGGCCGTCAACTTTCGGTTCCACCGCTTTTCCCGCTTTTTCAAGCTGCTCGGTGAAGACCTCATAGTCGACAAAGCCAAGGTCTTCTTTATGGGACGCTTCGTTAAAGACGGAATATCCGTCTCCGCCTTCACCGACAAAGTTACTGGTGGCGACTCTGTATGTCTTCTTATCAGAAATCGGCTTTACGCTGCCGTCATCCTGTACGGCCGCAGCTTGAAGAACGCGGTGTCCCGGCTTTTTATTCAGTGTAAACGTGTATGTTAAACCGGCAACTTGAGGGAAGGCGCCGCCTTGAGCCTCAATTCCGCTTAACCCTTGTTCCAGGGCTTGTTTGATCTGTTTTCCGGTTAAATCCGCGACGTAAAGCGTGTTGCCGAACGGCATCACATTCAGCACATCGCCGAGTGTGATTTCTCCTTTATCAATGCCCGCGCGGATGCCGCCCCCGTTTGTGATCGCGATTTGGGCGCCGGCCGCTTCCTTCGCTTTTTGCAGCATGCCGTCCGCGATGAAGTTTCCGAGATTGGTTTCTTTGGAGCGGACATGCTCGCGCTGGCCGTCAAGTGCGACCTTCGTTGAGCCGACTTTTTCATTTTTGACTGAGACGAGCTCTTTTTTAAACGGATCAAGCTCTTTTTTCAGATCCGGGTCTTCTTTCGTCTGCTCGTTCACCGGAATCGCCTGAAGAGAGGATTGTTCCGGCAGGACGACGCCGTTTTTGTCAAAGGCGACATCTGCCCGGCCTAAATATTCGCCGTATTCTTTTGCCTGGGCGACGATGGTCGGCTCTTCGTTTTTGACAACTTCCATTTTATCTACAAGCGTATGCGTATGTCCGCCGACGATCAAGTCGATGCCTTTTACCTTTTTGGCAAGATCGAGATCACGCTGATGCCCGATATGGGTCAGGGCGATAATTTTATTGACATGTTCCTTGTTCTGTATTTCTTTTACCGTATCTTGTGCGGATTGGAAGGCATCATGAAAGACAATGCTTTTTCCCGGGCTTGATGTGACGGACGTATCTTCTGTCGTTAAGCCGAATACGGCGACTTTTTCTCCGTTTACATCAAGCAGAATGTATGGATAGATGCCTGCTTTTTTCTTTTTCCCTGCCGTAAATGTGTCTGCTTTTTTCATGAATGGTCTGAGTTTTGACTCTTTGGACACATCGACATTTGAGCTGACGAGCGGAAAGTCAGGCGCTTGAAAATTGTATTTTCCGGACGGGTCAGCCGCGCTACCGTTCCCGCTCAGGAAGCTGGCGAGAGCACCCGGTCCTTTATCAAACTCATGGTTTCCGAAGGTCATTGCGTCGTAGCCCATGCTGTTCATCAATTTTAAATCAGCCAGCCCCTGCCACTTTGTGAAATAGAGATCGCCTGAGAAAACGTCTCCCGCATCCAGCAAAATGCTGCGGTCGGTTTCGCTTCTGATTTCTTTGATTTTCGTCATCCGCCTCGCCGCGTTATCAAGGTGGGCGTGCGTGTCGTTTGTATGCATAACGGTGAGTTTCCATGCGTCATCTTTCGGCGGATCTGTGCCCGGTTCATCATCTTTGAATTGGAGCTTGTACTGTCCGTAGCCCGCGTTTTGTGATTCACCGATATAGGCGACGTCATCTGCGCGGTCGGCAAACGGCTTTGCGGCCAAGGAAGATTCAAATGTCAGGTTTGTCCCTTTGACCGGAAGGATGGACCAGTTATGATCAGCCTGCGGATTAATCGTTTTCTGCTGGATGATGTAATCCATTAAGACCTGCCTGTTCTCATCGGCAGAAGAGTATACGATTTTATCATTGCTTAAGTGAGGGAATCCTCCGCCGCCTGAAGCGCGGTAATTATTTGTGACGATCAGAAATTCCTGCTTGGCGCTGACGGGCTTTCCTTGATAAGAAAGGTTGACGATCCGGCTTGCATCGGGATGAATGACTGTTCCGTTTTCGTTGTATTTCGCAGGTTTTGTGACATCGACCTGATAGGTGACACCATCAATGACATCAAAATTGTATGAGCGGTAGGCGTCATTTAAAAGCGCTTGGCTGCCGCCTTTTGCCTGATCGATCTGATTAAATTGCCCTGCGGACATTTCGAGCCAGTCCTTCACTTCGCTTCCGTTCAGCTTGACGATCTGAACCGTGTTGTCATACAGGTACAAATCGCCGATATTTTTGATGGCGAGGTCGCCAGCGGAAATGTTTGTATAGTAGTTTGAGCCGTTCCGCCCGCCGGCTTTAAACGGGGCGCCCGCCGAGAGGATAGGCAGATCTTTGTATTCCGTATCCTTCATCTTATTTTCGGCGTACCATTTTTGCGCATCCGTTACGATTTGAATGGACGGATCATCTTTGACTTGGGCGAAGAAACTGTTGATATCGGCTTTTGTCTGGCCGACGGGTTCTCTGATGTATTTCAATGTGCCTTCGTGCGCTTTTTTGACGGTATTGACGACGGTTTCGTTTTCCGACGTCACATTGCCGGCAATCGGCTCGATGCTGCCTTTTGCATCTTCCACATGCCACGCGCTGTCTGTCTTTTCAAGCCGGAGGTCGATGACGCCCGCATATTTGCCCCAGCTGCTTGACATGACAACGGGGATGCCGTTAATCGTGCCTTTATCGACGTCAAATTGATCAGCGCCTTTGTATTCGGCATCAGGGAAAAGCCCGTGCTGATGGCCGGATACGATCGCATCAATTCCGCTGACTTTCGTTGCCAGGTCAAAAACGGCGTTTTCCGCTCCGGAAGACTGCGCTTTTTTTTCGATGCCGCTGTGGGCGAGGGCGATGACGATATCGGCTCCTTCAGCTTTCATTTTCGGAACGGTTTTCTTTGCGGATTCCACAATGTCCTCGACCTGAACGCGGCCTTCGAGATTTTTCTTATCCCACGTCATGATTTGGGGAGGAACAAAGCCGATGTAGCCGACTTTTATCTGATGCTTGCCGCCATTTTCATCCGTGACGGTTTTGTCTTTTATGACATAAGGCGTATAACGGTTTTCGCCGCTTAATGTTTTCACATTGGCGTTAACGATCGGATAATCAGCGCCTTTGATTGTCCCGTCCAGAAATTCAAGCCCGTAATTAAATTCATGATTGCCGAGTGTTCCTGCGTCATAATGCAGACTGTTCATCACTTCAATGATCGGATGGGTCTTTGCGCCTGAAATAATATCATTTTTCTCATATTTTACGGCGTATTCTCCGAGGGGATTCCCCTGAATCAGGTCTCCGTTATCGACAAGCAGCGTATTCGGGTTTTCGCGCCTGTGCTTCTCAATAAGCTGAGCCGTTCGGGCCAGCCCGAATTCCGTTGTCGGTTTGTCGCTGTAGTAATCGTAGTCCATCATGTTAGCGTGAACGTCAGTTGTGGCTAAAATGCTGAGATTCACACTGGAGGATTTGTTTTCTTCTGCTTTAATGGGTGATGTTGGGAGGATTAGACTAAGTATCATAACTAGTGGCAGCAGAATACGGAGTGTCATATTGACGCTGCATCGTCTTTTCTGTATTCTCACCTGTTCTCCACCTTTCAACAAATTTTGTCATGCAGTACCATTGTAAGAATATTTTGTGAAAGTTCATATAGATTTCATGATGATTCTTGTAAAAAGATGAAAAATGAGGATAATGACCTATGTGAAACGGGTGAGCGGCAAACGCGTTACCTATGTTTGATGTTAGTGTGGCTGGGGTACATGGATTTATGTAGACTTCATCAAGCAGGAGGTAGTAACTATGGGTAAAAAAATTGCAGTTGTATTAACCGATTATTTTGAGGATGTCGAGTATACTGAACCTGCGAAAGCTTTTAAAGATGCGGGTCATGAATTAACCGTAATTGAACAGGAAAAAGGAAAAACAGTCAAAGGCAAACAAGGGGAAGCGGAAGTGAAAGTGGATGCGTCCATCGATGATGTAAATCCGAAAGACTTTGACGCATTGCTGATCCCGGGCGGATTCTCTCCTGACATGCTGCGTGCGGATGACCGTTTCGTCCAATTTGCCAAAGCGTTTATGGATGATAAAAAACCGGTGTTCGCCATCTGTCACGGACCTCAGCTTCTCATCAACGCGAAAGCATTGGACGGGCGCAAAGCGACAGGGTTTACATCAATCCGAATCGACATGGAAAACGCGGGCGCAAATGTGGTGGATGAAGAAGTCGTCGTCTGCCAGAACCAGCTGGTCACAAGCCGCACACCGGATGACATACCGGCATTCAACCGCGAATCATTAAAACTGCTTGCGTAATATAAAAGCGGAGCGCCGTATCAGGCGTTCCGCTTTTTTTGTGAAGATTCCCGGATAACCAGCTCAGGCGCCAGAATAATGCGTTGTTTTTTGTGCTGGGAATTGGTGATTTTATGATGCAGCAATTGAGCCGCTTCTTTTCCCGACTGCCGCGGAAAGGAAGAAACGGTTGTAAGCGGGGGATAAGAAATTTCAGCTTCCGGCACGTTATCAAAGCCGACAATGTCAATATCTTCGCCCGGAATGAGCCCGGCTTTTCTGATCCCTTGCATGACGCCGAACGCGACCAAATCACTGAAGCAGAAAATCGCGGTCGGGCGCTCAGACCGGCGGAGGAGCTCCGTCACGGCTTCACAGCCTGCTTCGCGGGTCGGCGCGCTGTCAATGACATAGTCATTTTTTACTTCCAGATCCGCTTCACGGAGCGCTTTTTTAAACCCTTTCATGCGCTTCGTCCATGTTGACGAGTGCTTCACGCCGCCCAGAAACGCAATCTCCTGATGGCCTTTCTCAATGAAATGACGCACTGCCTTATAGGTGCCTTCCTCATAATCGGCTCCGACAAAATCACAGTCGGCATCGGCAATCTCCCTGACGGCGAGCACGACCGGAATGTCAAGCTGCTCAAGGCGGGAAAGGGTTTCCTCAGCCGTACCTGAAACCGGGCACAAAATCAATCCGCCGACCCTGTGCTCCAGCATGGTTGAGATCAGCTGCTCCTGCTTGGCGACGGAATCAAATGTCGTGCCTAACAGCACCGTTAATCCGACTTCCTCAAGCGTATTCTGAACGCCGATCAGAAACTCTGAGAAAAACGTATTGGAAATGTCAGTAATAATCAATCCTACCGTTGTGGACGTCTGTGATCGTAAATTCGCGGCGACCCGATCATATACGTACCCCAGCTCCCGCATGGATTGCAGCACTTTCTCACGGGTCGCTTCGGAAATTCGCGGATTATTGCGGACGATTAATGAAGCGGTGGATGTTGAGACGCCGGCATGTTCAGCGACCTGCTGCAATGTCACCCGGCGTTTTTTTTGCTGTTTCATACGTCGCATTCCTCACTTGGTTTTTATTCGTTACATCCATTATAAGCGTTTTGGCGCATGAGAAGAAAGAGAGAGGGGGAGAAAATGATAAAGCGCCGGAAGACGGATTGTCCTTCGGCGCTTCTGTCACAATAGGTTATTCAAACATTTGCTCTTTAATATACTGAACCGGCATTTCACGGCCTGTCCAATATTCAAACGCCATGGCGCCCTGCCAAAGCATCATGCCGAGGCCGTTAATCGTGTTGCAGCCGGCCGCTTGAGCTTGTTCAAGCAATTTCGACGTAACGGGGTTGTAAACGACGTCTGTCACAATCAAATCAGGACGGAGCATGGATGTATCTTCAATGACGCTCAAGCCTTCAAGCGGTTTCATGCCGACACCCGTTCCGTTTGTGAAAATATCGCTTGAAGCGATTTCAGCACGCAGCGCATCTTGATCTTCGAGCGGGAAGACTTTCGCTTTGCAAGAAGATCCCTTCATTTCTTCATTGATGATGCGGACGTTTTCTTCCGCTTTTTCGAAAAACGCGTCATTGCGGGCGAAAATAGAGATTTCTCCGAGGCCTTCCAATGCGGATTGAATCGCTATCGGAGTGGCGGCCCCGCCGGAACCGACCAGCGTCATTTTTTTGCCTGTGATATCGATGCCATGTTCTTTTAAGTTGCGGACGTATCCCATACCGTCAGTGGAGTGTCCGATCAGTCTGCCGTTTTCATTAACGACTGTATTCACCGCGCCGGTGAATTTCGCTGAATCCGCGAGTTCATCGAGGTAAGGGAGAATGTTCATCTTGTTCGGCATCGAGACATTGAAGCCTCTGACGTTTAAGGCGCGCATTCCCGTTACCACATCTTCCAGCTGTTCATTGCCGACTTCAAACGCGAGGTACGCGTAGTTCAATCCTAATTTTTTAAACGCCAGGTTGTGCATCGCCGGAGATAAAGAGTGTCCGATCGGTGTCGCGAATAATCCGATAAGCTGAGTTTTTCCGTTAATCCGTCCTAAATCTTTCTTCATGATGTATTCCTCCGTTAGTCCATTCATTTGTTTTTCATCCCGCTTTAAGGGCAGAAAAACGCTGATTACATATGTTTATTTAAAATGCTGAGTACGCTGCGCAATTCTTCAACGGGAATTTGTCCGGGCGCTGATGCTTCTTTGCCCGCTCCGAACGTGCACGCTGAGCCGAAGACTTCGCCGGCCAGGCGGCTGATCAGACCTGTTCCCGCCATTGACATCGTGATGATCGGCCGGTCTGCGTATTGTGTTTTCATCGTGTGAGTGGCATCCAATAAGACGAAAACATCTTCAGTGCTTTGCGGCATCACCGCGATTTTCGGAATGTGCGCGCCGTACGCCTGCATGTTCCGCAGCCGGGAAATGATTTCTTCTTTTTTCGGTGTCTGATGAAAATCATGATTGGACATGACGACATATACGCCGTTGTCTTCAGCGGTTTTCACAATTAATTTGACTTCCGCTTCTCCCGTAAACAACTCAACGTCTGCAAGGTCAATGTGTTTTGTTTCGATGGCGGTTTTAAGCAATTCAATGTAAAAGCGGTCATCAATAACTTTATTTCCGCCTTCTTTATGAGTTCTGAATGTGAAAAGCAGCGGTGTTGCGCCTGCGGCTTTCCGCAGCATTTCAAGCATGTCTTTTACGGCGTCCAGGCTGTCAACATGCTCGTACACATCCGCCCGCCACTCAATGATATCCGGGCGAAGCCTGTTGACGGCTTCAATTTCTTCGAGCAGTTCTTTCTCTCCGGCCGCCATCAGCGGCACAATGATCTTCGGAAGCCCTTCGCCGATGACCGTGTTTCTGATCGTGATAGATTGCATGATAAATCCTCTCCCTTAAAAAATAGTCAGGCTTTCATCACTTGCTTAAAGCGGATTCCGATAAACAATGCGAGAAGGGCGCTGACGGCCGCAATTCCGATATCAAGCAGAAAAACAGGCGTCAGGCCGGCCGCTTTGGATATCGCTCCCGTTACAAGCGGAATGACAATAAAAGATAAGCTTGATGCTATATTAACAAAAGATGTGATCGTACCTTTATTTTTAGGGAATAAAACAGCCATAACCGTCATCGCCAATTGCAGAATGCCCGCAGTTGAAAGTCCGATGACAAAGGAGCTGATGACTGATACGGCCGGCTGATGAATGAAAATCAGAGCAAGCAGCGCGATTGCTGCGATCACAGGGTACAGCACCATTACCGTAATCGGCTGAATCACTCTGTTTAACAGCACGGCCAGCAATAATACGGACACAAGCGCACCGATGCTGTAATAGCTCAACAATTTGACAGCCTGCACCTCAGGCATGCCCAAAACGGTTTGCCCGAACTTAGGAAGCCATACTTGAACGAGCATAAACAGCGCCGTAGATGAAAAGCCTAACAGAATGATCGCAAGGCCTTCGCGCCATATCGACGGCTGTAATGTGAACGCGTCATCAGACGGAGAGGCTTCCGTCCGGCCGCCGTCTTCTTTTTGCTTATGATTCGGAAACGGAACTTTTAACAGGAAAAAGCCGTTCAGGAAGAAAATAATGCCCGGTACGAAAAACGTCCAGCCGTAAAACAAATGCCTGTCCGCAATAAACGCGATGAAAAACGGAAGCACCGTCGCGCCGATGGATACAAACGCTTTGATTAACACGGTTGCAGAGCTTGCGTTTTTCGGAAATCCTTCAATAAGCGCCGGATATGTCCCGGAATCCAAAAAGGAATTGGCGATCCCGGCGAAAATGGCGAAGATAAACGCGGCCGTATAGTTTGTCGAAAGCGGAATTCCGATTAGGAAAATCAGATACAGAAAGGCGCCCGACACGATAAACGGCCGTCTCCCGAATGTATCCGAAAGCTTCCCGGCAAACAGAAGCGAAATCAGCTTCCCGATCCCGATGGCGGAGACCAAATAGCTGACCCCGGCTGCGGATGTATGAAGCTGTTTTGATAATGCCTCCATATTGGATGCGATAATAATATTGATCATGCCCAGCAGGAAATAATTAATATAAAGACCCGCTGCCATTTTGGTGTATATGTTTTTCATGATGACATCCCCTAATGCGGTTAATAAAGAATTAAATTAATTTTTAAATTAACAAAAGCACAGAACCATTCCCCTTTATTGAACCACTGCCTTTCTTTGAAAACTGGTTTGATAAAACGGTTGCAGAGACAAACTTGAATAACGCTGATATCACAACGAGTATATCGTTCTACTAAATAAAAAAAGATAAGCGGCCCGCTCATTTAGTATATCGTTCTACCAAGTTCACAGTTACTATACTCCTTCTTTTTATATGTGTCAAACCGATGAACTTTTATTTTTTACTTTTTTAAATCAAAAAAAGACCCGCCGTTTTTCGGCAGGTCTGACACGGGTTTATTTTCTGAGAGAGGCGAGCTCCTCGGCAATGGCCTGCATTTCACTCGGGCTGAATGATGTTTTTTTCATGACCATTTGATGAAGGTATGTAAGATCTTCTATTTTTTCATCACTGAAATCTTCCGCTCTTATGACGCCGACATTGAGCATGTTGAGCTTTTGCGAAATATCTTCAATCATTTTGTTTAACGTTTCTGTTTGTTGGCTCGGCAAATTCATGCATCCTTTCATGACCGTTTTCGTACCCTTTATTCTAACAGAATTCATTTAGAATAAAAGCTTATTTCCACAGCAGCAGAAAAGTTGCTAAGATGATGATAAGGTTTTTGATCCTCAAAATGCGGGGAAAGAATAGGGAGGTTATCGATATGATACATGTGCTGTTTGTCTGTCTGGGAAATATTTGCCGGTCGCCTATGGCAGAGGCGGTATTTTCTGATATGGTGAAGAAAAACGGGCTGAATGGGCAGATTAACATTGATTCAGCGGGAATCGGCGCCTGGCATGCGGGAAATCCGCCGCATGAAGGGACAAAGGAGATCCTAAAGAAGAAAGGGATCAGCGCAAGCGGCATCACGGCGAGGCAGGTGCGTGAGTCTGATCTGACCGATTTTGATTACGTCATTGCGATGGATGCAGAAAATATCGGACATCTGCGCAGCATGGCCGGTTATAAAAAAGCGGCGCCGCGTATTGCAAGGCTGCTTGATTATGTACCGGAGTCGGACCTTGCGGACGTGCCCGATCCGTATTATACCGGGAATTTCAGCGAGGTGTACGCTTTGGTCGAGTCCGGGTGCCGTCATTTGCTGGAGACAATAAAGAAAGATCATCATTTATAAGGGGGATTGACCGATGAAGCAGACACGCATCATGGCAAAAGCGATTCTGATCGGCGCTGCCGCCGGCGGAGCACTGTCCTTATTACATAAGCCGACGAGAGAGGCATGTTTCCGGAACATGGACGCGTGTAGGCGGCGTGCGGCATTTTACCGAAAACATCCTGAAGCCCTGAAACAGCAGGCTTCTGCAAAACTGGATCAAGTGAAAATCATCGCCAATACCGTATCGGAAGATCTGAGTTTTTTAAACGGGCAGATCACCAAGCTGAAGCAGACGACGCCGCAGGTCATTGACCTGTTAAAAGAAACGAAGGAGCATTTTTCGAAAAACGATCATTGAGGTGGGATGTCATGAGTTTTATAAAGGAGCTGTTTGCAAGGTTTTCTCTCCATGAAGGACAAAGTAAATCGGCGGAGCTGGCGTATTTTTTCCTGCTGTCATTGTTTCCGTTGATGATTTTCATGCTGACGCTCACCGCCTATCTTCCCATATCGGCAGAAGACGTGCTCGGGGCGGTCGATCAATACGCGCCCGACAGCGCCATGTCCATGGTGAAATCCATAACGGAGCAAACGCTGAACAAGCGAAGCGGCGGACTTTTGTCATTCGGGATTATCGCCGTCATCTGGTCGGCTTCGAATGGTATGAACGCGATTGTCAGAGCATTTAACCATGCCTACGAAGTCGAGGAAAACCGCTCATTTATCATCATTCGCCTGACCTCAATTTTTTTAACCATCGCGATGGTGGTTACGATTTTAATCGCATTGCTTCTGCCGGTGTTCGGCAGAGAAATCGGAATGCTGGCCGCAGATTTCATCGGCGCCTCCGGCCTGTTTTTGCAGGTGTGGTCGGTTGTCCGCTGGGGTATCAGTCCGCTTATCCTTTTAATTGTGTTTACCGCGCTTTACATTTTCGCGCCGAATAAAAGGCTTTCCCTCCGTTTTGTGCTGCCGGGAGCCGTATTTGCGGCAGCCGGCTGGATTATCGTCAGTATGCTGTTCTCATTTTACGTCGGCACCTTTGCCAACTACAGCGCCACATACGGGAGCATCGGGGGAATTATCGTCCTTATGATCTGGTTTTACCTTACGGGAACACTGCTGATTTTAGGAGGAGAAATCAACGCGCTTTTACATAAACGTAAAAAGCTTCCTGATGAAAATCCGTACCGCGGGAGCAAGCTATAGAGGAACGGAGACGTTCAAGCTGAAAAACGGAGGGGAATCGATTATGACCAAGCATACGAAAAAAGGCGGAAGCCATAATAAACAAAACTCCAAAAACGGCCCGAAGAATAAAACAAGCGGAAGCGCTAACGGGCAGAACGGATACCACTAGAAAGAAGCCGCCTGACTTAGATCAGGCGGCTTTTTTATGAGGCCGGAAAAGAATGGGATTCGGATGCGGGACTGTGCTTTGTTTTCCCGAAGACGAGCGCAAGCCAAATACAGACCAGAATCACCGTAATAAAGTAAAACAAATTGGCGCTTTCAAACCGTTGCATATACCAGCCGCCCGCCACCGGGCCGATCATGCTGCCGAGGCTGAAGGAAATGCCGCAGAGCAGATTGCCCGCCGGCAGCAGATGGGACGGCAGCAGGTCGCTCATATAGCTGATGCCGAGGGAAAACATACTGCCGACCGCCATTCCCGCCGTGAAAAAGCAGCCGCCGATGACAGAAGGCGACGGAAACAGTCCGGCCGTCAAAAAGCAAAGGGCACCCGTTAATAAGATGACGAGCAGGACACGTTTTCTCCCGAATCGATCGCTTAATAAACCGAGAGGGAACTGGAATACAATACTTCCGATGGCAAAAGCGGGCAATATCAGCGCGACGGCATCGACGGATATGCCTAAGCGCAGGGCGTACACGGGAAAGCTTCCGTTCAGCGCCGTTTCTAAAAAACCGTACCCGAAAGCCGGGAGAAAAGCGACCCAGCCGAAAAGAAGGGCGCGGTAAAACCGTTTTGCGCTGTTGTCCCCGGATGTTTCATCCGGACCTTGCGCCGGGTACTCGTTACGTAAGACAAATACAAACAGCCAGGCGGCAAGACTGATACAGCCGGATACGATAAACGGAAGGGACGGACTTGTTTTCACAAGAGGGACCATGAACGGGCCGACAGCGAATCCGAGCCCGAAGGACAGTCCGTACAGCGAAATGTTTCTTCCTCTGTTTCGGGGCGTTGACTTTGACGTCACCCACGTTTGGGTTGAAAAATGCAGCATATGATCCCCGATTCCGATAAGCAGCCGAAGAAAAAACCATAACCATATGGATTGAAGCCAAATAAAACTGAATAAGCTGATGATAACAAGAAATCCGCCCATGACCATCAGAGGTTTGAATCCGAGCTTGCGTAGCGGGGCCTCCATAAACGGCGACGCCAGAAGCACGCCGATATAAAGGCCGGTTGCGTGAAGTCCGTTTATAGCGGCTGATTCCCCGTTCGTTTCAAAAATGACGGAGATCACCGGCAGAAGCATGCCTTGGGAAAATCCGGAGATGGAAACAAGCAGAACCAAAATAAAGAAGTACAGTCGTGACATCGCGTATTTCTCCTTCTTCAGTATCTTTCTTGATCGTACACGGATTTGCTGCGTCCGGCAACCTGAAAATGCCAATTCGGGCTGCCGCGGAAGTGTAATTGAGGGAGTTTTTGAGAAGGATATAAGAAGACTCATTCGAAAAAAGGAGCCAGGCAGATATGAATCGGATTTTTTTCTTTACGGCTGCGGCGGGAGTGCCGCTTTCAGTCATCGGCGGCCTGATGCACTGGCCGTCAGCGGTTTTGTTTATTATTTATTGCTTGACGATTATTGCGCTTGCAAGTTATATGGGGAGAGCGACTGAATCTCTTGCCATTATCGCGGGACCGCGGATCGGCGGTCTGCTGAATGCCACGTTCGGCAATGCGGTAGAGCTGATTATATCGCTTTTCGCCTTAAAAGAAGGGCTGACGGGCATCGTGCTTGCTTCACTGACCGGTTCGGTGCTCGGCAATCTTCTGCTCGTCGCGGGACTGTCGTTTTTTATCGGCGGTTTGAAATACAAGCGGCAGGAATTCAATATTCATGATGCACGGCATAATTCTGGCCTGCTGATTTTTGCCATTATCGTTGCTTTTGTCATTCCCGAAGTGTTTTCCATGGATATGGGGGAAAAAAACAAGCTTGATTTGAGTGTCGGCATCAGCATCATCATGATCCTTTTGTACGTGGCAGCTCTTTATTTCAAGCTCGTCACCCACCGCGGTGTTTATCAGCCGAATCAGCCGGAGGCAAAGGAAGAAGAGGAGCAGCCTGAGTGGTCGGGGAAAAGAGCGACAGCCGTCTTATTTATTTCAACCATTATCGTCGCCTACATATCTGAAAACCTTGTCCATACGTTTCATGCGGTGGCTGAACAGTTCGGCTGGAGCGAGCTGTTTATCGGAGTGATTATCGTCGCAATCGTCGGAAATGCCGCAGAGCATGCGTCGGCGATTATTATGGCGTACAAAGACAAGATGGATGTCGCCGTTGAAATCGCGGTAGGCTCGACTTTGCAGATCGCCATGTTTGTGGCTCCGGTTCTTGTGATCTGTTCCATCTTTTTTCCGGTCAATATGCCGCTTGTATTCACATTGCCCGAGCTTGTCGCGATGATCTCATCCGTCCTTTTGATGACAATGATTTCAAATGACGGTGATTCGAACTGGTTTGAAGGGGCTACGCTCCTTGCCGCTTATGTCATTATGGCGATCGGTTTTTTCCTGCTTTAACCTGTAAAAAATGCGGATAACAACGTTTGCGGAGGAAAAGACTAAAGGAAAATGCTATAGAAAGAGTGATATGATGAGAAAGCTGTTTCATGCCACACTGATTCTGCTGTTATCCTTTAGTTTTTTCGCAACGCCGTCTGCCGCTGCAAAAAAACCGTTTAAAGTTCCCAACTCTGTCGTAAGCATTTCAAAGGAGAATACGTATCCGAATGCTTCACAGGACCAGCCGATGCTTCAGCCGAGCAAACTGGCAAAGGAATTGTTAGATACATCCGAGATCAACATCGAAAATCCGCATCTGATAAAGATGCTGAATGAATCCTCGGTTTCCGGTTCACCGCTTGCCATCGGATACCGGGCGACAATATTTCTCGGGAAATGGGCGCTCGGCTATCAATCGAACGAAACGGTCGCCAACTGGGAATATAAAAAAATCAACACAAACAGAGCGGATAACCGGGGCGGACAGCAAACCGCGGTTATCTCATACGCCCAAGAACAGCAATACAAAATCAAAGGCGGGCTCACAGCGAAGGTGCCGAACGCAGAAGACGTAAAAAGCATGATGATGCAAAAAGCGATGAAGAAAACAAAACTGCCGCTCGCGTTTGAAACGGTTATCGGCGCAGGCACAAAACGCGATCAAACCTACAAAATTTCTCCGCAGCGGCTCGGCTACCTCCATGCCTACGCTCCGGCCGTTAATGAAAAAGGAAAAGTAACATACGGTGAAGTGTATTTGGTGCTGAAAGGCAGCAAGCGGAAACTTGTCGTCAAAAATGTGACTTCGCAAGGAATCGGAGCTTGGATTCCGGTGCAGGATCACGTCACATTCGGTTTTCAAATGACAGCGCAGCCGAGATAAATAAAAAAAGCTGATTCCGGTTCGGGAATCAGCTTTTTTGTGTGTGATACATTTCCTCGAGCAATTGCACATTGTTGTTGTACAGCTCCCGGGCAAGAACGCGTCTCACCGCAAGGCTCGCCGAGAAGTATTCTGTGTCTTGAACCATGCCTTTCACTGTAAATTCAATGCCTCTGGTTAATTTGTTCAGACTCATAATTCCATGCACTTGAAACGGCTCCGTCGCATTGAGAAATTCATCCCGCTTCAGTGAATCGCGAAGCTCATCATTGAGCATATCGCAGGCTTTTTCTAAGACGGCATATACCCGCTCGGGATCTTCCTTGTAACTGATCACGACGGACTCGGTAATCCGCATAAAATCAATGTTATAGTTTTGAAGCTGTCTGACCTCACCGTTAGATATGGTAAGCAGCTTGCCGGTCCACTCACGGATCTGGAGGGAACGGAGTCCGATTTCTTCGACTGTGCCGTTGAACAGATTGTTAATCGTCACATAATCACCTTTATGAAGCTGGCGTTCGTATATTAAAAAGACACCGGCCAATATGTCCTTGATTAACGACTGGGCGCCGAAACCGATGACGATACCGGCAACACCCGCCCCGGCTAAAATTCGGCCGAAATCATGAACGAATAAAGAAATGACGTAAAAGATAAAACCGATCGTCGCCGTATACTGGGTGATGGATCGGACGAGGCTTTCAATCGTTTTCCCTTTCCGTTCCTCCAAGAAATCCGTGCGTTTAAATAACACCTGGACAAAGCGGTTGATCAGAAAAACACCGGCGTAAAGCACGAGAGCGACGATGATGATCTCAACCACTTTGCTTTTCAAAATGTCCGTAATTGTCGTTTCCATCTTTTGTTAACCTCTGGCTTTTCGTAATGAAAAATCTGTGTCCTGATAATAACTGTTTTTGACAAGGACGTTCGGGCCGAGGCACCGGACGTTTGTGCAGCGGCAGTTCAGCTCTTTGCTCAGCTTCGTCTGTCTCCACTTGTCATATGCTTCAGGAAGGCTGTCTGTTTTAATATTGCCGAGCGGCGGTGTATCGCCGAAATCCGTGACAATGATATTTCCGTCAAAAATGTTGACATTCAGGCGGGAGCGGCCGTCAGGGTCGTTTCGCACCGTAACGTTTCTCGCTTCCCGCAGGCGGCGGAGGAGCTTCTGATCTTCTTCATCAGGGCTGCATGCGTAAAACGGGAGCGTACCGAACAGCATCCATGTCTCTTCATCGCGAATGTCGAGCAGATGATGAATGGCCTGTCTCATGTCCGTCAGGCTGAGTGATTCAAGCGCGCTGGCGAAATCACTCGGATACATCGGATGGACTTCGTGCCGCTGGCATTTCATTTCTTCCGTAATTTGCCGATGAATATGTTCAATATGCGGCAGCGTCCGTTTGTTCAGCATCGTTTCCGCTGAAACCATTACGCCTGCTTCGACCAGCGTGCGGCTGTTTTCAATCATTTTGTCAAAATAGCGCGCCCGCTGTTCAAATGTCGGTTTCTTCTCCATCATCGCAAATCCGATGTCGGCAAAGTCCTCGACCGTTCCCCAATTGTGAGAAATGTGAAGAACGTCCAGATAGGGAATAATCCGTTCGTAGCGCCCGATATCAAGCGTCAGGTTTGAATTGATCTGTGTGCGCACGCCGCGTTCATGGGCATATTTCAAAAGCGGGACGACGTATTCCTTTACCGATTTCAGCGAAAGCATCGGTTCGCCGCCCGTAATGCTGATAGAGCGTAACAGAGGAATTTCATCAAGCCGCTTTAATAAAAGGTCGATCGGCAGCGCATTCGGGTCTTTCGGCTGGAGCGTGTACCCGACGGCGCAGTGCTCGCATCTCATATTGCACAAAGTCGTCGTTGTGAATTCAACGTTCGTCAGTTTCATATCTCCATACTGGTCGACATCCATGTACGCTTCCCAAGGATCGTACTCCGGTGTGATCGGACGCAGTGTTGTGTTTTGTGTCATGACTATCTAACTCCTTTATAAATGGGGCATACTAACGTCTGCCAACTGTTAATTTTAGACCTGATCTGCCAAGATCGCAAGTAGCGGAACCATTGAAAAACGGCAAAAAATACGCTACCATTATAAAAAATGAATGGAGTGGAAGTATGGGGAATGCAGTAAACAGCAAAGATCAGCAGCTCGATTACCTGAAGAACAGACTCGATATGTTTATGAATGTCATTGATTCATTAGACCCTGAATCAACGGACGTTGAAGATATAGACCGGCTCATCGGCATGCTTGATGATCTGGAAGCAAAATACGAACGCTTTAAAAAGGATTGGGAATAAACCCCGGCGGATGCCGGGGTTTTTCTTTTTCCATAATGCGGCTGTATAAAAGAGCAGAGCCTACTGCAAAATAAGGAAAAATGCAGAAGGAGTGCTGGTCATGAAATGGTTTTGTTCAATTTGCTGCATGGCCGTTTTTCTTGCGGGAGGCATCAACAGCGCAGAAGCCGTGCCGAATGAACGGATAAACTGGGGATTTAAACGCAGCGTCAATCATCAGCCGCCGGATGCCGGCAGACAGCTGGACAATCTGGTCAAAAAATATGATGCCTTTTATTTAGGCAATACGAAAGAAAAGACCATCTATTTAACGTTTGATAACGGATATGAAAATGGGTACACCCCGAAAGTGCTTGATGTGTTAAAAAAACATCACGTCACGGGCACTTTTTTTGTCACGGGTCATTTTGTGAAAGAGCAGCCTGATTTGATTAAACGGATGTCAAAGGAAGGCCATATCATCGGCAATCATTCTTTTCATCATCCTGATCTGACGACAAAAACGGGCGATCAGATTCAAGACGAACTCGATTCCGTCACGGAAGCTGTGTACAACATTACCGGAAAGCGGGACAACCTGTATCTCCGTCCGCCGCGCGGCGTATTCAGCGAATATGTCCTGAAAGAAACGAAGCGCCTCGGCTACCAAACCGTTTTCTGGTCCGTCGCATTTGTCGACTGGAAGGTTAACGAGCAAAAAGGGAAACAATACGCCTATGATCACATGATAAAGCAGGCTCATCCCGGCGCGATCTACCTTCTCCACACCGTTTCAAAGGACAATTCAGAAGCTCTGGACGATGCCATTACCGATTTGAAAAAAGAAGGCTACACGTTTAAAAGCATTGATGACCTGATGTTTGAGAAAGAAATGAAGCTGCCGCGCCTGTAGAAAACACCTCTCCTGGTAATGGAGAGGTGTTTTGTTATTTCAGGCATTTAATCAAAGCGGCCCAATCCAGATCCCCGAAGCCTTGTGCGATCCCGCTTTCAAAATGGCTCTTGGCCAGTTCGGCAAGAGGGAGTTTTGCGGAAACCTGTTCTGCGGCGGCGAGCGCCAGATTGGTATCCTTCAGCCCTAAAGACATTTTGAAACCGGCCGGCTCAAATTTCTGCTCAGCCATCATGGTTCCGTAATTTTGATAGACGGGAGAGCCAAAGAGCGCGCCGGCGATTTCTAAAAATTGTTTTTGCTCTAGCCCGTACTTCTCCATCATTAAGAATGATTCAGATAACGCCTCCAGCATAGAAACGAGCAAGAAATTGACGCTGATTTTCGCGGCATTGGCCGTTTTTGTTTCTTCACCAGTGTCAAATACTTGCTGACTCAGG
The DNA here is from genome assembly GCF_052055895.1 of Bacillus sp. D7-8. Taxonomy (NCBI): domain Bacteria; kingdom Bacillati; phylum Bacillota; class Bacilli; order Caryophanales; family Bacillaceae; genus Bacillus; species Bacillus sp. D7-8. The sequence goes on from NZ_CP179922.1 coordinate 806,341, forward strand.
ATGTTAAGCAGCGGTTCGGCCTTTTTCTTCGCTTCTGCCGGTCCGGCTGTGATGATGCGAAGCTCGGCCTTCTCGGCGGCATCGGGGCGGCCGAGGACGGGAGCGGCAATAAAGGACTGCCCTCTGCCCGAATGTGCGGCGGAAAGCTGTTCAGACAGCGCCGTACTGATCGTGCTCATTGAAATATGAATGCCGTTTTCAGATAACCCGGCAATAATGCCGCAAGCTCCGAAAGTCACGTCTGTTACGGCGTCATCGTCTGACAGCATGGACAGCACGATGTCCGCATGTTCAGCTGCCTGTCGGGGCGTTTCGGCATATTCTGCCCCTTTATCCAGCAGGTCAGCCGCTTTTTCTTTCGTCCGGTTATATACAGTCAGGCTGTATCCGGCTTTCATGATATTTTCGGCGATGGGGCGGCCCATATTGCCGAGTCCGACGATGGCGATCTTCATTTGACAGTCCCTCCAATAAAGTTTTCCACCATTATACATGCAAAATGGTTAATCTGCTGTGTACAGGATTGCCACTTTCAGTTCAGGTTCTGAAGACCATCCGGAGTCTGAGGCGGCTTTCCCCTTATAAAATCCGGTAAATCGGGTTTTGATGATTGTTTTTGAACGGGGTTTTACAGTGAACGTTTTTGATTTGAATGTGACGTCCTTTATGTTTTCTGATAAATCCGGGGTGACAGAAATGGTTTGTTCCCCTTTTCCGTAATGATTGATATAAAGCGTGCAGCTCATGCCCGCTCTTTTTCGCTCAACCAGATGACTGCATTCGCTGCGGTGCTTCAAATATTCGACAGCCTCTTTTTCGGGCGCGAACTGTTTTAAGGAAAAAGCGGCATATTCGGTGGCAGGACTGATACCGGAAGCGGCCCCCATACTGAGAAAGATCAGAAACAGCCCCGCCGCGGGAAGCGTCCGCCTGAACGCGGCGGCACACCAGATTAACGCCGCAAAGTAAAGCACGACCCCGGGAATGACGGAGATATGGGCTCCATCTTCAGGCCAAGAGGAAAAGCCGAGTAACTCAAAGATGTAATCAGACACCGTACGGCCGTTATACAGCGGGGCAATGGACATGACACTGAAAGCCAGGAGGACAGAAGAAATGATTCTGTGAGAAAGGATGGTAACGGCGCACACCTCTTTACGTTTTTTTCCAGACTATCATGTTTTCTCAAAAAAAAGAACAGCCGGCAGCCGTTCTTACTTGAAAATATTAAACCAGCCTTTGCGGGCGAACCAAAACAGCATGGCGGCCACAAGAACGGCCATTACGCCCAAAACGATAAAATACCCGTATTTCCAATGAAGCTCAGGCATGTTATCGAAATTCATGCCGTAAACCCCCGCGATGAACGTCAGCGGGATAAAAATGGTCGAGACGATGGTTAATGTCATCATAATGGCGTTCATCCGGTTTGAATTCAGCGTCACATAGCTGTCTCGCAAATCTGACGTCATATCACGGTTTGACTCGATCAGCTCAGCCAGTTTTAACAGGTGGTCATAAATATCGCTGAAATACGCTTTCGTTTCACGGCTTTCTTTTACATGGTCAAGGCTCAAAATCCGGTACATTAAATCGCGCATCGGAATGATCGTCCGCCTCAGGTTCAAAAGATCAGTCCGCAATTCAAACACTTCATTCATTAAAGTGCCGTAAGATTTATGGGTTCTGCTGTCTTCAATTTCATTCAGCCGGTCTTCAATTTTGTACAGCACGGGGAAATATTCATCGACAAGCTGATCCATCATCATATAAGTGATGTGCCCGGGCCCTTTTTTGGCTAATCCCGGAGAAGCGAAAAACCGTTCTCTCACCTTTGAGACGCCGGGCGATTCGTGCAAATGGAAGCTGACGATGAAACGGTCGGACTGAAAAATGTCCACCTCTTCCATTTCCAGTGTGTCCGGGTTCAGAGCGTGGAGCACATAAAAACGGTAGCCGTCATAATGGTCGATTTTCGGCCGCTGCATATGCTGAAAGCAATCCTCGATCGCAAGCGGATGAAAGTGAAAATAATCACGCAGCAGCTCGGTTTCATGCATCTCAGCGCCGAAAAAATCAATCCAGTACCATGCGATGTCCGGTTGTTCTGTACGTGATAGGGGGATATTATCTAATATCTCATTATGTGTTGTGATTGCGGTTATATGTATCATAAACAACCCTCCGCCTGCCATTATATCATGCGGCGTTATGAAGAAAAGTATACGAATTGCCGCCCGGCCGCTTCATGATATACTTGGACAAAAAGGGGTGGAGCATATGTGGAAGGAAACGGTTTCGGTCACACCGCCGTATCATTTTGATAAAGTCCTTGAAAGGCTGTCGCTCGATCCGCTGAATGCGGTCGATCTTCATGCAAGATCAATCAAAGTGCCGCTCAGAACACGGGACGGCAAACTGTCCGTCATCACGGTTCAAGCGGAAGGCACCTCCGCAGACCCGGTCTTTCTCGTCAGCGGAGAAACGGACCGCGAGGAGATGATTGAACGGATCAAACACATTTTTCAGTGGGAGCAGCCGCTTCAGCCTGTGCTTGATCATTTCTCAAAAACAAATCTGTCGGGTCTTTTTGAGGAGCATGCGGGAACCCCGCTCGTCTTGGAGTATGACGTCTACAACTGTCTCATGAAATGCATCATCCACCAGCAGCTCAACCTGTCCTTCGCTTTTACTTTAACGGAACGGTTCGTCCATGCCTTCGGTGAACAAAAAGACGGCGTCTGGTGCTATCCCGAGCCGAAAACGATCACGGGGCTTGAGTATCAGGACTTGCGGGAGCTCCAGTTCAGCATGAGAAAAGCGGAATATGCGATTGACATTTCACGGATGATTGCAGAAGGAGCGCTCAATCTGGCGGAACTTACCCATTTGTCGGATGAAGACATTATGAAAAAGCTGATCACCATCAGAGGCATCGGCCCGTGGACCGTCCAAAACGTCCTCATGTTCGGCCTCGGCCGCCCGAATCTGTTTCCTTTGGCGGACATCGGCCTGCAAAATGCCGTCAAACGCCGCTTCGCCCTTGAGGATAAACCGTCAAAAGACGTGATGCTCCAGGTAAGCAGCGAATGGGCGCCGTATTTAAGCTATGCGTCCTTATATTTGTGGAGAAGTATTGAATGATGAGATTTTTGGAAACTTCCAGTGAAAAACATGAAGGAACCGCCGGCTGCATGTTATACTGAAAAGATGTGATATTTCAAATCAGCCGTTTTCCCAGGAGGAAGGCTTTATATAGAAACGGAGAGAAAAAAACGTGAATCAACATCAAAAAAAGGCGCCTGCCGAATTGAAAATCGGACAGACATTTCCGCTGACCATCAAACGTCTCGGCATTAACGGAGAGGGCGTCGGCTATTTTAAGAAAAAAGTTGTCTTCGTTCCCGGCGCTCTGCCCGGTGAAGAAGTCGTTGCCGAAGCGACAAATGTGCAGCCGAAATTTTCAGAAGCACGCGTCAAAAAAATCCGCAAGCCGTCTGAACACCGCGTCACGCCGCCATGCCCGGTCTATGACCAGTGCGGCGGCTGTCAGCTTCAGCATCTGGCATACACCCAGCAGCTTCGCGAAAAACGCGACATCGTCATTCAGTCTCTGGAACGTCATACGAGATTCAATGTCGAAGAAATGAACATTAAAGATACGATCGGAATGGACAACCCTTGGAATTACCGGAACAAAAGCCAGTTCCAAGTCGGACGCTCGCAAAGCGGCAGCATCATTGCCGGCTTATACGGACTTGATTCCCATAAAATCGTTCCGATTAAGGAATGCATTGTCCAGCATCCGGCGACAAACAAAACAACGGGTATCGTCCGCCGTATTTTGGAAAAACACAACGTATCCGTTTATAACGAACGGACCAAAAAAGGCGATGTCCGCACCATCGTGACGAGAGTCGGTTTTGAAACAGGCGAAGTGCAGGTCGTGCTTGTCACCGCGAAAGAGACACTGCCGAATAAAGACGAGATCGTCAAAGCCATTCAAAACCGTTTGCCGGAAGTGAAATCGATTATTCAAAACGTCAACGGCGCGCGCACATCCGTCATTTTCGGTGACAAAACAAAAGCGCTGGCCGGAAGCCATGCCATTCAAGAAGTGCTCGGCGACGTGTCATTTGAACTGAGCGCCCGCGCCTTCTTCCAGCTCAACCCTGAGCAGACGGTCAAGCTGTATGACGAAGTGAAACAAGCGGCTCAGCTGACAGGAAAAGAAAAAGTCGTAGACGCGTATTGCGGCGTCGGTACGATCGGCATGTGGGTCTCAAGCGGCGCAAAAGAGATCCGCGGCATGGACGTCATTAAAGAATCAATTGACGATGCGAAGAAAAACGCCAAAAAACACGGCATCAAAAACGCGGCATATGTCACAGGAACAGCCGAACACTGGCTCCCGAAATGGACGAAAGAAGGCTTCCGCCCTGACGTGGTCATCGTCGACCCGCCGAGAACCGGCTGTGACAGAACATTTTTAGATACCATCAAAAAAGTAAAACCGAAACGCTTCGTCTACGTATCCTGCAATCCTTCCACACTGGCGAAAGACTTGCAGACGCTGTCGAAGGACTATCGCGTCGAATATATTCAGCCTGTTGATATGTTTCCGCAAACGGCTCATGTGGAAGCTGTGGCGAAGCTAGTATTAAAATCGTCTAACTAAAATAAACAATTCGTAATCAGACCTGGATTTCGGTAAATTAAACAATTCCGATTTCCGGGTTTTTTCATGTTTTGCCCTTGTCCTATCTGTCTTTTGTCTTTATTTAACTGATAAAAAGAGTTGAAAAAACGTATGGAAAAAGCAAGTGAAAAACAGCCAAGTAGGCTGCTTTCTATTAACACTTTCTTTTTTCCGTTTGGAACCGGCATTACAGACAAAATATGAAGATCTTGTTGTGAACCAGAAGCAATAACAAGTCGTTCAAGTTCGGTTAATAATTGTAATTTTAGTTAATATTTTGTAAACTTCTTTCTTAAAGAATAAAGTCCCGACACTCATCGGCACATCTACTATTGGCGATAGTTGTAATAAATGATAAAAAGGAGGTGAAACCGAATGAGAGATATTGGAACCTCAACAACTGAACGAAGGTTCTGAAGCAGAAGCTGTAAAAGGCAAGGTTGCTTACTTACACTAATCACAACGGCAGTTGGCACATCTACTATTAGCTACAACTGTGGATAAAAGATCAAACACACTAAAAAAGCATGTTTGGTTGTTATACATGAAATGAAAGCCTAAACAGGAAAAAAGGACCCCAATCATTTTCCTTATTTCCAAAAAAGGATTAAACCCGAGACGGAAACGCAAGTGATAACAACTATTACAGTAATACCTGCGATGGTTATATCCTTAATAAGTAATTATCGCGACAATCATGCTTCATACTATAATGATGTTAGATTGTCACTTGGCTAAAAAGTATTGCAGAAAAGGAAATGGATAAAGTAAACAAAAAACGGCCGTTGTATAAAAAAAGTTGGTTTCACACGGTTTTGGCATTTTTAGTTTCACAGCTTTATTTTAATTTTGCAGAATTAACGGGATGGGGTCCTAATTATAGAGAAATGAATGGATTCCCAGCAAACATAGCTGAACTGGATTTCTTTCAAACATATCTTTCATTCTATGATAATCCATGGTTTAATATTGTCACTGTTTTCTTGGGGGTTTTCACTGTTATACAAATCATCACAGGTATAACAAAGGATATTCGAAATGAAAGCAATAACTTCTGATGCCTTATTTAATGATGAAAGAAACTTTCTTATTAATCTTATGAATGAAGACTGCGGCACTTAGTCAGCAGTCTATTTTATTGGTTTTGGATCAGGATACCGAATCGTACATATATAGGTGATTGTATAAAGATATTAACATATGGGGTTTGATATATATACTGTATAGAGACAGAAGCCACTTGTTGCGTTGGTTATTTCTAAACCATGAGCAAATCCCAAAAGATCCAGATTGAAGTTTTTGAATTCTGTTAAGTTCGAGTTTATTTTCTCTTCCCATCCCATCCTCTTTACTTCATGTGGTCCACAAGCAGCAAGTTAAGGCTTTTTCTTTTTACATTCTCTTGAGTACTCAGATATACCGCCCCAACCCCATTTGCTTAATCAAATTATATATGGTGCAGCGTTAAATATTTTCTCTTCGATAACAGGCCAATTATTTTGCATTGGTAATAGGGAGAACTCATATGATATTCTATTTAGGTTGGAATCCTTTTTATCCAAAAAGAGCAAAAGTAAGGCCGCTAAGAAAGGTGAAGGTCAGCGCTACTATTAATAAATCACAATATAAATAAAAAATAGGTGTAGATAATCATCACACTTTTTTCTCTCTCAAACCCTTTTAAAGGTTAAGGAGTTGACTGAGTTGATCAGAAATGAACGATATGGGGTTAACTATGCGATAGTCTATTACGTTAACTCAATTGATGTGTTCTGCTTCAGTTTGCTTTTTCACTTTTTCACGTGTAAAAAGTGAAATGTTCAAAATTTACTATCGTTTGATAAGAAGTGCTGACACATGCTATAAGTGTAAAAGAAGCATGGTCAGTTTTTAATTTTGGGATAAAGGTTTGGCTGTATCCCATCATGAAAGGATTTGGATTTGTTATGACAGATAATTTCTGGCGTGAATTACCACGGCCATTTTTTGTACTGGCACCAATGGAAGATGTGACGGATGTCGTTTTTCGCCATGTTGTGAGTGAAGCAGGCAGACCTGATGTGTTTTTCACAGAGTTTACAAACTCAGAAAGCTATTGTCACCCGGATGGGAAGGATAGTGTGCGCGGCCGTTTGACTTTCACGGAGGATGAACAGCCGATGGTTGCCCACATATGGGGAGATAAGCCTGAAAACTTTCGCCAAATGAGTATTGGGATGGCGGAATTAGGGTTTAAGGGCCTGGATATCAATATGGGCTGTCCTGTACCTAATGTGGCGGGGAATGGAAAGGGAAGCGGCCTGATTTGCCGTCCTGAAGTTGCAGCCGAATTAATACAGGCGGCGAAAGCAGGAGGTCTGCCGGTAAGTGTGAAGACCAGACTTGGCTACACGGATATAGACGAATGGCGCGGCTGGCTGACACACATACTGAAACAAGACATTGCGAATCTTTCCATTCATCTGCGTACAAGAGCGGAAATGAGTAAAGTAGATGCGCATTGGGAGCTCATCCCGGAAATCAAGAAACTTCGTGATGAGATAGCGCCGGATACCCTATTGACGATCAATGGGGATATTCCTGACCGTGAAACCGGCTTGAAACTCGCTGAACAATACGGTGTTGACGGGATTATGATTGGACGAGGCATTTTTACTAATCCATTCGCCTTTGAAAAGGAGCCGAGAGAGCATAGCAGTAAGGAATTGCTTGATCTTTTGAGATTGCACCTGGATCTTCATGATGAATATTCAAAAGCAGAAGCTCGAGCATATAAACCGCTACCCCGCTTTTTCAAGATATATCTCCGCGGATTCCGTGGAGCAAGTGAATTAAGAAATCAATGCATGAATACAAAGTCAACAGATGAAGTGCGTGCATTGCTCGATGACTTTGAGAGAAAGTATCTTGATGGGATGGAGCAAGAGTGACCTAAACACTCTTCATCCGGCCCGGATTTCGGTTTGAATTCCGGGTCTTTTTGTGTGTGCAGTTTTTACCCAGACAGATCCATGGCCAGTTTCGTCATGCAGAAATAAACGAATCATGGTACATTGATAGGACATACATCATAAAGGGGAGAGAAAAATGAAACGACTGTGCATCATCCCCTGCGGCAAGAAAAAAATTTGGGATGTCCATTCAGATACAGGTCCGGTAAGGGCGGAAGACGCTTATCTCAGCCCGTTTCATCAGGCGTGCGAGCGATATGCGAAAGCATTTTTCGATGAGTGGGTGATTTTGTCGGCGAAGCACGGATTCCTTCGTCCGGACGATATGGTTCCCGGAAATTACGATGTCACTTTTGGAACCGGTCATCCGGAGATCATGGCAGCGGACGAGCTGCGCCGTCAATTTCATGAAAAAGGCTTTTCCGACATCGAAGAGCTTGTCATGCTTGGCGGGAAAAAATACCGAAGCGTCCTAAACGCCGTCATCGGAGAGCATCAGCATATCACCTGGCCTTTGTCATCGTATAAAGGCATTGGCTACATGCTTCAAGCGCTGAATCGGGCTGTTGAAGAAAAGCATGAACTGCAGCACGTGGATATGAAAAAAAAGAGTGTAACCACTCAATCGCCACGATAGACTGTATGCAGAAGAATGAAGCAATAAAAGATTTCCGAGGAAATAAATACGTCGATCATTGTCAAAGACAGGGTGATGCCCGGTCTTTTTTGTATGCCATAAAACGAGACAAAGGGAACAGATCGAGACAAAATGAGACACCTGTCTCAAACTGTCTCCATTGTAAAAATAAAAACATTCATTTTACGGGCTTCAAAGGCTGGCATGCTTCTTGCATTTATAAGTGTGAACCCTAAATAGAAGGAGGCGCACAAAATGGAATTGTTAAAACGAGAAGGCTTGTCATTAACTGAGGAAAAAGCGCTGTGGATGTACCAAAAGATGCTGGAAATCAGGGGCTTTGAAGACAAAGTGCATGAACTGTTCGCGCAAGGAGTGCTTCCCGGATTCGTCCATTTGTATGCCGGTGAAGAAGCGGTAGCTGCGGGGGTGTGCGCTCATTTAGATGATGGCGACAGCATTACAAGCACGCACAGGGGACATGGCCATTGTATCGCCAAAGGCTGTGATCTGGACGGCATGATGGCGGAAATATTCGGAAAAGCGACCGGACTGTGTAAAGGAAAAGGCGGTTCTATGCACATTGCGGATCTTGATAAAGGCATGTTAGGCGCAAATGGAATCGTCGGGGGCGGCTTTACGCTCGCATGCGGATCAGCGCTCACGGCTAAATATAAACAAACTAAAAATGTAAGCGTTTGCTTCTTTGGAGACGGAGCCAATAACCAAGGGACCTTCCATGAAGGGCTGAACTTAGCGGCAGTATGGAACCTTCCTGTCGTGTTCATCGCCGAAAACAACGGCTACGGCGAAGCCACGACATTTGAGTACGCGTCAGCCTGTGATTCAATCGCCGATCGGGCGGCTGCCTACAATATGCCGGGGGTCACGGTGGACGGAAAAGATATTTTAGCAGTTTATCAGGCAGCCGGGGAAGCGATAGAAAGAGCAAGAAACGGCGGAGGCCCGTCTTTGATTGAATGTATGACTTACAGAAACTACGGACATTTCGAAGGGGATGCCCAAACTTATAAAACAAAGGATGAAAAGACTGAGCATCTTGAAGAAAAGGATGCCATCCAAGGCTTTAAAAACTATCTTCTAAAAGAAACAGATGCAAATAAACTGTCAGACATCGAACAGCGTGTCAGCGAATCGATTGAAAAAGCCGTCTCGTTCAGCGAAAAGAGTCCATATCCGAAAGAGTCTGAGCTGTTGACAGACGTCTACGTGTCATATGAAAAAGGGGGAATGTGAGATGGCGAGAGTCATAAGCATGTCGGACGCGATCAATGAAGCAATGAAGCTTGCGATGAGAAAAGACGACAATGTGCTTGTAATCGGTGAAGATGTCGCCGGGGGAGCGGCGGTCGATCACTTGCAAGATGATGAAGCATGGGGCGGTGTACTGGGGGTCACAAAGGGGCTCGTACAGGAATTCGGCAGAAGCAGGGTGCTGGACACACCAATTTCTGAGGCGGGCTACATGGGTGCGGCCATGGCTGCGGCATCCACGGGGCTGAGACCGATTGCGGAACTGATGTTTAACGATTTTATCGGAACGTGCTTTGACCAAGTGATCAACCAAGGGGCGAAATTCCGCTATATGTTCGGCGGTAAAGCGCAAGTGCCGATCACCGTCCGCACCACATACGGAGCCGGATTCCGGGCAGCCGCTCAGCATTCGCAGGCGCTGTATGGCCTGTTCACCAGCATCCCGGGTCTGAAGACGGTTGTGCCGTCCAATCCATATGACGCCAAAGGTTTGCTGCTTTCGGCAATAGAAGACAATGATCCGGTATTCTTTTTTGAAGATAAAACGTCCTACAACATGAAGGGCGAGGTGCCGGAAGATTATTATACAATTCCGCTCGGAAAAGCGGATATCAAACGCGAAGGCAGCGACATCACACTGTTTGCGGTCGGCAAGCAGGTCAATACTGCGCTTGAAGCGGCTGCGCAGCTTTCTGAGAAAGGCATCGACGCCGAGGTGCTTGATCCCCGGAGTCTGTCTCCTTTAGATGAGGAAGCGATTTTCACATCGTTAGAAAAAACAAACCGGCTGATCATCATTGACGAAGCCAATCCGCGCTGCAGCATCGCCACGGATATTGCTGCGATTGTCGCCGATAAGGGCTTTGATTTGCTTGATGCGCCGATTAAACGGATTACAGCGCCGCATACACCAGTGCCGTTTTCGCCGGTGCTTGAAGATCAATATTTGCCGACATCAGACCAAATTGTCAGCGTCACGCTTGAATTGCTTGGCGAGCCGGCAATGAATTAAAGGAGGGATATAGAATGGCTGTAAAAGTAGTAATGCCGAAGCTGGGAATGGCGATGAAGAAAGGTGAAGTATCCGTCTGGAATAAAAAAGTCGGCGACCCGGTTGAAAAGGGAGAAAGCATCGCCAGCATCAACTCGGAAAAAATAGAAATGGAAATAGAAGCGCCTGAAAGCGGCACGCTTCTCCATATTAAAGTCAAAGAGGGAGAAGGAGTCCCGCCGGGAACGCCCATCTGTTATATCGGGGAAAACGGCGAAGAAGTGCTGGAGAAGGAGGCGCCGGCTCCTGAAAATGCAGGGAAACCGCAATCTGAACCTGAACATATTCCCGCTCCCAAAGCCGTGCAAAAGCGTAAACACCGCGTGAAAATATCTCCCGTTGCCCGAAAAATGGCGGAGAAAGCCGGGTTGAAAGTTGAAACGCTGAACGGGACGGGGCCCGGAGGCAGAATCGTAAAAGCTGACGTCATCAAGGCCATGAAGACGGAAGCTGAACCGCAGTCTTCGGTTCAGACGGCACAGCCGGAGGAAAAACCGGCTTCAGCGATGAGAAAAGTCATTGCAGACCGAATGCACAAAAGCCTGCAAAACAGCGCCCAGCTGACGTTGACTATGAAAGCGGACATTACGGAGCTTGTAAAATGGCAGGAGCAGCTCGCCGACAGCGCGAAAAAGCGGAGCGGTGTTAAACTGACGGTCACACATTTCGTATCCCGGGCCGCGGTGCTTGCGCTGAAACAGCATCCTGAGCTGAACAGCTCTTATCAAGAGGAGCGGATCATCACCTATCCATATGTCCACCTTGGGATGGCGGTTTCTCTTGAAAACGGTCTCGTCGTGCCGGTGATTCGGGATGCGGAAAAGCTTTCATTCCTTGAGCTTGCGGATCACATCAGCACATCGGCACGCCGGGCGCGGGAAGGCAATGCTTCCGGAGATGATCTGCACGGATCGACATTTTCTATTACAAATCTCGGGGGTTACGGAATTGAGCATTTCACCCCGATTCTTAATCCGCCTGAAGCCGGTATTCTCGGAGTGGGCGCAAGCTATGAAACGCCTGCGTTTAAAGGAGATGAGCTTGTCAAAAGCACCATGCTGCCGCTGAGCCTTACCTTTGATCACAGAGTATGTGACGGCTCACCGGCTGCGGACTTCCTGAAAACGGTCAAAGCGCTGCTTGAAGAGCCGGCCGGATTGATTTTATAGAGAGGGTGAAGAGATTGACACTAGCCATTATCGGCGGCGGGCCTGCCGGATATGCAGCTGCCGTGACTGCCGCGCGGAGGGGAGAAGAAGTCGTTCTGATCGACAAAGGGCCGCTCGGAGGCACTTGTCTCAATGAGGGGTGCATCCCGACAAAGTCGCTTTTGGAAAGCGCGAATGTGCTCGATAAAATCAGGCACGCAGATACATTCGGCATCGAACTGCCGCAAAACATTACACTCAATTGGGCCCGCATGCAGGGGCGCAAACGGCAAATCGTCAGCCAGCTCGTGCAGGGAATTCAATACTTAATGAAAGCAAATCAGATTAAAGTCATCAGCGGGACAGCTTCATTTCTCACAGAGCAGACATTGCTCGTTGAAGGAGAAGGAGGCGCAAAAGACATTCTGGAAGCGGATCGGATATTGATTGCATCCGGATCTGAACCGGCGGAGCTGCCGTTTGCCCCATTTGACGGCGATTGGGTGATCGACAGCAAAGACGCGCTTTCTTTACAGAAAATCCCTTCTTCTCTGCTTATTGTCGGGGGAGGTGTGATCGGCTGTGAATTTGCCTCTTTATTCAGCCGGTTTAAAACGAAAGTGACGGTGATTGAATCGGCTGACCGGCTGCTCCCGGCAGAAGACGGAGAAATCGCCGCCGTTTTCGAAGACTCTTTAAGAGACAGCGGGGCTGATATTCAGACGAAAGCCGCCCTTCAGCGGATTGACAAAGAAAGGAAAACCGCGGTGTGGACAAAAGACGGCAAAGAAATTGAGGCTCAGGCTGATCACGTTTTGGTTGCAATCGGGAGAAAGCCGCGTTTGCATGGCTTGAATCTGGAGCAGGCCGGCATCCGGTATTCTCCGCGCGGCATTGAAGTCAATGACCATATGCAGACCAATGTGCCTCATATATACGCATGCGGCGATGCGGCCGGAGGAATGCAGCTCGCGCATGCCGCCATTCATGAAGGAATCACAGCCGCCGCGCATGCCTCGGGAAAGGATAGCAAAGTCAATATGCATGCGGTGCCCCGCTGTATTTATACATCGCCGGAAATGGCCGCTGTCGGGCTGACGGAAACACAGGCGAGAGAGACATACGGAGATGTGAAAATCGGAGAATGCTCATTTTCTGCTAACGGAAAAGCGTTAATTAAACATCAGCATGGCGGCAAAATGAAAATCATTGCCGAACCGGAATTCGGAGAAATCGTCGGCGTGTCAATGATCGGGCCGGACGTGACGGAATTGATCGGTCAGGCGGTCATGATGATGAACGGTGAAATGACGGCTGATATGTCGGAGCACTTTATCGCGGCGCATCCGACTCTGTCAGAAACGCTTCAGGAAGCCCTGCTGAATGTCACCGGACTTGCGGTGCATTCCGTATAACCGGAATACCCTTTCTCAGATGAGAAGGGGTATTTTTCGTTGAAAGCGCTTTATTTTTCCCCTACAATATATGAAAAGATGGTCTGAACAGGGGGGAGCGAATACAATGAATGTCATTCGGAATGATTTTAAAACCTGGAAGCGCTTTGTGAAAGAAGGCGTGCTTGATGAATCCCGTATTCAGAAGCGGGTGGCCGCCTCATGGCACCGCTGCAAAAAAGCCGACGTTAACCCTTATCTCGAAAAGGGGCCGAATGTAATGCCGGCAGATCATTTAGAAAGGCAGGCCGAAAAGCATGCGTTATTTTTAGCGGCCTCAACGCCTCATGCAGAAAGAATGAAAACGGCGATGCGGGAAATGGAAATGATGGTTCTTCTGATTGATTCTGACGGCGTTGTCCATTCAGTTGACGGCCACCCGCGCACCATTCATGAAGCGAACCGCATCAATTTCTTAAAAGGCGCCCGCTGGACGGAAACGGCCGTCGGCACGAATGCGATCGGGACGGCTCTTTATACAAATGAGCCGGTCATGATACACGGCTCTGAACATTATTCGCTCGCTTCTCATCAATGGAGCTGTTCCGCCGCGCCGATCCGTTATGAAGACGGGCGGCTGGCGGGTGTCATTGATATTTCCTGCCCCGCCGCCCGCGCTCAGCCGTTTATGCTCGGAATTGCCTCCTCCATTGCTTATACGGCGGAACGGGAGCTTGCCCTAAAGATCAAAATGACAGAACTTGACATGATCAGCAAGTTCGCCGGGCTTACCCGGTCTCACGATCCGATCGTGCTTTGCAATGAAATGAGCCGGGTTATCGCCGCAAGCCGTCCCGTTCAGCATTTTACCGGACATACGCTGCGCGAGCTTGAGGAACAGGGATTTCACATCAAGCAGGCGAAGCGGGAGGAGAACGGCTACACATGCGTTTATTTATCCAAACGAGAAGAAAAGCCGGCTTTTATATTCCATGGTGCGGCAGGCAAAAGCCCGTCATCCCGACATATGCTTCAGCAGCTGGAGCTTGTCGCCCGCACGGACGCAACCGTTTGTCTTACGGGAGAAACCGGGACGGGAAAGGAGGTTGCCGCCCGGGCGATTCATAACAACAGCTCCAGGAAAAACGGCCCGTTTATCGCCGTCAATTGCGGAGCGGTCCCCGAAAAGCTGATTGAAAGCGAACTGTTCGGCTACTCGGAAGGCGCCTTCACCGGGGCCAAACGGAAAGGACATAACGGCGCTTTGCAAAAAGCCGATAAAGGCACGCTTTTCCTCGATGAAATCGGAGAAATATCACACTCCATGCAGGTCGCTCTGTTACGGGTGCTGCAGGAACGGAAAGTCACCCCGGTCGGCGGGACAAAAGAGATTCCCGTTGACATCAGAATCATCACTGCCACCCACACTGATCTGAGACAGCTTGTCGAATGCAAAAAGCTGAGAGAAGATTTATTTTACCGGCTTCACGTCTGTCCGATCCACCTCCCTCCATTAAGAGAACGCACCGAAGACATTCCCGGCCTCTTCCTTGAATTTCAGCGAAATCGCGGCTGGCGGGGGGAGCTTCCTGATGATTTTTTAGACCTATTAAAGAGCCGGAAATGGCCGGGGAATATCAGGGAATTGTTTAATGTATTTGAACGTCTTTCCGTCATGTTCCCGGACGGACGGCTGTCAGAACGCCCCATCGCAGCCCTGCTTGAAGCGTCAGGTCTTAAAGAGGCGGCCGAGTCTTATGAACAGGAAGAAGCGTCCCCTGTCTCCATCCGGGAGCACATTCAGAAAAACATCATCGTAAACGCGCTTGAATCAGCGAAGGGGAATGTCACGCTGGCCGCCAAAATGGCCGGAATCCCGCGGAGCACGTTTTACAAACGCCTCAAAAAATTCAAACTCACCGCCGGACAATTGTAAGAAACAAGCATACTTCTCTTGGCTGCCGGACACGTTATGTGTGAGGCCTAAAGGAGGTTTGAGACGTGAATACACAGCGTGCGAAAGACATTTCAGAATCCGCCGCCATGGCGTATGTGACGTACGAAGGAGTTCCGATTTATATTCAGCATGTCAACGAAGACAAGGAAACAGCCAGAATTTTTCCGATCGGAAATCCGCAATTTGAGCAGGAAGTGCTGCTTTCTGATTTACAAGAGCATTTTTGAGAATGGGTCTGCTGATGACAGCAGGCCTTTTTCGTACCTGTGGGAACTTTCCCGCTTTTTGAGAAAAATAACTAAAAATGATTAAATGATCTAACTCCTCCAAACCCGGTACAGATCGGACCTTCTCATGATATAAATAAAATGTAAACGTTATCAGAGGAGGGCTTCACATGACAGACAAATCATTCTCAATCGTTATTGCAGGCGGCGGCAGCACATTTACCCCCGGAATTGTATTAATGCTTTTGAATCACCTGGAAGAGTTTCCGATCAGAAAGCTGAAACTTTATGACAATGATAAAGAAAGGCAGGAGCGGATTGCGGGTGCGTGTGAGGTATTTATAAAAGAAAAAGCGCCGGACATTGAATTTCTGGCGACTGATGACCCAGAGACGGCTTTTACGGATGTTGACTTCGTCATGGCGCATATCCGCGTCGGAAAATATGCGATGCGCGCGCTCGATGAACAAATCCCGCTGAAGTACGGCGTGGTCGGCCAGGAAACATGCGGGCCGGGCGGAATCGCATATGGCATGCGCTCTATCGGCGGTGTTCTGGAGATTCTTGATTATATGGAAACGTACTCGCCCGACGCATGGATGTTGAATTACTCCAATCCGGCGGCGATTGTGGCCGAAGCTACACGGCGCCTCAGACCGAATTCAAAAATATTGAACATCTGCGACATGCCGGTCGGAATTGAGGATCGCATGGCGAACATCCTCGGATTATCTTCACGAAAAGAAATGAACGTCCGTTACTACGGCTTGAACCACTTTGGCTGGTGGACGTCCATCACAGACCGGCATGGCAATGATTTAATGCCGAAGCTGAAAGAGCATGTCCGTGAATACGGCTACGTTCCGAAGACGAAGGCCGAACAGACTGAAGCAAGCTGGAATGACACATTCAAAAAAGCGCGCGACGTACAGGCGGCTGATCCGGATACGCTTCCGAACACATATCTGCAATATTACTTATTCCCGGATGATATGGTGAAAAAATCAAACCCGAACCATACGAGAGCCAACGAAGTCATGGAAGGGCGGGAAGCTTTCATTTTCAGCCAATGCGATATGATTACGCGCGAACAATCGTCGGAGAACAGTGAAATTAAAATTGATGATCATGCTTCCTATATCGTCGACCTTGCCCGGGCCATCGCTTACAACACAGGGGAGAGGATGCTGTTAATCGTTGAAAATAACGGCGCGATCGCAAACTTTGATCCGTCAGCCATGGTTGAGATTCCTTGTCTCGTAGGTTCAAACGGACCGGAACCGCTCTCAGTCGGGAACATACCGCAATTTCAAAAAGGCCTGATGGAACAGCAGGTGTCTGTCGAAAAACTGACGGCTGAAGCGTGGGAAGAGCGGTCATTTCAAAAGCTGTGGCAGGCGCTGATCCTGTCAAAAACAGTGCCGAACGCTCGTGTGGCAAGACTGATTCTTGAAGATCTGATGGAGGCTAATAAGGACTACTGGCCTGAGCTTGATGTAAGTCCGTCTCCTATTTCCTGATGACAATCTTCCCCGTTTTCTTTATCTGTTATTCTATATAATAGAAAGAAAACGGGGGGATTTTTGGGATGAGTCTTGAAGAACTGGTTAACCAGCATTACGCGAAATTAAATGATAACGATTTTTATATTTTAAAATATATATTGAATCATAAACATACGTGTTACCATCTCGGTATCAATGAGATGGCGAAAGCCTGCAATGTCTCTCGGTCTTCCATCCTGCGGCTCGCCCAAAAGCTGGGCTTCAGCGGCTACAGTGAATTCCGGGTTTTTCTGAAATGGGAGGATCAGCCTGAAGAGGGCGAGAATATGACATTTGAAAAGCTGCTGGATGATATTGAAGCCAATGTAAAATACGTGAAGTCAAAAGATATGACGGAGATGTGCCGGCTGATAGATGAAGCAAAACGGATTTTCGTTTACGGATCGGGCACGGCTCAGAGGGTGTGCGCCCGTGAGCTGCAGCGGATGTTTGTATCCCGGCGGAAGTATCTGATTTTAATTCAGGACATCACAGAGTTTGATATCATGTGTGATGATTTTAAGGTTGATGACGTATTCATCATTATTTCTTTATCAGGCGAAACACCCGAATTAATTCCGCAGGTAAGGACCCTGTCCGCAAAGGGAGTTCCGTTTATTTCAATCACCAATCTGAAAAACAACGTACTGGCGCAAACGACGCCGTATAATCTTTATGCGACCAGCAAGCCGGTGACGTTAAGCGATAAAACGGAAATCGTCGCATTTGCCCCGTTTTTTCTGGTGGGCGAAGCGTTATTCCGTGCATATGTTGATTATAAAGAGCTCGAAAATTTTGATAAATAGCGGGAGGTCACGTGAAATGATGCAAAAAGTCCAGCGCTTCGGCAGCGCGATGTTTGTGCCTGTTTTATTATTTGCATTTTCCGGTATTATTGTCGGTCTGAGTACGTTGTTTAAAAATAAAACGCTGATGGGGCCGCTGGCTGATCCTGACGGGCTTTGGTATCAATGCTGGTACGTCATTGAACAGGGCGGCTGGACCGTCTTTAATCAAATGCCGCTCCTGTTTGCGATCGGCATACCTGTCGCCTTAGCGAAAAAAGCGCAGGCGCGGGCCTGTTTGGAAGCGCTTACAGTTTATCTGACATTCAATTACTTTATCAATGCGATTCTGACGGTTTGGGGCGGGGCTTTTCATGTCGATATGACTCAGGAAGCCGGCGGAACGAGCGGGCTGACGATGATCGCCGGCATCAAAACGCTTGATACGAATATTATCGGCGCCATCTTTATTTCATCTATTGTCGTGTATTTGCACAATCGTTATTTTGATAAAAAACTGCCGGATTTTCTGGGGATTTTTCAAGGATCTTCCTACATCGTTATCATTTCTTTCTTCATTATGATACCGATTTCGCTTGCGGTGGCATACGTGTGGCCGATGGTTCAGTCCGGAATCGGCTCGCTGCAAAGTTTTCTCGTTTCTTCCGGGGCGATCGGCGTGTGGATTTACACGTTCCTGGAGCGGATTTTAATTCCGACCGGCCTGCATCATTTTATTTACTCTCCGTTTATTTACGGTCCGGCTGTGGCTGAAGGCGGTATCGTCACCTATTGGGCCCAGCATCTCGGGGAATACTCTCAAAGCGTCAAACCGCTGAAAGAATTGTTCCCGCAGGGGGGCTTCGCGCTTCACGGCAACTCGAAAATCTTCGGCATTCCGGGAATCGCGCTCGCTTTTTACGCCACGGCTTCAAAGGAAAAGAAAAAAATCGTCGCCGGCCTATTGATCCCGGTCACCTTGACGTCCATTGTCGCGGGAATTACAGAGCCGATTGAATTTACATTCCTTTTTATCTCGCCGTTTTTATTTGCGGTTCATGCTTTGCTTGCCGCTTCCATGGCAACCGTCATGTATATGGCCGGCGTCGTCGGAAATATGGGAGGCGGTTTGATCGAAGCTGCGACCTTGAACTGGATTCCGCTGGCGTCAAGCCACGGCTTGACGTATGTATACCAGATCATTATCGGATTGTGTTTTACCGCTGTTTACTTTTTTGTCTTCCGTTTCCTCATTCTCAAATTCAACATCGCCACACCGGGCAGAGAAAAAGAGGAAGGGCAGGAAACAAAGCTCTATTCGAAAAAGGAGTACAGAGAACGGAAGCAGGCTTCAAAAGAAACAGCGGCGGCAGACGAAACACAGCGGGATACAGCCGCTTTGTATATTGAAGCGCTGGGCGGAAAGGACAATATTACGGAGGTCACCAATTGCGCCACCCGTCTCCGCGTCACTGTCGCTGATGAATCAAAGGTCAAAAGTGACGCCGATTTCAGAGAGCTGGGAGCCCACGGGGTCGTCAGAAAAGGCAGGGCGCTTCAGGTCATTGTCGGATTAGGCGTTCCGCAAATGCGGGAGCGTGTCGAGAAAATATTGAATGGTTAAAATACTGCAGCAGCAGATTATGTGCAGAGCGCTTGTTAATCCGGCGCTCTTTTTATGTTTTGAAGAAATGTATGAATTTGTCATACCTTTGCCACCTGTACATGCAGGAGTGAAAATGAGAGGGTGCAAAAAACGAAATGACTTCTGCGGTATTTTAAATAGCAATTAACAAATAGGAGGCAAGACAATGACAAACTATACGACTTTCTTAGGACTTTACAAACCCGATAAAGCCGAAGGGATTGAAGTTGAAAGCATTGCTCAAAACTTTGAAGCGATTGACAGCAAAATCGGTGCTGCGCTTAGCAATGGCACGTCAACTTATGAAAATTTAAACGAAAGACTTAACATGTATGAAAACAGATTTGAACATGTGACAGAGCGGAACGTTATGGATTTTGGAGCTAAAGGTGACGGCGTAACGGATGATACGCAGGCATTTCATGATGCCATGGCCGACGGAGGTTATGTCGTAACAGTTCCCGCGGGTGTATTCAGAACATCGGGATTGTTTGTTCCGTCAAATACAATGCTTGTCGGAGCAGGCAAGAAAAGAACGGTCATTAAATTATTAGACGAAACACCGGTCGGCCATTCTGTTCTGACCAACAGTGATTATACGAACGGTAATGAAAATATTTACGTCGGCCATCTCACTTTGGATTGGAACAAGGATACGCGTCCTTCCGGCTGGAAGATTCCGAAAGGCCCCACTTCAAGCTGTTTGCTTTTTGCGAATGTTGACTATTCTTTTGTCGAGCATGTGTTTGCGAAGAACGCCGGCCTGCACGGCTTTGATTCTACAAGCCCGAACTATAACAGACATGGAGAAAAAGATGATCCAACTTATTATCAGCCCAACGGCTGTAACTTTGTAACGTTTTCACATTGTGAAGCAACAGGGTCCGGGGATGATAACTTTACTTGTCACTTTGGGAAACACACGACTTTCAGTCATTGCCTCTCTTATCATCCAATGGGGCTAAACGATGGAACTTCTAACACGAACTGTTTTGAAATTGATGACGGCTCTCAAGACGTAATGATTGATAGTTGTATCTCAATTGGAGGAGTCCGAGGCTTTGAGATTAAGGCACACGGTTATGCACCGGCTGCGAAGAGAGTACAGCTTGTTAACTGTCGCGCATACGAAAATGCCATTGGATATAGCATTCGCCATATCGGTCACCACACAGCAAGCGATCCTCAGTCAGCGACAGCCCATGATGTGCAGCTTGCGAATTGTATCGCATATAACCCTAAGCCGAATGATCTTTACAAAGGGGCGGGTCCAAACGCGTTGCAAATCTCCGGATATGATGGTGTGAGTGTTGTGAATTTCCATGCTGTTTGTGATGATAGTTCAATTGATTATAAGGGTAATTCGGTAGTCAGCGTATTTTATAAAGGACGCTTAATTAGCTTAAAGAATATAACCATTCGCGGATTTAAGACTGCAGACAATGATTTATATATTGTCGGCGGGGATAACTCAGTAGGAAAAGTAATGGTGGATGGTGTCACCTTGATTGACTCCGGAAAAAAAGGAGTTGCATTTGGCAGCGGAATGTACGAGTCTGTTGTTAGTAATGTTTGGGGACAGAGATCTCCAAAAAATAATAGCGGGACAGTTGGAATTTATTCCTCAGATCCAGATCTTAATGTATCCAATTGTGATTTTTCAGGTTATGAAACTGACTTTAACATTGGAGGAGCAGTCACTCCTTATTTCTTATTCAAACATAAAGGAAGCGGGGTCATTGGCTCCCGTGAATCTCACGCTACAGGCAATAATAATTTTGTGGCTGGTTCTGTTCGGGGAAGAGCAACCGGAGCGGCTCAATCTTCAGTGCTTTCTTCGTACAATACAATTAATCCGAATTCAGATTCTGTAGCACTTGGCTGGGGTGCCGGCAGCACTCCGTCATCAGCCAACAGAAAGATTGAGCTTCACGCAAAAGAAGGAACAATTAAGGCTACGGGAGGCGTAACAGGTTCCTCGACATTCTCTGACTACGCCGAGTATTTTGAAAGCCTGAGAGGGGAAAAGATTCCGACGGGAACACTTGTCACACTTGAAGGTGATAAGATCAGACCGGCTGAAAAAGGTGACCTCATGCTTGGGGTCATTTCCGAGACCGCCGGAGTGATTCTTGGTGAGTCGAGTTTTCACTGGTCGGGACGATACGTAAAGAATGAATTTGGCGGCTATGTTTATGAAGAACAGAAAGATGCGAATGGCCATACGGTCATGGCGCCAAAGGAAAATCCGGACTTTCGGCCTGAAGAAGACTACGCTTCAAGAGAAGAGAGAGACGAGTGGAACATTGTCGGACTCATCGGCCAGGTATATGTCAGATGCGATGAGACTGTGAAAGCGGGAGATTTTATTCACGCTCATAATGGGATTGCAACAAAATCTGATGCTCCAAACCAGCGCTGGCAGGTCATGAAAGTGATCAATGAGTTTGATGCTGATAAAGGATTCGGGGTCGCTCTCGTTTTTATTCGTTAAATGAAATGACACGGTATGAATGATCATCTGACTAGCGGACGTCTTTTAAAGGCTCCGCTAGTCATTTTAAAATAAAAGGCTCCGGTTCAGGAGCTGGTAAAAAGAAAAGATAAGACAGTCTCCATATATCTGCACGCCTCATTCCCACAATTTTTATCCTCAATGATATTTCCGTTTTTTTTACACAAAGTACATAATAAAAGTGCAGGTTCAAGGGTTAATCCTTTATTCATTTAAGACAAACAAATAAAATAAATATACATACATATTGAACAAAGGATTTGGAGGCTTACACATGTCAAAGGCTTTATCATATGTAAAACCGTATTCTCTTTTGGCGGGAATCGCTCTGTTTTTCATGCTCATCGAGCTTGCGGTAGAGCTGCTACAGCCCCTGCTGATCGGGAAAATCATTGACGAAGGAATTTTAAAGCAGGATCTCGGAACGGTTTGGCTGTGGGGCGGCGTGATGATCGGACTGACCGCTGTTTCATTCGCATCGGGCATTTTAAATTCATTCTACTCCGCCCACATCAGCCAGAGCTATGCGTATGATACGCGAAAAGGGCTTTTTCAAAAAATTCAATCCTTCTCCTATTCGACGTTTGCGCAATTCTCATCCACATCGTTTATCACCCGGCTGACAAACGATGTGACACAGGTTCAGAATATGCTTTTCATGAGTCTCCGGTTTATGCTCCGGGCGCCGTTAATGATTGCGGGGGGCATTATTCTCTCGCTGACCGTCAATGCGAAACTCGGGTTTTTTCTGCTGATCACGGTGCCGATTTTGCTTTTGTTTTTGCTGTGGGTGCTGAAAAGAGGCGGCGCGCTGTTTCGGTCTGTGCAAAAGCGGCTTGATCAGGTCAACACGATCATGCAGGAAAACCTGACGGCGATCAAACTGATTAAAGCGCTCCTCCGTGCAAACCACGAAGTGAAACGTTTTTTGAAATCGAATACGAAGCTGATGGAAAAAACGGTCTCCGCTTTTCGTCTCGTGGAAGCGGCGATGCCGATTTTAATGCTGCTGATGAACATTTGTATTTTGTTTATCTTATGGTTCGGCGCCAAAAGCATTGCTCAGGGCGGAGCGCAGGTCGGCGATGTCGTTTCCGTCATTAACTATGCGACGCGGATTACAGGCGCGCTGTCCGTCCTTCCTTTTCTCATCATGGTATTTTCCCGGGCGAAGGCTTCCGGAGAAAGAATCGGCGAGGTGCTGGAAACAGAAGGCGGCGAGGGAACGGGGCAGGACCCGGCACGGGCGCTTGCAGGCGGGATTGAGTTTCGCGAAGTGTCCTTCCGCTATCCGGGCATGGAAAAAGACGCGCTGCATCACGTGTCCTTTTCAGCCAGCCCGAAAGAAACGGTTGCCATTATGGGCGCGACAGGTTCAGGAAAATCAACGCTTTTTCAGCTGATTCCGCGCCTGTACACGGCTGATTCGGGCAGTATTTTCATAGACGGCAAACCGATCGGTGAATTCTCCGCTTGCGGGCTGCGCAGGGAAATCGGCTATGTTCCGCAGGAAGTGCTTCTGTTTTCAGGCACCATCCGTGAAAATATCGCCTGGGGGCGGGAGGATGCTTCACTAGATGAAGTAATGGAAGCGGCCAAAGACGCGCAAATCCATGACACGATTATGAAGCTGTCAAACGGATACGACACGGTGCTGGGACAGCGGGGCGTCAATTTGTCAGGCGGGCAGAAGCAGCGGATTTCCATCGCGCGCGCTTTTATCAGAAAGCCGTCCCTCCTGCTGTTAGATGACAGTACGAGCGCGCTTGATCTTCAGACGGAAGCGAAGCTTTTACAAGCGATCAGATCCTATGAATGCACGACACTGATTATTACACAAAAAATAACGACTGCGATGAAAGCTGACACCATCTTATTGCTTGAAGACGGAGAACTGCTGGCCAAAGGCACGCACAAAGAGCTGATGGCACAATCTCATCTGTACCGACAGATTTATGAATCACAATTCGGAAAGGAGGGAGCTGACAATGCAAAAAGACATTCGTAAACCTTTCCGATATCCGAAAATACCGCTCAAATCAAATGAAGGCGGCAGAAAACGCGCGAAAGCAAAAGATACAAAAGGCACGCTGCGCAGAATCTGGTCTTATGTAGCCGAGAAAAAAGGGCTTTTAACCCTTGTGATCATCATGGTAGTCATAAGCGCCATATTCGGCCTGCTCGGACCGTTCGTCATCGGGAAAGCGATTGATCATTTTATCGTCGGACAGACGACAGACGGATTGGCGGGGGTGCTGTTCATCCTGTTTGGGATTTACCTCGTGCAATCATTGTCCTTATGGTTTCAAAACTATTGGATGATCAATATCTCGCAAAGCACCGTGTTTAAAATGCGGAGCGAGCTGTTTACCCATCTGCATGAGCTGCCGATTCCGTTTTTTGATAAACAGCGGCTCGGGGACTTAATGAGCCGGGTCACCAATGATATCGAAAATGTCAGCTCCACTTTAAATACATCCGTCATTCAAGTGCTGTCGAGCGTCATTACATTCGTCGGCACAATCTCCGTCATGCTGTACATGAGTCCGCTTTTAACATTGATCACGCTTTTGATTATTCCGATCATGCTTTTGAGCATTAAATGGATCACCAACCGGACGGGATTGCTGTTTAAGCAGCAGCAGAAAAACCTCGGCGAGCTGAACGGTTTTATTGAAGAGTCGATATCAGGGGCGAAGGTCATTAAAGCCTATTCGAGGGAAGACCGCGTCATGGAACAATTTTTAGAAAAAAACGCGGCGTTACAATCATCGGGGTTTTGGGCGCAGACGATTTCGGGATTCATTCCGAAAGTCATGAACTCTTTAAACAATTTAAGCTTTACGATTATAGCGGCGGTCGGCGGGCTGTTTGCGCTGAAGGGGTGGATCTCGATCGGTTCCATCGTCGTATTCGCCGAATATTCGCGGCAGTTCACGCGCCCTTTAAATGATTTAGCCAATCAGTTCAATACGATGTTATCGGCCATCGCCGGGGCTGAACGGGTGTTTGACGTGCTGGATGAAAAAGAGGAGCGGGAAGATGAAGAGCATGCGCTGTACCAGCCGATCAAAACGGGAGAGATTGAATTCCGAGATGTCTCCTTCGGCTATCAGGAAGACAGCCTGATCTTAAAACACCTGTCCTTCAGCGTTCCGAAAGGACAGTCAATCGCCTTCGTCGGACCGACCGGAGCGGGTAAAACAACCGTTACGAGCCTGATCGCCCGTTTTTACGAGCCGAATAACGGAAAAATCCTCATTGACGGAACGGATATCAAAAAACTGACGAGATCCAGTCTGAGAAAAAACATGGGGTTTGTCCTGCAGGATTCCTTTCTCTTTCAGGGCACCATCAGGGAAAATATTCGTTACGGCCGGCTGGATGCTTCTGACAAAGAGGTGGAGGCAGCCGCAAAAGCCGCCAATGCCCACGGATTCATCGAACGGCTCCCGAAAGGCTACGATACCGTCCTTACCCAAAACGGCGCGGGCATCAGCCAAGGACAAAAACAGCTCATTTCCATCGCGAGAGCTGTGCTGGCGGACCCTGTGCTGCTCATTTTGGATGAAGCGACGAGCAACATTGATACGGTGACGGAAGTGAAAATACAAGAAGCGCTCGGCCGTTTAATGGCGGGCAGAACAAGCGTCATCATCGCTCACAGGCTGAACACAATTCAAAAAGCCGATCAGATTCTTGTGTTGAAAGACGGCGAAATGGCTGAAAAAGGAACCCATGCCGAACTTCTCAGCCAGAACGGGTTTTACCGGGAATTATATGAAAGCCAGTTCCGGGAATCATAGATAGGGAAAAAGACCTCCGACAGAGTGCGGAGGTCTTTTTTTCGCGAAGGCAAATAGTACTTTTAAGTTATTTTCGTTAAATGTAACAAAATTACTTGACGTAAATAAGTTATGTATATATACTAGCTTACATAAAGTAAGTGATAATAATTTTCAAGGAGGATTTTATGAATAAATCATTCGAAACAGGAACACTGCTTTTAAGGGTTGTAACAGGTATTATCTTTTTTGTTCACGGTTTATCCAAGTTTCAAGGGTTGGAAGGAACTGCGCAATTTTTCCAGAGCATCGGGATTCCGGCCTTTATGGTCTATGTCATCGCGACGATTGAGCTTGTCGGCGGGGTTCTGATCTTTTTCGGTTTGGCAACGCGCATTATCGGCGTTCTGTTTGCCGTCACATTAGTCGGCGCCATCTTCACGGCGAAGCTTTCCTCACCATTTATGGGCGGATCGGAATTTGATTTCATCTTACTGGTTGCGTCAATTCACTTAGCGCTTTCAGGAAGCCGTCTGCTTTCATTGGATCAGCTCCTTTTCAAATCAAAAAAGGGAGAAACTTTTTCAGCATAAGAAAGAAGGCGTTCAAATGACCGGCATTCATCAAGATACGGCAATCGGTTATGTCAAATTGACCATTAAAAATATGGAACGCTCGCTCGGCTTTTACCGGAATGTAATCGGCCTTCAAGTCATCTCGCAGACAGATCGTTCAGCAAGACTGTCAGCAGACGGAAAACGCGTCCTGCTGGTGCTTGAAGAAAATCCAGGCGCCGTCGTTCTGCCGGAGCGGTCTGTCACCGGCCTTTACCATTTCGCGATACTTCTGCCTGACCGGAAAGAACTCGGCATCGCATTGGCCAGGCTGATTGAAAACGGCATCGCGCTCGGTCAGGGGGATCACGCGGTCAGTGAGGCTCTTTACCTGTCTGATCCGGACGGCAACGGTATTGAAATATACGCCGATCGTCCCCGCAGCACGTGGCGCCGCGATGCAGAGGGCAATTATGTCATGCAAACGGCGCCCGTCGATGTGGACGGGCTTTTGGAAGAAGCCGGAGCTGAACGGAAAAGCCGTCTCCCAGAAGGAACTGTTATCGGCCACATCCATCTTCATGTGACGGACTTACAGGAAGCCAAAGCGTTTTACACCGATATTCTCGGTTTTGATATTGTCGGCAATTACGCGGGCATGTCCGCTCTGTTTGTTTCAGCGGGAGGGTATCACCATCACATCGGTCTGAATATATGGGCCGGAAAACATGCGCCGCCGAAACCGGGAAATGCAAGCGGGCTGGATTATTACACCATCGCGCTGCCGCATCAAAAAGAGCTGTCACGTGTGACAAAAGCGCTGACCGATGCCGGCTTTGAGATCGAAGAAAAAGAAGAGGGCGTATTCGTCAAAGACCCTGTATCAGGGGCGGATATCGCATTTACACTGTAAGAAACAACCTTGCCGTCTAACCGGCAAGGGTTTTTATTTTTATGAAGTTTTCTTGGGAAGGTTCGGGAAAGAAGAACGTCGATTTGCAATATACACACGGCTTTTGTGTGACTGAAGAGAGCGAACATCTCAGTGAGGCGCAAAAATGACGCGTGGAGCCCGTCATCGCCGGCCCAAGCTCAGAGCATCCGCCGGATTGAAAAAGCTGTATGGGCAGACTTTGAATAGAAAAAGGCAAAAGCCGCATCCGGTCACAAGATGCGGCTTTTTATACACAATTTACAATTGCGTGAAAAATGCCCAAAGTAAATTGTTCTTCCTGATTCTTCCTGATATGATAAGCCGAAAAAGGAGAACCTGAACAAATGAACTCAAATGCAGCACAGACGGAACAGCCGATGAAGCATAACGGAAACCGGATGACGGTCAAGGACTTTATCATTCTTGCCAAACCGGGGATTATCATCTCAAATTCACTCGCGGCATTGGGCGGATTTTGGATCGCATGGATTCAGTCAGAAAGGACGGGCGGAGGGCCCGGTATATTTGCCGCCATGGCGGTTGCCATGATCGGAACGGCGTTGGTCATGGCATCAAGCACTGTTTTTAATAACTTTTTTGACCGCGGCATGGACGCAAAAATGGCGCGAACCCGCACCCGCGCCAGCGTCACGGGAAAAATACCGCCGCCGGTCATGATCCTGTACGGCACATGCCTCGGCGCATGCGGATTCATCATGCTTGCTTCGCTTAATGTACTGACCGCCGTTCTTGGGCTACTTGCATTTTTGCTGTATGCTGTCGTTTATACGCTTTGGTTTAAAAGACATTCCGTCTTGAGCACATTTGTCGGCAGCTTTCCCGGGGCGGCTCCGCCTTTAATCGGTTATTGCGCGCTCACCGGGTACATTGATATGCCCGCGATTTTGTTATACGCGATTATGTTTTTGTGGCAGCCGCCGCATTTCTGGGCGATTGGAATCAGGCGAAAGGAAGAGTATCGTGCCGCCGGCATTCCGCTTTTGCCGATCATAAAAGGCAACCGCGCCACAAAAATAAAAATGCTGCGCTATACTGCCGTTCTGACTGCGGTTTCGCTGCTCGTTCCTCTTTATATAGACGTCAGCCCGTTTTATACCGCGTCCGCTCTCCTGCTCGGGGCCATCTGGCTGTACCGGAGCGTCAAAGGTTTTCAGGCGGCGGATGACACGCAATGGTCGAAGGGGATGTTTTTTTATTCGATTGTGTATTTCAGTCTGCTTTTTCTTATTTTAATGGCTGATTCGTTTATCAATGCGGTTCTCAGAACGTAAACAGGCGGCTTGCAGATACAGAGCCGCCCCGTTTTGTTTATGCTTTTTTGATGAGAGCCAAAATATCTTCAAGCCAGGAAATATAATTCCGTTCCCGCTCAAGCGCTTTTGTCAGCACGAGATAATGGCCGAAATCAGGAGAAGAAAAAGAATCCGCCTCCGCGGACGATGTCATCAGTTCTTGATAACTGTTTTCCAGATCGGACAATTTCTCCTTCCGCTTTACGAGCTGATCGGTGAATAGCTCATCCGCTTCTTCCTGCGTCAAAGCTGAGATGAAATAAGCCTTCAGCATAAATTCATCCTTGACCGTTTCCGGAATCGGGTCTTTTTTCGTCAGCCAGGCAGCAAGCTCCAGCTCTCCCTTGTCAGTCAGCGTGTACATTTTTTTCTCAAGCTTCGTTCCTTGAATCGCAGTGCGAAACGTAATAAATCCCTCAGCCGTCAGTTTTTTTAATTCCGGATAAATCTGGCTGTGCTTTGCGCTCCAAAACTGGCCGAGCTCTTCTTTAAAATAGCTCGATATATCATATCCGCTCAATTCGCCTTTTCGCAAAAGCCCTAAAATCGCGTACTTTAAAATTCTCATGTTGCCCTCCAAGCCATTCATTTGACAGCTAGTATACCATACGGCCGCTCAAAAACGCAGAAGTGCCGGATGCTTGTCATTGAATCTGCGGCGGCAAAATCAGCGAAAATATGCAGAAAGGGGTTATCGAAACGGCAGCAGAACTGGAAAAAGCCTTTCTCATGTCTTTGCCTCATTCATATGACAACATGATATAATCATTGTAAAAATTAAGAAATAATGGGAGGGACATATGAAGACGGTGATTGTGTATGCAAACCCGGATGAGAACAGTTTCAATGCGGCTCTCGTAAAATACGTCGTCATGGCTTTAAAGGACAGCGGCAAAAGCTATACGGTCATTGACTTATACGCCGACCAATTTGATCCCGTGCTGAAGTACGGCGGCGAAAAAAAGCGCTCTGACATGAACCGGGACGCTGAAACGAAGAAATACCGGAAACTGATGAAAGAAGCGGATCATCTCATTTTCATCTACCCGCTGTGGTGGGGAGGCGTTCCGGCGATTATGAAAGGCTTTTTTGACAGAGTGCTTGTCGCCGGAGAAGCCTACACATATGAAAACGGCCGCGTAAAAGGACTGCTCCGGGCAGAGACGGCACAGGTCTTTTATACGGCGGATTCCCCGGGCTGGTACTTAAAGTGGTTCCGGAAAAACTCGGACTGGATTACGCTGAAAAAAGGCATTCTGCAATTTTGCGGCATTCAAAAAGCCGAGCGGAACCTTTTTTCTGTCGTCAAAACGAGCACACCCGAGCTGCGGGAAAAATGGCTGCGCCAAGCATACGCTAAAGTCCGGCGCGCTTGTGAAAAAGGAGCGGCCGCATGCAGATAAAAGAAATTTTCGTGATTCGCTGCCTGTCCTGTTTAAGTGTGGTTCTGCTTCACGTAGTTTCAATGGTGCTGATGATTCAGGAAGAGTCCTTAGCCAGTGCCGCCCATACGGTTGATGCTTTTCGGACCCTGTTGATGTTCAGCACGCCGGCGTTTATCTTTATTTCGGAATTTCTGCTTGCCAGGTCATACCCGGGAGGCGTTCCCGCGGGTTTTTTAAAGAAAAGGGGCAAAGTCATTTTCGTGCCGTTTCTGTTTATTGCCGCGGTGGATGCCATTTTAATGAAAAGCGTGGCGGAAGAAGGAGCCGGCTTCGTTTCAGTGATCGGTAAATTTTTAGAAAATGTGTTTTTAGGAAACTTCATCGGCTACTTCATTCTTGTGATCTTTCAATTTTACATTCTCCATATGCTGCTGCACCGCTGGCTGAACAACAAATCTCCCATGTGGGTGCTGTCTGTGTCGTTTATCATCAACGCCGTCTATCTGGCTTACTTTTCCATCTTTCATCCGCCGGCATCATCGGGGCTTGATTCTATTTTTCCGTTCTTTTGGGTTCCGTTTCCGGGCTGGGTGTTTTATTTCTGTCTGGCATTTTATTGCGGAAAGGAATATCCGCGTTTTTTATCGCTAATCAATCAGTACCGTTATGCGGTTTACTTGAGTGCGGCCGTATCGGCAATATTGATTGTGGCCGTTTCATATATCAGCGGCGGCTCCATTTCCTCTAAGCGTCCGGATATTATGATTTACGCGGTCAGTATGATCTTTCTGTGTTTTCATCTGTTTTCAAAGCTCAAAAAAGTACCCGCGATTGTGATGATGATCAGCAACTATTCGTTTTCAATCTATCTGCTGCACTCCTACTTTTTAATCAGCGGATATCTTCTGGAAGGCTATTTGCGGTCAATGCCTTTGCCGGCTGCCATCCTTCTTTTATTTTTGATCTGCACGCTCGGTCCCATTTTCTTATCTTGGGTGTGCAACCATTTCAGATACGGATACCTGTTTGTCGGGAAAGTATATCAGCCGAAGCAGACCAAAAGAAATACGGCGGCGCATCAAGGCCGCACAGTCTGAAAAAAGGCGGTGTTTCGGCCGCCTTTTTGATACGGAAGTTGTACATAACCAGCAAACGAAACCCCCCGCGGCAAGCCGAAAGCGAATGCCAGGCAAGCAGTATCGGGCAGCCTATCCCTAATTTTAATAGCGCTTTCACTGTAAGGCTGAAGACCCCGCCTCCGGCCGTTTTGACGGATGCATTTATGACAACATAACGCCATCGATTTTCTCCCTTGTGAAGACCGATATATTGTATACTTATAGGAAATACTTTCAAAAAAAGTGAAAAAGAGAAAAACTGTGAGCTTGGATGAACGACTAAAAAGGAGCGGGGACATTATGAATGACTGTGTCAAAACATTCGGAGAACTTCCGGCCGAACTTTATTCCTTTGCGGGAGGAAAAGGAAGCATTCTCTCTAAAATGTATCAAAGCGGGTATCCTGTGCCTGAAGGGTTTGTGATTTTGCCGTCA
This sequence comes from Bacillus sp. D7-8, assembly GCF_052055895.1. Classification (NCBI taxonomy): domain Bacteria; kingdom Bacillati; phylum Bacillota; class Bacilli; order Caryophanales; family Bacillaceae; genus Bacillus; species Bacillus sp. D7-8. Next base: position 837,693 of record NZ_CP179922.1, read on the forward strand.
GCCTTTCAGGACGGGCAGCTCCGCCATCAGGCGAGAGAGGCTGTTGATCAATATGTGAATTCCATCCGTAGCCGCCATGCATCTGCGTTGTTTGCCGTACGCTCATCCGCGCTGAGCGAGGATTCCGCTCAGGCTTCCTTTGCCGGAGAATTCGATACGGTGTTGAATGTCAAAACAGATCAAGACATGTCCAGGGCGATTGATGAAGTCCGCCGATCGGCACAGTCAGAAAGGGTGAAAGCGTACAGCGCCGTTCAGGGAATGGAAGATGAGCATGAAATCGCAATCGTCATCCAGCTGATGATACCGTCTGAGATATCCGGAGTGCTGTTTACCGCAGATCCGATTACGGGGAGCAGGCGGGAGATGACAGGCAATTACGTCTACGGTCTCGGGGAGCAGCTCGTTTCCGGGGAAGCCGATGCTTATTCTTTTAAACTGGCACGGCCCAAGAAAAAATATGACGGCCCCGGGGAATTTCGCAAATATGCGTCAAAGCTCTATAAACTGGCGAAAAAGCTGGAAAAAGATCTTGGAAGGCCGCAGGATATTGAATGGGCCGCCGCGGGCGGGACATTGTATATTCTACAATCCCGCCCGATTACGACCTTACAAGCCGGAAATCTGGAAACCTATGAATGGAATGATTCTTTCAGCGGTGATTTTTTATGGACAAACACAAATATAGGAGAAGCGATTCCCGATGTGATGACGCCGCTGACATGGTCGCTCCTCCGGAATCTGGATGAAGAGTCGGGCATTATTCCGGGTTATTATGTCTGGTCCGGCAATATTTGCGGAAGAGCCTATAACAATATGAGCCAGCCTCTTTCCGTTCTCGCCGCTTTCGGTCTGAATCCGAAAGGCGGAAAAATAGGAAAAATGATGAGCGATACATTGGGAGAAATCCCGGCGGAAATGAAGATTCCTTTATATCCGTTCTCAAAGTATGAACTTTTGAAGATCATCTCGAAAAAACTGAAACCGTATCTGTCGAAAATGAAGCACGCGAAAAAAAACATGTCCTCCTACTTGGACGAATCGCCGGAGTGGTGCCGGAATATTGAGGAAAAGCTGAAACGGGCCGAAACGGAGCGGGCATTATTATCGATATGGAACAATGAGATCTATCCGTATTTATGCAACGCGTGGTTTGCGTTAATATCCGGCGGGCGTGATTCTGCGCAATCCTCTTCGTCGTTAACCTCTCAATTAACAAAACTCGCAGGGATAGAAGATGCGAATCTCCTGCTGTCCAATCTGAGGGGAAAAGGCGGACTGGCCAGCCTGGAGCCGATTATCGGCATTGATCAAGTCATGAAAGGCCGTATGAGCGAGGAAGAATATCTCAGGAACCAAGGCCACCGTGGCCCGCATGAATACGAACTTTCCATACCGCATCCGGGAGAAAACCGGGATTGGCTGACGAAGCAGATCAAAGAACACAAGGAGTCGGGTATTGATGCCGAACAACTGCTTTTGAAACAGCAGCGGGCGCATGAACAGGCCTTCCGAAGATTTGAAGAAAAGTTTCCTCATAAGGTCAAATGGCTCAAAGCCAAAATGGAAAAAGCGTCAGAATACGCGAATATTAGAGAAACAACCAGATCCGAATTTGTCAGGGTGTACCGGACAGCCAGAGCATTCGCGCTCAGAGCGGCGGAAATGACCGGCATGAAGGACGATATTTTCTTCTTGTATCTGCATGAAATATCCGATCTGCTCGCGGGGAAAGAGCCGGCGGTTGCGTCGATTCAAGCGAGAAAGCAAAACTATGAAACCTATAAAAAACTGCCGCCGTTCCCATCCGTTATTAACGGAAGATTCAATCCGTTTAAATGGGCTGAGGATCCTGACAGAAGAGCGGATTATTACGATGCTTTTATGCCTGCGGAAACTGATGATGCGCATACTTTAAAAGGTTTCGCGGGAGCGGCCGGGAGAGTGGAGGGCATTGTCCGTGTCCTTGATGCTCCGGAAGACGGGGATTCTTTTGCGGCGGGGGAAATTTTAGTGACTTCGACAACCAATGTAGGCTGGACCCCGCTTTTTCCAAGAGCGGCTGCTATCATAACGGACGTCGGCGCCCCTTTGTCCCACGCGGCGATCGTTGCCCGGGAACTGGGGATTCCTGCCGTTGTCGGGTGCGGAAATGCAACGTCAAAACTGAAAACGGGGGACAGGGTGGCCGTTGACGGCGGGCAAGGCATCGTCCAGCTGGAACCGCGGCAGACTCCGGTCACTTCTGAAGAGGAAAATGGTAAACTGATAGAATAAAAACATGGGAAAGGAGCCGCGCATGAATAAAGCAGTTATTAACGGGGAGCAAATCAGAAGTATGAGCGACCTGCACCAGACATTGAAAAAGGAACTTGCTCTTCCTGAATACTACGGTGAAAACCTTGACGCTTTATGGGATTGTCTGACCGGCTGGGTGGAATACCCCCTCGTTTTAGAATGGAGACAGTTTGAACAAAGTAAGCAGCTTACAGAAAATGGCGCCGAGAGTGTGCTTCAGGTCTTTCGTGAAGCGAAAGCGGAAGGCTGCGACATTACCATCATACTTTCGTAATACGATCAACGGGAGAGAGACAAAAATGGAAAAACAAATCCTCAGCTATCCGATTGGAGAGTATCAGCCGGCTGAATCGATTTCGGCCGGACAGAAACAAGAATGGATCAATACGCTCGAACACGCTCCGGCCAAACTGAAACAAGCTGTCAGAGCGATGTCGGACAGTCAGCTTGATACGCCGTACCGCGAAGGGGGATGGACTGTCCGCCAAGTGGTTCACCATCTGGCGGACAGCCACATGAACGGCTATACCCGGTTTAAATTGAGCTTAACGGAGAATGAACCGGAAATCCGTCCTTATGATGAAAAAGGCTGGGCCGATCTTCATGATTCCAAAACCGCCGCTTGCGGGGATGCGCTTGAGCTGTTAGCGATCCTGCACAGAAGATGGGCCGCTCTTTTGCGCTCCATGACGGAAGACCAATTCAAACGGACATACTTCCATCCTGTATCTAAAGAGACGGTTACGCTGGAACAAGCGCTCGGGCTATATGTTTGGCACTCTGAACATCACATCGCCCATATTACTGAGCTTTCCCGGCGGATGGGCTGGCATCTGTCTTAGAGGATGCCGGCTTCCGGAAATACGCCAAAACCGCCGCAGACACAATCGTGCATAATGAAATGACGGCGGCTGCCGTATAAAGATGGTGGTAGCCGCTGGCAATGCCCGCTTCAATTGCATCAGAAACCGCTTTTTTGACGGCGGGAATGGGGATTCGGCTTACCTGCTCCTGCAACGAAGAAAGTCCGCCGCCGATGTCGGGCATTTGCGCCTGATCAGCGGGAATGCCGCTTTTCGCTAAACGGTTTTTGATGTCATCTCCGATCCGGTCAAAGCCCGCTGTAATGAAGCCGGCATATAAAGCCGGAGCGAGCGTCAGCCCGACCTGCCTTACGAGTGACAGCGTGCCGAGCGCTGTTCCTTTGTTTTGGCCCGCCGTTTCTGATACAAGCACATTCAGCGGAGCCCCAAGCAGAAATCCGAAACCGATCCCCGCAATGACACTCGCTGTGACAAATTCCCATTTATCCGTCACCCATAACGGAAACAGGCTGAAGCCTGCAAATGCGATGGCGCCTGATACAACCGCGGAAAAGACCGGACCTTTTTTATCCGTGATCGCCCCGCCGAGCCACGCTCCGATGCCTGACGCCAACGCGAGCGGCGTCATCCAATAACCCGCTTTCTCCGCCGATACGTGCAAATATTGCTCCGCATAAGAAGGAATAAAAATGACCGCAGCGAGCAGCCCTCCCGATAAAAATCCGATGACGAGCGTCCATTGAAACACTTTATTTTGCAGCAGCGAGTAGGCGAGAATCGGATCGCCCCCTCGGTTTTCAACCCGCTTTTCGACCTTAAGCAGCACCAGAAAGAGAAGTGCAGCTCCCAAAAGATACCCGTATACCTTTACGTCCATTATGCTTTCTGACAGCTTCGCCCCATCGAGATTCGTGATACCGATCATACAAGATAAGATCGCAAGAGACAGCAGCATTGTGCCGGCGAGGTCAAGCCGTTTCGCCTCAGGCTCTTTCGTTTCAGCGATAAACAAACCGCCGCACACAACCAAAGCGGCGGCAATCGGCAGGTTAATCAAGAACAGCCAATGCCACGACCCGGTTACATCAAGCAAAAAGCTCCCGATATTCGGTCCGAGGACGGCCGCCATACCGTTCATCGCCCCTAAAAGCCCGAGAGCTTTCCCTTGTTTCTCCTTCGGAAGCACGGCCAGCACATGCGAACTCCCGATAATAAAAATTCCGCCGCCGCCAAGCGCCTGAATGAGCCGTGCCGCCAAAAACATGGGGAAGCTCTGACTGAGTGCGACAAGCAAAGAGCCGAGTCCGAACAGCCCGACTTCAATCATAAACAGCTTTTTCCGCCCGTATCGGTCCGACAGCTTGCCGACAATCGGCACACTGACACTGAGTCCCAATGTGTAAAGGGTCACTCCCCACGATCCCCATGAAGGAGAAACATCAAAAGAGCTGTTAATCGTCGTCAGAGCAGCGGAAATAATTCCGTTGTCCAGCGCCGCCATGAACACACCGATCGTAAAGAGAGTGATGGCCCGGCTCTGGTTTTTTTCTGTTTGCAATGGCTCCGGCATACTGATCAATCCTCCCGTTTTTAATTCACTTCGAATATATTATTCACTTCAAGTGAATTAAATGTCAAACAAAAAAAGGCCGCCGATACCGGCAGGCCTTTTTCATCTCTATCCCTGTTTGGAAGAATCAAGCGCTCTTGCCAAAATGGCAAGCCCTTGATTGACCGTTTGTTTTTCTTCAGCAGTCAGCGTTTCCAATGAACGCTTCAATTTTACATGTCCTTTTTGATAAAGGCTGCGGAAAATATCTTTCGCGTTTTCCGTTAATTGAACGACGACTGAACGGCGGTCTTCTTCTGACGGAGCGCGTGTAATGAAACATGATTTTTCTAAACGGTCAAGCAGCCCCGTCGTATTTGAAAGGGAAGCGCCCATTTTCTCCGCTATGTCACTCACCTTAAGCGTCCCGTGGTTGTTCAGAAGCATCAGCACTTTCATTTGCGGCATGCTCATATCAAGCTTCATCCACTCCGACACATCACCGAGCCCCGCCGATGTCATCACTTTCATGTACAGCACCCAAATATCCCGTTCCTCAGGAGAAAAAATATCGCCGCTTAATACTGTTGTATCATGCAGATTATAATCCATCGTCTCACTTCCTCATTTATACTCCTGCATACCATATTACTGATTTTAATCAGAGAAAGAAAGTTGCAGACGAGTTTTGTTTGAATGTGAGGTGGTAGTGTATAATATGTTGGAGATTATTGGGGGAATTATAATAAATAAGCTATTTTATGATGATTGGAGAGAACATTGCTGACTAAAAAGAATGCCTTATCGATATTAAAAGTATTATTTCCTATTGCAGTTTTGCTTTTAGTCATTTATCAGTCCAAAAAGGAATTGACAGACCTTTCTTTTAAACGAACGCTGTACATTATTAACGGGATTGAGCGTTACGATTTATTTATTCTCGTTCTGCTCGGCCTTCTTGCCGTCAGCGCAATGTCCTTTTATGACTTTGTGCTGAAACGGACGCTTCGCCTCAACATTCCGAATTGGAAAGTATTCAGGGTCTCCTTTATCGCCAATTCCTTTAACAATGTCCTTGGATTCGGCGGTCTGGCGGGTGTCGGGCTGCGGACGATGCTATACAAAGAACATACGAATGACGTAAAACGCCTCGTCGCAGGCATCGCCTGGCTTACGTCCTCAGCGCTGCTCGGGCTGTCCGTCTTCAGTATCCTGACCATCGCCCGGGTTCTGCCGGTTGGAGAGATTACAGGTGAGAAACCGTGGCTGTGGGCTGTTATCGCCGGAGTGGCGCTTATTGTGCCGGCAGCCTTAATCGCCGCTGGGATCAACAATAAAAAAGCTGGCGCAGAAGACGGTGAAGCAAAACCGAGGCATCCGGTTTTTTCTTACATCGGGGCATCGTTTGCTGAATGGTTTGCGGCGGCTGTCGTCATGTATTATTCCTTGTATGTCATGGGAATTCACGCGGATGTCCGCCATGTATTCGGTGTATTTGCCATTGCCGCTATCGGGGGAATCATCAGTCTTGTGCCGGGAGGATTCGGTTCGTTTGACCTTCTGTTTCTGCTCGGCATGCAGAATATGGGCTTTCCGCAGGAGGCGGTTGTGACATCCATCGTCATCTACCGGATTGTGTATTCATTTATTCCGTTTGTGTTCGGGCTGTTCTTTGCGGCTGGCGATTTAACGGAAAATACGCTTAAACGGCTGGAATCAAATCCGAAGATGGCGCCTGCCGTGGAAACGACGAACGTGCTTCTCGTATTCCAGCGCGCTATCTTAATCAGGGTGCTTTACGGTTCGCTGTCGCTTTTGGTTTTCATGGCGGGAGTCGTCGTGCTGGCGTCCGTCGCCCTGCCGATTGACAGGGAGACGGTCATCCCGCATATTCCGCGCCCGGCGCTCCTTGCGTTTAACGCGTTATCGTTAAGCGCGGCTTTGATTCTTTTAATCTTGCCGATTGAATTATACAAACGGACGAAACGTTCTTATTCAATGGCGGTTGCCGCGCTGGTCGGCGGTTTTGTGTTCAGTTTCTTAAAAGGATTGAACATCAGCGCGATCTTTATTCTGCCTGTCGTCATCGTATTGCTTGTGCTGTTAAAGCGGCAGTTTATCAGAGAGCAGGCTTCGTATACGCTCGGCCAGATGATTTTTGCGGCCGCTCTGTTTATTATCGCCTTGTTTAACTACAATCTCATTGCCGGCTTTATTTGGGATAAAATGAATCGGCTGCTGCGCCACGATTATTTCGTCCATAACAATTCGCACATTACATATGCCACGATGACGGCTATTATTGTTGTGCCGCTGTTTTTCCTTTTGTTTACGTTCTTTTATCATAAAAGATCGAAGCCGATCGGAGAAGAGGCCGATCCTGAACGGCTGAAGTCCTTTTTGGCGGAAGAAGGCGGAAATGCGCTCAGCCATCTCGGCTTTCTCGGGGATAAGCGGTTTTATTTCTCAAGCGACGGCAAAGCGCTTTTATTGTTCAGCCAGATTTCCAGAAGGCTTGTCGTGCTCGGTGATCCGTCAGGACAGAGAGACTCTTTTCCGCTTGTGATTGAGGAATTTCTGAATGAAGCGCATAAGCAGGGGCTGAGTGTCATGTTTTATCAGATCGAACGTGAAGATCTGGCGCTGTACCATGACTTCGGCTATAACTTCTTCAAGCTTGGAGAAGAAGCGTTCGTGGATATGGAGGCCTTTACGCTCTCAGGTAAGAAAAAAGCGGGGCTGCGGGCGATTAACAACAAATTTGACCGCGAAGGCTACACATTTCATGTCGGGGAACCGCCGTTTTCCTCCGAGTTTATCGCCAAGCTGAAAGACATTTCGGACGAATGGCTCGGACCGAAAAAAGAGAAAGGTTTTTCTCTCGGTTTCTTCGACCGGGATTATTTGGAACAGGCGCCGATTGCTTACGTGAAAGACGCGGAAGGGGAGATCATCGCTTTTGCCAACCTGATGCCGATGTATCAGGAAGGCGAGATATCCGTCGACTTGATGCGTTATCGGAAAAGCGCGCCGAACGGTATTATGGACGCGCTTTTCATCCGTCTGTTTCTCTGGGCGCAGGAAAAAGGCTATACTACCTTCAATATGGGCATGGCGCCTTTGTCAAACGTAGGAACGGCTTTTACTTCTTTCTGGTCGGAAAGAATCGCGGCCGTCATCTTCAACAACGTCCGGTATATGTACAGCTTCAGCGGGCTGCGGGCCTTTAAAGAAAAATACAAACCGGAGTGGCGCGGGAAATACTTGGCGTACCGCAAAAACAGATCGCTGTCCGTCACGATGATCCTCGTCACCCGCCTGATCGGAAAAACCAAAAAAAGACGCCGTTAAAAGGCGTCTTTTTTTTTGAATAATTGACTAAAAATTCTAATTTCACTCTGTTATACTGAATAACATGATCATAAGGTGAAAGGATGGCTGATGAATGAAACAGGCAACCGTGTTTAAATATGAAGCGTTTTCCGATATTCCGGATTTGGGAAATCCAGCGGGAATCGTCTTTAACGGAGATGATTATTCAGATGAAGAGATGCAGATGATCGCCGAAATGGCAGGGTACAATGAAACCTCTTTTCTCTGTAAAAGCGGAGAAGCCGATCTGCGCATCCGCTATTTTACACCCGGCCACGAAATGAATTTATGCGGACATGCTACCGTCGCCTCTCTTTACGCATTAATTGAAAAGGGAAGGCTTCAGGCTGATCAGACATATCAAATTGAAACAAAAGCCGGCATTCTTCCCGCAAAAGCCGCTGAACGAAACGGCCGGGTATACATCACACTCGAACAGGCTCCCCCGCAATTTCTGCCGTTTACGGGCGACAAAGAAAAGCTTGCCGCCTCGCTCGGGATTACGGCTGAGGATTTTCACAGCGGGCTGCCGATTGTTTACGGATCAACGGGGATCTGGACACTGATTGTTCCGCTGAGATCACTTAAAGCATCACGGAATATGGTGCCGGACAACGCACAATTCCCCGCTATTTTGCGCGATCTTCCGAAAGCGAGCGTTCATCCGTTTTCTCGGGAAACCGTTCATCCGGAAAGTGATCTGCACGGACGCCATTTTTCTTCCCCTTTCTCCGGAACGACCGAAGATCCCGTCACGGGAACCGCTTCAGGCGTCATGGCAGCCTATATGCGGCAATACGGAGGCTCCGAAGCCGAATGCCTCACGATTGAACAGGGCCAGGAAATCGGGAAAGACGGAAAAGTGGAAATCAGGATCGCGGAGGAAAACGGAGAGATGAACATCAAGATGACGGGAACGGCCGTGTATGCCGAAACAATCAATTTTCAGCTTCCGTAACGGTTTACAAAAGCCGGTCGTATCCGTTATATTATAAATGATAATCATTTTCATTTGGATAGGAAGGTGAATCGGCATGCCGAAAACCGAACAATTACAGCAAAACGAAAGTCTTGCACATACAATCAGAAACAGAAGATCCATCCGGTCGTTTAAACCGGAAACCGTACCTTCTGAGGTCATATTAGATATGCTTGAAACGGCCGTTTACGCACCGAACCACAGACTGACGGAGCCATGGCGTTTTATCTACGCAGCAAGCGAAGCGGGAAAAGCAAAGCTTGCGGACAGCTACGTCTCATTTTTCAAAAAGATAAAAGATGATTTCAACGAGGAAAAAGAGCGGAACATGAGAAAAAATCTCAGCGCCGTTCCGGGATTTTTGCTGGTCGTCTTAAAAGAAGATGAAAATGAATTTACGAGAAACGATGATTTCGCGGCGCTGAGCGGCATGATTCAAAACCTTCAGCTTCTCGCACATGAAAACGGCATCGGCATGGTCTGGAAAAGCGGCCGCATTATGTATGACAAACAGGTGCACCAAGACTTCGGCCTTGCTGACAATGAGCGCTTTGCAGCTATCATTCAAACGGGCTATCCGGATGAACAGCCTAAGGCGAAAGAACGGACGCCGGCAAAAAGCCTGTTTACCGAACTGTAAAAAAAAATCCCCGTCTCTATACAGAGGCGGGGATTTCGTATTAGCGGGTTTTGCTTTTAGCTCTGTTGTCAGCGGCTTTCATCCGCGCCTGCGCTTCACGGTCAGCGGAATCAGCAAGCTCGCTTGAATATTCCTCATATGTGCCGTCTGTTTCGCGTTTCAAAGCATCCGGAACTTGAGGAAGTTTTTGTTTGTTTTTATCACGGTTTTTGTGAGTATGATTTCTGCCCATATCAATCGCCCCCTGAAAAAAGTGATATCAAACAAACATAGTATCTGCCCGGTTCCGGACTTTATTCAGTTTATTTCCGTTTGGCTGCTCTTTCCGCTTTTTTGAATTCACCGGAATAAAGGACTTCCTGCATTTTTTTCAGATTGGCTCCCTGCTGATGTTTTTCGCGCTTCTTTTCCATAAAAGAAGACCCTCCTTCAAAACAGAATACCAATAGGATTGGCTTTTATTTCCGTTTTTATGCAGATAAGAGATCCTTTAAAGCGGAATCAAGTTCTTCATACGTAAATTGAAAACCGGATGTCAGCGCCTGCTTAGGCAGGGCGCGCTGGCCTTTTACGATCAACAGGCTCATTTCTCCCAAGGCCTTCTCCAGAAAAAGTTCCGGTACGGGAATCCAATGGGGGCGGTGCAGGACGCCTGCGATCGTCTTTCCGAATTGCTTCATTTCCACGGGGTTCGGCGATGTTACATTCATGGGACCGGACAAGTCATCATGCTCCGCCGCAAAAGCGATGAGTTCCGCGGCGTCATCCACATGAACCCATGACAGCCACTGCCGTCCAGAGCCGATGGTGCCGCCGGCTAACAGCTTATAAGGGAGAACCATGAGCGGCAGGGCGCCTTTTTCACCGAGCATCACCCCGAATCTGGCATATACCGTCCGGATGCCGAGCGCTTCAATTTTCTGGCCTTCACGTTCCCACATATGAGCCGTATGACTGAGAAAATCTTCATTTGACGTATCTGACTGTTCGGTGAACGTTTTTTCTGTGCTTGTGCCGTAAATGCCGACGGCGCTGGCCTGAATCAAAGCCCGGGGTTTTTTCGGCTGCTGCTTCATAATCCGTCTGACTTCTCTCGTCGCTTCTAGTCTGCTTGAGATGATTTGTTCCTTCGTTGTGTCCGTCCAGCGGTCAAAGATGGATTTGCCGGCGAGGTTCACCCATACATCAATAGGGGGAAGCTCGCGCTCAGGCGCCGCGTTTTCGGCCAGCCATTGAACATATGTCACATTTTTTTGTTCGGTTTCTCTCTGTTTTCTTGATAAAATATAGACATGATGTCCCCGGCGGGTAAACACACCTGTCAGATGCCGGCCCAGAAAACCAGTGCCGCCTGTCATCGCGATATTCATATCCATCTCTCCTTACACGTTGATATATATACTGTACCTCATTTGCCAAAAAGAAAAACGCCTGAGCATCGGGGCGGGAAAGGAGACCGGGATGCCGTTTATTACAAAAATATCGACCCAAAAGAAAAATACCGAGCGCTTCAACATCTTTCTTGATGAGAAATATGCATTCAGCGTCGACGCCGACGTGCTTGTGCGTTTTGACCTGAAAAAAGGGAAAGAACTGGACGAGCTTGACATTCTTGAAATCCAGTACGGCGATGACGTGAAAAAAGCCTTTAACCGCGCCGTAGAATTTTTATCATACCGGATGCGCTCTGAAAAAGAAGTCCGGGATCATCTGAAGAAAAAAGAAACACCGGACATGGTCATTTCTGAAGTCATCCATAAACTGTACGATTACCGCTACTTAAATGACAAAGAATTTGCGGAAGCCTATGCGAGCACCCACAAAAAAACAAACGGCAAAGGCCCTGACGTCCTGTTCCGCGAGCTGAAAGCGAAAGGAATAGACGACGATACCATCAAGGAGACGCTCAGTGCGTTTACATTTGATGAGCAAATACAAGAAGCGCTGAAACATATCGGCAAAATCCTGAAAAAGGACAAAAAGCTGTCCACAAAAGAGATCAGACAGCGGGCGCAGATGCAGCTTCAGCGAAAAGGTTTCCCTTTCGACGTCATCAATGCCGCTCTGGAGCAGACGGAGTATGAGAATGACGATGAAGCCGAGATGGAAGCTCTGAAGGCTCATGCGGAAAAAGCGATCAGGAAATACCGTTATGACGGCAGCTATGAAAGCGGAATGAAGGTTAAACAGTACTTATTCAGAAAAGGATTCTCGATTGACGATATTGATCAATTCTTGCAGGAAGAGGAGTAAACTGAAATGGACAAACGATACAGTCAAATGACGCCTCATGAACTACAGACAGAAATTGCGGGACTGACGGAAAAAGCGCGAAAAGCGGAACAGATGGGCATTGTAAATGAACTGGCCGTGCTTGAACGGAAAATTACGATGGCCAAAGCTTACATGCTGAACCCGGAAGACTTTCGGCCCGGCGGGGTGTATCAGATAGAAGGTTCTGATGACACTTTCCGCATTGATTACATCAACGGCGTATTCGCCTGGGGACACAGATCTTCCCCGTCTGACGGGGAAGAAGCACTGCCGATTTCCGTTTTAAAAGAAAAAAAATAACAAAAGAGGCCGGTTCCGGCCTCTTTTTCTTTTCGGGCACATTCGTTTCAACCTTTCAGTAAAAAATGATTGAATTCATTTTTGATATCTTTTAAGATGGAATTCGTTGTTTTTTAATAAAAAGGAGGCGATTTGCGTTGAATATCAAAATGAAACAGCCATCAGTGAAATTAATGATTTTTGTTTTAATGATTTGCACATTTTCCATCGGGTATACGGAATATGCTGTCATGGGTATTCTGACGTCGATTGCCGATGACTTTCATATACATGTATCTTCAGCGGGCATGCTTGTTACGGCGTACGCGGCGAGCGTCTGCCTGACGGGCCCGATCGTAACCATTATCGCGGTTAAGCTGCCAAGAAAGCCGGTGCTGCTAGGGTTAATGGGCATCTTCGTCCTTGCCAACCTGATGAGCGTCTTTGCGCCGAACTTCGCCGTGCTGGCGATTTCCAGAATTTTATCCGCATCCATCCACGGAGCTTTTTTTGCGATCGCCATGGTGTTTGCGAGTGAAATGGTTCCGCCTGAAAAACGTTCCGCCGCCGCGGCTTCCATGAACGGCGGATTAACCGTGGCGCTGATGCTCGGTGTCCCGTTCGGCTCTTATTTAGGGGATGCCCTTAACTGGCGGGCCGTCTTTTTCATTATTTCCGTTTTAGGCATGATCGGGCTGATCGGACTGATGCTGGTCGTACCGAACCGGAAACCGAAAGTGATTCCGATGCTGATGAATGAATGGAGTGTCTTTAAGCATAAACAAGTGATTTTTTCCTTTGCGATCACCATTCTCGGCTACTCAGGCGTATTTATCGCTTACACGTTTATTGAGCCGATTTTAAGAGATTCAGCGGGGTTCGGCACAGTCGGCATCACAGGTGCGTTATTTGCCTACGGTCTCGGCGGAGTGGCGGGGAATTTCTTCGCGGGGAAAGTGCCGCTCAAACTGCTGACACGCACGATGATCGGTGTGATGATCGGCTTGATCGGCGTCTTGGCGATTTTCCCTTATATCGCTGTTTTTCCCGCCGCCGCCATTTCAGCGACATTTTTATTCGGCGCATGTGCGTTCGGCACGCCGCCGCTTTTGCAGACCAAGGTTATTTCTTCCTCTGAAAACGGCACGACAATCGCCGCTGCGGTGAGCGTTTCCGCCTTTAACCTGGCAAACGCGCTCGGCGCCTGGATCGGCGGATTGATTCTCGGGGGAACGGGATCTTACTCATGGCTGTTTGCCGGCGGTGCGCTGATGACGGCTCTCGGCCTTGTGCTTTCCACGTTCGCTCATCTGTCTGAGAAGAAAGATGTTTATGAATACCAAGTGCATAAAGGATAACAAAAAGCTTGCAGGGGATATTCCGCCTGCAAGCTTTTTTCATTGTTTCAATGTAATGCTGATCACCGTATGTTTATCACTCTCGGCTAAGGAAATATTCCGGGTTTCCGGTACTCCGTCTTTTTCAAAAACGACGGCATAGGTTCCTTTCGCGCCGCTTTTCCATGCAATCTCGCCGTGGTGATCAGTCTTGCCTATTATCTCTCCGCGGTCTATATTCGGCTGATGATCTGACTCCGCCGCTTTCATCACGGTGACCGTCACACCGGCCGCCGGTGAACCGTCTGCATCCTCAACATGGAGCGTAACGGGCAATGCTTTTTTGGCGGCGGAATCGTCCGCTTTGCCGCATCCGCATAAAACGGCCGCCGCGAGAAAGAAAACAAAAGCTTTATTGATTTGACCAATATTGAATGTTGTCGAATACACTGTTTGTCACCCTTGTTCCCAGATTGTAAGACGACCCGCCGTTTGTATGAATGGCAATGGCGGTCTGGCCGGTGTCGCTGTAATTGCGGTAAACGGGCGATCCGCTCTGGCAGCCGAACGTATCTGTCGTGTAAGTGAGTTTATATGTCTCGGCAGAACGAATCGGCTTGCTGTCCGACCACATGGAACCGGACACTTTGTCGCACGGATATCCTGTCACGGTTGAGGAAAGCCCGGCCGGACTGGAACTGTTGGTCGTCCGGTAGCCGTACCAGCCGACGGTATTCCCGGGCGACCCGTTTACTTTGATTGCGCCGTAGTCGTAGTTTGTGTCACCATTTTCTGTCCACCCTTTGACACTGTAGAATGTCTTGCCTGAATAAGAGCCGTACGGGTACGATGATCCGTTGCGGCCCGGAGCTGCCGTAATTTTCGATGCCCAGCCGTTTTTCTGGTCATACACGCAATGTCCCGCCGTAACGATCGTGTCGGCATTGACAAAAAAACCGGTGCATCCGTAGGTGCTTGTGCTGCCGCTGTATGTAACGGTCAGCTGTGCTGTCGCTCGATATGGAAATGATGTTGTAGGAGAAATTCTGATTCGTTCGTCTGTCCCAATAATACTGGAAGGCTTTAATGACTTGATGTCAGCTGTGCTGTTTTGTGCAAGCTGTCTTTTGGTGAGGCCCGTTCCTTCATAAGCGGGGGATGTCTGTGTTGTTTGTACAGGCTGATTCTGATGTGCGTCAAACTCCTCACCGCTGTTTGATACAGATGTCTGCGGGCTGCCCGCTGCTTCTGCTGAAACAGCAAATAATGAAACTGACAGTAAGAATGCGGTAAGGCTCAGCAATCGTTTTGAAACTGTCTTCATTTTATAAAACCCCTCCTTTTTTGTCTACCGGCTTTCGTTTTAACATTTAACATATTATGGAATTTATTTAGCGTTATGACCGCAAAAGGATGTTTTTTTCCGCGAAAAAAAGACCGGGTCATTCCCGGTCTCTTACGGTGTGTGTGTTATCGTCTGCCTGAAGCTCTCATGCGTTCTTGCGGGTGCGAATTAATTGAACCGTCCGCCCGTTTAGAAGCGTAGTCATCCTTTGCCCGCGGTTCGCCTTCAAACTTATTATTGTTCTGATTAGGAAATCCTTTTGCCTTGTTCCGGACCATTTGTTTTCCCCCTCGGCCAATATCAAAAGGTTGCGCCTTCTGGACTGAAGACGTAAAGTTAGTATATGCCTGTGACAAGCTGCGTAAAAGCAGCAGGTTTTCCCAAGGAAAGGAGACAGAGACATGAATACATATATCGACAAACTGACGGATTTGCTGCTTGAGAAAAATGACATGCTCAGCTATTTGCAAGCGCGAACTTGGGTTGAGCTTTTATGGGGAGATTTCGAAGCGACTTATGCAAAAGCCGGCCGCCCGTATCAAGGAGAGCAAATGACGGAACGCGTCGTCAAGGAATGGATCGAATCATACGGCAGCAAGCTCCATATGTTCCAGAGCGTTCGGGAAGACGTTTCTCATTATTTGGATCAAAGCAGGGGTCTCCTGCATTAACATAGCAGTTCGCCCGCCGGATACAAGTCCGGCGGTTTTTTCTTTTTATAAAAGAAATAGAAAAATCATGTTTGGCGACCGGCGGAATGTGGAAATGTGTAATAACTTATAAAATAGCGGGGAGGAACCACAATGAACATGAAAAAGGGGTTAACCGCATTTATTCCGGCCGCAGGACTTTGCTTATTTTTAGCCGGAGGCACCGTTTTTTTCGATCCGGCAGCGAATGCCGCAGCAGTTCACCAGACAAAAATAGACACCGCAGCAGATACATATATCGTGAAAGCAGGAGAACTTAACGTCCGCAAAGAACCAAATAAACAAGGGTCGATTATCGGCACGCTTCGTTCAGAGGATTCCGTAAAGGTTAAACGGCTTCAAGGAGCAGATTGGGCTGAGATTGATTACAAAGGTCACAAAGCCTATATCTCCACACATTTTCTGATGAAGCAGCCGGTGAAGGCGGTGACGGCGAAACAAACCGCTTTTTATACGCCGACTTTGGAAACCGGCAAAAAAGGGTCCGTTAAAGCGGGTGAAACCGTCAATGTGCTCGGCTGGGGGTTCAGCCATGACGGAGGATTTGACCGTAAATGGGCGTACGTCACATACGGCGGGAAAGCAGGTTATGTGAAAACGGCCGACTTAACTCAAAAATAAAGATTCAGGCAGGCGAATGAGCCTGCTTTTTTTCTGAAACCTTCCGCCTTTCCTTTCGTAAAAGATGAAAAGGAGAGTGACGGATATGATAATGGTAATCGGCGGCCTTCTGATGGCTGCGGCCGGCATTTTAGTCACATTTTTTCCGCCGAAGTCGATCAACAGCCTGTACGGATATCGGACGAAGCGCTCTATGGCGGATGAGTCGCAGTGGAAAGAAGGCAATCGATTCAGTGCGCTCCTCATGATTTTGTTCGGCCTTATTTCGGCGGCAGCTGGATTTGCGGGCAGCCTGCTTATCCGGCTGACTCAGCCGTTCGCCCTGATCGTTCAGGCCGTAATATTGATTGTGATCAGCGTACTGATCATCGTCTTAACAGAAAGAAGATTGAAACAAACGGGGAGGAGAATCGATGAATGACATTACGTTTCACATGATCGAAACAAACGGAGTGACGCTGCACACGGCTTCAGCCGGTCCGAAAGACGGTCCTTTGGCGGTGCTGCTGCACGGGTTTCCGGAATTCTGGTACGGCTGGAAGAGCCAGATCAAACCGCTGGCGGATGCCGGATACCATGTTGTCGTGCCTGATCAGCGCGGCTATAATCTCAGTGACAAACCGGAGGGCATTGAAAACTATACCATTGATACGCTCAGAGACGACATTATCGGGCTGATCACTCATTTTACAGATGACAAAGCCGTCGTCATCGGACACGATTGGGGAGGAGCCGTGGCCTGGCATTTGGCAACCACGCGGCCGCAATACGTTGAAAAATTGATCACGGTCAATATCCCGCACCCGGCGGTTATGCGGAAGGTCACACCGTTCTACCCGCCGCAGTGGAAGAAAAGCTCTTATATCGCTTTCTTTCAGCTTCCGGAAAAGCCGGAACGGAGGTTGTCTGAAGACAATTACCGCGTATTGGATCACGCGATCGGCTTATCCGAACGACCGGCGCTTTTTTCACGGGAAGATGTCGACAGCTACAAAGAAGCTTGGGGCAGAAAAGGAGCGCTCACGGCGATGCTGAACTGGTACCGGGCGATCAGAGCCGGCGGTTTAGGCCCTGCCGTTCCGCTTAAAATGCCCGTTCCGTACCGATTAATATGGGGCGTCAATGACCGAGCGCTGAGCAAAAAGCTCGCCAAGGAAACAAAACGGATGATTCCAAACGGCGACTTAATCTTCATAGATGATGCCTCACATTGGGTCATTCACGAAAAACCGCGCATCGTCAGCCATTTGATTCATGAATACCTTCAGCAATAAAGTCTGTCCCGCGTACAGACTTTTTCTTTTTTTTCTCATATCTGCCGAAAAACATGACAAAATATAAACCATATGCAGAAAAAATTTTCTTTCCCTGTAACAAAAAAAGGGTTTAAACGTCATTAAAAAAAGGAAAAGCCTTACTGAAGTTTTGCGGACAATTCCTTTAAGGCCGTCCTAAAAAAAGAATAATACAAAGAAGGTGCCTTCATGAAACAAAGGTTAATCTCAATTATTATTCCGTCTTATAATGAAGGGAACAACGTCAAGCTCATCCATGAATCTTTAAAAAAAGAGTTTCAGACGATTCATTATGACTATGAAATTTTCTACATCAATGACGGAAGCGCGGATGACACCCTTCAGCAGATTAAAGAACTGGCCGCCAGAAACCATCGCGTCAAATACATATCTTTTTCCCGCAACTTCGGAAAAGAAGCGGCCATTTTGGCAGGATTTGAACACGTGCAGGGCGAAGCGGTAATCGTGATGGACGCCGATCTGCAGCATCCGACCCATCTGCTGAAAGACTTCATTCAAGGCTATGAAGAAGGGTATGACCAAGTCATCGCGCAGCGCAACCGAAAAGGGGACAGCCCCGTGCGTTCCGTGCTTTCTTCCCTGTATTATAAATTTATCAACAAAGCCGTCGAAGTGGACCTGCGTGACGGGGTCGGAGATTTCCGCCTGCTGAGCCGGCAGGCCGTTGATGCCCTTTTGAAGCTGAGTGAAGGGAACCGTTTCTCGAAAGGGCTGTTCTGCTGGATCGGTTTTGACCAGAAAATCGTATTTTATGAAAATGTCGAAAGGAAGAACGGCACGTCCAAATGGTCATTCAGCAATCTGTTCAACTACGGAATGGACGGTGTCGTCTCCTTCAACAACAAGCCCCTTAGGGTATGCTTTTTCACCGGTATTCTGATATTGCTTCTGTCGATGGTTTATATTGTAACGACCTTTGTTCATATTCTGACACACGGCGTGTCCGTACCCGGATACTTCACCATTATTTCCGCCGTGCTGTTTTTAGGGGGCATCCAGCTTTTGAGTCTCGGCATCATCGGAGAATACATCGGCCGGATTTACTATGAAACAAAAAAACGCCCGCACTATTTAATTAAAGAAGCGAATATAACGTACGGAGAACAAAATGAAACGAATTATACAAAAAAGCGCAAGTGGAACCATTAAACAGCAGCCGCTGTGCGCAGGGTCTGGGGACGTTATATGAAAAAAAACAAATGGATCTTGCCGGCAGCCTGTGTGCTGGCTGCGGCAGCCGCTCATATTTTTTTCTTAAAAGAGTGGTCGGCAGACCGCTATATGACGGGGTCTGGAGACGGGATCGCCCAAATGGCGGTCTTCAAAAAGCTGCTGTTTGATCAATATATGAACGGCAGGCTGTTTTACAGCTATTCGTTCGGACTGGGCGGGGGCGTGTACAGTCAGCTCGGCTATTATTTCTCTACTTCTTTTCTATTCCTGTTTATCTCCGCCGCTGTCCGCTTTTTGCAGCTTATTCAGCTGACGGGTGAGGCTGATGCGCTGTTTTGGGCGCAGGCCTCCGTTTTTATCAGCTTTGCCAAGCAGAGTTTTATCATATTCACGGCGGCGTGTGTGTTCCGTTATTTCGTCAAACGGACGGTGCCTGCTTTTGCGGGCGCCGTGTTGTACGGGGTCTCGATTATTTACTTCCGGCATGAGGTATATTGGGACTTTTTCACTGACAGTATGGTGTGGCTGCCGTTGCTTGTGTTGGGCGCGGAAAAAATCATCAGGGAAAAAAAGCCGGCGTGGTTTATCTTCGCCTGTGCGCTGACATTGATCAACAACTTTTATTTTGCGTATATTAATCTGATTTTCATCGGCATTTATATCTTATTCAGGTGGGTGATCCCCCTTGAAGGCAATGAGACGAAAAGGCTCACTCAATGCAGGATATTTATTCTGTCGGGTCTGCTCGGGTTCGGCATAAGCGCAGTTTCCTTTATTCCTGTCGTATACGGATACCTTCATAATCTGCGGCCGCCGTATTCAGAGCATATTGCTTGGCTTGATTTTTCCGACAACATTTTATTTTCTAGCCGGATAATCATCCTGCCGGCGGCTTTTTTGCTTTTTCTATTTACATTTACTTTATACAAAAACCGCTTGTTCCGGCTGTTTGCGGGAATCAGTCTGCTGTATATTCTGTTTCACTTCAGTCCGTTCGCGGCAAGTGCCTTTAACGGTTTTTCAGCTCCGCAGAACAGGTTTGAATACGTCCTGTGCTTCACGATTGCCGGAACGGTTTCAGTCGGGCTTTCTAAGCTTTCAGACATCAGCATGAAGAGTATGCTGATGTCCGCCGTACTCGTCGTTCTGCTCTATTGGAGCCAGGTGAGGCGGTACAGTCTGGATATTTCTGATCACGCCAACCTGCCCGTCATCCTTCTTCTGGTGCTGAGCATAGCCGCTTTCTTTGCAGCAAAGACAAGACTGAAAGGCGCGGTGCCCGCCGTCTATGCTGTCATTTTGCTTACGGCTGTGCTTACGGCTAATACATATGAAAAATATGCTTTATCAGAAGGCGGGAAGATTTATACGGTATCGCATACCTTTATGACGGGTGCTGACTATAAAGGCAAAGAACAATCGGAGCTCATTCAGCGTCTGAAAGAAAAAGACCCTGATCCGTTTGCCCGTTTAGATTGGATGAACGGTGTTTTCAATAACACCCCGATCATATACGGGTTCAACGGATTCAGCGTATACTCAAGCATACTGAACCGCAATCTGCTGTCCTTTTACTGGCACGACCTCCAGATTGACATGGGCAGAGAAAGCGTCAGCCGCTATGCGACATTAGGAAACAGGGCTAATTTATACAGCCTGCTTTACGGAAAATATTATATGACGGAAAAAACAAACGAGGCCGGCGTGCCGTACGGGTTCAAAAAAATCATGGAATCAACCCATTATGCGGTTTATCAAAATCAATATATGCTTCCGTTCGTACGGACAGCCGATCGCGTATATAACGAGGGCGGCCTGAAAAAAGCGCCCGCCCTTGCCAGGGAACGGGCAATGCTTGACGGGATCGTCATGGAATCAAGCACAACCAACACGAAAAAAGCGCCTGAGGCGAAAAATATGATCCGCCGTACAGAGGTAGCGGCCGAACATGGCGATTATCATAACGGCATCCTGACGGTAAACGAAGACGGCGGCGGCCTGGTCATTACGCCGCAAGCCGCTAAGATGGACAGCGGCGATTATTACGTCAGCTTTTATTTGAAGAATAAAGCGAAGGACCAGGGCTTTACATTAAAAGTGAACGATTACACGACAACGAGAAAATCGAATCAATCCATTTACAAAACAGGTGTCAACGATGTTACTGTCAGAGTGCCGAAAACAAAAAACATCCAAATCCGTCTGCCGAAAGGGTCGTATCAGCTTGACAGACTGGCGCTTTATGAAGAACGGTACGATACGCTGAAAAGCGCATACCGAAAAGCGGAAAAAGAACCGCGGGCCGATCTCAGCTGGCGCGGAAATACGCTTCATATCTCGTATGAAAACAAAACCCGCGCGCCGTATATCATGCTTCCGATTCCATATGAAAAAGGCTGGGAGCTGAAGATAAACGGCAGACAGGAGCAGATTGAAAAAGCGGATTATTCCTTCATCGGATTTAAAGCGCAAAAAGGAAAAAACGATATTCAATTAACGTATTACCCGCCGTTTTTTAAACCCGCGGCCGCTCTATCGGTGATCAGCCTCGTGTTTTCGGCTATATATGTGAGAAGACAAAAAAAGCCCGGCTCTTAAACAGAGCCGAGCTTTAATTTTTTCTGCAACTTTTCCTCGCTGAAAATCCAGCCCGTGTAAGAAGAGAGAAGCTCTAAATCATGACTGAGGTGGACGATGGCGACAAAAGGATAGTGGCCTTTGCTCCGGTAGCGCAAATCAATAAAGCGCACCTCATAATGATCTTTAAAGGTATCGACCTCCCACCTGTAAACGGGGGAAAATGAAAGAAAGGCTGCAATATTTTCGTCCTGTTTCGCGGCCTTCATCACATCGGTTTCCGGAACGGGTACGCGGTTGAATGTATCCAATATCACGACATGGCCGTCAAGGCTTCTGCCGACATAAAAGGCATGCGCCGTCGTCACGGCGATACGCCACTGCCTGAATTTCATCGTCGGCGAAATAATGATGGTTTCAATCTCCTCTTCAATCATTTCGCGCAGCCTTCGCTTTATCCGCAGCTGCATCAAAAACCGGACGGCGTAATATCCTGTGAGGATGATATAAAGCATCAGAAATGTCACGCCCGGATGACCTCCGATATACCACACGGCAATCGCGGCCAAATGGCTGACGAAAATAAACGGATCAAAGGTATTGATTAAACCGAGAGCGATCCATTTTCTCGAAAACGGGCGGATGGCCTGTGTACCGTACGCGTTAAAAATGTCAACAAACACATGCAACACGACAGCGAGGAGCGTCCACAGCCACAGGTGCAAAAAGTTCGCTTCCGGATAAAACATAAACAAAATACCCGGAATCAGAACGGACCAAAATAAAACGGCGGGAATGGAGTGCGTGAACCCTCTATGATTTCGAATATAAACGGCATTATTTTTCAGCTTCAATATGGTATCAATATCAGGTGCCTGAGAGCCGGCAAGAGCGGCGATCATAACTGCCTGAGACATGGGGGTGTGCATGCCGACGGCAGGATCAAGAGTTGCGATTCCGCCAAGCGCGATACCCATGACAACGTGAGTGCCAGTATCCATTGTTGACCTCCTAGCAGGCGTTAACAATCAGTCGCCCGCATATTTCGCATTATAAGATATTCCCCATTTTCTGTTTGCCCAATCATGGCGTTTATCCGCCGTTCTCATATGTTTCCGCTTTTTCTTTATCACTATTTAATGTAACATATTATCGTAACGTGCCCTAAGTTTACACCAAAATACGGTGTCAAGAAAAGCGGAACCCGAAACATCTGAGGAGAAGATATGAACGCACTTGAAGAAAAAATGAAACAAAAAGATATAGACAAATTTCGCGAGGACTTAATTACATGGTTCGAAAGAGAACAGAGAATTCTGCCGTGGAGAGAAAATCAGGACCCGTATCGGGTGTGGGTGTCAGAGGTGATGCTGCAGCAGACGCGCGTAGAAACCGTTATCCCTTATTTCCGGCGGTTTGTTGAGCAATTTCCGACCGTTTCGGCGCTCGCTGAAGCCGATGAGGAAAAAGTGCTCAAAGCCTGGGAAGGGCTAGGTTATTACTCCCGTGTAAGAAATCTGCAAAGCGCCGTAAAAGAAGTGCATGAGCGGTACGGGGGAGTCGTCCCTGCCGAGGAAAAGGAATTTGGCGGACTGAAAGGTGTCGGCCCTTATACAAAAGGCGCCGTGCTCAGCATCGCATACAACAAACCGATTCCCGCCGTAGACGGCAATGTGATGCGTGTCATGTCGAGAATTCTTTCCATATGGGACGATATCGCAAAACCTAAAACCAGAACCATTTTCGAACAGGCGGTATCCGCTTTCATTTCTCATGAAAAACCATCTGAATTCAATCAGGGTTTAATGGAGCTCGGCGCGATCATCTGCACCCCGAAATCGCCGTCCTGCCTGCTTTGCCCCGTACAAAAGCACTGCTCGGCATTTGCGGAAGGGACAGAGCGGGAGCTGCCCGTTAAAAGCAAAAAGAAAAAGCCCGGAATAAAAACAATGGCAGCCGTTGTGCTGACAGACGATCAAGGCGATGTCTATATTCATAAACGGCCGCCAAAAGGCTTGCTCGCCAACTTGTGGGAGTTTCCGAATACCGAAACCCAGAAAGGAATCAAAACCGAAAGAGAGCAGCTTGAAGCCTATTTAGAAAAAGAGATGGGAACAACCGCTGAAATCGGGGAGCTGGAAGGCATCGTAGAACATGTTTTCACCCATCTCGTCTGGAATATTTCGGTCTTTTTCGGTAAAGTAAAACAAGTGTCGGATACAACGGAATTCATACGGGTCACAAAAGAGGAGCTCGAGGAATACGCATTTCCCGTTTCCCATCAAAAGATATGGAAAATGGCGGAAGAAAGCGGCCGCCTGTAAAAAACGTCAGTCATAGCTGACGCGAGTGCCGTGGCCGTAATCCGCTTCATTCCGTTTCAGTCCGCCGCGGGCTTCGATTTCCTGGATCAGTTCCCGGTATTTGGACTGGCCTTCTTCGTTTAAATACGGCATAATTTGCTGGAAGGCATGATGGAAATAGGCGAGCTCTGAATCTCTCCAATCTTTTTTGGGCATCATGGCCAATTCGCCCATATCACGTCCGACATACATATAAAAGACCCCTTTCAACACATATTGCTTTTATTGTTTGTTGAATGAAAAGAACTATACACAGCAAGGAGCTGAGGAAAAATGGAACAAAATAAATGCGCACTGATCACGGGAAGCAGCCGCGGCGTCGGGAAAGCAGCCGCCATCAGACTCGCGGAAAAAGGATACAACATCGTCATCAATTACGCCCGCAGTAAAAAAGCGGCATTAGAAACCGCCGAAGAAATTGAAAAACTCGGCGTTAAAACGCTCGTCATTAAAGCCAATGTCGGCCAGCCGGCAAAAATCAAAGACATGTTCCGCCAGATTGACGAAACATTCGGCAGACTGGACGTGTTCGTCAATAATGCGGCTTCAGGCGTGCTGAGACCGGTCATGGAACTCGAAGAAACACACTGGGACTGGACGATGAATATCAATGCGAAAGCATTGCTTTTCTGCGCCCAGGAGGCGGCAAAGATGATGGAGAAAAACGGAGGCGGCCACATCGTCAGCATCAGCTCGCTCGGCAGCATCCGCTATCTTGAAAACTATACGACGGTCGGAGTCTCAAAAGCCGCTTTAGAATCGTTAACCCGTTATCTGGCGGTTGAGCTGTCTCCGAAAAATATCATCGTAAACGCGGTGTCAGGCGGAGCGATTGATACGGACGCGCTGAAGCATTTCCCTAACAGAGATGAACTGCTGGAAGATGCCCGCCAAAATACGCCGGCCGGCAGAATGGTCGAAATTAAAGATATGATCGATACGGTGGAGTTTTTAGTTTCTTCAAAAGCGGACATGATCCGCGGCCAGACCATCATTATTGACGGCGGACGCTCTCTGCTCGTATAAGTTTTAAAAAAGATGAATAGCCTTATCATCTCCTGCGCATTCTAAAGTGCGTGGAGGTGATAACAATGGCAAACTCAAAATACAGCAAAACAGACGTTCAGCAGGTGAAAAGACAAAACCAGCAATCAGCTTCCGGTCAGGGTCAATACGGCACTGAATTCGGCAGTGAAACTGATGCGCAGCAGGTTAGAAAGCAAAACCAATCTGCTGAACAAAACAAACAGCAAAACAGCTAATCACTGAAACGAAAAAGCACTTCATCTTCGGATGGAAGTGCTTTTTTCTGTTGCCAAAACGACAAAACTTGTGATTCCTCTACAGAATGAGTCAAAGGGTTTTCCGGCGTAAAATCGAAATGGTAAGGAGTATCAACCTAAAAGCCTAAGGAGGAACCCGATGTCAGAGTTTGAAAAGCTTGTAAGTGAACAGATGAAAATCATGGATCAGCTTCTCGAGCTGCAGTCAGAACTTGACCGCTGCCGGCAGGTGGAAGCGGAACTCATCAGTCTGGAAAGAGATGCAAAGCTGGACAATGTACAGGACGAAATTGCGACAAAGCGAAAAGACCTGGCCGGCATACAGGAGTTATTCCAAAGGCAGACAGAGCAAGTCATCCAGTCTTATCGCAGCACGGAAAAGCCGTCTTCCTATGTGCAGAAATGAATGTGCCATTCCGGAAGCGGAGTGGTTCTTTTATTTTCATTTTTTAATTCGTAACGTTATAATAGTGAAAAGACTTGTCGGAAAGCAATTGCGGCTGCATTGACTGCAGGGCTTTACAGAAAGTAGGGGAGAAATATGGGATATCCCAAGGAAGGAGAAACCATTCAAATTCACAGCTATAAGCATAACGGGCTGCTTCATCGAATTTGGAATGAAACGACGATTTTAAAAAGTACGGAATTGTGTATCATCGGAGCCAACGACCGGACAATGGTGACGGAATCCGACGGACGGACGTGGGTGACGAGAGAACCGGCGATCTGCTACTTTCATGCCCGTCAGTGGTTTAACGTCATCGGAATGCTGAGAGATGACGGGGTACACTATTATTGCAACATCAGCTCGCCGTTCGCTTATGACGGAGAGGCCATCAAATATATTGATTACGATTTGGATGTCAAGGTGTTTCCGGATATGACGTATAACATTCTTGACGAGGATGAATACGATGACCACCGCAAATCAATGAATTACCCTAAAGAGATCGACAGCATTCTGAAGGAGTATCTGAATACGCTGCTGCACTGGATTCATCAGCGGAAAGGACCGTTTGCTCCGGAATTTGTTGATATGTGGTATGAACGGTATCTGCGCTATACAAAATAAAGAATACAATAAAAAACCTGTTGGGGTGTCAACAGGTTTTTCACATGGGCTCACACGCCTTAAAGAGAGAGGGGGATAAAGTGTGGGCGTAATCAGACGCTATATGCAATTTGTAAAACCTTATAAAAAACAAATTTTTATCACAGTGTTAATCGGCATCATAAAATTCTCCATCCCGCTGGCTCTCCCGCTTCTGTTAAAATACGTGGTCGATGACATTATTCAAGGGAGCGGAACGGCAAGCGCTAAAACATCATCGCTATTCACGATAATGGGCATCATGTTCGTGCTGTTTTTAATTCTGCGTCCCCCGGTAGAGTACTATCGGCAATACTTCGCGCAATGGACGGGCAGCCGGGTGCTCTATGATATCAGGGGAGTATTGTTTGACCATATTCAAAAATTGAGCCTGAGGTTTTATGCCAACACGAGAACGGGCGAAGTCATTTCCCGGGTGATAAATGATGTCGAACAGACAAAAGACTTTGTCATAACGGGACTGATGAATATCTGGCTTGATATGATGACGGTGCTGATCGTCATCTGCATTATGTTTACACTCGATGTTAAGCTGACATTGATATCTGTCATTTTGTTTCCGTTATACGGAATTTCAGTGAAATACTTTTACGGCCGCCTCCGAAAACTGACACGTGAGCGTTCTCAGGCACTCGCCCAAGTTCAGGGACATTTGCACGAAAGAGTTCAGGGGATGCCCGTCATCAGAAGTTTTGCCATTGAAGATTATGAACAAGCCAATTTTGATGAAAAAAACGGACATTTTCTGGACAGAGCGATCCGTCATACGAATTGGAACGCAAAAACGTTTGCAGTCGTGAATACCATTACGGATTTGGCGCCGCTGCTTGTTATCGCGTTTGCGGGTTATTTTGTCATAAACGGTCCGCTGACGGTAGGGACGATGGTTGCGTTCGTCGGCTATATTGACAGAATGTACAATCCGGTCAGAAGATTGATCAACTCATCGACGACGCTGACCCAGTCGATCGCTTCAATGGACCGCATATTTGAATTTATCGACGAGCCGTATGAACTGACTGATAAACCGAATGCAGTAAAAGCTGACGGCATTAAGGGCGAAGTTGAATTCCGAAATGTCTCGTTCCGTTATGAGGAAGGAAAAGAAACGATTTTGCAGGACGTTTCCTTAAAGGTGACAAAAGGGGAAACCGTCGCGCTCGTCGGGATGAGCGGCGGCGGTAAATCGACGCTTGTCAGCCTCATACCGCGTTTTTATGATGTATCCGGCGGCAGCCTGCTGATTGACGGCACAGATATTCGCGATTATGAAGCGAGAAGCCTCCGCAATCAAGTCGGAATGGTGCTTCAGGATACGTTTCTGTTCAGTGAGACGATTCGTGAAAATATCGCCATCGGTAAACCGGGAGCGTCTTTGGATGAGGTGGTTGCGGCTGCGAAAGCGGCAAATGCCCATGAATTTATTATGAATTTCCCCGAAGGTTATGAAACCAAAGTCGGCGAACGGGGCGTCAAATTGTCAGGCGGGCAGAAACAGCGGATTTCCATCGCGCGTGTATTCTTAAAAAATCCGCCGCTGTTAATCTTGGATGAAGCGACATCGGCTCTTGATCTTGAAAGTGAACACTACATTCAGGAAGCAATGGAAAAGCTTGCGAAAAACCGGACGACTTTTATCGTCGCCCACAGGCTGTCCACGATTACGCACGCGGATAAAATTGTCGTCATGGAAAACGGCGCCATCGTCGAAACCGGCACGCACGAGGAATTAATGGCCCAAGGCGGCCAGTACAGACACTTATTTACGATTCAGAATTTGAACTGATACAAAAACTTATGCCGTCCGAATGGGCGGCATAAGTTTTTTTGAATGCAAAAAAACCCGGTTTTACGGAAGCACCGGGTTACTCTTCGTCTGTTTCTAATTCGCTGTCTTTCGGGTGGTATGTCTGAAAACTCGTAATTAATGTATCGAGATGCTCCAGCTGCTCGCGGTATTCCGCAACCGCAGCCATAATGCTGAGCATATTGTAATCAAGCAGTTCATCCTCGCAGTTCTGCTGATTTTTCAAGAAAGACTTCGTCAAAAGCTGTTTATATCTTATGCTTTCTTCAGCATCGTCATCATGCGGTTTGATCTTGCCGACCGTCCGCATCAGAATCCTTTCATGCCAATGAAGCAGATAATCAATTTCTTCTGTCAGCGTCTCCTGAAATTCCTCCGCCATATGATAAATCTCGTTTTCATAGCGGTGCAGCTTTTTCAGCGTGTCAAGCGCCCGATTCGCCGTAATAATCGCCTGTCTGAACAATACAAGCTTGCGCGACTTTACATACGTCGTTTTCTTAAAGTAGCTTCTCTCCTCTTTATAAAGAAGGTACGTATGATCAAGCTTCATCATCTTTTCCTTCAGCTTCTCAATATCCTCTTTCAATATCGAGTGTTCCGTGGACTGACGCATCGTCAGCCTGATCCATTTCATGATCTCATCGGTATATTCAACCGTATGATGAGTCAGCTTCGTTTCGTATTTCGGCGGAAGAAACACAAGGTTCACAATAAAAGAAGACAGCACGCCTAAAATAACGGTGCTTGTTCGTATCAGAGCGAACGTCAGGAAGCTGTTTCCCGGTGTTTCTAAAATTGCGATAACCGTCACGAGCGCAATCGAAATGGTGTGTTCAATTTTCAGTTTTAACATGATCGTGATGACAATCACTGCGGTCAATCCGATCATAATCGGACTCGGTCCGAAAATCAGTCCGAATGCCGTAGCGATGACAGCGCCGATGATATTTGCCTGAACCTGATCAATAATGATAAGAAAAGACCTGTAAATAGAGGGCTGTATGGCAAATATAGCTGCAATCCCGGCAAAGATCGGCGACGGAAGTCCGATCCATGATGCTAAGTAGAGCGCGAGCGTAATCGCAATCCCTGTTTTAAAAATGCGGGCACCAAGTTTCATTGGTTTGTGCGTGCATTCCTTTCTCTAATAAATTATGTGCCGAACGAACGGCTGACACTTACATTTCCCTGTCGTCTGATTTGCTAAACAATAAAGTAATATACAGGGATCATACCAATTATTCAAGGTCTTTTTTTGAAAAAACCATTATCTCACAAATCGGACAAAAAGAAAAAGCGGAAGCCCTGGGCTCCCGCTTGTTTCAGCAGTTATTTTTTCATATGTCTGAACGCATCTTCAACGGCTTGTAAAGTGGCGTCGATATCCTCTTCAGTATGTGCGGTTGTGATAAACCAAGCTTCATACTTCGATGGAGCGAGATTGATGCCGCGCTCAAGCATCAGCTTGAAGAACTTGGCGAATGCTTCTCCGTCCGTATTTTCCGCCTGCTCGTAATTGACGATCTTTTCATCAGTGAAGTAAACCGTGAGCGCGCCTTTTAAACGGTTGACGGTGATGGTAATGCCGTGTGTCTCCGCATGGGCGAGAATGCCTTGCTCAAGTCTGGCGCCGAGCTCATCAAGCCGCTCATAAACGCCTTCTTCCTTCAGCACTTCCAGACAGGCGATGCCTGATAGGATAGATGCCGGGTTTCCGGCCATCGTGCCGGCTTGATATGCCGGGCCGAGCGGAGCAACCTGCTCCATGATCTCTTTTTTGCCTCCGTAAGCGCCGATCGGCAAGCCGCCCCCGATAATTTTACCGAGCGCCGTTAAATCAGGCTTCACTTGAAGAAGATCCTGCGCGCCTCCGTACATAAAACGGAACGCCGTGATCACTTCATCATAAATGACGAGCGCGCCCGCTTTATGGGTCAATTCATTTACCTGTTCTAAAAATCCTTCTTCAGGTTCAACGATGCCGAAGTTGCCGACGATCGGCTCGACGAGAACCGCTGCAATTTCTGAACCCCATTTATCCAGCGCGGCTTTGTAGCTTTCAATATCATTGAAAGGAACGGTAATCACCTCATTGGCGATGCTTTTCGGCACGCCGGCGGAATCAGGAGTGCCGAGCGTAGACGGACCGGAACCCGCAGCGACAAGTACGAGATCAGAATGGCCGTGATAGCAGCCGGCGAATTTAATGATTTTTGTCCGGCCTGTATAAGCGCGTGCAACCCGGATCGTTGTCATTACCGCTTCAGTGCCTGAGTTTACGAATCGTACTTTATCAAGTGAAGGAATGGCCTCCTTCAGCATTTTGGCGAAAGTGACCTCATGTTTGGTCGGCGTCCCGTACAGCACGCCGTTTTCAGCCGCTGTTTTAATCGCTTCAGTAATATGCGGATGGGCATGTCCGGTAATAATCGGGCCGTAAGCCGCTAAATAATCGATATACTGATTCCCGTCTACATCCCAGAAATAAGCGCCGTTCGCTTTTTCCATCGCAACGGGTGAACCGCCGCCTACCGCTTTATAGGATCTGGACGGGCTGTTCACGCCTCCGACGATATGCTCTAACGCTTCCTTATGAAGTTCAACTGATTTTGTATACAAAAAATGACCCTCCTAATATCTCCTTACATCATGTTCTATTGTAGCATGCTTCATTGCGAGCACAACGGTTCATGCTTCCAGAAAAGAGCGGGGGGATAACGGTTGTAATCTTAACGTGAATTGGATACGCTTAATAAAAAACCCGGAGGTATAAGAAATGACGATTGAAATCGGACAAACAGCACCGGATATGAAATTAGTGAATGACAGCGGGGAAAAAGTAGCATTGACGGATTTTAAAGGGAAGTACGTCGTTCTCTATTTTTATCCGAAAGACATGACACCCGGATGCACGACGGAAGCATGTGATTTCCGTGATCAGCACGAAAGTTTCGCGGGACTTGATGCCGTTATCATCGGAGTAAGCCCTGACAGCCGTGATAAACATGAAAAATTTAAGCAAAAACACGATCTTCCTTTCCAGCTCCTCGTTGATGATGAGCACAAACTGGCGGAAGCTTTTGATGTGTGGAAGCTGAAGAAGAATTTTGGGAAAGAATATATGGGTATCGAGCGATCCACCTTTTTGTTAGACAAAGAAGGCCGTCTTGTGAAGGAGTGGAGAAAGGTAAAAGTGAAAGATCACGTTGCCGAGGCGCTTCGAGAATTGGAACAAATTGCGTCTAATTAATGGACAAATGCTGAACTCACGGGGTTTTCTTCAGATTACATTTGACAGGAGACCGGAAAAAGATGTACACTAATTATAAACATTATAAAGTAATAATCTTTTTTAGAAGAGAGGTGCATGACGGATGGCTGCACATGAATTAAAAGAAGCCTTAGACACGTTGAAGGATACGGGAGTCCGGATTACTCCTCAACGTCATGCCATTCTGGAATATCTCGTGGATTCTATGGCACATCCGACAGCGGACGATATATATAAAGCCTTGGAAGGGAAATTCCCTAATATGAGTGTTGCGACAGTGTATAACAATTTGCGTGTATTCCGGGAAGCGGGGCTTGTAAAGGAACTGACGTACGGAGATGCGTCCAGCAGATTTGACTTTGTCACCTCTGACCATTATCACGCCATTTGTGAAAGCTGCGGAAAAATCGTAGACTTCCATTATCCCGGGCTTGACGAAGTAGAACAGCTTGCGGCTCACGTCACGGGGTTTAAGGTAAGCCACCACCGTTTGGAGATTTACGGCGTCTGCCAAGAATGTTCCAAAAAAGAAAACCACTAAACGAAGCTGACCGCTTTGATACGGTCAGCTTCGTTTATTTTACACTGTTTTTTCTGTTATAAGACTCATCGAACGCTTTGCCTTCCAATCCTTTATCCAATGTGAGCGGCTCTCTGCAATGCATGCACATATCCACTCTGCCCAGAATCTTCGTTTCTTTCTCGCAAGCGGGGCACATCACCCGGACCGCTTTTGTGGACAGCATGCCGATCCAAAAATAAACGGCGGTGCTGAGCCCGATCGACAGCAGGCCGAGAATCATAAACAAGCTGGCAAGCAAAACAGACTGCTTGAAGAACAGCCCGATGTACATAATGATAAACCCAACGAAAACCAAACTTAACGCAAACGTTCTGATCTTATTAATTTTGCTTGAGTATTTCGCCATGTCCATCCCCCTCTCGTTTAACTATAGCACAAAACAGATGGCATATTCTTCATGTTTTCGTAAGAAAAGGGAAGAATAAATATGGCACCTGAAAGGAAATTTGTTATAATAGTGCAATGTGTTTAGAAAAAAGGACTTTCATGTTTTATCATAGAAATGTAGAAACAATAGCTAGTGAAACAATCGCATTGGAGGAATCGTAATGGACAATCTTCTCCGTCCAATTTACCAAGAAAGAGCAAGTCATCCCGATACGCTGGCCGTCCTTATGATTGAGAGAAGGAGTAAAGCATCATCCATCACGGATAACTTTGATGCGGTCATGCTTGTCATTGTCAAACAGGCTGATGAACCTCTTTTTATAAAGCATTATGAATTCGAACAAAAAACCGCTTCTTTACATATTGTAACGGATGCTCTGCTTCAGGAATGGATTCTGCTCGGGACCAATAGAAGAGTCATAGATTGGATCATCAACGGCAAAGTGCTGTTTGACCGCAATGAATATATATCTGAACTCAATGACCGGCTCAGCACTTTTCCTTTCGCCGAGCGGAAATTAAAGATCGGAATGGAATACGGCAAGCTGATCAGAAGATTTGTAGAAGGAAAAGCGTTTTTTGAAGCTGATCATTTTCTGGATGCATATTATGCGGTAGTGCATGCTCTTCACCACTTGGCCCGCATAGAAGTGATTGACCGGGGGTTTTATCCCGAAACGACAGTCTGGAACCAGGTCCGTCACATTGAGCCGCAGGTATATAAGCTATATTCCGAACTTGTCGAGAGTCATGAAAGTTTGGAGAAAAGGCTCGAATTATTATTCTTAGCAAATGATTTTCTCATCCATTCAAAAGCTGAAATCGGTTCTGCGCACCTTTTTCAAGTGATGAAAGAAAAAGAAATGTGGCAGTTTGGAGAATTGCTTCAGCACCCTGAACTGGTGCACTTCACCCAAGATCTTGGTGTCATGCTTGATTACCTGACGGAAAAAGGCTTTGTTGAAGTATCTCAAATAGAGACCAAAGGGCAGGAAGTATATCATCGAGGATATTCTTTCAAAAAAAGTGTTGACGCTGAATCATAGGCATGGTATATTATTAAACGTCGCTGATGCGCTTCAACAAAAAGCTCACAGCGGCGGAGAAATAAAAACAAAAAAACATTTGACAGCAACTCGCTGAAATGTTATACTAAAAAAGTCGCCTCGAGATGAGGCTGAAATGATCTTTGAAAACTAAACAAGACAAAACGTACCTGTTAATTCAAAGTTTTAAATAAATCGCACAGCGATGTGCGTAGTCAGTCAAACTACTTTATCGGAGAGTTTGATCCTGGCTCAGGACGAACGCTGGCGGCGTGCCTAATACATGCAAGTCGAGCGGACAGATGGGAGCTTGCTCCCTGATGTTAGCGGCGGACGGGTGAGTAACACGTGGGTAACCTGCCTGTAAGACTGGGATAACTCCGGGAAACCGGGGCTAATACCGGATGGTTGTTTGAACCGCATGGTTCAGACATAAAAGGTGGCTTCGGCTACCACTTACAGATGGACCTGCGGCGCATTAGCTAGTTGGTGAGGTAACGGCTCACCAAGGCGACGATGCGTAGCCGACCTGAGAGGGTGATCGGCCACACTGGGACTGAGACACGGCCCAGACTCCTACGGGAGGCAGCAGTAGGGAATCTTCCGCAATGGACGAAAGTCTGACGGAGCAACGCCGCGTGAGTGATGAAGGTTTTCGGATCGTAAAGCTCTGTTGTTAGGGAAGAACAAGTGCCGTTCAAATAGGGCGGCACCTTGACGGTACCTAACCAGAAAGCCACGGCTAACTACGTGCCAGCAGCCGCGGTAATACGTAGGTGGCAAGCGTTGTCCGGAATTATTGGGCGTAAAGGGCTCGCAGGCGGTTTCTTAAGTCTGATGTGAAAGCCCCCGGCTCAACCGGGGAGGGTCATTGGAAACTGGGGAACTTGAGTGCAGAAGAGGAGAGTGGAATTCCACGTGTAGCGGTGAAATGCGTAGAGATGTGGAGGAACACCAGTGGCGAAGGCGACTCTCTGGTCTGTAACTGACGCTGAGGAGCGAAAGCGTGGGGAGCGAACAGGATTAGATACCCTGGTAGTCCACGCCGTAAACGATGAGTGCTAAGTGTTAGGGGGTTTCCGCCCCTTAGTGCTGCAGCTAACGCATTAAGCACTCCGCCTGGGGAGTACGGTCGCAAGACTGAAACTCAAAGGAATTGACGGGGGCCCGCACAAGCGGTGGAGCATGTGGTTTAATTCGAAGCAACGCGAAGAACCTTACCAGGTCTTGACATCCTCTGACAATCCTAGAGATAGGACGTCCCCTTCGGGGGCAGAGTGACAGGTGGTGCATGGTTGTCGTCAGCTCGTGTCGTGAGATGTTGGGTTAAGTCCCGCAACGAGCGCAACCCTTGATCTTAGTTGCCAGCATTCAGTTGGGCACTCTAAGGTGACTGCCGGTGACAAACCGGAGGAAGGTGGGGATGACGTCAAATCATCATGCCCCTTATGACCTGGGCTACACACGTGCTACAATGGACAGAACAAAGGGCAGCGAAACCGCGAGGTTAAGCCAATCCCACAAATCTGTTCTCAGTTCGGATCGCAGTCTGCAACTCGACTGCGTGAAGCTGGAATCGCTAGTAATCGCGGATCAGCATGCCGCGGTGAATACGTTCCCGGGCCTTGTACACACCGCCCGTCACACCACGAGAGTTTGT